>NZ_NRTA01000059.1 GCF_002286735.1 Leptolyngbya sp. BC1307
TCGTGAACGAACCTTTATCCAGCTACAGCGAAAAGCCCAATCATTAGGCTTTGATCTCGTGCCTAAACCTGATATTGCTGAGTGTGTTTCTTAGGAGTTAAGCTATTTGCGAGATGACTTTTGGGCTGAAGATAAAAGTTGGAAAAAAACCTGGCGTGAAGATTTCGACCAGTGTGCTGAGGAGTCTAAGAAATGGGAGAAAGTTGCAGATAACCTTTTAGCGAATATTGTTGTTGCGCTGAATGAGTTCTCGGATGCAGTTAGGGTTAACTTGAATCCAGATTTCTTTCTACTACAAGGAAAATTCACTCTCTATGACTCATTGGGGGTTACAAACGAGTCTCAGGGAATACATTACATGCCGTCTGAGTATATTGAGATTGAAAGCTAACGATCATATGCACTCTGGCACTGAAGCGTAAGAAAAAGGAGGCAGGAAAATGATGGATGCTACTCATGTAGGCTCTTCTTTCGATGATTTTTTAGAAGAGGAGGGGATTCTGGGAGGGGTAAGTGCGATCGCCCTAAAGCGCGTCTTGGCTTGGCAGATTGCTCAGGTGATGGAAAATCAGGGCTTTAGCAAAGCTTCGATGGCAGACGCGATGAATACAAGTCGTTCAGCTCTTGATAGATTGCTTGATCCTGAAAATGTTGCAATTACGCTTAAAACGATGGATCGGGCTGCTGCCGTGCTGGGTAAACAGTTGCGGATTGAACTTGTAGATGTGGATTCAAACCAAATATCTCCTGTTCCCAGTTCTGACCAGTCGAGTCCCGCATCAAAAGCTCCTTTGGGTGCACCTTCTGCATAACACTACGCAGGAGCCGACAGTTAGAAGATTCTAGGTATTCGGCAAGATACTGGTCGCCTCTCAGCTTCACCGTTATCTGACTTCGTCACCTTTGAGATTGTCTAACTGTGCGTTCAAATATTGATCCGCACAAAATAGAGCAGATCACGAACATTTTGGGCAGAGAGGCACAGGGGTCTAGCCATTTAGCTGCTTCAGCTCTTCTAGGCTCAAAATATCTAGAGCCAAGACATAAACAGCGCTACCCGCATCTGGTGAAAATATATTGAGGTAGTAGGTTTTCTCGGGTTCATCGGCTCTAGTCACTTCAAAAACTCGATGTCCGGCATCGTCAATATCGTTGCGCTCAGCAAGCTGATAGCCTTGGCCTTCCATTTGATCGACCAACTGCTGCGCCGCTTGACGGTAGTTTCCATCTAACTGACGACAGCCTTCTAGGCCGTAGCAACCAGATTGAGCATCCACTAAATGCGGGAACCCTTCGCCTAGCACCATTACCGTGCCGTGTTCTGGCTCAGTATCAAGCGGTGAACCCGAGGGAGATGGGCTATCACCATCGGTTGTATCACCATCGGTTGGAGATGGCGGTGGCGGTGACAAGTCAACGGGTGCTGTCTGTGGAACGGGCTGAGGCTGAATTAGCTGAGTGCCCTGGCTGGGTTGAACGGACTGTAGCGCTTCTGTGGGTAGACGCTGCGATCGCTCCGGAGACACCGCTGGAGGAAGGTTCGCAGGAACTGGTAGAGTATTCGCAGCCGGTAGGTTGGGCTCGTTAGTTTCTCTCAAGCTTTCCTCGGGAGGGGCTGCTGTCGGTAGACTGACTGTAGCAATCACAGCTGGCTGGATAGAGGCTAAAGATTCATCTTTAGGAACTTCGCTTTCAGTTTGCAAGGGTTCTTGAGGCCACGGCAGTTTGAGCATAGCCCCGTGGATCGCAAAGGATAGCAGACAGAGTTTCCAGAACAAACTTAACTTTAGAGTATGCAACACTGATTGTAGAGAGACTGAGTCTTTAAAAGGGTCTTTAGAAGGACTATTAGCTCAGGAGCTAGCCGAGCGATCATTCGAAAACTCTTCGTAGGAAGGAAAGTTTTCGGGCATTAGCAAAGTCTCTCCAGACAAACGTGAAGCCTCACCGACAGGAAATCGTATCTCTTTGGGTGACAAGCGACTTACGCCGTGCAATTCCTGCCTCAATCGGTGAGCTAGCTTAGCTCTCTGGCGTTTTACCCTAGCCTCTCTGCGCCATTGCCACGAGAGGGCCAAGCCTACCGCCGACACACCAGAGAAGCAGATAATCAGTAACCAGTGGCTCCAGCGAGTAGGGTCAAAACCTGCTCCGTCCATTACACGCCCTCAATTGGGAAAGACTCTCACCAATACTACTGCGGTCATCCGCTAAAATCAACTGAAACAATGCTATTCCTTAAGAACCTGGCTAAATCACTCTGTGGTAATTAGTGGTAATTAACACTACTAGAGATACTGTAGAGATCAGGCAATTGAAATAGGGTCTTATTAGTCAGTCAAGCGGCTCTACCGAATCTAGTATGCTGGCCACAGATGAAAATTCCCTAAACCACTTCTGGACAAGGGGCTCGGGAAATTTGCATAGCTTCCTGGCATAGTGAATCCTGTAGAGCCAGTCAAGCCCAAATCAAGCCCCAAGGAGTACCAATGCCGTTTCCGTTCGCCTTGCACTCTTTTCCCTGTCCAAATTATTTTCCAGAGCAAAATTGCCGAGCCCTCATGTCACGGGGCTTTAAATTGCCATAAGGTAATACTTTGTAAACCGCTCTTAGCTATAAATCTCAATAGTTGATGATTATTGCAAATAGCTTCCAGATTCGCTATCATTCTCATCTAGTTGGATGCTATTGGTTATTAGCGGGAAATGTAGTTATGGTTGCTTACACACCATCAGCCCTAAAAGCGGAGCTACACGAACGCGGCTGGCGCATGACCCCTCAGCGTGAAACGATCCTGACGACATTTCAAAATTTGCCGGAAGGCAGGCACCTGAGCGCAGAAGACTTATGCGAAATGCTGAAGGAGGGAGACGATCCGATTGGACTCTCTACGATTTATCGCAATCTTAAATTAATGTCTCGTATGGGAATTTTGCGGGAGCTAGAGCTAGCAGAGGGTCAAAAACGCTACGAGATCAACCAACCCTCTCCCTATCATCACCATCATCTCATTTGCGTGCGGTGTAGCAAGACAGTTGAGTTCAAAAATGATTCTGTTTTGAAAGTAGGTGCCAAAACAGCTGAAAAATCTGGCTATCAGCTATTGGATTGTCAGCTTGCTATCCATGCAGTCTGCCCGTCTTGCCAGCGCTCTATTTTGCCAACCTAGCATTTGCTGCTCCAGAGTCCGCTGACTTGAGCTTTACAAGCTCTGCATCTGCGATCGCCCGCTGGTGCAGAGCTTCCTTGTGCCTTATACACTATCAAAATGCATTCCTATGAGGCTTCTACAGGTAGATTCATAGGAAAAGACCTGAAACGCCGTAACGATAGGGATAAGCGCTATTATCCGCCTTCATTTACCCAAATGACTTGACCTTTTCAGCCTTTCTAAATAAGAATGATTACTAACATTAAAGGAAATGCGTTATGACTTTTCTGTCAGATGAGGCTCTCAAGGATAAGTTGAATTCAAGAGGGTACCGCTCAACACCGCAGCGCCAGAAAGTTCTGAGCATATTCATAGCACTCGCTCAGGGCGAACATCTCAGCGCAGAAGATCTTCATAGGGCGTTGAGGGAAGATGATGTTGGCGATGCGGCTCCTACGGAGAATCGGATTAGTCTATCTACGGTTTATAGAACACTTCACCTCATGGTTTGTATGGGATTGCTAAGGGAGCTTGAACTCGCAGAAGGCCATAAGCATTACGAACTCAACCGCCCACTGCGCGACCACCATCACATTGTGTGCTTGCATTGCAACCAAACGCTAGAGTTTGAAGAAAGCTCTGTGGCTGAAATTGGTGAAAAAACTGCAAAGGAAGCTGGCTATCATGTACTTGATTGCCAGCTTATTCTCTATGGTATCTGTGCTAACTGCACAGAAGACAAGAAAGTAGGTTAGCCTTGCGAACATTTTAGAGAGAGCTTTGGTCGCTTCAGCTGGAAAAAAGCCCACTGCTAAAAAAACAGCGGGCTGTGTGTCTTGAGAGGACATTTGTAACAATAGGTCGACTTACACTCGTCCGCTATGACGCTGTTGGCGTCGAAGCCGTCGCATCTAACGCATCGGTCACCCGATTAAAGTCGAAGCCCATTGCCCGCAGGGCATGCCAGAGATGGCCCTGTAGCATAAAGAACGCCAGGAAAAAGTGCGCATTGGCCAGCCAGCAGCGAGCGGTATACACACCCGGCGGCAGGCTCACCGTGTCAGCGAAGTAGGGGGTAATGCCTAGCTTAATGGCTAAGGGAGCGCCGTAGAACTCCGGCGGATAGGCCAGCGTATTCACCGCACAGAAGTAGGCTGCAACAAATCCGGCCAGGGCAATTCCGCCGAGCGAGTAAGACAAGATCGCCTCGCCCGAGAAGATCAACACTCTCTTGGCCCACTTCAACGGGGGGACAAGAATGTGCCAAACACCGCCAGCAATCAGCAGCGTACCGACATACACGTGACCGCCCACCAAATCTTCCAGGCTGTTCACACTGGCAAAGTGAATTTGATAGCTAAAGATGACTGCCGGGTCGAGCGTGATATTGGTCACCGTTCTCACCTCGCCAATGGTCGCGTCATAAAGACCTCCCCACTGAGTTGCTTTGGCTACTAATGCCAGCGCTCCAGCGCCTAAGAACAACAAATGATGTCCTAGAATCACGCCGAGCTTAGCCGGATCATCCCATTCAAAGTAAAAGCGCTGAGCGGGGCCATTGGCCTCCTTCAGACTGCTACTGCCTCTAACCGTGTGAAACAGTGCGCCTGCACCCAGCACAGCAGAAGAGATCAGATGAACAGAGCCAATCACGAAATACGGGTAGGTATTGATAACCTCGCCACCACTGCCCACACCAAGACCTAAGGTAGCCAAGTGAGGCAACAGAATTAGCCCTTGCTGACCCATTGGCAGTCCAGGGTCAAATTGAGAGATTTCAAAGAGAGTGAATGCTCCAGCCCAAAAGGTAATCAGGGCAGCTTGAGCGACATGAGCAGCAATAAACAACCCCGGCATATCGGCAAAGCGGGCGTTACCTGCCCACCAGTCGTATCTTACGGTTGGTTTTCCATACGATTGCATAGTTGCAGTACCTTGGTATTTTTGTTTTTTAATCAGGTCACCTCGACTTCGTCAACTTTATGACATATTCAAGTTAATGGCAATAGATCCCAATAAATAACTGAGCAGATCAGGGTATTTATTTTGCAATCACCCAATTAAATCCCTTTCACAGCGGCATTTTTGGGGAAATACTCTCTGATGGTTTTTCGATATTCAACAACTAGTTCACAGTCACAAGTAATATTCATTGTCGATAATTATTTAAATGCAGGCGATAGGCTAAGTTGCCGCTAAACCTTATTAATTCTCAGTAAGGAGAGCTAGCTGGCGAAATAAATAAGATATTCCTATTGATTTACAAGGCTTTCAGAATTATTTTGAATTTTCCTTGTAAGAATGACTCTCATTAATAGTAAGATGCTACCAACTCTGAATCTTGCTCAACCAGCTAAGGACGGTAATCTATGAAGCTTTCAAGACGGTCACTGATAATTCGGGGTACAGCTGCCACTGCGGCATTTGCCGCTACTCAGGTATTGCGACCTCGGTCGGTTCGTGCCCAAACGGGTGAAGTCAATCTCTACTCGTCTCGCCATTACAACACCGATGACGAACTGTACGAGACGTTCACCGATCTCACCGGTATTCGCGTCAATTTGCTAGAAGGTAAAGCAGAGGAGCTGCTAGCGCGAATTGAGGCCGAGGGCGCTAACAGCCCAGCTGATGTGTTTATGACAGTTGACGCGGGTATGTTGTGGCGAGCTGATCAAGTGGGTGTGTTTGCACCTGTCTCTTCTCGGGTGCTCACCAGACGTATTCCTGAAAACTTGAGGCATCCCGAGGGCAAGTGGTTTGGCTTTTCCAAGCGGGCCCGCGTGATCATGTATAACAAAGCCACAGTGGACCCGGCAGAGCTTTCCACCTACGAAGATTTGGCTGATCCTCGCTGGCGCGGCGAAATTTTGATTCGGTCTTCAGATAATATTTACAACCAGTCTTTGGTTGCTTCTTTAATTGAGGCGAATGGACTAGAAGAGACTGAAGCTTGGGCCAAAGCCTTTGTCAAAAACTTTGCCCGGCCGCCCGAGGGTAACGACCGGGCGCAGATTGAAGCAGCAGCAGCAGGGCTAGGCAAGCTGGCGATCGCAAACACTTACTACCTCCCCCGCTACCTGGAGGAAGAAGATCCGGCTAAACAAGCCATCTTCGAAAAAATCGGCGTCTTCTTTCCCAACCAATCGGGCCGAGGTGCCCATGTCAACATCAGCGGTGCGGGCGTGGTTACCTCCGCGCCTCATGCGAGAGCGGCCCGACAGTTTTTAGAATATTTAGCAGGGACTGAAGCTCAGGAATTTTTTGCCAAAGGAAACAACGAATATCCGGTAGTTGAAGACGCTGAGCTTGCCCCAGCGGTAGCCAACTTTGGCGACTTTAAAGACGACAGTGTGAATGTCTCCACTTATGGTGAAAACCAGGCTGCTGCAGTGCAGCTGATGGATAGAGTCGGCTGGGTTTAAGCTGTCTTCTATCGCTTCCTAAATACACCAACCAATGCGTGTGGCTTCTACAGAAACTACACGCTTTTTTGTGTTCCAAAATTCTTTATTGAAAATTTTTCCTATTAAAGGAAATTACAGTATACTCAAAACAGTTATTTATTGAATGTAGCTCTCAATAAGTGCTTTTGTTGTCTGTCGACTGAGTGGCCGTCTGCCTAAAAAGAACGGCTGCTGTGGTGATTTTTAATGATTTGTTCAAGACATTTCTTTAGGGAAGAGGTCTCGTGATTGCCCTCAGCATCTGCGGTCTTGTTACTCTCGGTAGCCTGAGTCTGCTCTTAATTTGGAGTACTTTACGTACCTGCAAACAGGGCTTCAGCCATCTTAAGCGGCTGCATCAGGTGCCTTGCCATCGCTGTCAGTATTTTACGGGCAACTACCGGCTTAAATGTACGGCGTAGCCCACCACTGCCTGTAGCGAAGCTGCAATTGACTATCCCACGCGTGACTACCCAGCTGACTACTGTCCCACCCATGATTATCTAACCGAAAGCCCCATGCAAGACTTGTATCAGCCCAAGCTTTTTCACTTTAAGCGCCATGAAAATTTGCACTGCTGTTATGAGGGCGGACTATGGCGCATTCAGGAGGGATACGTGCGATCGCTTACTTGGAGTGCAGAAGGAGAGTCGGTTCCTTTGGGCTTCTGGTCAAAAGGCGATATTCTGGGCTGTGCCCTAGCCCAGATGCACCCTTACGAAGCGCAGTGCCTGACGGCAGTCACCGCTGAATATTTAGGGAGTGACTATTGCTGTTCGCAAGCGGTCATATTGGCTCAGATTCGTCAGTCTAATGACTTGCTACGAATTGCCCACTGCCGTCAGTCCGAGCGGCGATTGCTTCAGTTTATCTGCTGGCTAGCGAGCACGTTCGGTGAACCGACATCTGCAGGCCGCCATATTCTGCTCAAGCTTACGCATCAAGAAATTGCTGAGTCTATTGGGGCTACTCGGGTGACCGTCACTCGCTTGCTTAAGGCACTAGAGCGCAATGGCAAGATTAGCTGGACACCTCACGAGAAAATGGTTTACCGCAAAACGTTCGAAGAATTCTGCAAGTGCTTTTAGCGGATGGACTGAATGAGCGATCGCCCTTCCTCTGGCGTTACCCGACTATGCGCTCCCCCCGGGAACATCACCACATTCGGCCCAGCCTGACAGCGTTTCATACAGCCGGTTGTCTGAATGACTATTTTTGAGTTGCCTGCTTCAGCGTTGGCGAAGTCTCCTCTCTGCAGAATCGCCGCTTCTATGGCTTGACTTACCGCCAGACTTCCCCGCTGACGACAGTCAGACTTTTGGCAAATCAGTACTCGAATGGGTTTGGGTGATTGAGACGCTCTAGGTAATGCCGTCTGGTGCTTGAGCTGATTTACTTGACCCAGGGAAAGCTTAGAAATTTCGGCCGCTCGCCACACCATTTGACCGCTGCGCTGATCTATTACCTGTTTGCCCACCACCCTCACCCAGTCTTGAGGCGCTAGATAGCGATACATCATTCGCCGCAAATCCTTACCCAGCTGTATCTGATAAGTGACCGGCGGCGCATTGACAGTCCCGTCATCTCGCGCCACCTCTAGCGAAAGCTTTTGATAGGGCGACTTTTCCCCAGGCAGAAACGTCAGGAACTGTCCTATCAGGCAAAACTGAGCTGCACTCATATCAGCCATCGCTAAGGTTCTATACAGGTAAACATCTGCTTTAACGTCCGGTACGCCGACTTCAGACGGCTAGGATAGGCTTTATTCTAGCGTCATTCATAGAACCCTATTGAGAACCATTCTATAAGAAATTGTTATCTCATGTTCATCGCTGAAAGCTCTGCTTACGAATAGGGCAGCTTTAATCCGGCTCATAACGACCGATAGATAAGGGTAGATAAGGGATTTGAGCCTGAGTGAGCTAGTTTGATAAACCTGCCGAAACTTTCTTGACAGTGATTATCAACTAAAGGTATAACTGAACCAACGGGACGAGATCTCATTAATAAAAAAAGCAGCTCACCCTCATCGGTGGCTGCTTTGGAAAAACTTTGTACTCGGCCTATAGTTAGCCTTAGTTCAATTGAACCAGCGTATCGGAGAAGAGGAAATGGTCTAAGTGGTAAGCGCGTTCTTCGGTTTTGAGCAAAATGCCTTCGTAAAGGTAGCGGGTGGCTCTGTCGCCCAAGCTCTCTGCTTGAGCCGCATTGCGACGCAGCACCTGAATAATCGCCTGCTCAGCGCGCAAATCGTTTTCTACCATTTGCCGACAGCCATAGATGCCGTCTGGCTCTTGCTCAAAACAGCACAGCTCAGCCAGCGTCCTAAAGCTAGCGACAGGTACGCCCCCGAGTCCATCTAGGCGCTCGCCGAAATCGTGCACATGCTGCTTAGTCGCATCGTAGCTCTCTTCAAAAAATTGATGCAGCTGATAAAATTCAGCGCCCTCAACGACGAAGTGGTGCTTTTGATATTGAACGTAAACGCCCTGCATGCTTGCTAAAGCAATATTTAAGCCTTCACAAACGGGCTCAGTCGTAGACTTTTCTAGCAGGATAGCGTTGTCGGCAACTTGCCCAAAAGGGGTGATCACAGCAGATGAAATAGCCATATTATTAGATCCTCTTCGGTTAATTTGGAATTTAGCAATGGGTGCCAATTACGATCAGTATATTAGCTTATCGAGAAAGTCCGCATCTCTTGAAAGTACATGCTTTTCCCCGTTTGGATTGATACATGTTCTCAATAAAATCAACCGTTGATCATGTGCAAAATTATGAAGCTAATAGCCTTTGGGGTTTACATAAGATGAAACTGACCCGCCACTCATAAGCTCTCAGAAAGACTATTGAAACTACCTTCTAGTTATGCAAACCAATCATATTGATAACTCATAACAATTCATTTTATTTTTACAGTTTTTCTTATCTGGCTTAACAGAAATTCCTCTCATCGAGTTATTTTTTATCCTGATAAGATTACCGCAAAAGCCCTCTGATGCGGCATCACACAGTCAGCACCCTCTCAAAACGACTTTCTACCGCTATTTAGTCGTTTGACAATAGCTTCTATTTTCCCCTTCGCCAGCAATTTTTGTCACTCGGATACTTTTTCCAAATGTCGTCATCCAACTCCGTAAGATCATCTCAGCCGCCCGCCGACCCAGCGCCTCATCAGCCAACTGGCATCGCCATTGACTGTGAAGATCGCTGGCAGGTTTACCATCGCCTGCAAGAGCTAGACATCACCTGTCAGTGCGGTGGCTTTCAGCCCTTGAAAGTGACTATTCAAACGGCTACAGAAGCCCTTCAGCTCTGGAGCATTATCAAACGAGTCTCCCAGCCCCGGACTGATCTAGTCATAACGCTGACAAAAAGCTGGCAGTTACCCTGCAGCTACACAAATGGTCACCGGTAAAAAATAGCTGCGCTGGTCGCCATCAGACCGATGTCTCGATTGAATATCTTTCAGGAACAGTCTTTGCACTTCAAGTGATGGCATTAGACTCATCGAGCCAAGGCTGGTTGGTGATTGTTAAGACGTTTCTTTCCATCCCTGTTCGTTGGGCGCTCGATAGACAATATCCCTGTTGCAAAATCTGCGCGATAGATTGACCTTGTTCATAGGCTTTTAGCATTGTTTGAGCGGGGCTGTATTGGCCTCGTAGCATAGTGCTCAATCTTTCTAGCCGAGCGCGATGGCAAAGCCTCTCCTTCGGAGAATCGCCTTCGCTTGGCAGCACCTTAATAACAGAGTCCAACACTTCACAAGCTCCTGCATAAATTTCCTCATCAGCAAAGCCCAACCGCGCCGACTGCTGATGCAGCTTGGCATCGGGGATGGTTGCCCGCCCAGTCAGCGTCTGATCGAGCACTAGCCCTTCAAGCAAAGCCAACAGACTGCCGTATAGCTCAAAATCACCGCAGCTATCAAACGCTTTGAACTCTATCCGGCCCACTTCAGCAGGCAATCTGGCCATCTGTGTGAGTGAGGGCACAGAGTCGAGCAAATCTGCCTCATGCTCTACAAAAACCATCGCGGCAGGACGAGGGCCCGTGCGATAAAAAGTGCGAATAGAAAGCCCTTGCCAAGCTTTGCCCTGATAAAAAGGTGAGCTGTAGCTAAAAGGAATGATGAACGGGCTGTAATACGTTAGCTTGCGCCCAATATCGATGAGCTGCGTAACTGTCAGACCTTCAGCCGAAAGGTTTAAATCTGGCCCCTGAGTAAGCATCGGGATATGGGCCGTTTGCATCTCTGGTGATGCTTGGCGGCGGCGCTGCTCAAAGGCGTTTAGCGGTGGATCAAAAACAAATTCGCTTCTGTAGGGGTGAAAACTGGTGAGCACAGGTAAAAACCCTGCTTTTATTGCCTGAGACCGCAGTTGCTCAAAACTCCCTTTGAGCTGTGCCACGGCCTCTTCAATACTGCTTTGCACCGTAGTGCGAATTTCAATGCCTTTGGGCGGACAGTCAATTACCTTACCGGTCTGGTCAAATCGCTCAAATCCTTCTATGTACCAGCGTTTTAGCTTAATGCCCGCATCGCCTATCCGCAGCTGAGGATAATCTTGTTCGTACCGGGGTAGCTGCGCGATAATCGCGTCGAATTCGGCAAAAGAGGTATTGGCAAAGTCTGCAAACTCTCCGTCAGGTCGTAAGAAAGCGACCTCATGCTCGATGCCAAACTTAAAATTCACAGTCGCTCGGTCCTCGCTGAAAATTCATCGGTCTAACACCTGAACGAGAGATGGTTCGGAAGGTAACACCGTTTGCCCATCACGGTAGCCACTTGCCCATAGATGCAGTCTCTGAAGCTGTTGGCTAAGGAAGTGTTGGTTTCAGAGACTGCGATCGCTTCGCAAAAATAGCCCTAGCTGAGAAAAGGACGCAGTTGATCAGCCATCTGAGCGCTGCTGCTATCGGCTGTGACTAATTCTATCTGCTCAGCGCTGACAGCGCCTAATCCCAAGTCGGCGGCGCGGCGAATCTGCGCCTGGCTCCAAATGGAGCCGCTAGAGACTTCGCGGGTAGTGCCTAACATACGCAAAATGGCGATTCCTACCGCGTCAATCGCAATCCGGTCAGTACTGGCCAGCATTACCCCGGCCCTCACCCGCTGTCCCTGCTCGGGGCCACCGCCGACAAACGCATCGACGCCGTCAATCAGGTTAAGCACTGGCCGGTAAGCACGGTTGACCTCAGCTATCATCAGCCGTTGATTGCTAGAACGATGCAGTTCTCGCATGTAGTCATGCCCATCGCCAGGCACTCTGCGAGCCACCATACCAATCGCGTTCTTCAGCGATAGAGTAAAGTGCCCCCCGAAGCGATGGGTCTTCAGGCAGCAAACGTTGACCACCGCGTCAGCGTCTAAGACAGGTTTAGCGATCGCAAACCCCTGCGACCAGTTCGTGCCCTCAGCCGAAAAATACTGCCAGTCATCAGCCCCTAGTTCATCGAACACCATCGGCGTAAAGCCATAGCGCTCAGCTAGCGTAAATACCTGCATCTGCTGCATGGCACTGCGAGTCTCGGCCATACCAGAGCGATCGCCTACGGTAATCTGACTGGCCCCGTCAGCTTGAATCTCCTGCACTAGCGCCTCAAGTACCGCCGGATCGGTCGCGGCAGGGGCCGGATCTCCAGTGTTGTAATTAGGCTTAACGAACACCCGTTTGCCCTCAAAGCTGGGTGGCTGCAACAGCTCAATGGCCTGCCGGACCCCAGCGGCGCGGTCAGTGGTGCTAACTATGACGACCCGGTGCGGGTTAAGCCCAGCCGCCGCTAGCGGAGCAGCCTGGGCTACGGCGCTCAAAGGCATCGAAGACG
Source organism: Leptolyngbya sp. BC1307 (assembly GCF_002286735.1). GTDB lineage: Bacteria > Cyanobacteriota > Cyanobacteriia > Phormidesmidales > Phormidesmidaceae > Phormidesmis. The sequence goes on from NZ_NRTA01000059.1 coordinate 12,428, forward strand.
CAGACGCTGGGGACGATGGCACTACCCAAGACCGTAGGGCAGGAGGGAGTAGGGCCGCGCCGCCGAGCAGTCCTAGTCGGCTGAGCAGTTTACGGCGAGAAGACTGAGAAGGGAGAAAGTCGGGCATGGCTGAACAGACTTGTGACTACGCGAGCAAGTGAGTCGCTCTACTCTCTATTATGGCGTGCGCGGTTTGATGATCTGCCAGATGATGAACAGCGTCAGCGTTAGGTAAAGCGCGGTAAATGTCCAGTTTTGCCAGCTATCTGAAAATTCCATAGCGATATCAGTCGCCTGCTAAAGGTATACGTTCCGAAGGTCGGTGGCAAGTTCCACAGTGCTGGAAGCGGTCCTCCTCAGTAGAGACTGTGTCAAAGCCCCTACCAAACGCGCCAAGCCTCCCAATCGAGATTAAAGATAGAGGTATCCGGGAAGGCCGTCGGGTTGCCGTTGTCATTCAGCCTTTTCTGTAGCTGCTCTAGTAGGGGCTCGCGAGAGGGCAGCTCATCTACCAGTTCGTAAGGCAATACGCCATTGTCAAAGGCAAAGTCAACCGTTGTCCCAGCCGCTGCGCCCACCGACCACTCAAAGGAGTGAACCCGGTAAGCCGCCGCCGCAATATTGCTGGTAGCAATCGTTTTACCGGCAATCAGCAAATTGTCGATATTTTGCGGAATCATCGCCCGCAGTGGAATTTGCCCGGGGTAAGCTTGGCCGTGGGCTTTACGAATATTTTCGCGCTCAGTATTGCCAGGGGTCTCCGGCGGCGAGAGGGTGAGGCAAGGGTGAAAGTCGATGGCGTATTGGGCGATGCCGACCGCATCAGGGTATATCGTCGAGCGAGTACGGCGCATGATGTCAGCCGCAGGCACGTTGTCGTCAATCACCGCTGTCGTATTCAAGCCAGCCAGGGCTCGCCACAGGTCAAGGTAGCGCTTCGGCCCCAGTGCCGTTTGGTAATATTCGTCGCGGAAGTCGGCCCGCGAGATGTCAATTTCATTGACCGCAAAGCCTTGAGGCTGGCCGTAGGCAGGTCGCCCAATAATCCGCCGCGCCTCCCGAATATAAGGATGCTTCGACAGACCGTGAGCGGTGCCCATCGGCGCATCTAACCCGGCGATAAAGCGATGGTCGGGGTGAGGCTCTTTGACGCCGGGGCCAAGCTGAGAATCGGTGTCGCCCGCTACCAGCCAGTAGTAGTAGCTGTAGGCGTTTTCTTCAGCCTCGCGCAGGGCATCGACTCGCAGTCCGCCGAGCCAGCCGCCTGGCGCAAGCTGACCGGTTTCGGCAAGCTGAGCGGAGCTAAAGATCAAATTATCCTGGGCGGTGCCGGGGCGGTAATCATTTCCCCAGGTCCAATTCTGCATGGAGATATCGCCAGGAACCGGCACTGAGACACCAAAGGCTTTGGCTTCGGGGCGCGGACCAGGGGCGGCAATGCGACGGTAGGTAAAGACGTAGTCGAAGTAGTCGCCACTGTCTCGGCGGCGCTCATAGCTAAAGTAGGGCGCGTACTGGTCGTAGTGGACGGGTTTGGGCTGCGGCTGCGCTTCAGCGGTGCGCTCCATGCCAAAGGTATAGGTGAAGCCCTGCGTGCAGTATGGATCGCCGGTCTCAGTTGGAGAAGAAGGGTTGAGGGGCGATCGCGGATCTAACCCCAATCGGTAAGGAACACCCGAAAGGGCAATGACTTCACCCGTTTCAGTCGCCTCGATCACATACCAGTCAGCCGGGCCGGACTGCTCACCAGCGGGGGGAACAAACTGAATAATTTTCTTGGTAAATCGAGCCGAATCTTCGTACTGATAGCTGTCAATCAGCGTTTCAGAGAGCAGTTCAGTGTTGAGTGGTGGAGAGCCGGGAGCGGGGGTGTGCTGAATGGCGATCGCCCCATCGATCATCCGCCCATCGGCGCTTAGCTGTAGCTCTTTGACCACCGTAGAAGGAAACCATTTGAGCGTTCCTTTCCCCCGGCGAGCCGCCTTTTCTAGCTCCTGAGTCAAAATCGTATTCGCATCGCGCGGCAGAAAGCAGGAGACACTCACCCAGCAGCCGCCCGGATTCAGCTCATTGTAAAAATCTTCGATCCGGTTGCGCAGCTCCTTATAGCCCTTAGCGTAAAACAGCAGCTCTCGCTGACGTTTGGCTTCATCTAGTGCCGAGGTGCCTTGAGAAGAAATCTGACCGCCCACCCAGTCGGTCAGCTCAGTCATACAGACCGTCCGGCCAGCCAGCAGGCTTTCATAGGCCGTTGCCGTCCCCGAGAGCCCGCCGCCGACAATCAGCAGCTCACACTCGACGGTTTCATCAGGGGCGATCGCCGATTGAGCCATAGCCTGCTCAGAGCGGCCCAAAGGTAGAGACAGCAGCGCTAGCAGCACACCAAACGCACCCGCAGAGCAGCGACGAAGCAGGGAAGTAGCCATGGGAATTTCATCCAGAGTTCGCCCCTCAAATTAACCCATTCGCGGACTGCCTTGGCAAGTCCCGTTGTATCAGTTGACAAAGCTAGCGCAAAAATCGGCAATGCCTGAGCGGTGTAGGATAGATTCGACTCATTCTTTTGGCACACCCTTTGCGGCTTAGTGCTCTCTCGCGTATGTCTCAGCGCCTCTTATATATCAGCAATGGTCACGGCGAAGACAATCACTCCGCGCATGTGATTCGTACCCTCAGAGCCATTCGCCCCGACCTAGAAATTGGGGCGCTGCCGATTGTGGGTGAGGGCAATGACTACCACAAGCTCAACGTGCCGATCATCGGGCCCACCTACACGCTGCCCTCCGGTGGGTTTACCTTCATGAACCGGCTGCGGCTGATTAACGATATTCGAGCGGGTCTGCTGACCATGACCTGGAAGCAGTTTCAGGCGATGAAACAGTACGCATCACAGGTAGATTTTGTCGCGGCGACCGGAGACGCCGTTGGGCAGGCGTTTGCCTATCTCAGCGGCAAACCATTTGTCTCTTTTATCTCGCCGCTGTCGTCAACCTACGAAGGCACGCTGAATGTGGATTTTATTCTCTGGAATATCCTCAAGTCTGAGCGGTGTCGGGCCGTTTTTACTCGGGATGCGTACACGGCTGAAGACTTGCGCCAACAAGGATTAGAGAAAATTCATTTTGGCGGCATTCCAGCGTTGGACCGGCTAAAGCCAACCGGGAAAGATTTGCAGCTCGCAGACGATGAACAGATGGTGGCTTTACTGCCCGGATCGCGTACGGCAGAAGCGGTTGAAAATCTCAAGCTAGAAATGCAGCTAGTACTAAAAGTGGCCCAGCTCAACCCTGGCCTCCAGTTTCGAGCGGCGCTGGTGCCGAGTGTGCTGGCAGAAGTTGAGGCGTTGACGCAGTCTCTCCAAGGGAGAATCGCCCGCACCCAAGGCTGGCAATACGAGCAGTGCAGCGGCGATCGCCAGGCAGACTGGGTAAGGCTGAGCCATCCGGGCACTGATGACTATCCGCATCCGGTCGAAATTCTCTGCTACAGCGATGCCTTTAGCGACATTGCCTATCGCTGCAATCTGGTGATTGGCATGGCGGGGCTAGCAGTGAACCATGCAATGGCGATTGGCAAACCAATTGTGCAGATTGCCGGTCAGGGGCCGCAGTTTACCTATGCATTTGCCGAAGCGCAACAGCGGCTGCTCGGCCTGTCAGTGCAGACCATTGGCAAGCGAGCGGCGACGCCGGAGATTTTGCAAGAAGCAGCTCACTGCGTCGTCAAAACTCTTGATGATGCGAGCTACTTGCAGGCTTGCGAGGAGAATGGCCGGCAGCGGTTTGGCCCCTTTGGGGCGTCGGCGCGGATTGCTAATTCGATCTTGAAGCATATGGATGAGGCTATTGCCGCCGACCCAACCCATTCTCCTGCCGTCGATCTGGGCCAATTGTGAAAAGCGCTGCTAAGTCTAGCTACCACTACCTGTGGCCTTTCTTAAACGACCAGCGGTCCTGGTTTGTCGTCACGTTTATCTGCGTCATTGGCTACGTGATTACGATGCCGATTTTGCCCTATCTGGCCAAGCGGGCTTCTGGGGCGATCGCCGAGGGTAACCTGGGCCAAACCGCCTACTGGCTGAGCTTTGCCATGGCGGACTTTGTGGTGCAGAGTGCCTTTTTATATGGGCAGCGGGTCGGCGCGGCCAAAGCCTCTCTCAACCTGGTGCTGGCCGTGCGCAAGCGAGTGTATGGCAATCTGCATCGGCTGGGCATCGATTACTTTGCCAGCGCCCAGACTGGCGACCTCTCCTACCGGCTGACCGAAGATACCGAGCGCATCGGCGAAGTCACCTTCAAAATGTCGCAGCAGTTTATCTCCTGCGTTTTGCAAATCGTGGTGCTGGCGGGCTATATCTTTTATCTCAACTGGCAGCTTTCGCTGACGGGCGTTGTGGTCGCGCCGGTAGTGGCCGTGCTGATTGGTCTTTTCGGCAAACGGCAGCTCAGCCTATCGCGGCGCAACCAGTCTTCTATCGCCGATCTCTCTTCACTGCTTACAGAAGTCTTTGGCAGCATTCGGATCGTGCAGGCGTTTGCCGCCCAAGATTATGAAGTGGCTCGCTTTGCGAAGCAGGCCAAAGTCAACCGTGACGCCCGCTACCGCAGCGAATATCTCACCTCGCTGCAATATCCGGCGGTAGGGCTACTCGAAGCGCTGAGCGTGATGCTGCTGTTCATGGTGGGGGCGTGGCAAATTTCGCTGGGCAATTTGGAATCAGGAGACTTTGTCGCCTTTTTGACCGCGCTAGCCCTGCTGATCGCCCCGATTGATCTGTCTATTCAAAACTACAACCTCTATAAGCAGACAGAAGCATCGGCAGAGCGAGTGTTTGAGCTGATGAACCTGAAGCCGACGCTGGTAGAGCAGCCAGGAGCGATCGCCCTCCCCCGCATCACCGGCAAAGTCCACTACCAAAACGTCAGATTCGGCTACCGCGACATCGGCTCAAATGACGATTCTCTCGCTAACACAGCGGACATTTATGAACCCGTCCTCACCGATCTGGATTTGCAGGTCAGTCCTGGCGAAGTCGTTGCCCTGGTCGGCCCATCGGGAGCCGGAAAAACGACAGTCGTCAATCTGCTAGCCCGCTTCTATGACCCGCAAATCGGCCAAATCTTGGTGGATGGCGTTGATATCAAAACCGTCACGATTACCAGTCTGCGCCATCAAATCGGCATTGTGCCCCAAGAGACTACGCTGTTTTCGGGCACGATCGCGCAAAATATTGCCTATGGCCAAACTGAGCTAGACTACGCGGCGATTGAAGCGGCGGCCAAAGTCGCTAACGCTCACGACTTCATCAGCCAGTTTTCGCAGGGCTATCACACCTGGGTAGGAGAGCGCGGCACCAACTTTTCGGGCGGGCAAAGGCAGCGGATAGCGATCGCCCGCGCCATTCTCCTCAACCCCCGCATCCTCATTCTCGACGAAGCCACCAGCGCCCTCGACCCCGAATCAGAAGCGCTGGTGCAAGAAGCCTTAGAAAGAGCCATGCAAAACCGCACTGTGTTTATCATTGCCCACCGGCTCAGTACCGTCAGGCAGGCTGATCGCATTCTGTTCTTAGAGAAAGGGAAGATTTTAGAATCGGGCACGCATCCCGAGCTACTGTCTAAAGGCGGTCGCTATGCTCAGTTTTATACTCAGCAGTTTGATGCACCAGCAGCTGTACCCGAATAGGAACCAAGAGCAAAAAAAACCGATATCGCGTCGCGTCGGCAATCGGCGCTGAGCAATATCGGTCAGGTGGGTGTGAGGAAGCGAGTTATCACTCCTAATAAATCGATGATGGGCGATAGGTATGACTTTCCTGTGACAGCCTCATGAAAAAGCTGTAACAAAAGCAGGCTTGACAGTGAAGTCTCTCCCTCTGACCCTGCGGGTACAGACGGAGCTTCCTAAGACTTAGCGCTTCAATGGGTGTTTGTCTTAAGAATTCCTGGTTATTCC
>NZ_NRTA01000060.1 GCF_002286735.1 Leptolyngbya sp. BC1307
TACTTCGGCTCTGAGAGCAAAAATAAGGTGTAGAGCGTGCTATCGCACTGGGCTGTAGATGGTTTTGATAGCTCACGCATGGCCTAGCGATCACTCAAAAAGAAGGGGGCTCCTGCCAGCATACAGGCTGGCTACTCTGTCAATGCGTAAGTCCTAATTAAGTAGAAATATGTATATTTAAACTTGAGAACTTAGCTATGCCATACAGCTATAGCCATCCGGCATGAAAAGTGAAAACTTACATGCTCAAGGCCAAATGCCTCAAGCGTAAGCGTTTCAAAAATGACGCAGGATGGCTATAGCTGTTCTGGATTGAGCTGGCTACAGTTAAAGGAAAAGAGAATTCGTTAGATAATTACTGATCAATTAGAAAAAATAAAGGCAAGCTGATATAGCCTCTGGTCTGAACTTCGTCCTATAAGTGTCAGCGCTCTGTAACAATTTATAGGTTGATTCTGAGTGAAAATGCGTTTATTATCGTCTCTACGGCTGCGATCGCGTATCGCAACCCACTCAGAACTCAACATGACTTAGCGCCATCGGCAGGTGTTCGTACCACCTAGCCGACGGCTAACCCCCAGGATTCCGAAGCAATCCCGGACGCTAAGAGTAAATGTACTCTTTAGCCACCCCGATTTGCACGTCATCTCTGCGGGCGGCTAAGGATTCGCGAGTTCTGGGTTTCGACCCCATACCCCCGAAACCCAGAACACTTATGTTTATTCCTTCCTCTCAGGGCGCAGCCGCGTCTACCCCTTCGCCTACCGAAAACTCCACTGCTCAGCCCAAACCCGTGCGCCATATGCTAATCGGCACCGCCCCCGCCGTGCTAGCCACCATCAAGCACCTGCACAACCTCCGCTACGCCGAGCCCACCGACTGGAGCCATCCCATGCCCACCGGTCGCCCGAATGAAGTCATGGCAATATTAACCAAGCGAGTCAGAATCGAATAAATAGTTGAGCAAACCACTCGCAGAGCCCCCCTAGCCCCCAAGTTTGGGGGGGGCCGGACTCAGAGCCCCCAGTATTGGGGGACGGGGGGCCACGCAGCAACCTTTAAAACCTCTTACTGCAACACCTCTTTGAGCTTGTGCTGATTCCACAGTTCTTGATAGAGCCCAGGCTGGCTGACCAGTTCGCTGTGGGTGCCTGCCTGAGCAATGCGACCTTGATCCATTACCAAAATGCGATCGCACGCCGCCGCCGCCGACATCTGATGAGAGACAAGAATCACCGTCTTGCGCCCCGCCTCGCCCGAGAGATTATCCAAAATCCGAGTAGCTGTTTGATTGTCTACACTCGACAGCGCAGCATCTAATACCAAAATCGGCGCATCTACCAGCAGAGCCCGTGAGAGCGCTGAGCGCTGCCGCTGACCGCCCGAAAGGGTAATGCCGCGCTCGCCAACAGTCGTTTTAAACTGCTGCGGAAAGTTGAGAATTTCGCTGTATAGCTGCGCTTCTTTGGCGGCGTGTTCCACTTCCATCTGCTCAGCCATCGGGTCACCGTAGCGAACATTGTTTTTGATGGTGGTGCTAAAGAGAAAGCTGTCTTGGGGGACGAAGGCAATGGCCCCGCGTAAGTCTGTCAGTGCAAGCTGCGTTGTGTCTTGACCATCTAAAAAAAGCTGCCCTGGGTCGATTGCTAAAAGCCTGGGCAGGGCCATCGCCAGCGTCGATTTACCCGATCCAACCGGGCCGACGACTGCCACTGTTTGCCCCGGTTCAATCGTGAAGCTCACCTGGTCTAGCGCCGGGCGATTCGTGCCAGGATAGGTAAAGGTTAGCCCTTTAGCCTGCAAATGGCCGACCGGCTCAGGGAGAGAAATCGCCCTGTGAGCATCGCGAATTTTAGGCTGAGCCGCAAAGATCGCCTCAATCCGATCCAGGCTGACCTCGCCGCGCTGATAGGCCGTAATCGTAAAACCAAGCAAGGCAGTCGGAAAGACCAACTGCTGAATGAAGAGCATAATCGCGACAAAATCACCCGCCGAGAGCTGCCCGGCTATAATTGCCTGCGAGCCAATCGCCAGGGCAATCACCAGGCTCAGGCTGGCAAATCCGCCCAATAGCGGAAACAGGGTATTCCGGGTTTTAGCCAGTGCCAGATTCGCTCTGAGCAGATCGCGGTTGCGACGCCTGAAAGCGCGGCGTTCGTTCTCTTCCTGAGCGTAGATCTTGACTAGAGAAATACCGCCCATGTCCTCCTGGATCAGATCGCTGAGATTGGAGATTTCTTCTTGTACGTCGAGCTGCTGGTTGCGCAGGCGATCGCCAAAAATCGCCACCACCCCAAACATAAACGGGTAGACCGCCAGCGAGAAAAACGCCACACTGCCATTGAGATTGACCATCGCAGGCACAATCATGATGTAGGCAAACAGCGTATTCGCCATACTCAGCACCGCAAACCCCAGCAGCCGCCGAATATTATCGACATCGCTAGTCGCCCGATTGATCAGATCGCCAATAGTATTGCGCCCAAAATAGGCCGGCTCCAACGTCAGCAAATGTTCAAAAATCCGCTGCTTCAGGTCAAACTCAACCTGACGACCCGCCCCAAATAAGCAAATCCGCGACGCCATCCGGATCACCCACATGATGCTAGCTAGCACTAGCACCAGCAGCACGTAGCGCAACACCCGAGTTAGCGTAAAGCTCACCGTCAGCTCATCGACCACATAGCCAATAATCAGCGGAATGGTCACGCCAACGGCATTAACCACCAGCAGTGCTACCAGCCCTAACGTCACCTGCTGCCAATGGGGCCTGAGGTAACTGGCTAACCGAACAAGTTTAGAAGATTGGGCCATGAAAAATAGTGTTGCCAGTGCTACTCATTAGCATAACGCTTGCTCTAGCCAGGCCAATCCTATAATTTCAATCCCCCGTCTTCCTCCTGTCTCCTGTCTTCTGTCCTAAATCTCAATACTAGAATCCCACCCAAAGTTAAAGTTAGGCAACCAACCCCTGAGAAAGTAATACAGCGAGGTCAGCAGCTCATTCCAATAGCGGGTAGTCAGCTGCAAAGCGTCAACACTGGGCAAAATATCTGGCAGCCGTCTGAGCAAACTACCGCCACCTGTCACCGGCGCGGTATAAAAGTCAGTTGGCTTAGCAATCACCTGCAAATCTCGACGCTCAAAGGTGAGTGCCGCCCGTGACATAATAATGGCCGGGGCTACCAGCACGATTCTCGGATCGTTAGAAATGCCTTCGCTTCTGCGCGTGCTGCGAGGCGCAATCACCTGCCGGTCTTGCAAAAGCTTTTCTACGTTGAGGCTGGTGCTGCGCACATCCAGGCCAGTGGTCTGAACCTGGATATCTCCTTCAGAAACGCCGTTGCGCGATAAGATGCCGCGAATGACGTTGCGCTCCTGTTCACCGGCAGGGTCAGCGCCGGCTGTCACTACGACTACTGGCGAGGCTCCCTGAGATCTGGCCCGCTGATAAAGGTTGGCCGCGTAGAGCAATCGGGGCGTTAATGTCGAGTTGACAGAAACATCGTCAGGCCGATCAGCGACCGTGATGGCCTTGCTAATATCCTGGCTGTCGCCCAAGACAACAATGGCAGCGGCCTGGCCCAAATTGCCCTGCCCTGGAATATCAACAGGACAGACCTCGCCGCACAGCTCAGCACGGTCCTGGTAGGCCGTTCTCACCGATCTTTCGGCACCGCTGACCAGCCACTGGGCGGAGAGTGGAATGCTAGAGATGAGGAGGATGGCAAGGGCGATCGCCACCGGGTTGCCTCTAATTCTTTTCACCCCTGTACTCAGCGCCAAGCCCAGCAGCACAATAGCGGCTCCTAGCGGCGTTAAAGGAAAAGACAAAATTCGCCAGATCACGCCGACAGTGCCATCATCCGGCTCAAAAAAAGCCGCTACTAGCAGCAGCAGCAAAATCACGCCGCCAAACCAGGTCAGATACCTTTTCGGAATGACACGCGTGAGGATGTACCAGACCAAGAGCCCCACTGAGGCCCACAACAGTACACGGGTGAGCAGTACTAGCATTTCTGTCTCTCTTATGGCGTTGGCTACTTAGCGCTGTAAATTTCCAGTTAGTGAAACTATTGAGGCCTATAGCGCTAGGTAGCTCGCTAGCGTACGTAGGCGTAGCCTTCTCTGAGAGTATGCATCCGACGCTAGCTATATGGCGTTGGCTACAGCACGCCGAGCGAACAGCAACCGGGTTTATTTAACCACCTTTGTTGAAGAGTTAAGCATATTCAGCCGATTTCATCCATAAAAAAAGCGGAAGCCGGTAAAGGGACTTCCGCTTTTGAAGCTGTCATTAGCGACTAACCAGCTAAATCGCCAGCGCTAGAGACTTAGATCAGCGTCAGGTTAGGATATTCTGCAATCAGTTCGTCGGCGCTCAAGGTTTCGCCCGATACTTGCGGTGTCCAGAGCACTTCTACGGCCATGAGCTGTTCGCTAGAGACCGCGCCAATCTGATTGAGCGCCTGCCGCACATCCGCCTGGGAACTAATCGGGGGCAGCTTGAGCTTGCCCTGGCTGGCCACCAGCACCGTCGCCACAATGTATTCGCCGGGAGCCTCTGCGAGGGCTGATTCGCTGCCGTCACCACCGAGCGCTTTCTTATCTGGGGCTTGAGAAATCTGAGCGTTGACATTGGAGAGAGTTTCGCCAGTGAACTTGCTGCGTTCGGCGATCGCCAGCTGATTAAACGCCTGCTCAGCCCCTGTCAGCCGGGTCTGGTCGGATTCCGCATCGGCGTAGGCCCAGTACTCAGGGTGCCGCAGCAGCGATAGCGTGGTCTCTTGTAATACCTTGGTGAGCCCGGCTGAGCTGCCCGTGTCGGCAGTTTCGGCAATCTGGTTGAGATCGGCCTGCAAGCCGCGAGCTTGCGCCAGTAGACCCACCTGTAGCCGCGCTACGGAGACGGCTGGATTATCGCTATAGGGACTGGTGCCATCGTCACCAACGCCCGCATTGCGAAAGCTGCGAATGAGGAAATTGGCAACGGCGATCGCAATAAAAATGCCAAACAGACCGCCTGCGCCTCCGCCAAAGCCAAAGAACGGCAGCAAAAAGGGAAAGCCAAAGCCGCCGCCGTAGCCGCCGCCGCCGTAGCCGCCGCCATAGCCAGAAGGCCCCCGAGTAGATCTCGGCATTGAACGAGACGGTGCCCGGAAGCTACCGCCACCGATGCGCCCGCCGCCGCGTGCAGCCAGGGCTCCATCTGCCTGAGAAAAGACTAATAGGGCCACTAGGCCAAAGACGAAGCAGGACTTAAATAGGGACTTGAGCCTTGGCTGTAAGGCACGAGCCCAGGGTTTTATTTCAACCATGATTGATTCTTGAAGGGCTTACCGCTAGTAAATTTGTCTGTCTTTACTGTAGCGCTCTTCGCTGAGCCACGGCAGTCAAACGGCCTCTCAAAAGGAAGGGATTGCCGTACATCTGCCTGCTTTTTAGCCGCCACCGACAATCGTCACAATTTCAAGCTGGTCGTCGGGCTGTAGCGTCGTTGAGTCCCACAGGGGCCGAGCCAAAATTTCACCGTTGTACTCAACGGCGACTAGCTTTGGGTTGAGCCCAACCTGAGTCAGAAATTCCGGCAGCTGAGTACCGGGCAGACAGGTTTTGGTTTCACCATTGACTTGCAGCGCTATTGAGCCTGAGGCATTATCCATCGGAATTCATAAAGCGAAGTTGAGGTCAGGCGCGGGGGGCCTGTTGGGTTTGCTGAACGAGCGATCGCGCCACTGCTGCCGGGTCTTCTGCCTGCATCAGCGCTCTTACCACGGCCACCCGAGTTGCGCCCGCTGCCAAAGTCTGCGCAAGATTCTCAGCGTTTAGCCCCCCAATCGTAAACCAGGGCATGGTGGCATGCTGAGCGGCGTAGCGGACATAGTCATCGCCTGAGGCTGCCTTGCCGGGCTTGGTCGGTGTCTCATGCACAGGGCCGACGCCAATATAGTCAGCACCTTCATCCAATGCCCGTTTCAGCTCCGCCGGATTAGTCGTAGAGCGGCCTACTAGCTTGTCAGGCCCCAAAATTTTGCGAGCTGCCGCCATTGGCAAGTCGTGCTGACCGAGATGCACCCCATCGGCCTCTGCCGCTGCGGCAATATCCACCCGGTCATTGACGATAAAAAGTGCGCCATAGCGATGACAGAGCGATCGCATTTGCTGAGCCACCTGCAGCCGTTCCTCATCGTCAGCCGTCTTTTCGCGGTATTGCACAATGGCGATGCCCCCTTTTAGCGCCGCCTCTACCGTACCGAGCAAGTCTGGCACGGGGGAAGTGACCAAATAGGTGCGGGCCTGCATTAGCTGATGATGTCGCGGCTGGGCTAAGCCTGCGCTTTTAGTCTCAATCATTGGATTCATAATTTGGCTGTCTAGAGTATAGAGCTGGTAGCGCATCTGCTTACAGTCAGCGGCCATTTCTGGGCTATATAGCTTGCCGTATTCCTCTAGCACGCGCAGCGCCTCCTGACTGCGGGCAAGGTTGACCTGTAAGACATCGGCTAAGCTGCTGCGGGTGGTCTCTTGCGGGTGAGTTAGCGCCGTTCCCAAATCGCCCGGCGTATCGCGCGCTGCCCGAATATCCGCGCTATGCCAGCGACCTACCGACTGGCGCAAATGCTTGACCTGAGCCGTCATCGCCTGATCGTTTAAGCCAAAGCGACACCATTCTTCAATCACGCGCATCCCTTCTCTGGCCCGATCCAAATTGGCATCTAAAATTCGTAAGAGCGCTTGGTCAGCAGCTATGCCTGGTGCCGTAGCGCCGAAGGGCTGCTCGCTCAAATTTGCTGGCGCGCCGTTAGTAGTTTCGGGCTCAGATAGGGAAGACTTTATATGCAAAAAGTTTGATGGGTCAGCATCTATCAAATCAGCCGCCGAATCAGCCGCGTCTGTCGGCAGGCCAGGCGTAGCACTCGAAGACGGATCAGGCAGGGTCTCAGACAGTGAGGCATTGGGTGGGGTCATAGGTTCGAGTTCTGATTCAAGCAAAAGTTCGAGCACGCGCGGCGCTGCTGGAACTCTGTATCCATCGTAAATAGTCCTTTTTTAGAGCGAATGAAGTTTAACGTGACTGCACCTCATACCGCCTCCAGTAAGATGTCAAAAAACTTGACAATATCAGGTCCGAAGCCGCATATTTCAACTACGACTGTATCAATTTTCCTTAATTTGTCCGAACGAATTGGCGGGTTCTGCGCCGATTGCTTTCAGGGTTCATTCGCTAGGGCGAGGTTACGTGCGTATGCTGGGTAGATGTTCTCGTAGGGCTGCTGCTCTCGCAGTGGGAGCGCTGTTGTTCAGCCCCATCTCTGGGTTCCTGATTGGGTCACTAGCGGGGCCAGCGCTGGCCCAATCAGCCGGGTCACCGCTGTCGCAGCGCCGGGTGGCTGCGGGTGCTAGAGACCCGGCCACCCCCTATCAAACCCTTTACGTTGATCCTGACGGTGGCGATGACACCGCCACCGGGGTACAAAACCAGCCTTTAAGGACGGTAACTCACGCTTTGGCCATAGCCCCGCCGAATACGGTGATTGTGCTAGCGCCTGGCCGCTACACCCAGTCAACCGGAGAAGTTTTTCCGCTACAGCTAAAGCCAGGGGTGACGATTCAGGGGGGCCCCGGATCGCGCGATCGCACCGCCATTATTGAAGGGGGCGGCAATTTTACGAGCCCAACGCGATCGCAGCAAAACGCCACCATCCTCGCCGCTGATCGAGCGGGCATTGCTCAGGTCGCCATTTCCAACCCCGACGGCTACGGCGTCTGGATAGAGTCTGCTAGCCCCACCATTTTAGAAAGTGCCTTTATCGGCAGTCGCCAGACCGGCATCTATGTGGCAAGCGGCTCTCCTCGGATACAGTCCAGCTACTTTTCGGGCAATCAGGTAGCCGGGCTAATCGTCTTTGGTCTGTCGAGTGCCAGCATTCAGAGCAATATCTTTGATGGCACGGGCGATGCCATTCAGGTGATGGAGGGGGCCACGCCTGAAATCATCGGCAACCGCATGACTAACAACGATGCCGCAGTGGTACTCGTTGGCAGCGCTCGCCCCATCCTCCGAGACAATCAAATGACGGGCAATCGTCGCAATGATGTGGTCGAAGTCGCTGCTGGCACTCGCGATATTTCACCTTCGGCTGCTGCCGATGTTGCTGCCGCCAATCCGCCTGAAACGGCGATCGCTGTGGAAGGTCCGCTAATTGCCAGAGCCGAGTCAGCCGCAGTCGATCAGCCCGTTAGCCTGCCAGTTTTACAAACAGGCGCTCAGTCTATTGCTCCACCAGTTGTTGCGATCGCGGCTCAGCCAGTAGTCAGTCGGCCAGTAGTCAGTCGGCCAGTAGTCAGTCAGCCAGTAGTCAGTCAGCTAGTAGTCACTCCAGAGGCGGATCTGCCTTCTGTCGGAGAAGCAGTAGAAGCCGATGCCGCAGAAAATCTACCGCTTGCCGGAGCCCCTGGCTCTGCGCTGCTTGCCATCCGTTCAGGCATTACGACGCCTGCCCCTCAGGCACTCAGCAGCGGCAATGTTGGCTCTGCAATTGTAGCCCCTGCTCCCAGCCCGCCACCTAGCAATGACCCAGAGCCTGCTGCCCGGCCAGACCTATCAGCGCTACGCTCAAGACTGGCTTTGTCCCCTCGCGCGGTGAGTGGCGAAAACGCTAATTCTCCTGTTTTGGGCCCAGATAACCAAGACGCTACACCAGCAGCTGAGCCAGCCCCCGCCATCAGGCCAGCACCGGTTAACAATCTGCCAGAGATTCCTGTGAATAACAACCGTCTGGCTGTGCCCAGTAGCCAGATCCCGATTGGCAGCGGTAGTTCTATAACCGTTTTTTCACCGCCTTCAGGGGGCACGGGCTTATCTTACGCGCCCTCCTCTCGGGCACAGGCGCTGGGTCTGTACTACCGGGTGTTTGTCGAAGCCACTGATCCCTACATACAAGACGATGTCAGAAGTATAGTGGCAGACGCCTTTCGAACTAACTTTGAAGGACGCACCGTGATGCAGGTAGGGGCGTTTTTGACGGAAGTAGAGGCAGAAGACCGGCGACAACTGCTGGAAGATTACAACTTTGATGCTCGGGTAGAGTACTTACCTTAGTGGTCAATGATTGATGGTGTTAGAAGACTAGATCAACGTCAAGCAATTTGAGATTCACGACAAATAGAGACGGTGACCTGGCGGGCGAAGTCTCCTTGGCGCGTAAGTCTGGGTTGCTGGCTAACAAAAGTTCGTGATTGCTTAGGGGTGCGATTGCGCTAATCATCGGCAGTCCCTCAATCAGGCTGACGGGCTCAGCAGATCGGTCAAGCAACAGCATGTTGTGTGAATCAGCAACGGCATAGCCCCAAGAGAGCGCGCTTACCTGCTCACAGCGAATGGGTAGCCGTAACTGTTGAATTCGGAAAGGTTTGAGCATGATTAGGAGAGCTGTAGCGGCAGCCTGAGAAGGGGCTGTTAGCGCTATGAGCTGATAGGGCACAGGCGTCATGGCCATCTTTAAAATGGGTAGATTGACCGATAGCTGACCGATAGACTGCCCGTGACGGGTGAAGCACTCTAGCTGAGTGTGAGCGGGGAAAGTCTGCACATGTAGGCAATGCCGAGAGTCAATCGCCAGCACCTGAACCGGTGGCGGCGGTTGCTGTGGCAGCGCGAAAAACCAGCGCCCGTTAGGATCGACCGCTGTCCGGCAGGCTTGGTCGAATTGGGCTACGGGTATCAACTGCCGCTGATGCGTGAGCATATGCAGAGATTTAGCGGTAACGATGCAGCAGCCTTGAGGAATAGCCAGCAGGGTTTCAATCGGTTCGGTGATGCTCTCTACAGGAATAGGCGTGAGCGGCTGAGACAGCTTAACCGCAGGAACTTTGAGCGCAGGAACTGAAGATTGAGCTGAGATGAATACGGCTGATAGCTGCTGCAAGGCGGTGAGCATGGCGGCGGCACTGGTAAACCGCTGATCGGGTTGCTTATGTAGAGCGGTGGTTAGGAGCTTTTGGGCTGAGTGAGTGAGCTGAGCGGGAAGAGGGATAGGTTGAGTCTGATGGGCTTGGCGTAGCGTATCAGGATTGCCTGAGAAGGGGCGATCGCCCAACAGCATTTCATAGAGCATCACCCCCACAGAATAGAGATCGGTGGCATAGGACGATTCACCCTCAAAGCGCTCAGGCGCAGCATAGGTAGGAGAACCAATTTCCTGACGGGAGCGATTGGGCCGCTCAGCGAAGCAGGCACTGCCAAAGTCTCCGATTTTAGCGGTGAGTCTGGTGAGTGAATAGGTGAGGAGAATATTTTCTGGCTTGAGATCGCCGTGGATAATTCCTTGCTGGTGAATGTGGCTGAGTCCTTTGAGGATGTCGCCAATCAGCGCTTTGGTTTCGCTGAGCGGGATAGGGGCGGCGGTGTCGAGGTGCGATCGCAACGTACCGCCCTCGCAATATTCCAAAATGAGCTGATAGCCAGATGGGGTAGAGGCAGCCGCCTGGCAGTTCATCACGTTCGGATGGTTAAGCTGGCAGAGCATAGACGGCTCTTGAGCCTGTTGTGCTGAGCGATGGCGGATTTGCTTAATAGCCACCATTTGGCCCGTTTGGCGATGAATCGCGCAGTCAACCCGAGCAAACTGTCCCTGTCCTACCAGGCCGAGCAAGCGATAGTCTGCGCTAAGGTCAACCTTTCTACCTTCTGCCATGTAGTCTCAACGGTTAGTAGAGCGGCACCGCTCGGTCGATTTTGCGGCTGTAGGCATCAATTCCGCCTGACAGGTTTTTAACATCGGTAAACCCTTGCTCTATCAACCACTGGCACATCTGGGCTGAGCGCATACCTAAGTGACACATGACAATCGTCTCAGCCTTCGGGTCGAACTGGGTAGCGATCGCCCCTGACCATTCACCAAACTGACTCAGCGGCAAATTGATAAAAGCGGGCAGGCTAGCAATCTCCAACTCATGCGGCTCGCGTACGTCAATGAGCTGCACGTCTTCTGGATCAGTGGCTAACCGCTGGGCCAATGTCTCTACGTCGGTCTCTGCGATGGCTGGGTAAGCTGGCATATCTTTATTGATAATTGAACGGAATCAGTTTTCGAGCTGCGGCTGCACGTCTTCTACAGATAACGATAGAGTATCGGCGATTTGTTCAGCGCTGAGTCCGAGTTCGGTGAGCTTAGCGATCGCACTTTGCTGCACCTGCTCAGCCTTTTGCCTTTCCTGCTTGATTAACTCCTCTCCCCAAAGCAGCATCTGCTTATCAGCGTCCCACCAGCGCAACCACCAGCCGGAACGATTCTGGTGAGCACCTTCCCACGCGCCTAAGAATAGATTAGCCTCGGCCAACCAGTATAGGCCGTCCTGGTCAGGCACTTGTGGCTGATAGACACCTTTTTCTGAAAGCTGATAAGGCTCAATTGTCCCGGTCTTGTGATAAAAAACAACGTAGTTGGGTACTTTTAGAACGCGCTCGTAATAGAACCATTTACCGAGCGGATGAATTGGCCTGATTGAGTACTCCTGGGTACCTTCCGCCTCTAAGATGAACTCCATGATGACGAGGGGCAAGTCTCCTTCTAGAACAGGAGTATAGCCGCGCTCGATCTCTGTTTTAGGAACCGAAATTGCTGGAATCCAAGACCAGTCTGGCGCTTTCACTACCGTCTTACCATCAACTTTGGCGCCAATGCCGTAGTTAGTTGTCGTAGCAGAGGTTTCCGATAGGTAACCTGCAAAAAATAAGCTGTCAGTCAGCGCCGCCGCTAAAGCCGGTTGATTGATATTGTCCACAGGATCGTCTGGTAAAACGAAGTCTTCAGGCAGCTTTTCCCATACGATTTCTGGTTTGCCAGCGAGCTGAGCTTTTGGACGGGTCGGGGTAGCGACCATGGGTTGAGCCAGAACGGACAACAGATATTCTTGCGATTGTAGATCTATCTTTCAAGCGGTGCAATTCGTGCGACTTTAATCACACATAGAGGCATCAATCCATATCTACGTCTAGCTCGTGGGCTAAGAACGCCCATTTGTCGGTGGCTTCTTCAATCTGTTTGGTGGTGGGTTTGCCTGCGCCGTGGCCTGCTTTGGTTTCGATGCGGATGAGCACCGGATTTTCGCCCTGGTGAGCGGCTTGCAGGGCAGCAGCAAATTTGAAGCTGTGGGCAGGGACGACGCGATCATCGTGGTCGGCGGTGGTGATCATGGTTGGCGGGTAGGCGGTGCCGGGCTTGAGGCGGTGCAGTGGCGAGTAGGCGTAGAGGGCTTTGAATTCGTCTTCGTTTTGTGGCGAACCATAGTCAGATTCCCAGGCCCAGCCGATGGTGAACTGATTGAAGCGCAGCATATCCATCACGCCGACGGCGGGCAGGGCTGCGCCGAAGAGATCGGGGCGCTGGGTGATGCAGGCACCGACAAGGAGGCCACCGTTGCTGCCGCCAGCGATCGCTAATTTCTCTGACTTTGTATACCCCTCCCCAATCAACCACTCAGCCGCGCTAATGAAGTCATCGAATACCGTTTGCTTGTTGGTTTTAATCCCGGCCTCATGCCAAGCCTCACCATATTCTCCGCCGCCGCGCAGATTGGCGACTGCATATACCCCGCCCTGCTCCAGCCAAACCAGATTGCTAACTGAAAAACTAGGAGAAAGAGAGATGCTAAACCCACCGTAGCCATAGAGCAGCACTGGGTTTTCGCCATTGAGTTCTAGTCCCTTTTTAGCGGTGATGAACATCGGGATTTCAGTGCCGTCTTTGCTTGGGTAAAAGACTTGCTGAGTCTCGTAGGCATCAGGGTCGAAGGGGATAGACGGTTCGCGAAAGAGCGTGCTTTCGCCCGTCGTGAAGTCGTAGCGGTAGATGCGGTTAGGGACAGTGAAGCTGGTGAAGCTGTAGAAGGTTTCGGTGTCGGTGCGATCGCCATCAAATCCACCGGCTGAGCCAATACCAGGAAGCTCGACATTGCGGATAAAAGCACCCGTGAGATCGAAGATCTTGATCTGGGTGTAGGCATCTTTCAAGTAGTCTGCAACAAACTGGTTGTTGAGCACGCCGACCGACTCTAAAGTCTCCTCTGCTTCGGGGATAAGTGTTTCCCAATTATCCCGGTCGGGGTTAGCAATGTCGATGGCAATTACTTTACCTTTAGGCGCAGCCAGATCGGTCTGAATCCAAAAGGTGGTGCCGTCATTGTCAATCACGCTGTACTGAGCTTCAAACTCTGAAATCAGTTCAACAACTTCGCTATCAGGATCTTGCAGGTCTTTGTAAAAGAGCAAGTTTTTGGGCGCGGTCCCTAGCCATACAGAAATAATCAGGTAGCGACCATCTTCAGTGACGCCGCCACTAAATCCCCAGTCGGGCTGGTCGGGGCGCTCGTAAATAAGCTTATCTTCAGCTTGAGGCGTACCGAGAGCGTGATAGTAGAGCTTCTGGTAGCGATTGACATCTTCTAGCTGAGTGTCGGGCTCGGGTTCGTCGTAGCGGCTGTAGAAAAAACCTTTGTGATCGTGAGTCCAAGATGCACCAGAAAATTTTACCCACTGCACATGGTCGTCAGTATCTTCGCCAGTGGCAATATCGCGCACTTTCCACTCCATCCAGTCAGACCCAGCGGTGGAGAGGCCGTAGGCCAGATACTGAGCGTTTTCGCTAATGGCGATGCCGGAGAGGGCGACGGTGCCATCTTCTGAAAGGATATTAGGGTCAAGCAGAACGGTGGGCTCTGCATCCAAGCTAGGAAGGGTGTAGAGCACAGACTGGTTTTGCAGGCCGTCGTTTTTGGAGTAGAAGTAACGAACCGGTTGGTCGGTGCTGTTGCGATCGCCCTGCTTAAACGGAAGGCTATATCGCTCATAGTTCCACAGCTCCGTCAGGCGAGCATTTAGGCGATCGCGGCCCGGCAGCTCGTTCAAATAGCCAAACGAAACTTTGTTCTGAGCCTCTACCCAGGCGGCAGTCTCATCTGAGTTGGGGTCTTCAAGCCAGCGGTACGGATCGGCGACTTCGATACCGTGGTAAGTGTCAGTCTGGTCGGCTTTGCGGGTAGCGGGGTAGTTAAGCGGCATGGCAGAAGAGGAGGGGAAACAGGGAAAGGGGGCAAGAGGGAAAGGGCAAGAGGGCGCAGAACCCAACACTCAACAGGATAATCGAAGCTAGAGCTGGCTAATCGATAGACTTGAGTACTTCTAGCTCTTGTTTGATGCGGTCGATACCTGCTTTGGTGTCTTGCTGGTCGTAAGCTGCGCTTGCCTTCAGGAGACTGCGGACAGCTTTATTATTATCGCCAATGTTGGCGTAGGCCAGGCCCATATTGTGCCAGGCTTCGGCGCAGCCAGGCTCTTGCTCAACTACCTGAGTGAACTGTTCAATCGCACCGCGATAGTCGCCAGCTTTACAAGTGCCGACTGCGCCTACGAAAATAGCTAGAGTCGCGGACGCCAGTGGGGTGGAGGGCTGATCGATAGCGGCGTTGGGGAAAGGAGCCTGGCTGATAGGCTGGCGGTAGGCGTTGACCATAGAGCCAATAGAAAATCCGGCGATGCCGAGAATCACCACGGCCCAGATTATGAAGTTAGGAGTTTCCATATCTTTTAGATTTTATAGTTTGAAGCAGCACCGCCAAAGCGAAGCGATCAGGTTGCTGACTGTAGCCTACCGTTTGGTCTGGCCACTGGGAATGGGCCGGGGCGATCGCGCCCTGGCAAAAGTCAGCCAAGCCAGCCAAGCTCAGCCGACATTCTTTTAGACAATTCCGTATGATAGAAGACGTATTCTCACCAGACGCCAGGATGACCGCCCAACTGACCACCCCGCCCGCAGCGCCTCAACCCACCGATGGCCAGGCAGCGGCCAGCTACACCGGCGAAAAGCTCATTTGGGACTGGCGCGGCTACGACATTAAATACGTGGTGGCAGGCGAAGGTCAGCCGATTGTGCTGCTGCATGGGTTTGGCGCTTCGATTGGTCACTGGCGTAAAAATATTCCGGTGCTGGCAGCGGCAGGCTACCGGGTCTATGCAATCGATCTGCTGGGCTTTGGCGATTCGGACAAGCCCGCGCTGGACTACAGTTTGGACTTTTGGGTAAAGCTACTGCACGACTTTTGGCTGGCGAAAGTGCGATCGCCCGCTATCTTTATCGGCAATTCTATCGGGGCATTAATGGCGCTAATGACGCTGGCCAACTACCCTGAAACCGCCGCTGGTGGTGTATTGCTCAACTGCGCTGGTAGCCTCAACCACCGCCCTGAAGATCTGCCCGGCTCACTGCGGGTAGTGATGGGCGCTTTTAGCAAACTGGTCAGCAATCGCTTCACCGGGCCATTTTTATTCAACCGGGTGCGAACCAAAGGTCGGATTCGAGGTTCGCTTAAGCAGGTGTATGGCAACCGTCAGGCGATTACTCCCGAGCTGGTCGATATTTTACACGGTCCTGCCTGTCAGCCCGGTGCGCAGCAGGTGTTTGCCTCTGTATTGTCCGCGCCGCCCGGCCCCCGTCCGACTGAGCTATTGCCTCAAGTCAACCAGCCACTGCTGGTGCTCTGGGGTGAAAAAGATCCCTGGACGCCGATTCAAGCGGCTGGGATTTATCAAGACCTGGCGGCTGACTCTGAGCGGGCCGTAGACTTTCACGCCATTCCTGACACGGGCCACTGCCCTCACGATGAGCGGCCTGAGATTGTTAATTCGCTGATTTTGTCCTGGCTGAAGAAATCCGTGCCGATGCAGCCCTCTACTGAGCGCTAAGACTCCGCCATCTGAAGGATTCTTTGGGCGATCGCCGCCTCCACTGGCATCACCGACAGCCGATTACCGCGCTTCACCAGCAGCAGCTCCTCTGGGCCAAAGGTCTCTTTAAGCTGATCTAGCGAAATGTAGTGATCAAACATGCGGTCATATGCGACGGTGACCGTGTGCCAGCGCGGATCTTCGGGAGTAGATTTAGGATCGTAATATTTGTGGCCCACCTCAAACTGAGTCGGGTCTACGACATTGGCCTCGTAAATAGTCATTAGCCCAGCAATCCCTGGCGGCTTGGTATTGGAGTGATAAAAAAAGGCAATATCGCCTACCGCCATTGATTTGAGAAAGTTTCGCGCCTGATAGTTCCGTACCCCGTCCCAGATCTCGGTGCGATCGCGCGCCAAATTCTCAATGCCATAGACATCCGGTTCAGATTTCATCAGCCAGTAGTTCATGTTTCGTTTTGCTCCGTACCTGAAGCTTAAACCGCGTCTAGTGTCTGTGGAAATGTCAGCCTGGCTTGCCTACCCTCACCGGGTAAGTAGCGCAAAGCTAGTTCCACAGGAGCCGGTGGCAGATAAGTCAGCCGCTCCGCCCACTCAATAGCCACGATACCCGGCTCTACCTCCACACCTTCCCAGTAGGTTTCCAAATACAGAGCCTCAGCTTCTGCTGCTGAAAGACGATACAAATCGATGTGATAGAGCGGCAGTCTACCGCCGGTGTATTCATTAATCAGGGTAAACGTCGGGCTATCAATCTCAGCAATTCCCAGTCCAGCGCCTAACCCCTGTACCAGCGTTGTCTTCCCGCTGCCCAAGTCGCCCTTTAAAAGCAGCACACTGCCCGCCGGTAGCTGCTCACCGAGCGCATAGCCCAAGGCTTGAGTGGCTTGCGCGTTTGGCAGGTCAATTACTCGCTCGGTCAGTTGCCTCATAGGGTTTGTGCTATCTGTATATCTACACTATCGTCTAAACCATGATCATCACCGTTGCCAGCTTTAAAGGCGGCGTCGGTAAAACGACGACTGCCATCCACCTTGCGGCCTTTTTACAAGGGCAGGCCGAAACGCTGCTGGTAGATGCTGATCCTAACCGGTCGGCTTTAAGCTGGGCCAGCCGGGGAGAGCTGCCCTTTCAAGTGATGGACGAGTGGGATGCCGGACAAAATATCAATCCTAATAGCAACGTCGTCATCGACACTCAGGCGCGGCCTACGCCAGAGGATCTTTCCGCCCTGTCCGAAACCTGCGACTTACTGGTACTGCCCACCACCCCAGATATTCTTGCGCTCGATGCGCTGGTGCTCACCATTGAATACCTCAAAGCGATTAGCACCAGCCACTACCGAATTTTAATCACCTCGATTCCGCCCAAGCCCAGTAGAGCTGGAGAAGAGGTCAAAGCGCTCCTGCAAGAAGCTAACCTACCCGTCTTTGATCAAGGTGTCCGGCGGTTTGCCGCCTTTCAAAAGGCAGCGCTAAAGGGGGTCCCGGTTTATTCAGTCAAAGACCCTCGCGCTGAAGCTGGCTGGCAAGACTATGAAAAGGTCGGTGAGGAGATTTTGTCAATTATGGCAGCGCGAGCACTGACGGTAGACGCTGAAGAACTAGAAGAACAAGACTTTTTCTGAGACTTACTAAAAGATGCAAATAGCCGTTGAAGACCTCACCAATAACGATTCAATCAGAACGATTTGCTAGCGCCCCTTGCCTGTCATGGAGCCAAAGACAGCTAGGGAAAGACAGCTAGGGGCAGTGGCGTGTCGGGGTCGTGAGTTTAGTCTTGCGGGGCACGGACGACTGATTCAAACTCTATTTTGCGGTGAGTGCCGTTGCAAAAGGGCTGAGTTGTGGATGCGCCACAGCGACACAGAGCGACTGATTCTTTATCAATCGTGAAATCGTTGCCTTCTGCGTCTGTCAAAGTAAAGGGGCCTTTAACTAAGTAAGGGCCGCTGTCTTTGATCGTGATCTGAGTGCTGTCAGCCATTGATTCCTCTTAAGTAATGCTGGCGGTAGTAATGCTGGCGATTTGATTTATAGTTTGCAAAACCGCCTAGATATTAACATGTACAGCTATTGCGTCAGTATTAGTAGGTAGTTATTACAGCAATTCTCATTATGAGGTTAGCTAGTGTCAGCAGGCACTTTAAGCTCAAGCCCTCCGAGCATGAAGGTCAGTAGATGATCCCAACTATCAAAGC
>NZ_NRTA01000061.1 GCF_002286735.1 Leptolyngbya sp. BC1307
GATCTTGGCTTTGACTGCACTCTACGCTGCCTGATGAGATCCTGATTACCCGACTACCCCGCTGTCGTCACTCGCCTATACCCACTGTCACCTAATAGTTGCCATTAAAGTTGAAGCATTTGAGCGCTTCGTCAATCTCAATGCTATTGCCTTGGGGCTATTGCAAGTACTCGCTTTAGAACTGCCTAACGTGGTTTGGGTACATTTTCCGCAATGGTTTCGGACGCTGCCAAAACATGGGTTGCCCAGCGAGCAAATTGTTCGAATGGCGCTTCAGCATCTACAACCGGTGGTTTTATCAAAACGTAGGCCCAATCTACTTCTGGCTAAATTACTCGCTGCCAAAATTCAGCCCCCTGAACCCCAACAACAGATACCTTTGGCCGCATAATTCTTCAACAGAAACTTAGGACTGTCTAGCTTCTAGGAATACAATCTTCCTATTAGCTCAGCCCCGCTGGAATCTCCTCAGGGACTGTCCAAAAATAAATGGTTCTTCCATCTACTTCAACAACTTTCTCCGGCTCCCAATCTCCCATATCAAAAGCGTGGGAGACAATTCTGGTTCCTGGCTGAAGATCTTCTAGAAGCTTGGGTCGCAGGCTCAAGTTTACGTCCGGCAGCAAGTATAGCGTTACCACACTGGCATCGCTAATGTCTGTCTCAAACAGATCTTGCTGAATGAATTCAACGCGATCGCCCACACCCGCTTGGTCAGCATTTTCTCTAGCTTCTTGAACCAGTGCCGGATCAATATCTACGCCTACGCCCCGAATATCGTAGTTTTGAGCCGCCGAAATCACGATCCGACCATCTCCGCTACCCAAATCATAAACCACATCGCCGTCGCTGACGTTAGCCAATCGCAGCATTTCGTCCACTACGGGCTGTGGCGTTGGCACATAAGGCACATCGCGATCAACAGCTTCAGTCTGATTAGTCGGATCAAGCGTGGCCTCAGGAGAGGCTTGAGAGATTGGTTCTGAGCTACTTTCGCCAACCACTGTTTGAGGCTGACAGCCTGCAATTCCCAGCCCTACCAAGCTAACCCCTGCAATAAGAGGCATGAGCATTCGCTGTAATAAGTTCATTGTTTCCATTTTTTCTCCTTTTGATTGTGATTGTTTTTCTTGATAAACAGGCTAACTTATCGCCTACTTATTTCTGGTTAGTGACGATTGTTGGAAGTGACGATTCCATAGCAGCAACGGCAGTCCGCAGCCTAAGACGGCTAGACCAACCACCGCGCCCCATCCTGTGTAGGCAATGCTTGAGTAGAGCAAATAGCCACAAACTCCGCAAAAAGCCAGCGGCAGAACCGGATAGAGGGGAACTTTGAAGGGCCGATAAATCTGGGGTTCTTGTGATCGCAGCACCAGTAGAGAAATACCCGTTAGCAAAAAGAAGAACCAGAATATGGGTGCTGTGTAGTCCACCATGGTTCCAAATCCCCCACGGGTGAGCGTTCCTAGCCCAATTAAGGCTAGCGTGATAGCACCCTGTACCAGCAAGGCTGAGATGGAGGTGCCGAGTCGAGGTTGCCAATGGCCCAACGCACTGAACAGGGGAAAGTCTTGCCCTAGAGCGTAGTTTGTTCTAGCACCTGTCAGGATCGTGGCGTTGATGGCACCCAGCGTTGAAACGGCAATGAGCAAGCTCACGAAAATTGCGCCCGCCTCGCCAACTGCCTGCCGCAGCAGATCGGCGGCGATCGCCTCTGATTGGGCCATGCCAGCTAGCCCTAAGCCATTCAAATAAGCCAGGTTGATCGCTCCATAGATGAGCGTAATAATGCCAACGCTCCAACAGAGCGATCGCACTATATTGCGCTGGTAATGACGAATCTCGGCTGAAATGTAGGCCGCTTCGCTCCACCCCCCATAGGAGAGCAGCACGAACAGCATGGCTAGGCCCCACGATCTGCTAGGGTTAGCGGCAGTCGCTTCAGCGGGAACAGCCGTTTCGAGTTCAAGTCCAGCAGTCGTCGCAGCTAAGCCAATGGCAACAACTGCTAAGAGACCCAGTACTTTAGCGACTGTGAGCCAGTTCTGAATTTGTTTTCCTTGCTTTAGACCCAAAAGGTTGAGAGCCGTTAGCAAAACAACCGCTAGCGCAGCATAAACCGAAGCAGCAGGGAAAGATGAACCCGTCCCCAATCGCCAGAACTGAGCGGCATAATCACCAAACACAAACGCCAGCAGCGCAATCGATCCGGTTTGAACAACCGTCATCCGTGCCCAGGCGAACAGAAAGGCAACATTCTCTCCAAAAGCACGCAGTAAGTAGTAGTAATTACCGCCTGCATGGGGATAGGTCGTGGCTAGCTCGGCGTAGCACAGCGCCCCAATAAGAGAAACGAGCCCTCCGGCCAACCAAGTTAGCAACAGGGCAAACCCGTTTTCCACGTTGGCCGCTACCAGAGCCGGGGTTTCAAAAATTCCAGCGCCGATGACCAACCCGACAATAATCGACACGGCCTCTATGAGCGTAATGGTAGATTTTGTCTTGGTTTTTGGCGTTACCGTTTTCGGTAGCGCTGCAGGTTGTTCAAGGACGCTGTTATTTCTAGATGGGCTCATGGTTTGTTCTTCAATAGACCTCTTGCATAATAGATTTAATGGTATTATTAAAGGTTTTGCCGAATTCCTTTAATATCTGCCCTTTAACTAGGGCCATCCAAACAGTGCAGGCAAAGGCCCTTTTATTTAAAACCCGTTAGCATATCACAAAAGTAATTATGCAAGAGGTCTAATTTGTTCTTCAGCTGGCTCTCATGGAACTTTCCGGTTCATGACTTATTGTAAAAAACTTATTGTAAAAAACAAATATGATCTAAAAGTGATATGAGCCAGGGGCGATCACAGCATCAGCACAGTCATCGTCTGCTCTACGCAGAAGAACACATCTTTTAGAAAAGTCGAGTATTCTTCACTTTACGAGCAGCTAGTGCTGAGACTTTAAACCAGAACAGAGCCAAGCTCATGCATAGAAGGAAAAGCACCCAACTGCTGCATCGTTTTGAGATCGCTGGTTTCACTCCAAACTTCTTGAATCTGATCATTTTCCAAGCGCATTATGAAGACGCCACTTTCCATAATGCGTTGATTCGTCGAGTCAATTTCAGAAATCCCGCCTTTGTAGGTAGCATAGCCAGAGTAACGAACAACAATCTTCTCGCCTTCTGCAATAACGTCATGTACCATCCATACCTGATTGGAAAACATCATTCGATACCGCTGCAGCCATCTAACAAATGAGTTACGCCCTTGCAGTCCGAGGTCGCCACCCTGACCGTAAAAGGTGATATACGGACCAATGAGATCTTCAACTGTATTTAAGTCGCCCTGCTCAAGAATTTCTCTAAACCAGCGTTTAAGCAATTTTTTCTGTTCTTGTGTTGGCATGGGTTCTTCCTCCTGTCAGGTGACTTGCTACCGTTGTACTAACCATTTAATGTCTAGCTTCGCCAAAAAATGTGATTTAAAAGTGATAAACGAGTTCAGAATTGCACTGATCGGGCAATGTATAGATCGCGGGTAAATATCTAGATCGAGGGCAAAGATCCGACAAGCGCTCATAGTTTTGATAGTGGGGATGAGGCTACTTATGCAACAAAGCTAGCTGAATTTGAAAAGTCGAGCCCTTATGCTCAACGCTTGTCACCCGAATTTGACCGCCGTGGGCCTGAACAACCTGCTGGGCCAGCGACAGCCCTAGACCAAATCCACCTTTGTCTCGCGTACGCTGAGTATCCACTCGGTAGAAGCGATCAAAAACACAGGGCAGATCCTTCTCAGAAATACCAATACCGGTATCGACAACCTGCACAATTGCCCAGCTTGAATGGGTTTCTAAGCGTAGCCACACTGTTCCACCTACGGCTGTATATTTGTAGGCGTTGCTCAATAAGTTTTTGACTGCTTGTTTCAACAGATCTGGGTCGCCCAAAACTTTAATATATTGTTCAGGAATATGAACAATATATTTGATCTTCTGGGCAGCGGCCAGAGCGACATAATCGGCTGCTAACTCGCTCAAAAAAATGTTGAGATTTATAGGCTTAAGCAGATCTGGCGCTAAGCGTCCCTGGTGTCGCGCCAGCATGAGCAGGTTGTTCACCAAAACATTCATTGATTGAGTGCTGTCAATAATGTTTTCTAACGAGGGCTGAATCTCAGGATAGTCAGCCGCCAGCAGCTGGGCGACTTGGGCGTTGGTAAGGCTGGCAGAGAGGGGCGATCGCAGCTCATGTGAGGCATCGGCTGTGAATCGTTGCAGTTGCATATAGGCTGCTCGAATAGGCTGCATGGCAATTCCACCAAGATACCATCCTATAAACCCGATTAGGACTAACGTGACTAGCACGCTCAGGGTCAGCGCTAGCTGAAACTGCCTGAGGTCAGCTTGAATATCGCCGAGTGGAATAGCAACCTGAAGGTAGCCAATCAGCTCATTTCCCTCTTGCACAGGCAGCGTTACCTGCCGAAGCCATATTTTTTCTGTGCTCAACGATTCTCTCGTTTTAACTGTACGAAAACCAGAAGGAATCATCAGCGGATCGGCAGGTGGAGTGCCAAAAAAACGCTTAAGCTGCTTTTTGGAATCATACCAGCGGACATAGACAAGCTCAGTCCCTAGTGGCCGCAAACCGCTGCCTAGCAGAGGCACGTTGCCTAAATCCACCTGAGGCTTACCTTCAGACAAATCATATTGCATGCTGGCTGCCATTATTCTGGTCTTTTTGTACAGCAGCCGATCGGTCGCTTCTAGTCTATCTTCGGTTCGCAGATAGTAAGTTGTTCCAGCAAACAAAATCAGAATGCTTCCCATCGAGAGCGTAAACCAACGGGCCAAATTGCGGCGACTGCGATTAAACATTCAGCATTGCGTAGCGATTTTATCGGGTGGATTGAGCCGATACCCCATACCGTAGATCGTTTCAATCCAATCCGCCGCGCCCACCTTTTGCAAGCGCTTGCGGAGCTTACGGATCAATACAGTAATCGCATTGCTCTCTGGTTCTGTGCCCCATTCCCATACCGCCTGCTCAATTTGATCGCGGGTCAGCACCTGCCGAGGGTGCCGCATGAAATATTCTAAAAGCTGAAACTCACGGCTAGAGAGCGTAGAGACGATACCCTGTCGCTCTACTGCTATGGTATCGAGATGTAGATGCAGATCTTCTAGACAAAGAGAGTCCCCTTGCCAAAGAGGCGATCGCCGCTGCAATGCCCGCACTCTTGCCATAAATTCAACAATATCAATGGGTTTTACGAGATAGTCGTCTGCGCCTGCATCTAGTCCGGCGACCTTATCAGGCGTCGTATCTTTTGCAGTAATCATCAGCACGGGCGCAGCTTTCCCCAAGGCTCGGTAGTGCTGACAAAGCCTTAATCCACTCATGCAAGGCAGCATCCAGTCCAAAATCAGCAAGTCATACTCCTTTTCTGAGAGCAGCCATCGGGCCGTTTCTCCATCTCCCACTCCATCTACCGTGTGACCTGCTTGGCATAATACGGTCTGCAATGGCATGAGCTGCCTCTTGTCGTCTTCCACAAGCAAGATCTTCATCGCCTTCAAGCTGCGCTATATCTTGACTGAAGCATAATAGGAAATTGTTGGCTGCTCAACGTCTGCCGCCAGTTAGATATCAAACGCCACAGACTACCTTAGAGTTGAGTACAGGTTGAAAATGTTTCGACAGCAGGGCATAGCCATGTCACGAATTAGCAAACACTGGCTACAGAATATAGATCTGAAGTTTTGGCTACCCCTTCCACTCTTGGCGCTGTTTTTTTGGTTTAGCTGTAGCCTGATAGCCGCTCAGGTGCTCAGTCGCCCTCGTGAGACCAAAGACAAGCTTCAGGCCGATGCTCAGCTTGAGATACATATGGCAGCCAATGTTATGAGAATCGAAGCGACCATCGACCAGTCAGCGCAAATGGCTAAAGTTGAGGTGCAAGCCACAGATTCGATTCTTAAAAAGCTGGAATTTGAATTTCCGATTACGGATGTGAGTCAGGTAGAAGGTGCGATCGCTCAAGAACTAGCGTTACCAATTCAAGATGTCAGACAGCTAGTGCGCTACGAAATCGTAGATTGAGAAACCAGCACCCTTTTATCATCTACCTTTTGTCACCTATAGAACCTATTTGAGATCTAACGAGAGTGCAACACTCAAGTTAAGCATTTATACTCACTGCAAAAGTGGGATGCACCCCAAAATGCGACTGGCTGGGAGCATTAAACGTGACTCGGTTGGATTTGTTGGCACCGGCCACTGGCATTGACTTGTCCACTCAGTTGTCAAAGATAATTCCTGTACCGTTTGCAGAATGTGTCTACTCCAGTCTGATAGTTAGTACGGACACTCACTACAGTATACAAATCATCGTCTTCTCACCATCTATGCCACAAATAGGAAAATAAATCAATGCCTCTCAATTCACGACTCGGCTTCGGTTTGGCTTTAAGCCTTGTAGCCACGCTCAGCGCTCCTGTTATAGTGTCAGCTATTTCCCATAGAAGCAGCGAAAATCCTACGGGCAATAATAGCTTGATGGTGAAAACAGTAGGAAATTGGCAAACAACACCCACCGAGACTATCGCCGCCGCAGCATATCTAGTGAGCTTGAGTGAGGACGGTCAGCGACTAGCGGCGCTGACCGACGACGGCGCGAGCTTTGAGGTATGGAATACTCAGACTAACTCTCTGCTTTTAACCGCTACAGCCGATGAGCCAAATAGTGGCTTTAGCATAGTGGCCATTAGCAAAGATGGCACCCAAGTAGCGGCTATTAAGTTCACATCGACAACGGGCGAGCAACGGCTAATCGTACAAGCGATTGAAGACGGGCGGGTACTGCTAAACAAACCTCTAAACCCGCCTCAACTTCCACCGCCTAAAAAAGATTACATCACACAGCCATATGCCACTGATATTGTCTTTAGCCCCGATGGTAAACAGGTCATTACCCAATTTGCGCTAAGTACGAAGCTCTCGTCTGAACCTTTTGGAAGCACGATATATAACAGTATTAGCTTCCACGATATTAAGACGGGTGAAGTCGCCCAATCTATAGACCTACTGGGCGTAGATGACAAAGTCCCAGTAGGATATATGGTTAGCCCTGACGGCAGTCTTTTAGCCAGCCTTAGCTCTGACTTCAGCAACCTCACCATCTCAGATCTCGGCATCATAACGCGCGTCACTATATGGCAACGAAACCAAGACAATCGCTTCGACTATTTGACAACGCTGCCGATATCTGAAGACGGATTTGCCGTTTTCGACGCAGCCTTTACGACCAGCAATCAGTTGAACTTGATTACCACCAGTAGCTTGTCAAACCTGCTTGCGAACCCGATGGCGGGCAAACCTAGTCAGATTTCCCTCGAAACCTGGAACCCTCAAACAGCAACACGGGTTTCGAGTACGATATTACCGACGGAGAACTGTATCGGCCCAGACAACGTTTTGCTTAGCCCAGATGGTACGGGCTACTATTCTAGCTATCCTGACGCTGGAACCTGCTTAGGCAATGTTAAAACGGGAGAATTTCAAAAGCTACCCGATCAACCTTTCACCTTTAATTCAATGGTCAAATTCAGCGGCAATGGAAACCGTTTAGCTATTTCTAATTCAGCTGATTCCATCGGTCAAAACGTTCAGATATTTTCTAAGTCTCAAAACTAACTTTCAACCTGCATAAAATAGGATAACTCTTCCAATGTCTCTTACTTCAAGACTGAGTCTCGGTTTGGTTTTAAGCCTCATGACTGGACTCAGCGCTCCTATGATTGCGCCTGCTTTTTTGGGTAACGTTTCTAAAAGCACCAGCTTCGCGAGTTCTCTGGCCCAAGCTCAAACGGCTCAAGCTCAAACGGCTCAAGCTCAAATGCCTTCCTTCTCAGATGTCTCTACCGACTACTGGGCGCACGATTACATTGAAGGACTCGCTAAGTCCAATATTATCAGCGGCTTTGGTGACGGCACTTTTAGGCCCAACGATCCGGTCACCCGCGCTCAGTTCGCGGCCATTTTGCGTCAGGCATTTTTACAGTCACAGCCAACGACCGCTCAACCATTTAAAGATGTTCCTGCCAATTACTGGGCGACGGGTGCGATCGCCTCAGCCCGCTCAGCAGGTTTCCTCTCCGGCTACCCCGACAACACCTTCAAACCCAACGACCGAATTCTTCGAGTACAGGCGCTCGTCTCACTGGCCAACGGCTTAAAATATCCCGCTGGCAACCCCCAATCCCTATCCAATTACAAAGACGCTGACACCGTTCCAGCCTACGCTCGGCCTAGCGCAGCGGCAGCAGCCCAAGCGAATCTTGTCGTCAGCTATCCTGCACTCGATCAAATTTCGCCCAATCGTGCGGCGAGCCGAGCTGAAGTGGCGGCCTTTGTTTATCAGGCTTTAGTCAAGGCGGGTCGCGTCAATCCGATTGCTGTGAAGCCGGAAAGACGCTGGCAAATAACACCGACAATGACGTTTGCAGTCCAACCCTATCAAGTGAGCCTAAGTGAGAATGGTCAGCGACTAGCAGCCATAACTGGTCAAAGCATTGGTGCCCCCGGCCCAGACATTCAGGTATGGAATGCTCAAACAGGTTCGTTACTGAAAACAGTTACCACAGAGGCTCCAGATAGTGTCTTCAATGCAGTTGCTATCAGCCAAGACGGAACTAAAATAGCCTTTATCAAAACAACGCCATCAACAGGTGCGATACAGCTAACGGTGCAGACTATTGAAGATGGCAGAGTGCTGCTAACTAAGTCTTTGAACCCACCTAAAGATCAGATTCTTGAGACAAACTATCCGATAACGCCCGGTGTGCTCTACGTTGTTTTTAGTCCCGATGGTAAACAGGTGATAACTCAGGTCAGTCTAAACAGTCTAAACAGTCAAACCTATCAGTCTGACACTCTTTACAACCGTTTAGACTTTCAGGACATCGCAACGGGGAAGGTCACACAGTCTATAGATATGCCGCTTGTAGAAGGACTATACACCAAACCTATCTTGAGTCCCGATGGCAGTCTTTTAGCTACGCCTAGCGTTTCTCTCCCACGTTCTGTATACACGCTGGGTGTAGTTATATGGCGACGAAACAACAGCCGATTTGAACCCTTGACGACGCTGCCAGGCGCATTCTTTGGTGATAGAATGGCTTTTACCAAAAGTAATTTATTCACCACAACTACGAGCGGAAGTTACGACACTTGGAACCCTCAAACCGGCGAACGAGTTCAAAGCAATGGGTTACCTAGGGAGGAATGTATTCAGGACGGGGATGTTCTTCCTAGTCCAGACGGAGCTTCTTACTTCTCAAATTACATTAACCGGGGAGCCTGCTTTGGCAACATTCAAACGGGAGAGTTCCAAAGAAATTTTGGTGGATCGTCGCTTATTGAGACCGGCTTCTTTAGTGGTGATGGAGACTCTATAGCACTTATGGGCGATCGCGAAATTCGGATATTTACGAAAGCTGCGCCTTAGATTATTTGGAGATCGCACCCCTAAATTCACAGTCTCCTATCAATTAGGCAACTACCCAAAATGTCTCTTACTTCACGATTCGGCATCAGCCTAACTTTCGGCCTTCTCCTCAGTCTCAGTACGCCTTTTATCATCCCAGCAATCTCCCATAACAGCCGCTTTGCCACGGCTCAGGCTCAAACTCAACCCACGGCTTTCTCAGACGTACCGGCTGACTACTGGGCGCACGATTATATTGCAGGACTTGCTAAGTCCAACATTATTAGCGGCTTTGGTGACGGTACTTTCAGGCCAAACGAGCCGGTTACTCGCGCTCAGTTCGCAGCTATTTTGCGTCAGGCGTTCTTAACCTCGCAGCCTACCACGGCTCAAGCGTTTAAGGATGTGTCTGATGATTACTGGGCAAAGGGTGCGATCTCCTCAGCCCGCTCAGCCGGTTTCCTCTCCGGCTACCCCGACAACACTTTCAAGCCTAATGACCGAATTCTTCGAGTACAGGCGCTGGTTTCACTGGCTAATGGCTTAAAATATCCCACTGGCAACCCGCAATCCTTATCCAGTTACAAAGATGCCGATATCGTTCCCACTTATGCCCGACCGAGCACAGCGGCAGCCGCCCAAGCGAATCTGATTGTTAGCTATCCTGCGCCCGATCAAATTTCGCCCAATCGTGCGGCGAGTCGAGCTGAAGTAGCGGCTTTTGTTTATCAAGCTTTAGCTAAAGCGGGTCGCGTTGCTCCTATCGCTCTAAAACCGGAGAGACGCTGGCAAATAACGCCGACAACGACAATTGCAGTCCAAGCCTATCGAATGAGTCTGAGCCGGAACGGGCAGAGCCTAGCAGTCATAGTCAACTCAGATCCAGAAATTCAGGTGTGGAACACTCAGACGGGTTCGCTACTGAGAACACTTACCGCAGAGGCTTCAGATAGTGTCTTTAATGCAGTTGCTATTAGCCAGGACGGGACTAAAATAGCCTTTATTAAAACAACGCTGCCAACGGGTGTGCCACAGCTAACCGTACAGACTGTTGATGATGGCAAAGTGCTGCTAACCCAATCTTTAACCCCGCCAAAAAGCCAGATTCTTAAAACATACTATCCAACAGATCTTGGTACGCTTGACGTTGCTTTTAGCCCTGATGGTAAACGGGTAATGACTCAAGTAAGCCTGAGAAGTCAAAATTATCGGGACGGCACTGTTTATAATCGTCTAAATTTCCACGACATTGCAACCGGCGAATTCACCCAATCTATAAATTTAATAGGTATAGAAAATGCAGGCATCGTCAACTCTACGTTTAGCCCTGATGGTAGCCTGTTGGCGAGAGTGAGCTATGCCGATGGTACTTCTAGCAGCCAGACGGCTGTAGATATGTGGCAACGAAACAAAGACAATCGCTTTGATTATCTGACGGCGCTGCCAGTGACTAAAGACGGGACTTCCATTAATAGCGTAGGGTTTACTGACAGTAATTTATTGAACTTGACTACGTATAGATCTTATAAGGATCGCCTCGATACCTGGAATCCTCAAACAGGTGAACAAGTGCAAAGCACCCTGCTACCCGATGAAGACTGTATCACTGCTACACCGGCTGCTGTGGCTAGTCCAGATGGAACTTCTTACTTCTCAACTTATCCTGGCCTGGGGATCTGCCTGGGCAATATTCAAACGGGCGAGTTTCAAAGAAATTTAGATGAATTGTCGGTTGGCTTTGAGATAGGTGTCTTTAGCGGCGATGGAGATGTTTTAGCGGCTGTTAGCGATCTCGAAATTCGCATATTTACGAAAGCTGCGCCTTAGATTATTTTGCGATCGCACCCCAAATCTACAGTCTTCTATCAATCAGGAAATCACTATAAATGTCTTTTACTTCACGACTCGGCATCGGTTTAACCTTTGGTCTCCTCCTCAGCCTAAGCACGCCTTTCATCATCCCAGCAATCTCTCATAACAGCCGCCTTGCTACGGCTCAAGCCCAAACTCAACCCACCGCTTTCTCAGATGTTCCGGCTAACTATTGGGCGCGAGACTATATTGCGGGTCTAACCAAGCTCAACATTATCAGTGGCTTTGGTGATGGTACTTTTCGCCCGAACGATCCGGTTACTCGCGCTCAGTTCGCA
The DNA here is from genome assembly GCF_002286735.1 of Leptolyngbya sp. BC1307. Classification (GTDB taxonomy): domain Bacteria; phylum Cyanobacteriota; class Cyanobacteriia; order Phormidesmidales; family Phormidesmidaceae; genus Phormidesmis. Next base: position 11,639 of record NZ_NRTA01000061.1, read on the forward strand.
GCTATTTTGCGTCAGGCGTTCTTAAAGTCGCAGCCAACGACCGCTCAATCTTTTAAGGATGTGCCTGCTGGTTACTGGGCTACGGATGCGATCGCCGCATCCCGCTCAGCCGGTTTCCTCTCTGGCTACCCTGGCAACACTTTCAAACCCAACGACCGAATTCTCCGAGTACAGGCGCTCGTCTCACTGGCTAACGGCTTGAAATATCCCACCGGCAACCCGCAATCCCTGTCTAATTACAAAGACGCTGGCACTGTTCCCGACTACGCTCGACCTAGCACCGCTGCCGCCGCCCAAGCGAATCTTGTTGTTAGCTATCCTACGCCCGATCAAATTTTGCCCAATCGTGCGGCGAGTCGAGCTGAAGTGGCGGCTTTTGTTTATCAAGCGTTAGTCAAGGCGGGTCGCGTTGATCCGATTGCTATGAAGCCGGAAAGACGCTGGCAAACAACGCCAATAACGACGATTGCAGCCCAAGCTTCTGCTGTGAGCCTGAGTAGGGATGGCCAGCGAATAGCGGCCATAGCCGGTGATAACCTCTTTGAGCTGAAAACTCAAGTATGGAACACTCAGACAGGTGCGCTGCTGAAAACATTTATGGCACAGGAGGATTATAGGATTCCTTTTGCAGTTGATATTAGCCAGGACGGGACTAAAGTGGCATTTATCACATCAACACTTTATACGAGTGACTTACAGCTAACGGTGCAAGATGTCGAAAACGGAAGCCTGCTGCTAACCAAATCTTTGAACCCATCTGAAAACCAGTTTCCTAAACCAAACCCAAACGCTTCGACAGGGCGTGGGGTGTCTGGCCTTGCCATTAGCCCCGATGGTAAACAGGTGATTACTCAAGTTAATCTGCAAGTCTATGGAGCTGACACGCTTTACAGCCGTCTAGACTTCCGCGATATCGCAACCGGTAAAGTCACTCAGTCTATAAATTTACTGGGCGTAGATGACAACAACTCAGTAGGGTTTGTAGTTAGCCCTGACGGCAATCTAATCGCTAGCCTCAGCACCGACTATAGAAATAACAACATCTGGAATCTTGGCATAGTAACGCGCGTAACTATATGGCAACGAAATAAAGACAATCGCTTCGATTATTTAACAACGTTGCCAATCTCTAATGACGAGCAGGCTGTTTTTAACGTAGCTTTTACAAACAGCAATTTGTTGAACTTGACTGCCACCAGCAGCCTGACAGAACTGATTGCCGAAAGACCCAGCGAGACTCGCCTCGAAACCTGGAACCCCAGAACCGCAGAACGAGTTTCGAGTACGGTACTGCCGATGGAGACCTGTATCAAACCTAGCCGCGTTGCCCTAAGCCCAGACGGGACAAGCTACTACTCCAGTTCCCCTATCATGCAAAGCCCATACGATACATACCTTTCTATCGGTACCGAACCCAACACTGAAACTTGCTCAGGTGATATCAAAACGGGCGCGTTTCAAAAGCTACCTGCTCAGCCTTTCGCCTATCAAGCATTCGAGTTTAGCAGTGATGAAAATTATTCAGCTATAGCCACTGTGTCTAAGTTCGGCAGCTCGGACATTCAGATATTTTCTAAGTCTCAAAACTAACGTTCAATTTTCCTAAAATAGGACAACTTTTCGAATGTCTCTTACTTCAAAATTGGTTTTCGGCCTAGTTTTAAGCCTCACCGCTGGACTCAGCGCCTCTCTAATTGCGCCCGCTATCTTGAGTAACGTTTCTACAAACAACAGCTTCGCGAGTTCTTTCGCTCAAGCTCAAACGGCTCAAGCCCAGACGCCTCCGACTCAAACGCTTTCTTTCTCAGATGTCTCTGCCGACTACTGGGCACATGATTACATTGAAGGACTTGCTAAGTCGAATATTATCAGCGGCTTTGGCGATGGTACTTTCAGGCCCAACGACCCGGTTACTCGCGCTCAGTTCGCCGCTATTTTGCGTCAGGCGTTCTTAACCTCGCAGCCTACCACCGCTCAAGCGTTTAAGGATGTGCCTGCTGGTTATTGGGCAACGGGTGCGATCGCCGCAGCCCGCTCAGCAGGCTTCCTCTCCGGCTACCCCGACAACACCTTCAAACCCAACGACCGAATTCTCCGAGTACAGGCGCTCGTCTCACTTGCTAACGGCTTAAAATATCCCGCTGGCAACCCACAATCCCTATCCAGTTATAAAGACGCTGACACCGTTCCAGCCTACGCTCGACCTAGCACCGCCGCCGCCGCCCAAGCGAATCTGATCGTCAGCTATCCTGCGCCCGACCAAATTTCGCCCAATCGTTCGGCGAGTCGTGCTGAAGTGGCGGCCTTTGTCTATCAAGCTTTAGTCAAGGCTGGTCGCGCTAATCCGATTGCTGTGAAACCAGAAAGACGCTGGCAAATAACCCCGATGACGACGATTGCAGCCGAAGTAGACCGGATGAGTTTGAGTGAAAACGGCCAGCGACTAGCAGCCATAACCGACTTCGGCCAAAACATCAAGATATGGAATACTCAGACCGGTTCGCTACTGAGAACAGTGATACCAGAGGAGCCAGATACTGTCTTTAACGCAGTGGCTATCAGCAAAGACGGCACTAAAATAGCGGCTATTAAAAGAATATTACCAACGGGTGCGCTACAGCTAACGGTGCAGACTGTTGAAGATGGCAGAGTACTGCTAACGAAATCTCTGAACCTGCCTCCTGAAACAAGCCCCCTGATAGTACCCGGTCGGCTTGACGTTGTTTTTAGCCCGGATGGTAAGCAGGTGATGACTCAAAATAGGTTAAGTGGGTCAGATGGCACCATCTCCTATAACTATAACCGTTTAGTCTTCCAAGACATCGCAACAGGGGAGGTCACACAGGGCATAGTTGCGTGGCCCCCAGATAGAGGAAATATCGAAGCCACGTCGATGAGTCCCGATGGCAGTCTTGTCGCTATACTCAGACGACCTGCTTCAGATTCTAGCTATGCGGCGACTGTAACTATATTTCAACGAAATAACAACGGGTTCGACGCTGATTATAGTGGCTTAATAACGCTGCCGGTAGATTTATCTTCATCTACCAATATGACATTTACAAACAGTAATTTGTTGAACCTGACTACATTTAAATCCAACCAGACTGTTCTCGATACTTGGAACCCTCAAACAGGCGAAAAAGTTCAAAGCACGACGCTACCTAATGAGGAATGTCTTCAGCAAGGGGATATTCTTCCTAGCCCAGACGGAACTTCTTACTTCTCAAGTTACCCCAACCTAGGAGCCTGCCTGGGCAATATTCAAACTGGAGAGTTTCAAAGAAATCTAGATGGATTGTCAGTTGGCATTGAGAACGGTGTCTTTAGCGGCGATGGAGACTCTATAGCGGTTGCTGGCGATCGCGAAATTCGTATATTTACGAAAGTTGCTCCTTAGACAGTTAGCTGTCACACCCTCCAAACCACATTCTCTTATCAACCCAGAAATCACCAAAAATGTCTCTCACTTCACGACTCAGCATCGGTTTAGCCTTCGGTCTACTGCTCGGACTAAGTACACCTTTAATCATTCCTGAAATCTCCCATAACAGCGTCCTTACCACTGCTCAGGCCCAAACTCAACCTACGGTTTTTTCAGACGTGCCTGCTAATTACTGGGCACACGACTACATCGCCGGGCTAGCGAGACTCAACATCATCAGCGGCTTCGGTGACGGCACCTTTCATCCTAACGAATCCGTGACCCGCGCTCAGTTCGCGGCCATTTTGCGCAAAGCATTTTTACAATCACAGCCAACAACCGCTCAACCTTTCACCGATGTCCCCCCAAATTACTGGGCTACCGAAGCCATCTATGCCGCGCGTTCTGCCGGCTTTCTCTCCGGCTACCCAGACAACCGATTTGCCCCTAACAACTTTATTACCCGAGAAAACGCGCTGATTTCGCTAGCCAATGGCTTAAAGTACGCTGAAGGTAGTCCAGACGCGCTGTCTGCCTATCAGGATGTCGATAGCATCTCAAACTACGCGCTCCCAGGGGTTAGGGCCGCAGCTCAGGCTAATCTTGTTGTAAACTATCCTAATCTTGATCAGATTTCTCCTTATAGACCTGCCAGCCGCGCTGATGTTGCAGCCTTTGTCTACCAGGCATTGGTCAAAGCGGGTAGAGCAGAACCGTTGGCAGCTAGCGCAATAGACCGCTGGCAGACCCAGCCTCTGGTGACACTGCCAGCACAATCGGAACAAATGAGCTTTAGCCAGACCGGTCAGCAGCTAGCAACTATCGCGATTAACCGCAACAGTTTTCAGATCTGGAATATTCAAACTGGCCAACTCATTAAAGAGATTACCGCTGCCGACCAGACCCGTTTTAGCAGCATTGCCATCAGCCACGATGGCAAACGAGTCGCGACGATTTCAGACAACCTATCGACAAACGCGACGAAGCTATCTGTATGGACGGCAGCAACGGGCGAGCAACTCTGGCAAACGTCATTAGATACGCCTCAACAGCCGGATTATCCCCTGCCCTTTGGTGGGCATCTTGTTCAAGTGGCCTTTACCCCAAATGACAGCGAAGTGGTTGCCCAACTGGTTGTCAGCACTTCGTCCAGTCGCGCTGCGAACAATCAGCTACGCTTTTATCAGGCAGCGACTGGCGAAGCTGTTCAATCGTTAGACACTGTGATCGCCGATGGCGCACGAATCGATAAAATTGCCTTCAGCCCGGATGGTCAGTTTTTCGCCAGTGCTCAACAAGGGGGTGTCGATGTGTGGCGGCGGAATAGAACCAATCGGTTTGAGTCTTTGAGAACGTTACCGGCTCCCGAAGGCTTCTCTGGGTTTTTGGATATGGTGTTCACCAACAGCGGCACCCTGAATATATCAACCCTAACTGGCCAAACCCCTTTGGCCACAGCTCGCCTCGACGTTTGGAACATTCAGACTGACGAACAGCCCAGCCGCACAGACTATACAGCTTGGGATCGCACAGATGTCCTTACCCGCCTGAGTCCTGATGGCAAATATTACTTCGTACGGGGTGATGTAGCTGGAGGTCGCCTGAATAATGTTCAAACGGGTGAGCAACAGAATCCACGCACTGACTACTCCGATACGGCAGCAGCCTTTAGCGGAGATGGAGACTATTTGGCGATCGCTAACGAGCAAAACATTTCCATATTCACTAAAACAACAAACTAAAATATAAATCGTGGTCGTTAACAACTTGTCAAGAAGCGGAGCTTTTAGCTAGACAGTTAGGGCTTGCAACTTACTTGAGTGTTGCGCTCTGACGGAAGAAAAAATGACCCACTAGGCGGAGCTTGCCAAAGCTTAGAATGCGGCAACAGAAGGTAAAACACCAGTAGATGTGGCTACCGACCTGGATAGGCGAGAAGGCAGATTTTGGGATCAATGGCAACAGATCTTTTACTTTGATGTGCGGGGTATCCTCGAAGTCTATCGGGAACCTGACCGCTCCACTTAAGTAGTAGCTGGTGACGAGATTATGAGCCAGTGGATAGGTGCTATTGCTGTGGTTGTAGTGGCGGTCAATGTACTCAAACAGGCTGCCCACATGCTCACACATCGTGCCATCCAGGATGAAGCTAAAACCCGCTGCGCTGAGTCGATGCAGTATGTTCGCTCACTACAGGCGCTGGCGCGACGATGGGTAACTGCATCCTTTACCTCCTGCTCATCACCTCAGTGAATAGTTGACGCATGGCCTCGGCGTCGCGAGGGGTGTGACCTAAATATGATGTTATATTCTCAGGAGAATCGAGAGACTGTAAAGCTTTATTTTATTGGAGTGTAGCGAATATGGGTGCATTGATAG
>NZ_NRTA01000062.1 GCF_002286735.1 Leptolyngbya sp. BC1307
AACGCTGCGGCATGTTTGCTCACCACTGGCGCTGGCGCAACAATCGGTAACTGCATCCTTCACCTCCTGCTCAAAACCTTTGAACCTAACGCCTAGTCTACCTCAGACGCGATATGATGATTTTTCTCTCATGAGAGCACAACACTCAAGTAACATCTTCGCGATGTTGAGTATGGAGTACCTATCAGGCGTAACTGCTGCATAAGTACGGTTAATAAATTTGCCGCTGAGTCCTTGGCAATCTATGTCTTGACTCTCTGTGAAAATGCGCCTATCTTTTTATCTATGGCTGTGATGCTGATCGCGCCTGTTCCGTCAAAGCTCGATGCTTCTTAGCGCCATCGGTAGGTGCACGAACACCATACCGACGGCTAACCGCATAGGATTATCAGCCAATCCCGGCGGCTATGGTTAAATGTACCCCTTAGCCACCCCGATTTGCACGTCATTTTTGTGGGTAGTTGAGGGGTATTGGGTTTTGGCTTTTTTGCCAAACTCAACCGGAGACCCGATCTTTATGTTTATTCCTGGTGACCAGGGCGCTTCAGCGTCCACAGGTGGTTTTGCTGAGCCGCCCGCTAACCCGCCCATCCCTCACGAAAATGTGCGCCACATGCTGTTTGGCAGCCTCAGCGTTGTACAGGCAACTATCAAGCAGCTACATCATCTCAACTACGCTGAGCCCAACGACTGGAGCAAACCGATCTCAACCGGCAGACCGAATGAAATGATGGCAATTTTGACCAAGCGGGTGAACATCACCTGAAGGTTGCGCTATCAAATCTATGCGGTGAGGGTACTTCTCGCAGGTGCCCTGCTTATCTTTGTGCTAGCAGGCCACTCTCTATGAAAGCGAGTAGGGCTTGCTGGTGGGGTTTGCCAAGTGATCGCACCTCTCCCAATCTCTCCGAATATTTCTCACCCGCCCGAATCTCTTCTACCGAACACAAGCCCAAATCTTGCCCCTCATTGAGCTGCAATTTGCTTAAGGGCACCGTCAGCTCACCGTGATAAAAATAGCGCTGGGTTTTACTATCGGACCGTTCCAAAAAGAGATCAAGATGAGGCGGAGTGTAGCCCAGTTCTTCTATCAGCTCTCGCTGAATTCCAGTATCTGGACGCTCTCCCGGCTCTATATGTCCGCCAAAAAAGCCCCAAATCCCCGGATAAACAATGTGGGGAAAATCATCTCGCAACTGCATGAGAAATTTGCCCTCCCGATAGAGAATTGCGAGAGTCACTTTTATGAGGGGCGATCGCATACAAACCAGTCTCACATACAACACTCCAGCCGCTTATAGCATGAGCAGAGAGATTCATGCCGCCGCCCAAAATACTTCAAAAGCCCAGTTAGTCGTCAGGGCAAAGCACACTCGCGCCTTCGTTTTGGGTAACGACAGCGCAGCCAGCATAAAATCCGGCTGGCGTTTGGGCCGGGCGAAAAATCACAATCGATTCTGCACCGGAGGCAGAGCCCTGACGCACCAGTAGCGAGCCATCCCAATAGCGCATGTCAGAAATGGTGCTAAACGGATAGCTGGTAAATTCGTTGGGAAAGCTGGGCGCAGCTAAGTCAACTAGGACGCGATCGCCTGGCAACTGAGCCCGATACAGCGCGTAGCCGCCACCCTCATTCGCATCTAAAACAAACACTGCCGACTGGTCGGTCTCTATGCAAGAATCTAGCAGCACCGGCACGGCCACATTGCCCGTCGTGCTATCTACTACCGGCTCACCCACCACTCGCTGAGCCTGCATCGTTTTTTGCTCTACCAGGCTAAGGCTAGGGCAATCGAGCGCGTCGAGCACGCTGACGCTCCAGTTGTTGCCGGTCACAGCCACTTCATTAGAAGCCCCGCTTGGCCAGTCTAGGCGAACTGCCGCGCCATCGCTAACGACTGTCGCTGTTGGAATGTCGCTGGCAGCTACGGGAGGTGCGGTCGTCATGCCATCGGCGGTCGGGGTCTCAGGCTGATCGTCAGGTGGGGAGGCAGCTCCCTCACTTTCTTCTACCTGAGCGGCAGAAAAGCTTCTAGGGGCATCGGGCCGCGAGCCATCTGCAATGTCAAAGCAGTTTGTGCCAGAGGCTTCAGCGGCTTGGCCATTGGTTGGCCCGAGGGCGACGCTGGTCTGATAGCGGGTGTATTCCCGGTAGGGCCATTGCTCAGTCTGGTCGCAGGTGTCATCTTGACAAACGCATAGATAGATTGGCACGTCTGCGTAATAGCCGCGCCATTCGGCAATGATTTCGGCTAGGTCAACGTCTTCGCCCTGAGCGTATCGAAAGGTGGGGGCAGGCGGGCTGGTCTGTGCTTGGACAGGCTGAGGCAAGGTTAGGGCAGATCCTAAAGTGAAGCTACTGGCGATCGCCAACGGCACCGCCCAGTATTCAGGCAAACTACGCATAATCTAAGGCCCTATCACTATCCACTGAACCCATGATATAACGGCGCTGACTGCCCGCTGGCCATCGTCAATACACACGGCTATCAGGGCAGTTGCTTTCTGCTAAGCCGCCGAGCCAAACATGCTGTTCAAAATCTTTCCCACGATTTGCACGCCCGAGAAAGCCTGATAGCTAAACAGACCGACTAACACCGCATTCAGCGAGATGTGGGTGTAGCGAGCAGCATCGTTGCCCTTCTGCATAAACGGCACCATTGAAGCAGAGGTGGCAATCAGCCCCATCATGCCCAACCCAATCAGCAGGTGAGGGCCAAAAAACAGTTTGCCATTATTGATGTAGGTAGACGACATCCCGCCCAGACTGCCGAGCACCATCAGCGCTAGCAAAGTTGACCCGGCCTGATGATGACGCGCCAAAAACTTACCTTTGACCAGCTCTTTTTTTTCTTCGCCAGAGGCCAGCCGGGTGCGCCGATGCTGCCAGCCTAAATATGCCGCGTAAAGTGTCAGGGCCAAAATCCCCCACATTAGCGTCGGATGGATAAAATTAAGCCAGGGTTTGATCGCCTCAAAGGTCTCGGAATTCATAGCGCTCTACTGAAAGTACTTAAAAGCTTCGCAGATTTAAGTATATTCCGTTCCCAACAATTCTGCGTAGCCCTCAATTAAGAGCAAACCGACTGCGATGAAAAGCTTTAAGCCCTTCCTGCTGGCCGCTGTCAGCGGGTTCACGATTTCGACGCTGGCAGGCCCTATGCTCCCTGCTGTAGGCCAGACTGCGCCATCTCCGGGTGCCGAGCAGACATCTGCTGACGAAGTGACAGCAGCCACATCTGCTGAGGAGGATATTAAGCCGGATGCGATCGCAGGAGACGAGGCCGAACCGGATACCGTTGAACCGAACGACGTAGAGGCAGACGATGACGCTACGGACACAGACGGTGAGCCAGATGCCGCCGCCGAAGCCAACACGCCAGCAGCCGCAAATCGCCTGAGCGAGACCGAGCGAATTCGCCGCAAGCTCATTATCCAGGCTGACCGTGAGTATGAAGCAGGCAACTTCGCCGAGGCTGAAGCTCTGTATCGTCAGGCCAAAGATGAGTCCTGGTTACTGCCCCGTCAGTTCGCTATGCTGCCGCCCGTACCCTTTAGCGACGAGGCTCTCCTATCTCCTGCCGCCGCTGTCTACTGGCGCGAAGCTCAGGCGGGTATCGCTAATAATCGCCAATCGCAGGCCCAGGTTGCCTTTGCTTTGCTCAGCGCCGAATATCCAGCTTTCATTCCGGGGCACTTGCAATATGCGGCGATGCTGCAATCCGGCGACCGTCCCGATGAGGCCAGTGCGGTTTTGGAGCAGGCGCTGACGCTTTACCCCGATCAGACTGATTTGCTTCTGGCTCAAGTCAATCTGCTGACCGCTCAAGAGCAGTGGTTAGAAGCCGCGATCGCCTCCCGCCAATTTGTCGCCCTCAATGGCGATCATCCCGCTGCCCCTGCCCAAGCGACCCTGGCCGAAGAAAATCTGAAGCGCTTTCAGAGGGAGACGCGATCTGAAATTCAGACGGGGGCGATCGCCAACCTCTTCACCGGCATCTTAGGCTACGCCTTCACTGGCAGCATCTTTGGCCCCTTCACCGCCGCCAACTCTGCCATTTTGCTGCTCCAGGGCGAAAACGCCGTCGGCGAACAGTTCTCTAACCGCATTCAGCAGCAGTTGCCCATGCTAGAAAGCCCCGAAGCGCTGGGCTACGTCCGTCAAATTGGCAATCGACTCTCTAGAGCCACTGGCCGCAACGACCTCAACTACGAATTCTTTGTAATTTTAGACCCCAACCTCAACGCCTTTGCTCTCCCTGGCGGCAAAGTCTTCGTCAACGCCGGAGCCATTCTTGACACCCACTCCGAAGCCGAACTCGCCGGACTTTTGGCCCATGAGCTTTCTCACAGCGTCCTTTCCCACGGCTTCCAAATCGCTACCCGAGGCAACCTCAGCAGCAGCGTCGCCCAATATTTGCCCTACGGCGGCCTGGTTAACAACGTTTTCCTCAGCGGCTACTCCCGCCAGATGGAGCGCCAGGCCGACATCGTCGGCACCCAAATTCTCGCAGCCAGCGGTTACGCAGCCGACGGTCTGCACAACGTCATGGTCACGCTAAATGAGCAAGCTGAGGGCGGCCCCCGCGCCCCCGCCTGGATCTCCACCCACCCCAACCCCGAAGACCGGGTCACCTACCTCAAAAACCTGGTAGAGCGCGGTGGCTACAATCGCTATAGCTATGAAGGCATTGCCAGCCATGAAGAAATTCAGGCGATCGTCGCCCGCGAACTCGCCGCCTACGAAGCCCGGCAAAGAGCCGACGATTCTGATAGCGAGCCCGAAAACGCTGAACCGGAAGCCGTCGAACCCGAAGCCGTCGAACCCGAAGAAGTGCAGACTGACCTATACGACGCCGTAGAGCGTTTCGACTGGTAGAAAACCCAGCTAACCTTACTCAAAAATGTTTCAATTTTTAAAAACAGTAGTGACAAAGTTTTTACCTTGATACACTAATGTTCATACTCTGCGGATAAAGCTGGATACTAAGGACCCAAATGGTAGCAACGAGACCCACCAAGAATCAATTCGATGAAATTCGACCTGGCGTAAAGGCTCCGGCTAAGGACACCATCCTGACCCCCCGCTTTTACACCACCGACTTTGAAGAGATGGCCAACATGGATGTCTCTGCCAATGAAGCAGAGCTAAAAGCCATCATCGCCGAGTTTAACGAAGACTACAACCGTCATCACTTCGTGCGCAGCGATCAGTTCGACGGCGCGTGGGATCATATTCAGGGCGAAACCCGCCAAGTCTTTGTTGAATTCTTAGAGCGCTCCTGTACTGCCGAGTTTTCCGGCTTTCTCCTCTACAAAGAGCTAGCCCGCAAGCTCAAAGGTCGCAATCCCATTTTGGCCGAAGGCTTCGATCTGATGTCTCGTGACGAAGCGCGTCACGCTGGCTTCCTCAATAAAGCCATGTCCGACTTCGACCTGCAGCTAGACTTGGGCTTTCTCACCAAGAGCAAGAAGTACACCTTCTTCAAGCCCAAGTTCATCTTCTACGCCACCTATCTCTCTGAGAAAATTGGTTACTGGCGCTACATCACCATCTTCCGCCACCTGGAGCAAAACCCCGAAGATACGATCTACCCGATCTTTAACTTCTTTGACAACTGGTGTCAGGACGAAAACCGTCACGGCGACTTTTTTGCAGCCATGATGAAGTCTCAGCCGCAGTTCTTGAACGATCTCAAAGCTCGCCTGTGGTGCCGGTTCTTCCTGCTGTCGGTCTTTGCCACGATGTTCCTTAACGACATTCAGCGCAAAGACTTCTATGCGTCGCTGGGGCTAGATGCTCGTGAATACGACATCGAAGTGATCAAAAAGACTAACGAGTCTGCCGGTCGCCTGTTCCCTATTGTCTTAGATGTAGAAGATCCTAAATTCTTCTCTAAGCTAGATGAGTGCACCGGGCATACGGCGGCGATTAGCAACATCAGCCAGTCTGGTCAAAACAAGGTCTTGCAAACGCTGCGCAAGATTCCTCATATCGTGGCGATTGGTACCCGGTTGATTGGCCTGTACTTCATCAAGCCGATTCGGGTGGATGGCGATCGCGCCGTTGTCCGATAGAGTGCCTTTGTAATTCGGGCTCAGCCGAACTGAACAGCTAAAAAATGGGGCAGGGCAGAGATGTCTTGCCCCATTTCATTTTGATAAGGTCCTTCTCTCCTGTCTCTATCGGTTCGACTCTCTATGGGTTCGACGGCCACCGCGTCCAAAGTGCTAGCCCTCCGCCTTTTCCGCGCGCCGCAATGTATTGCTCTTCAACTTCAAAGAATGTAAAAAAGGCCTGCTCTTTCAGAGATAGTGATTCAAACCTTTGAGCTTGAGCTTCGCCGCCGCGCAGTGATCCGCTGTAAAGTGTGAGCGCGCCGATGCTCGCTTTGATTGCCGTGAAGTCAAATCCGAGGCTGTTTGTTTTGGGCCAAAAGCGCGTCGGGCCAGTGAGCTGAAGCTGAAGCCCGCTGATAGAGACCGAATTTTTTACCGTGGGGCGATTGCGTAGCGTCTCCTGCGAAGAATTATCTGCCTCGCTGTCTGCTTTAGTGTAGGTAATCGTAATCGTCACGAATTTGGGCAAAAAGCGTCCCGTACCCGGCACTTTCGTGGGCTTGGCACCGGGTCTGGAGCGTTTCTTTTGAGTGCCTGAAACAAATCCCAGCCGCCAAGAGCCTAGCAATTGCTCATAGTCGTAGCGCGGTTTGGTTTGCTTACTTTGCTTTTCGGCGGCTAACAGTGCAGCGACTACATCGGCTGGCGCTGGAGCTTGCCCGCCTTGCTGAATATAGCTTACGGCTGCTGCGATCGCTCCGGTTGTCATCTTTGCCCTCCTGGTAATACCTTCCCTGACTTTTTCAGGGCATTCTCAGACATTTCGAGAGCCTGCTTGATAAGGTTAAAGCGTGGTTACTCTGTCTCGCGAAGCACCTATGTCTACGGCCTATCGTACCTTTCCTCAGCAGGCAGCGGATCGTTCTAGCGCTGACTATCGCTTGGAGCGCATTCATTTAGAAGTGACCAACGTATGTAACTTCAAGTGCGAGTTTTGCCCGGATGCCATTATGCAGCGCCAGCGGGGGCACATGGACTTAGCGCTGCTAAAAAAGGCGCTAGATGAGATTGCAGATCACCGGCTGGCGAAGATCGTGGCCTTCCATTTGATGGGGGAGCCGCTGATTTATCCGCATATCTTCGAAGCCATTGAGATGGCCTGCGCCCGGCAGCTCAACCTTCATCTCACGACCAACGGCAGCACCTTTCACATTCGCCCCGAGCATATTCAAAAGCTGGTTCGCTCTGGCATTCCCAAAGTCACTATCTCCCTACAGACACCAGATCCTGATACCTTTGTCATCCGAGGCGCGCCGCCCATGCTCAAACCTGAGCAATACTTTACAGGTATCACCCGCTACGTACAGGCTAATCTGGCGAATGCAAATTCTTCTACCCGCGTACACCTCAAGTTTTTAGATACGACGCCGCACCCTTTCTTAGTGCCGCATAAAACCATGCACGTTGTTGAAGGAAAAGAACAGATGCAAAAGCAGTTGAGAGAGTGGAGCGATCGCCTCCTCTCGGCCCACCCCAATCGCCCCTCAGCTGAAGTCATCGAACAAAAGCTGGCAAAGCACAAACCCGGACGCTGGCAAGTCATTGAACTCACTCCCAAGCTCGCCTTGGAAACTTTCCCCCTTGATAGCTGGGGCAATGTCGAAAGTGCTACCGTTGTCCCCGCGAGCTTTGGCTACTGCAACGGCACCACCGATCAGGCGGGCATCCTTTACGACGGCACCGTCGTCCCCTGCTGCAAAGACTACGACGGTCAGATTCCGCTGGGGAATCTCAACAACAATACCCTCAGCAACATTCTTGACCATCAAGCTCCTGCCTGCGGGCTACGCGCGGGCTTCGACAAATTTCAGGTCACCCATCCTGTCTGCAAACGCTGCATGGGCGCAGATACTCCGCAAAAATCACTGCTGCGCCAAATTGGCTCCATTGCCTACTTCAAGCTCTACAACCCCATTATGAAAAGGCTCAACCCAGGTTGGGGAGAAGTGTAGCCAATCGCTGAAGGCGTAGCCAGGTAATGCCCGAAGTTTGGTAGAATCTGACCACCAAAAGGCATCAGGCTCTCAGCGAAAAAGTTTTACAGTTCTCAACCCCATTTTCATGTTGGATACACCTGAGCCAACGCCTTCTCAGCCATCTCATCGTCTGTATTCGCTTTTGCTGAAGGCGAGTGCGGGTTTGGGAACGGTCGTCTTACTCGGCGGTGTGGGGTTTGTGATTTGGGGCGATCGCATCATCACCGAAAGAATTCTGCCGCGCATAGAAGTCGCCATAGAAGACGCGGTTGATCGGCCCATCAAGCTAGGCGCGTCACAGGGAACGTCGCTATTTGGATCTGGTAACCACCTTTGGCGGCAGTCTGGCAAATCCTGTTGTGGAAGGTGAAGCAACGGTTGTCGATGCGCAGGTTAATGAGCAGCCTATTGAACAAGTAGAGGCAGATTTCACCTATCGCAATGCTGTTTTGCGTATAGATAGTGAAACTGCTGTTGTGCCTAATAACAATCCGATTACGCTTGAGGGCACGATTCTCTACGCTCTGCCCTTCATGACGGTGCAGCCTTCTACTGAGCAGATAGATCTGACGGCCATAGTGCCCAACAGCAGCTTTGAAGTGATCAATGCCTTAACAGACGATCAGGTGCGTTGGGAGAGTGGCCGGGGGAGAGTCGTGGTAGAGGTCGGAGGCACTCTAACAGAGCCCGTGGTCGCGGGGCAAGCTAGCTTTAGAGAAGGAACAATCGTCAGCTCTCTTTTAGAGGATGATCTAACTGACTTAAACGGAGACGTGCAGTTCGATCTCGAACAAGTGAATATTCAGCAGCTACAGGCAAGAATGGGTGATGGCCAGTTAGCCGTGACGGGGACGCTGCCGCTGCTGCCGTCGGGGCAGTCGGTTTTGGCGGAAGGGCTGCCGTCGTTGCAGACAAAACAAATGCCACCAGAGTCTCAAAATCGTAGCGGCTTATCGATCGCTCTCCAAAACCTACCGGTTGACTACAGCGATATCTTGCAGGCCACCTTCGGCGGACGGGTGTTTGTAACCGGCGCAGTCTTAGCACCTACCGTCAGCGGCAATGTGGAAATTGAAAATGGCCAGATTCAGGCCAATCGACTGTTGAGGCAGGCAGGGTTGATCGATCTACCGACCATAGAAGAGGTAGAAGATGTGAATCCTTACCGGGCTGAGTATCTGGATGTCGATCCGCTCGCATTGCAGCCTGCTGAGGAACCCAAGGGGCTGCTGGACCGGCTGACGCTCCAAAATTTTGGCCTGACGTTACCAATATGCGTAGTTCTCATTCACATATAGCAAGGCGCGAATGCATCCGCGTTTTGCCATATCTCATCTAAAACCTATTCTGCGTTTTCTGCCGATGAGATGAGCTTTTCTAGGCGATTGAGCTTGTCATCAGCGAAAGTGCGAATAGTTTGTAGTAGATATAGGTCTTCGTAGCCGAGGCGGGCCAGAGACTTCGTCACATAGTTCTGATAGCGCTCGTGTAAGCCAATTCTGGTCATTAGCTGGCTCAGAGAGACTTTGAGCTGGCCGTATTGTTCTACAAGCATTTTCTCGCTGTTGAGCCGCTGATCTTCTATTTGTACTTGGGTCTGTTGCTCGGCTAGCATAAAGCTGTAGAGCATCACCGCTTGGGAGAGATTTAGCGAGGGCTGCGGATTGGCCTGGGGAATGGTTGTAAAGATGTCGCACTGGTCAGCGTCTTGATTGCTCAGACCGGAGCGCTCGCTGCCGAAGACGATGGCGACACGCTGTAGGCTGCCACCTTTGGCGCTGAGAACGGTGGGCAGGTCGCGGACTGAAATGTAGTGATACTTTTGCAGGCGATGGCGGGCAGTGGTAGCGCAGGCTAAGTCAATATCGTGCAGGGCGTCAGTGAGCTGTTCATACACAGGGGCGGTTTCTAGAATGTGTTCAGACCCGTGGGCAAAGGCTCTGGCTATCCCACTAAGAGGGTCGGTTTGAGGGCGCACCAGCCGCAGATCCGCATAGCCCATGGTGTTGATTGCGCGGGCGGCAGCGCCAATATTGCCTGCTTCGCCGGGCTCGACCAAGATGAACGAAAACTGAATCACGACCTAGATCCGTTTATGACTGTGTGTTGCAAGAACGTGTGTTGCAGGCGACTTCGTTACCACAGCTAAAATTTAGATAGCTGAAATTTAGACAGCTGAAAAGTAGACTGGTAGTTAGGGCGTTGCTCAAGTCAGCGTCAGCTGTCTGCAAGTTGGGAGATTTGCCATGCCAGAAATACTCACTCAGCAAACCTGTATTCCCTGCTCGGGTTCGATGCCGCCGGCTACGCCAGCAGAAGTGGCTCAGCTCCACCAGCAGCTACCTGAATGGGCCATCATCCATGCTGGCGCGGTGCCGCAACTGCAGCGTCAGTATCAGTTTGCCAACTTCAAACAGGCGCTGGCGTTTACAAATAGTGTGGGCGCGATCGCCGAATCGCACAACCATCACCCGGCCTTACTCACAGAATGGGGAAAAGTCACGGTCACCTGGTGGACTCACGCCATCAACGGGCTGCATCGAAATGACTTTATCATGGCAGCGAAAACGGATGAAGTAGCGCAGGAATAGGTCAAAAAGCCCAGTCCTGCCAAGGCTTATCGACACAGCGGGCTTCAGTACGCTCTACGCTAAACCTTGCCTTTGCTCTTTTCGATATGCTCCATCATCCGCATTTTTTTCGCTTCGTTGCCCTTGGTGGGTTTAGCGATATTGTCCAAAGGAATGTTGGCGCTCTGAGCGAGGTGCTGTCTGATCTGCTGCTTGTCTGCCATGAGATAATTTACTCTTAAAGTTGCCCGAAAGCTGCCCGATTGAGGGGCGCTGTCAATTTACGCAATAAAGAGACTAACGTATAAGCACGACCGTTTCAACATCATATAGAGTAGTAGCGCCGTCGGTTTGAAAAGATGTTAGAGGCAAACGAATGCCAGATCAGCAGGTGCAGCGGGCAGATAGTCAGGCTTCAGGCGCAGGGCTAAGCATTGCGGTGGTGGGTGGCGGTGCCGCCGGGTTCTTTGGCGCGATCGCTGCTGCCGCCCATTCTAACCATCAGGTCACTCTCTACGAAGCTGGCCCCGAACCGCTGGCCAAAGTACGCATCTCCGGCGGCGGTCGTTGCAATGTCACCCATCACTGCTTCGACCCGGGGCAGCTCGTGCAAAACTACCCCCGGGGCGGCAAAGCGCTGCGAGGAGCCTTCAGCCGGTTTCAGCCCAAAGACACAGTGGCCTGGTTTGCGCAGCGCGGAGTGAAGCTCAAAACCGAAGCCGATGGTCGTATGTTTCCGGTGACAGATGACTCAGCGACGATTATCGACTGTCTGACCGGGGCGGCTCGTCAGGCAGGGGTGCGCATCAAAACGCGATCGCCTATTATCAGCGCCAGCCGTTCAGGCAGTGGCTTTCAGCTGCAAATCAAGTCTCCAGATGCCGATAGCGTGAACTGCGATCGCCTGCTGCTCACGACCGGCAGCAGTCCGGCTGGCCATCGCATCGCCAGGGCGTTGGGGCATACGGTCGAGTCATCTGTGCCGTCGCTGTTTACTTTCAACATTGCCGATAAGCAACTACACCAGCTCAGCGGCGTAGCCGTCAATCCGGTGGCCCTACAGCTCAGAGCCGAAGGCATCAAACCGCTAACGCAAACGGGGCCGCTGCTGATTACTCACTGGGGATTGAGCGGGCCAGCAGTGCTTAAGCTGTCGGCATGGGGAGCCAGGCTGCTACACAGTCAACGCTACCGGGCAACAGTGGTCGTAAATTGGCTACCGGACTTTAGCCAGGAGCAGGTGCGGGCAGACTTACAGCAGGTAAAAGCGGCGAATACTAAACGAGCGATCGCTACCTTTAGCCCCTTTGCCCCGCTCTCCAAGCGGCTCTGGCAATATCTCCTCAGCCGCATTGAGATCGATCCGACTTTCACCTGGGCCAATTTGTCAAAAAAGCAGCTCAGCCGTCTAGTAGAGGAACTGAATCAGGGCAGCTTTACGGTTGTGGGCAAAGGCGCTTTTAAAGATGAATTTGTCACCTGTGGAGGCGTACGACTCAAAGAAGTCAACTTTAAAACTATGGAAAGCCGACTGTGTCCGGGGCTGTACCTGTCGGGAGAGATTTTGGATATTGATGGTATTACCGGCGGGTTTAATTTTCAGAGCGCTTGGACAACCGGCTGGTTGGCAGGTCAGGCGTTGGCCCAGTCTCGCTAGCTTTGACGGTCTGGCTTTGATGGTTAGGCTTTGACGGTCTCTGGCTTGGATGGTCTGGCTTAGAGGGTCTGGCTTTAAGCAGCAGCGCTCAAATCGCTGGGAATTTTGATTGTAAACGTCGTCCCCACGCCTATCTGAGACTGGCAGGTAATCTCTCCGTGATGTTTTTGGGTGATAATCTGATGGCTGATAGAGAGCCCCAAACCGGTGCCCTGAGCGGCAGGTTTGGTCGTGAAAAAAGGATCAAATATCTTTTCGACCAGGTCGGCAGGGATCCCAGGGCCATTGTCCGCTATGGAGATCAAGAGGTGCTGGCGAAGCGCTTGAGTTTTGATGGTGATAGTCGGCTGAGCGTTTTGTTTTTCATCTGTTGGTTTTTCTACCTGCTCAAAAGCGTCAATGGCATTGGCTAACAGATTCATAAAGACCTGGCTGAGCTTACCAATATCGCAGTTTATCGCGGGCAGTTTGCCATAGTGCTTAACAATAGCGACAGACTGTTTCCCGCCCGCTGTTTTCAGGCGGTAGTTGAGCAGCATGAGCGTGCTGTTGATGCCCATATGAATGCCGGCTCGATGAAAACCTTGCTGCTGCCCTGCGTGCGAAAAGTTGCGCAGCGATCGCACAATTTCAGCCACGCGATTAGCACCAACCGTCATCGACTCTAAGATTTTTGCGAGATCTTGGCTAATAAAGTCTGGCTCGGTTTCTTCTATTTTTAAGGCGATCGCGCCATCCGTTTCTCCGTAAGTCTTTCGATAGAGCTGTAGCAGCTCAGTCAAGCTGTCAGCATACTGTCGAATATGCCAAATGCTGCCGCTGATAAAACCCAGCGGGTTATTGATTTCATGGGCCACGCCTGCGACTAATTGCCCTAGAGAAGCAATTTTTTCTGAATGCACCAGATTGGCTTGGGCTCCTCGTAACTCCTCTAATGTGCGGGCTAGCTGCTCATTTTTCTGATGAAAGGCTTCTGTACGGGCCTGGACGCGCTTCTCTAGGCCGATATTTGTCTGATGTAGAGTGGCCTTGACCTTTTCTGTCTCAGCCACTGCCTGTTTGAGGCGCTGTACCGTCAGCCGCATCTCTAGCTGACTAACAACCTGGCGGGCCAACGCCTTTAGCGCCTCACTTTGAGTGGCCGTCAGCTGCTTCGGTTTAGGACTAATCACGCAGAGTGTGCC
Organism: Leptolyngbya sp. BC1307; assembly: GCF_002286735.1. Classification (GTDB taxonomy): domain Bacteria; phylum Cyanobacteriota; class Cyanobacteriia; order Phormidesmidales; family Phormidesmidaceae; genus Phormidesmis. The sequence goes on from NZ_NRTA01000062.1 coordinate 13,508, forward strand.
CATGGCATAGCCTTCACTGCTGACCAGTGGCGCACCCGCATAAAAGCGGATGTGGGGCTCACCGACAACCAGCGGATTGTTGGCGAAGCGCTCATCTTTATGGGCATCTGGAACGACCATCACCTCAGGCTGCAAAATGGCGTGCGCACAAAAAGCCATGTCGCGAGGGATTTCTGTTGCCTCTATGCCCACCCTAGACTTAAACCATTGTCTGGCAACGTCAATCAGGCTGACCAGGGCTACCGGCGTATCGCAGATATACGCGGCGATCGCCGTCAGGTCATCATAGGTTGTTTCTGCGACCGTATCTAAAATCTGGTAGTGCAGCAGCTTTTGAATTCTCTCATCTTCATTATCGGGATAGTCAGCGGGTACCGCTCCCATTCGGGACTCTGGCGGTTCAGAAACTGAGTTAGGTCGCATCATATATCAGAGTGAGGTTGGTTAACGCTGCTTATTTGTAGTTGAGTTTTGAATTAAGATTTAATATGGCGAGCCAACGGCCTTGCGGCAAAGTCTATCCTTTATGTAGACAGATTATGCCCAGTCTCGCTCTAAAAAGCTTTGGGAACTAATGCTTTGTTCGTGCTCATTACTGTTTGCCTCCAGCTTGTAGCGAGCTGCTAGCAGAGGCCCGCTTTCGCGACAGTCAGAGCCCAGCGTCAAGTCATTAAAGAAGGGCCGCTAGCGATGCCCTTAGTCGATGGCTTCAGCGTTAGGGAAGTGATGAAATTGCAGTCGTGATAGCTGTCTGTACGATTACTGGAAACCGCTTCTACAGATCGTTGGGAATCTTCAGTGTAAAAGTGGTTCCCACCCCTGGCTGAGACTGGCAAATCAGCTCTCCTCTATGCTTTTGGGTAATGACCTGATGGCTAATAGAGAGCCCCAAGCCAGTGCCCTGATCCAAAGGCTTAGTGGTAAAAAAGGGATCAAATATTTTTTCAACCCGCGCTGCCGACATGCCAGAACCGTTATCTCTAATGACAACCAAAACGTGATCATCGAGCGCTTGAGTTTCAATCCAGATAGTAGGCTCAGCCAGCGCAGAGCTATCTGCCATCTCGCCTAGTGCATCGAGTGCGTTGGCCAGCAGATTCATAAATACCTGATTGAGCTGACCGAAGTTGCAATTGATCTCAGGGATATCTCCGTAGCACTTAGTCACAGTCACAGGCTTTTGCGTTTGGCCGATCATCTTTAGCCGGTGGCTCAGCAGCAGCAGTGTACTATCAATGCCATCGTGGATATCAGCCAGGTCAAATTCCTCTCGGCCCAGGCGTGAAAAGTTGCGCAGCGATCGCACAATTTCAGTCATCCGAGTAGTGCCTATCTGCATCGCATCTAGCATGTCTACCAGGTCGGCAGTGATGAAATTGAGATCGATGGCTTTAATAGTTTCAGCGATCTCCCTGTCTTCCTCTCCATACTTATTGCGGTAGAGCTGCAGCAGCCCAATCAAATCATTGCCATACTCACTGGCTAGATCGATACTGCCATTGACAAACCCCAGCGGATTGTTGATCTCGTGCGCCACGCCCGCCACCATCTGTCCCAAAGAGGTAATCTTCTCAGAGTGAACCAGCTGCCCTTGAGCCTGCTGTAGCTGGCCTAGTGTTTCGCCGATACGCTGCATCGTCAGCCGCATATCTAGCTGGCTGACCACCTGACGGGCAAGTGCTGCTAGCGCCGCGATCTGCTTGTCCGTAAGCTGCTTAGGCTCAGAATCAATTACACAGATTGTACCTAGCGCATAGCCTTCGGCAGTAATCAGCGGCGCACCGGCATAGAAGCGAATGTGGGGCTCTCCTATCACCAGCGGATGATGAGCAAAGCGCGGGTCTTTTGTTGCATCTGCAACTACCATGACTTCTGGCTCTAAGATGGTATGAGCGCAAAGCGCTAAATCGCGCGGCGTTTCGCTGAAGCTGAGACCTACCCTAGATTTGAACCACTGCCTGGAATCATCAATGAGACTGGTCATTGCCGTCTCAGTTTCACAAATACAAGCGGCAAGCGTCGTCAGGTCGTCATAGGCGAGTTCGGCCTCAGTATCTAAAATCTGGTAGCTCAAGAGCTTAGCCATTCTCTCCTGCTCATTGAGAGGTAGGGCGGCAGGGACTGCCTTTCGAGGAGGATCTGGCGGCACATCAGAAGGGATAGATCTCATGAGTATAGGTAAGGTTTAACGAGCGTTGCCGAACGAGAGCTGAATTAGCCTGTTTTTCTAGCGCTTGCACCTGCCACAGTGTGCGCCATTAGATTTAGACAGCGCTGTAGTCAAACTCTATAGCGCTTAACAGTCTCAGTCATTGCAACGTTTCAGCTTGGTTCGAGTATGCCCACCGATCTAGACATACAGTTCGCCGCTTAGCCACCATGCCTCAATTCCGTCAATTCTTCATAAATCTCTCTGCTTTTTTTATCTTATCTGAATAGGTTATGTAGAAACTCTCTATTCATCTAGTTAACTCGATGCGACAGTTCTCTCACTTCTCCAGGTCTCGTCGTAGTGCTTCTAGCTCGTCATCAACGCTCATGCTAGGAGGGTTAGGTCTGGTGCGTCGTGGAGAAGAAGTCCTGCTAGCAGCCTGAGGAGACCGTCTGTTGCTAGTAGGGGTCACATCGGAGCCTGTCAACCGCAAATATCCTAAGTACGCGACGCCGATCAGACCGAAGACTAGCCATATCAGAACCTGAAAAGGCATATACGTCAAAACGAGAATCCGTATTTTGCTCATAATCCAGGCAATGCCTAAATAGCCCGCCCCAATTAAAGCAACGCCCTGCACAATGCGATATGTACGAATTTCTGCAAGGGGCAGTCGCTGCTTTGATACCCACAGCGACACCCCTACGTAATAGAGCGGCGCTAGCAGCAGCAGAATGTCAGCTTCTTGAACGATCCGGCCCCAACCTGACGCATGGGTGGCATACCAGACATATCCGGCTGCCATAAACAAGCTCAGAACGGCCAAAGCCAAGTTGATGTTCAGAACTAGCGGTTCTTCCCTATCGCCAGGAATGGCAATGCAAATGCCTAGAGCCAGCCAGGGCAGCACAAACATCGCTAGCAGCAGCGCCAGCCTGTTATCGTAAATTAGCGTATAGAGGTCTTGTAAGGTCATAAGCCAGTACCCAATGAGCCTCTATGATAGTACCCATCTTCCTACTACGGCTCATGTCCCCGCTTCCTACTACAGCTCATGTCCCCGCTTCCTGCTACAGCTCGTGTCCCCGGCTGTATGATTGCGGTTTTTATAAAAGACCTTTAGGGTTTCAGCTGCAATGGGTCAGCCCAGTAATGCCCCACGTCAGATCACTTGCCGGGCCTCGGCAATGTTGCAAATTATCGTTAGAGGTTGGTTGAGGAAACCTCTTCTGGTGTTAGAACAAGTCCGCGATGGTCTTGCTCCACAGGAAAGCTCAGATTGATGTTTTGTAGCGTCATGGTACCTTCTGCTTTTTTGCAGGTCAGAATCGTCCATTTACCTGCATCATTAATTACCTGAGATAGCAGTAATTACCTGAGATAGCAGTATCGATCTGTTTAGTTTTTGGGGGACCATCATAGCTTTCGGATTTCGTCAGAGCATTCATCTCTGTTTTCTATAGACTTCAAAAAGTTGTCTAGCTCTAGAACAAAAGCTCTTATTTTAGAAACAACATCTCTCTGCTTTTTCTGAAAGCTTTTTACGTCTTCAGTATCCATCTCAGCTCGACTTTATCCATTTGGCCAAATAGGAAAGCAGCAAGCACAATAGATTTGTCATAACCGGCTGGCTGCGAAATGGAAATACTAGAAGCGTTGGGACGATTTGCGCCACTATTC
>NZ_NRTA01000063.1 GCF_002286735.1 Leptolyngbya sp. BC1307
TCTTTGACTCATGCCTCACATTATAACTCTCATCTTGTGACGGAGGCAAGATGCGGACTAAAAGTCCGGGGTTTCAGACCCACCCCAGGTTGATGAGCCAGGTGTGAATCTCTGGCCAGCGGTAGGGGCTCTCAATGTAGGGATTCATCCCCGGAAATGAAGGAATGGTCGTCATATAGTGAGGGCTTTACTCTGGTAACTCTATTACAAAACGGGTGCCCAGAAATCGAGATGTATAGAGAGCTATAGTTTGGGAGGCGAACCCCTTGACGACGGGAGAGTTTCTAGCAAAGCCTCCGGATATCTACGCGAATCTCAGGAATAGGTTATCAGCCTTGAATCAGCGTCTTTTCATCTATTAGGTTGTTTGTGGTATGTCTGAGTTCGAGAATCATCAGTTTGTTTTTGTTTGCGGACTACATCGTAGTGGCACCTCTCTCTTGTTTAAGTGTATAGGAGAGCATCCTGATATTAGCAGATTTAAAGATACAGGTGTACCAGAGGACGAGGGGCAGCACTTGCAAAGTGTCTTTAAACCGGCTTCAACCTATGGGGGATGGGGAAAATTTGGGTTTAACAAAAACGCTTACCTGACTGAAGCCTCGTCTTTGGTGTGTGATCGTAATAAAGCTAGGCTCTTTTCAGAATGGCAAAAATTCTGGGACTTAGAAAAAACTCTTCTGCTCGAAAAATCTCCACCTAACTTAATTAGGATGCGATTTTTGCAGGCTATGTTTCCTAACTCGTACTTCATTGTGCTAAAAAGGCATCCAATTGCTGTTTCTTATGCTACTCAAAAGGTAAACAAAAAATCTATTTATTCTCTGATCGAGCATTGGCTAGTTTGCTATGAAGCCGGCCATCAATGACTCAGCAGAACTAGGGAATGTAATCACGCTGCGGTATGAAGATTTTGTTTGTGCTCCAGTTGAAGTGCTCTCTGATATATACAAGTTTCTAGGAGTAGGGAGTCACACGCCGAATGAAAAGATCCGATCAAATGTCAATGAAAAGTACTTCGAGCGCTGGAAGGAGAGAAAGACAAGCTGGCTTTTGGATAGATACAGAAACCTTATGAATACACAGCTAGAGCATCGAATAAACCAGCTTGGATATAGTTTTTTGAAAATATAGATATCGTTTTTTTATGCATCGTAGTTGAAAACTTACTACCAGGCTGGCCTGCCTAACCTATGCAGGGTCATTTCATTCTAGATTCTGGCAACGAGGCTAGGTCATTTCAGCCGCTAAGCAGTTAAATCGTTAAAGCTCGAAACGACGTGTTCTCGTAGATACATACAACGTCTAAGTTTAGAATGAAACAGCCCTGCCTGCTAACCTATGAAAGAACTTCTACTTAGCTCGCCTAATATATTTATCCTTTCTTCGATTGGGATAGCCTACTTTTTTCTATTTCAGAAGTACTTTTCTAGTGCGAAAAAGATAGAAGGTCCAAAGCGGTTCTTTGTTTACCTGATTTTCTTGTCTATGCCCAATATTATGCTGATTGGGTTTATGTTAATACAGCCCTCAGTGCTGATAACGCCGACATTTAACGTCAACAAAACTATTATCCGCGTTTTAATATATGGCTCGATAATTATATTACTAAAGCCCTGGTTTAGGACGTTTCCTAAATCTATAAAAGCCTGCTTTTCAGATTCTATTAGAGGCCCGTTCTTAGCACTTACGGTTGTATCGTCTCTCTGGTCAAGTTCTCCTCTGTATAGCTTGGCATGTAGCTTTGTGTTTATTGCGATTAACGCGCTTGCTGCGCATATTGCTACTACACATAGCTGGAAAGAAATTTTTCAATACTTAAAGTGGAGCTTGCTGACGGTTGCAATTTTGAGCTTTTTGGTTTCTACTTTAGTGCCTGCTATTGGCATTCACGAGAAAGGTTGGAAAGGTGTCTTAGAGCATCCTAATCGACTAGGAATTATTATGGCTCTAAGCGCAACGGTATGGCTGATTAATTTGCTTGAAACGCCCAGGCAGAAGATTCTATCAGGGATGGCAATATTGCTGTCGATAGTGACTATGCACTTCACTAATTCTGCTACTTCAACTGTTGTGCTAATCACTATGATTGGCATCCTTTTTATTGTTCGCATAGCCCGAACCATGGGGCTTAGAATGGCTGTTATATGCAGCACATTCTCTATTATTATCGCAGCGATTGTAGCAGGTGTTGTATCGGCAAATCTAGATGCTATTCTAGGCTCTTTAGGTAAGAGTAGAACCCTTTCAGGTAGAGGCGCTATTTGGCCGCTACTGTTTCAGGCAATTATGAAGAAGCCTGTTTTAGGATACGGCTACGTGGGTTTTTGGCAAGACTGGAAGGGTGAAGACGATCCTTCTACTTTTATCCGACGCGCGGTGCATTGGGGTGTTGGACATGCTCACAATGGTTTTTTAGAGCTGCTGCTTCAGCTAGGAATTGTGGGTGGCGTTCTCTTTTTAGTACTGCTTTCGAGAGATTTCTTCAGATCGCTGCTCCACGCTATTATCAGCAAACAGCCAGCCTGGGACTTACCGATTATTTTAGTTGTATTTATTGTTCTCTCAAACTTTTCTGTTTCTGAGATGATAACGCCAAAGCACGTTTGGTTTTACTATACGATTGCTTCGGTTAAGCTGCAGTCTTTACCTACAAGAGATACATGGGCAGGATCGCATCCGTCGGCAAGTACATTTTCTGCCTGACACTCATATCAATCGACTAGTTCGAACAGCGCTTATAGAGCAGTAAGTTAGTAGACACCAGCCCTCTAAAGGTGATCGCTCGTAAGCTTAATAATTGGCCAAAAACAATACTCAGCAAGGCTTTTAGCTGTATTTCCCCTTGCTCAAGGAAAGATCAGATGTACTAAATCACGAATAAGACTGACGAACTTATCAGTATTTCAGTCATTTCATTCTGAAGGCTTCGCTATTCCTATTAGGAAGCTCTCAGCTTGTAGAAAGCACTTTTTTAAGTGTGGAATCCTGAAATCATTATCCAGACAAGATTGTATGAATTATTAAAAGTATTCAATTGACCTTGAAAGGGCTGGTTAGTAGACACCTACTTAGCCATTGCAAATTTGTTAGACAATATTGCTTTTATTCGCGATCTAGCATCTGTGACCAATCGGTACCTTGTTCATCTTACCTGTATTAAATTCATGAGTCTTCGAGAAAAAGTTGCTAAAGGAGCTGTTTGGTCAGCCTTCCAAGACTGGGGCAGTCAGGGGATCCAGTTTGTTGTGTTTTTTATCTTAGCTAGGCTGCTTGGCCCTCAAACATTTGGATTAATCGCGCTAGCGCAGATTTTTTTGCGCCTGATTCAATCTTTAACAAAACAAGGATTTACTCAGGTTCTTATTCAAAAAGACAATTTAGACAGATCAGAATTAGATACAGCCTTTTGGTCCAATATCGGTATCACTTCCGTGCTAACAGCTGTTTGTGTGGTGCTAGCTCAACAGGTTTCGGTTTGGTTTAAAGAGCCCATGCTAGCGCAGATTATTCCTTGGCTGTCGGCTAATTTTATTTTGGTGGCGCTCAACGATGTGCAAAGAGCGCTGTTAATGAGAGAATTTGACTATAAAACTATCGCCACTCGTACTTTTATTGCGGCACCTATCAGCGGTGTGATTGGTATATCTATGGCATTTTCAGGCTATGGGGTTTGGAGCCTAGTAGGTAAGACGCTCTCTGAAAATGCTGTTACAGTGATACTCTTGTGGCAGGTAAGTGACTGGCGACCCAGTTTTAACTTTTCGATTGCTCGCTTTAAAGAGCTATTCGAATTTCAAATCAACATTGTTGGCATCAGCGTTTTAGGAACCATCAACGGTCAAATTGACAATTTTTTGGTAGGTTATTACATCGACTCTACAACGCTTGGCTACTACGTAGTAGCGAACAAAGTAGTTGTACTAGTTGCTGATCTGCTGGGTGGAGCCACTCAAAAAATCGCTTTGCCGATGTTTTCTCGGCTAAGAGCAGACCTAGATAAGCTGCAGAAAATCTTTTGTAAGATTACCCAGGTCGTGAGCTTTATTGCTTTTCCTGTGTTTTTTGGCATCGCTATTCTGGCTTCTGAAATTACCTTTGTGGCATTTGGCCCAGAGTGGGCTCCTGCTATCCCGCTGATGCAAATTTTAGCTTTCGCTGGACTACAGAATTCAGTTTATAGCTTTTTAGGAGAGCTGACGACTGCATTCGGCAAACCTGCTTGGAACTTGCGCATTGGTTTTGCCTCTGTTGTGTTTAAAGCCGTCGGGTTTATGATTGCTGTTCAATCGGGTATTGTGGCCGTTGCTGTGGTTCAGATGATGGTGGGATACGTGTTCACGCCGATCAGACTGTTCTTTGTCAATCGGCTTACCCATATTAGCTTCAGCAAGTACCTAAAATCTCACGTTTCTCCTTTATTAGGCGTAGTGATCATGAGCGGCATGATAATCTCTGCAAAATACCTGCTAGGCGATTTTCTAAACATATATGTTGCTCTTGGCGTATATGTGGTGGTGGGTGCAGTTAGCTACCTGGCAAGCATATTCATTATTGATCGACAACTGATTCAAGACATTATCCAGTTCGCTCAGGCTGCTTTTCTAAGGCAGCGAAAGGTAAAGGCTTAAGCTAATTCAAGTAAGACTATTCTCAAATCTCAATATGAAACACAAAGACAATAGTGGACGGCTCTTTATTGTAGGCGCTCCTAGATCGGGAACAACTTTGCTTCAAAGTTTACTAGCAGCCCATCCAGAAATTACTTCTTTCCCAGAATCTCATGCATTCGAAAATTTAACGACTGCCTATCAAAGACGCTGGAAACTTTTACAGCTTACGAAAATCGCTTCACCCGTAGCTGTACAAAAGCTATATCGGTTTCTTGATCGGATAGGGTACGAAGCGCAGGGCCGCTGTCGGCTAAAGTATGCATTTTTTTCGCGTCAGTATGCGCTAGGTTTTGTTGAAATACTTGATGAAATAACTCGCGATAGAGGAAAAAGCATTTGGGTCGAAAAGACTCCACAGCATATTAACTGTATTAGCTACATTGAAGGGTTGAATATTGGTGCTAAGTTTATCCATTTGGTTCGAAATGGTACAGATGTTGTAGCTTCTCAGTACGATGCAGGTCTAAAGAATTCTGATACGCTTTGGCGGGTTCATCTCAATTTGGATAAGTGCATTGATTCCTGGAAGAATGACGTACAGATTAGTTTGAGCCATTCGCATAAGCCAAATCACATACTTATAAGTTATGAGCGGCTGGCTAATTCAACTGAGGCAGAGCTGATTCGTCTTTGCCAATTCATTGGTGTGCCCTTTAACTCTGCCATGCTGCAAGATTACGCTTTGGAGTCTAAGGAGTTAATTATGGATCACGAAGCTAATTGGAAAAATAGTCTCGATCAACCTATCCAAAATGCTAATGGCATGAAGTTCTCTAAACTCTTCAACAAAGAGCAGCAGGCGTACATTCTAGAGGCGCTCTCTCCGCTTACTCAAGAATTAGTATCGCTAGAGCCTTAGACGGCTAATTTAGACAAAAATATCTGAGAAAAAGCTGGTTTTACCCTCTTATTAGCTATTCTTCTCCTTGCTTACTATTTCTGGCGCTATAGGAACTCTATCTCATGCGGTCGAACACACAGGACTTTTTGCGGCTTTATTTAAAATATCCTAAGCGCTTGGTTAGTCTTTTAACCAAGAAATCTGCTGGGCTGCTTGCATCGGCTTCTAGTAGCTCTGAATTGATTGGGCCGCCTAAGGGGTTTTATCGAAGTACGAAAGTCTGGAGCGAATTGGCTAGCGCTTCGGCTGACGGCGATCACAACTTAGTGTCCTATCTAGAGCTTTACCCAGAACAACCTCTGAAGAGATCGCCACCGATTACCGTCGAACCTAACATTCACTGGAAGTTCGAGCGAGAGTATCAAAAAACGTCGCCTGCTGCTTTTGCGGCTATCGTACCTAGAGGCCGCGTCTTCGGAGAACATAGTTCTGTTATTACCAGTGACGATAAGCTTTTAGAGGACGTTTCAAAAGTTCATGGAAACAAATCTGTTGAGACTCATCCTGTTTTTAGCCAAATAAAGCTACCTAAACTGTACGCTATGTCAGGCAGCGTGGCTGTTTTATCCGTAGCGGGCGGTCATGGCTTCTTTCACTGGATGTTTGATTTGCTACCACGACTGCACTTGCTACAGAAAGCTGGAATGGATTTGAACACAATTGACTGGTTCATTGTGAACGAGTTCAAAGTGCCCTTTCAGCGCGAAACGTTAGCTCATTTTGGTATCTTCGAAGATCGGATAATCGAGAGTAAAAAGCTGCTCCACGTTAAGGCAGAGCGGCTAATTCTACCTTCGCTAGCGGGTCGAACCGGCAACATGCCTAGCTGGGTATGCGATTTTTTGAGAAGAGAATTTTTGCCCAAGGAAAACTTTTCTGATATTAACGCCCATAGCCGTATATATGTAAGTAGAAACGGTTCAAGACACCGGAAAATTTTGAATGAGGAGGCTCTGCTACCTGTTTTAGAAAAATTTGGATTTCGTCAGATTAGGCTTGAAGATTTTTCAATATATCAGCAGGCGAGTATGTTTTCTCAGGCGCAAGCTATTATCTCGCCTCACGGTGCTGGACTTTCTAATCTGGTTTTCTGCCAGACGCATACAAAAGTCATTGAGATTTTTTCTCCTAACTACGTAAATGTGTGTTTTTGGGCACTTAGCACTCAGCTAAAGCTTGAGTACTATTATCTTTTAGGCGCAGGCAAGCAGCCAAAAGGGCTCAACGATCCGCATAAGTCTAGAGAGAACATTTCTGTTGATATAGATGATGTTAAGAAAACGTTAGCGATGGCGCTTGGTTCATCTGAGTCAGCCTGAAGTCTATTGCGCCAGCTATTTTCTATGCGCTTTATATATTTGCTTGAATTGAGTTAATGTTGTTACCTTCAAGAACGACCAATGCTTATTTCGCAACAGAAGAAACTGCTATTTGTCCATATTCAGAAGACCGGCGGCGTAAGCGTTACGAAGCTTTTGAAGTCGAGGGTTCCAGATCTAGAACCGTTTATGGGAATGCACGATCATGCTATCTGGGCAAAGCCCGATCTAAATGACTGGAGTGACTATTATAAGTTTGCCTTTGTGAGAAATCCTTGGTCGCGACTGGTTTCTTGGCACTTGATGATGTTTCGAAACCAGGACGCTTTTCCCTGGCATAAGCGACTGACAGCGGCTAAGCGCCGTCGAAGTCGAATGCACGACTATGTCAACCAAAATTCAGCTAGCTTTGAGGAGTTTATCTGCAACTGCACAGATGTAATTGAAGATCGAGATGGGAAGAAGAGCTTTGCTTATAACCCAGCAGACTACATCACGGATAATGCTGGCGAGCTAATTGTTGATTTTGTAGGTTGAAATGAAAGCTTTTCTGAAGATGTTAAAAAAGTTTTTGGAGTGCTGGGGATGGAGAACATTGAAGTTCCGCATCACAATAAATCGCAACATAAGCACGACAGCCAGTATTATTCGGATTTAACCAGGGACATCGTGGCCGAAAGATTTTCTAGAGACATCGAAATGTTTAACTACACCTTTGACGATAGAAGATAGCGAATATAGATATTCGCGGTTTCCTCTGTCCGCTTAATATTCTTGCTCTTGCCTTTTTATTTCCTTATCTCTCTACAAGGAGAATCTCAAATGCAGTCTGCTCGGCCAAAAATTAACCTTGTATATATCGCGAGCACTGGTCGAACCGGCTCAACCCTGTTAGAAATGCTGCTAAACGCGCATAGCCAGGTAGTTAATTCGGGCGAAATCCACGTTTTGCCGAGAGAACTAAACCCCGATACGGTGCATCAGGTCTGCGGGTGCGGCGACTCCGTGCTCGAATCCGACTTTTGGCAGGCGGTCTGCGAGAGAACAAACCCTTTAGCCCAGCCCGCGCCGCAGACGCATTATTTTAAGGGAAAAGGAACCTCTGGCAAGCTCTTTCGCAAAGAGATGAAACTATTAGATTCGGCCAACGTTCCAGACGAGCTGAACCAGCAGGTTCAAACCTATGCTCAAAATAGCTACGCGGTGCTAGATGCTTTCTTGCAGGTGGTCGAGCAGCGGCAGGGGAGTAGACCTCAGTGGGTAGTCGATTCCTCTAAAGACCCCTACCGACTGCTGTGGCTTTTGCACTCTGGTCTGTTTAACATTAAGGTCATTCATTCTATTCGAGATCCTCGCAGCCTAGTTTATTCAACTTCTAAGAAGTTCTTCAAGGCAGAGAATGCGGAGCGAGACTACCTCTGGTTCACTCAACATGCGGTTCGTCTCTCGTTTAGCTGGCTTATCCGGAATAACCCAATTCACAAGGCGGCGAACCAATACCTTAGCGCGAATGACTATACGATAGTGCCGTACGAGCAGCTAGCATTGCATCCTGAAGAAACATTAAAGCACGTTTTTTCGATAATAGGCTGCGACTATGAACCTGAGATCTTTGATATTTTCTGGGATCTTGAGGTGCATGCGATCGCAGGTAATGCGATGAGATTTAGAAAGGCACCCATCACGCTAGACGAAAAGTGGAGATCGATTATACCAAGCTTTCATCAGCAGCTCACTAAGACTTTGACGACAACAGGTCGTATCCGCTATGGCTATTGACAGGGCTAGTCCAGCTACCCAAGCCCAATTACTAAATTTCCAAGCTAACTTCTAACCGGCCTGATTTTTTAAATTCCTTTGAGCAGATCTGATATGTCTACCTGGCAACTGAATACCCCTGTTGTACTCATTATCTTCAATCGGGCTGACACCACACAGCAGGTCTTAGATGCTATTCGTCAGGCTAAACCACCAAAGCTGCTGGTGATTGCAGATGGGCCTAGAGCTAATGTGCCTAGCGACGTCAAAAAGTGTGCGGCGGCTAGAGCCATCATAGACCAGGTAGATTGGGACTGTGAGGTTTTGAAGAAATACTCAGAAGTTAACTTGGGCTGCGGGGTCTGTCCAGCGCGGGGATTGAGTTGGGCTTTTGAGCAGGTAGAAGAGGCCATTATCTTAGAAGACGACTGCTTGCCTGAGCCAACGTTCTTTCGTTTTTGCGAGGAAATGCTAACGCGGTATCGAGACGACGAGCGCATCATGATTGTTTTGGGAACAAATTTGCTAGGTGAGTGGAAGTCGCAGCAGCAGAGCTACCACTTCTCCTACTGCGGGCCTATCTGGGGCTGGGCTTCTTGGCGGCGAGCTTGGCAGCATTTCGACTTTGATGCGAAGCTATGGGGTTCGGATGAGGTGAAGTCGCGGATAAAAGACGTCTTAGCCGATGACTATATCTATCAACTCAGGCGAAACAGCTTTGATGGGATTTACCTTGGCCAAAAAAAGGATGTTTGGGATTATCAGTGGTCATTTGCTCGGCTCGTACAGTCGGGGCTATCGCTTGTGCCATCGGTTAACCTAATCTCTAACATTGGGTTTTCGAAAGATGCCACTCACACAACCTTCGAAAATTCTGAAGTAGCCCGTCTAAAAACAACGTCAATGACCTTTCCAATGAAAGATCGAGGCTTTGTAGCTGTCGATAGAGAGTACGACCGGCGCTTTTACGTTCGGATGGGTCACACGGCGGTGAATCGCCTGAAAGGAAGAATCAAAAAAGGAGCTAGGCGGCTAGGCGTAAAGCTTTAACCTCGCCAGCGGTGGTAGTTAAGATTGTTTTGAAGAAGTGAGAGTTTGTAATGATCGGTAAAGTGATGGGTCGATATAGCTTACTTCGCATTCAAAGAGGCTTCAGGCGTCGATTTGGAGCGAGCTATGTAGGGCGGAATTTAACCGTTTTGCCGGACGATATTTTCCTGACTTCGTATCCTAAGTCGGGAAATACCTGGACTCGATTTTTAATTGCTAATTTGTCTTTTGCGACTGAAAATATAGATTTTACGAACATTGAGCGCAAGATTCCAGATATCTATCAAAATCTAGATAAGAACCTGCTGCAATTGCCAACACCCCGTCTGCTCAAAAGTCATGAATACTTAGATCCGCGCTACAAAAAAGTGCTCTGTATCGTGCGAGATCCAAGAGACGTTTTACTTTCTTCTTACTACCACTGTCTAAAGTTTGAGACGATCAACAATTCGGTTTCTGTAGAGGCTTTTGCAGATAAATTCATAGCTGGAGAAATCTACTTTGTAGGGGCTCAAAATCCGATTGGGTCTTGGGCAGATAACGTAGGTAGCTGGCTAGGTGCGAGGCAGAACGATCCTAACTTTTTGCTGGTGCGCTATGAAGATTTGAAGCTCAATACAGCTAAAGAGCTTCGACGAATTTCAACGTTCTTACAGATCGACAGCTCGGATGCTGTGATTGAAAGGGCCGTCACTCGTAGCTCTGCGGACAGTATGCGTCAGTTAGAGAAGCAAAATACGAACGTTTGGCCTAATAAGCAAAGCAGAAAAGATATCTCTTTTGTGCGCTCTGCAAAGGCAGGCGGATGGAAAAAGAACTTACCCGCTAGCGTTTCTCAAAGCCTAGAATCGGAGTGGAAGACTACGATGCGCGCTTTAGACTATATCTCTTAAAAAACATGAAAGCGTTACTTGTTAATACCTATGATATTTCAGGCGGTGCGGCGAGGGCTGCGTATCGCTTGCATCAGGGGCTTAATCAGCTGGGTGTGACTTCTCAAATGCTAGTGCAAGATAAGCAAAGCAAAGACCCGGCTGTGTTGCTCCAGTCTCAGCAGTCTAGCTTTCGTGCTAGGCTCAGAAACGGTCTCGATAGCTCTCCTGTTCGACTCTACGGGCGACGAGAGAGAACTATTTTCTCTCCTCATTGGCTGCCAAGTCGCAATGTTAAGGCGATTGATAAGCTAAGCCCAGATGTGGTCAATTTACACTGGGTTTCGCATGCCTATTTGCAAATAGAGGCGCTCGCTCGACTAAAGTATCCGCTGGTGTGGACTTTACACGATATGTGGGCTTTTACAGGAGGCTGTCATTACGCTGGCGACTGTAAAGGCTATGAGCAGAGCTGCGGTCGGTGTCCTATTCTTAATAGCGGACGGGAGAAGGATTTATCCCATTGGATATGGCAGCGCAAGCACAGCGCCTGGCAAAATTTGAATCTGACAATCGTGACGCCTAGCCGGTGGCTGGGAGAGTGCGCTCGCGCTAGTACACTGTTTCAGGATTGTCGGGTAGAGGTGATTCCTAACGGTCTCGACCCACAACGGTATCAGCCTGCCGAGAAGTCTCTGGCACGATCAAATTTCAATCTTCCTTCAGATAAGCGTCTAGTTTTGTTTGGCGCTATGAATGCGATCGCGAGTACTCGGAAGGGCTATCAGTTTTTGCAGCCTGCTTTACAGCACTTAAGCCGCTCGGGCTGGCAAGATAATCTAGAACTAGTAGTGTTTGGCTCGTCTGGGCCTGCTGAAAGTCAGCCCGACGACTTGGGCTTCAAGGTCAATTACTTAGGACATCTTAAAGATGAGGCGATCGCGCTGGCTTATGCTGCCTGTGATGTGTTTGTTGCCCCTTCGGTTCAGGAGAATTTGTCTAATACGGTGATGGAAGCACTGGCCTGCGGAACGCCCTGTTTAGCCTTTCGCATTGGTGGGATGCCAGATATGATCGAGCATCTAAACAATGGCTATTTGGCTAATCCTTACGACATTCAAGATCTCGCTCAGGGAGTCGCTTGGATAGTCGAAGATCCTGAGCGGCAAGCGGTGCTGAGTCGAAGCGCTCGACTTTCAGTTGAGCAAGCGTTTACGGTAAGGATTCAGGCTCAGCGCTACAAAACTCTGTTTGAAAGCTTGAAAGCTTCCGTGTAGGCTACACAGGGCTATTGTCTATTTAGCTTTGTCCGGATAACTACTGAGCCGGACGTAATTCTGTCTATAGAGAGCCTTATTTTTTGTCAATAAGATACTGACCCGTAAGCATTATGAGCGACTTTGGCATTATTTTAGCCTGCTATCAGAGAGACTATAGCTTTGTGAAAGGATGCTGCGCTAGCATTCGCTATTTCTTAGGTGAGGTTCCGCTTTGTTTGATTGTTGATGGGTCATTCTCTACAGAAGATTTACAAAAAACCTATGGTGTACAGACGATCTATCGCTCGCAGGTCTCGCAAGCTGTTTTGAGAGATAAAAAATATACATCATCGACAAAGATGATTGCGTTTTGGGAAAGTCCTTGGGAAAACTTTCTCTATCTAGACGCTGATATGGTTGTTTGGGGAGATTTATTAAAGTTCTCTGACTTTGAGAGCTACGACATGGTTGTCGACCGTCACACTCATATCCATTCTGAGGCGGAGACGAAGAAGTGGTTTTTTGACGGTGATCGCCTGGAGACTTTTTTCCCAGACTATCAGTGGCGCGAACGCCCCTACTTCTGTACCGGCATCTTCTTTGCTAAAAGAGGGCTATTTTCTCTAAAAGAGTATGAGCGTTTAATCAATCTGAAACTTAGCCATCCAAAACTATTTTACGGTATGGATCAAGGTTTACTAAACCTTATGATTTTTCGAGCCGCTGACCAAGAAAAAATTAGATTAGGATTCGATAATCTACAAATAATCGTTCCTGATTTTTCGGTTGAGTACTTGGGAAAAACCTATCTAGTCAAGGATTCGGGCCCAAATTTAGGTGACGCAGCCCCTATTGCTATTCATTGGTCTGGGGAAAAACCTTTCGCCTCACGTTCGTCAGTGTACTCAAAGCCAATGAGCTTCTTTCGTCATAAGTTTTTAGAAGACGCCGGCAGTAAAAATCAGCTGATAAATCAAGCTAAACTTCAGCTAGAAGACTTTAACGTCTACAAGCACAAACTTTTGAAGAGAGTGACTACAGGGCATAGTACTAGTATGCTAAGCAGCTAACACAATCAAAACCAATGAAACTTTCTGTTTCACTCACATACACTTTAGAGAATGAGTTATTCACACAGCTTCCAAAAATCAGCTTTCATCATTATACCTGTATACAATCGCAAGGAAATAACATTAACTTGTATAAAACATTTGGACGAGTGTGACGATTTGTCGTGCTTTCAGATTGTTGTCGTTGATGATGGCTCAACAGATGGCACGAGAGAAGCATTGGCTGATCTCTACCCACAGGTTAAGGTTTTACCTGGAGATGGGAATCTGTGGTGGACGGGTGCGATGGCACGTGGAATGGAATATGCTTGCAAACAAGGCGCAGAGTTCGTCATTTGGCTTAACGACGACTGCCTACCCAAAGAAGGAACGCTGAAGGGTCTGGTTGAATTTATGAGAATACACCCAAGTACTCTTGTTGCACCTAGTTGTATTACCCTTAGCGAAGGTGAAGTGACGAGACATCACAATGGATGCTGTGGGAGACAAGGGTTAGCAGCTGAAGTAGGAGAAGTTGTTGATGTAGAGGGTTTAGCGGGCTGGTGCGTAGGGATGCCTATTGCGGTGATAGAGGCAATAGGACTGCCTGATGCTAAAAAGTTTCCTCATTATTCAGGAGATGATATGTATACATATAAGGCGTCACAAAATGGGTTTAGAGTCTGTTTAAATGGGACACTAGAAGCAAGCTTAGTCGGCCCCGTTCACGATCAGCTAAGTATTCGCGATTATTTCAAATATGGAATAGCACCAGGAAAGACTTTAAAGGCAATCTTCTGGAACTATAAATCTCCATATCGACTACCGACTCAGTTTTTCTACTTCATGGAGAAGTATGGGTATTTCATTGGCACACTGCTGTTTACGCTAAAGCTGATCTCTTGGCTTAGCTTGTGGTTGAAATATCAATTCTTATCATTTTCTCCTTATCTAGCTAAACGATACTTGCCTAATTAGCTTAGGCAGTTCTGCACTCAAATTGATTGTGTCAACCTCTTTAAAGGACCCTTGTCTGTATTTCTGTATTGTCGATAGATAAAATCGACTAAAACACTAATAAACTTTAGGGTTCAAGAGAAAACTGCAAACTATGAAAATTTTAATCTCTGCTTACGCCTGCGAAGCCGGACGAGGCTCTGAACCAGGAGTAGGATGGAACATTGCTTGGGAAGTAGCTAAGTATCACGAGGTTTGGGTTTTGACTCGGCCAGATGACGGGCGCGAAGCGAATGAAGCTTTTTTAGCGAAAACTCCTAATCCTAATTTGAAATTCGTTTACTTCACTCTGCCTATCTTTGGAGGCTTCTGGAAGCTAGGATCGGTAGCCTTTGTTCTTCATTACTATCTTTGGCAAGTGCAGGCTTATTTTATAGCCTCTAAGTTACATCGTAAAGAGAGATTTGATGCAGCTCACCATGTAACTTTTGTTCGCTATTCTAGTCCGAGCTTTCTTTCTCTATTGCCTATTCCTTTCATTTGGGGGCCGGTTGGCGGGGGTGAAGCTGCACCACGAACGTTCTACCGTGATTTCAGTGGGCAAGCTAAACGCTATGAGTTTCTGCGCTGGTTTGCCCACAAGGTAGGTGAGCGAGATCCATTCGCCAGACTGACAGCTCAGCGCTCTGCAGTAGCCTACGTAACAACTAAAGACACAGCGCGACAGGTATATGGCATGGGCGCAGATACAGTAGAGATTTTGTCAGAGTCTAGCTTGCCGAGTCAAGAAATAGAAATGCTCAGTCAGTGCATTGTGCCAGTAGGGAAGCCAATTCGCTTCATTAGCATAGGCCGCTTACTGCATTGGAAGGGATTTTATTTAGGCATCAAGGCATTTGCCAAGGCTGACATCAACAACGCAGAGTACTGGATCTTAGGGGATGGTTCTGAGCAGACAGCTTTAGAGCAGCTTGCTAAAGATCTAGGTGTTGGTGATCGCATTCGCTTCTTTGGTCGGTTATCTCGAGAAGAAACGCTTGCTCGGTTAGGAGAAGCGCATGTTCTGGTTCATCCTAGTCTGCATGATTCTGGCGGTTGGGTCTGCCTAGAGGCAATGGCTGCTGCAAGACCCGTACTTTGCCTAGACCTGGGAGGACCAAGTGTGCAAGTTGACAACAAAACAGGCATTAAGGTGTCAGCTTGCAATCCTGAACAGGCGGTGCGCGAGTTGGCAGAAGCAATGCGAAGCCTAGCGACTAATCAGGACCTGAGACAGCAGATGGGAGAAGCTGGACGGAACAAAGTTAAACACCAGTTTAGCTGCGAAGCTAAAGGCAAGCAGTTTGCAAAACTCTACGAGCAGGTTGTGGGCTAAGCTGAGATAAAGAGTGGCGCGAGTTTGATCATCTCAAACGAGCTTGACTCGCCTTTGTAACTTCTGTTTTAGTTTTAGTTTTAGTTCTAGTTAGATTTAGACAGAAAGAGGTAAAAACGGTATGAGAATTCTAATCGCCCACAATTTCTATCAACAAGGTGGCGGCGAAGACAACATTTTCGCTACTGAGGTAGATATGCTAGAGTCTTACGGCCACTACGTGAAACGTTTCACGGTCAATAATAACGAAATTGAGAAGACTCATCCTTTGTCGCTGGCTAAAAATACGGTCTGGAACAATAAAATATACAAGGAACTGCGATCAATTATTCGAGATGAAAAGATTCAAATCGCTCACTTTCACAATACGTTTCCGCTGTTCTCGCCTTCTTCTTACTATGCGGCAAAAGCAGAGGGAATCCCTGTAGTTCAAACACTGCACAACTATCGGTTGCTGTGTCCAAATGCGCTCTTCTTTCGGGAAGGGCGAGTATGCGAAGACTGTCTGGGTAGCCGACTGAAGCTACCGAGTATAATTCACGGATGCTACCGAGGTGACCGCATAGCTACCAGCGCAGTAGCTACAATGGTGGGCGTTCATTCCTTGATAGGAACTTGGGCAAACGCAGTCGACATATTTATCGCCTACAGTCAGTTTACGATAGACAAGCTCGTTCAGGGGGGCATTCCCTCTAAAAAGATTGAGTTCAAGACAAATTTCTTGTATCCCGTTCCTGAAATTGGTCAGGGCAAGGGAAAGTATGCTTTATTTGTAGGTAGACTGTCTCCGGAAAAAGGCACCAATACTTTGTTAACAGCTTGGAAACAGCTAAACAATGACATACCGCTCAAGATTGTGGGAGATGGACCTTCAGCAGATGATGTAGCAAGAGAGTCTGAGCAGATGGATGGTGTGGAGTGGCTCGGAAAGAAATCTTTGGCCGAAGTTTACGAGCTGATGGGAGATGCGGCATTTTTCGTGTTTTGCTCTGAATGGTACGAGACATTTGGGCGAGTTGCGATTGAGTCATATGCTAAGGGGACACCTGTAGTAGCAGCTAAAATTGGTGCGATTACTGAGCTAGTAGATCACAAACGCACTGGAATGCATTTCCGAGCCGGTGATGCCGAAGATTTAGTGAAGCAGGTGCGATGGCTGTTAAAACATCCTCAGGAACTAGCTCATATGCGTGTGGAGGCGCGGGCAAAATTTGATAGAAATTTCACAGCAAATAAGAACTATCAAAGACTGATGGAGATTTATGAATCTGTTATGTTTCAAACTGCTCAAAAATAATTTTTTGTGAGGCGTTACTAAACTAGTACAGGTATAAAAGTGACTCTGAACGGTAAGTCTTTCACCTAATCGTTTTGCTGTGCTACAGAATGTCGAAGCAGCAAGACCGGTGAGCATCAAGGAGTAACGTATGTAGATTTGCTCATACCACTTAAGGATCAGCCCTCTAAAGGTCATTCCAAGGCTGCTTAATAATTTCTGTAACCCTTTCTATAGGGAGCTTTGGCTTATCAGTCCCGAAAACGCCAATCGTTAAGTTGGTTAAAGCAAGCGTGCCACCGCCCTGCTAGCGGTTGAATGATGGAGAGGTAGCCGCACAAAAGCAGGTCAATTCAACGATGATTTTGGCAGAAGTATTTGAACGTTTCGTCAGCGAAAGTCCGCTAACGGTGATGTTG
>NZ_NRTA01000064.1 GCF_002286735.1 Leptolyngbya sp. BC1307
AGGGTCTCGTTAATTCTCTCTTCCAAATTATTCGCTTTTCTAGGTGCTACTCCTCGCCTCCGGTAGTAACCGCCGTGGCGGTCGCTCCCTTCAGCGCCTAATGAATATAACGCCCTTTGACGGGGAGTGTCAACTGATTTTTCAAAAAAAATCGAAAATGGTTGTATCCCTTGCCGCATATAGGTTTTAAAACTTCACAAATATGCTCGGTCAGTTTCTTAGCTAAAAAGCTCCGGATTCTTCTGGGGGCTTTTTATTTTTTGGGTGCTTTTTGTAGGCTGGTTTGTTGGCGTTGGGGATAACACTGTATAAGGTGTTGAAAGTGTGTTTGGGAATGCGCGGTGAATTTTCAGTCTGTGATTGCTACGTTAAATGGGTTTTGGGCTGAGCGGGGATGTGTGATTATGCAGCCCTACGATACGGAGAAGGGGGCTGGGACGAAGAGTCCTCATACGTTTTTGCGGGCGATTGGGCCGGAGCCTTGGTCGGTTGCTTATGTGGAGCCTTGCAGAAGACCGGCTGACGGTCGGTATGGGGAGAATCCTAATCGGTACCAGCATTATTTTCAGTATCAGGTGCTGATTAAGCCCTCACCTGACAATATTCAGGACTTATATCTGGAGTCGCTGCGGGCGTTAGGCATTATGCCTGAGGATCACGATGTCAGGTTTGTGGAGGACAACTGGGAGGATGCAGCGGTTGGCGCTTGGGGTGTGGGCTGGGAAGTGTGGCTAGATGGGATGGAGGTGACGCAGTTTACCTATTTCCAGCAGTGCGGGGGGCTAGATTGCCGTCCGGTCTCGATTGAGATCACTTATGGGCTGGAGCGGCTGACGATGTATTTGCAGGAAGTGGATACGATGGCCAAGATTCAGTGGAATGATGAACTGACCTATGGCGATATTTACATGCAGGCAGAGATCGAGAACTCAACGTATAACTTTGAAGCCTCTAGCTCGGAGCTGCTGTTTAAGTTATTTGATCTGTACCAGCAGGAGGCCGAGCAGCTTATGGACAGAGAGCTGGTGCTGCCGAGCTACGACTATGTCTTGAAGTGCTCTCATGCGTTTAACCTGCTGGATGCGCGGGGCGTGATTTCGGTGACTGAGCGAACGCGCTATATTCGGCAGGTGCGGGGGCTAGCGAGAAAGGTCGCGCAGCTGTATCTAGAGCAAAGAGAAAAGTTAGGATTTCCTTTGTTGACGCAACCGGCTGAGACTTTGGCAGATTCTAAAGCGGCATCGGCCTAGAATGACCTACGGACAACATGTTAAGTATTGTGATACCTCTGAGGAAAAAACTGTGGGCATGGCCTTGAGAGGATATTTAGAACCCATCGCTAATTGGTTTACGCAGTTCAATCTGCCTGAGCCAATTGTGCATTGGGGGCATCCGGTGATGATGGCGATTGTGGTGTTTGTAATGGGCGGGTTCGCGGCTTATGCGGGCTGGCAGGGGCGATTGGCGACCGATACGGGCGTTGCGATTGAGCAAAAGCAGAACCACGCGAAGATTGCACCGCTGATGTATCTCTTTATCGTGTTGGGTGCGACGGGTGGAATTTTGTCGCTGGTGATGCAGGATGAGCCGATTTTGGAGAGTCCGCATTTTTGGACGGGGATGGGGGCGATCGCACTCCTCACCACAAACGCAATTATCGCGGCAACCAAGTTCGGCAAAGGCAACGAAACGCTGAGATCGGCCCATGCTTACATCGGTAGTACGACTCTGGTTCTACTGATAGTCCACGCTTTCTTTGGCACTCAGATGGGCCTTTCTATTTAGGGCTTATGCAGAGATAGCGATCGCCTACCGTTGGGCTCCCTAAACCAAGAGAATTGGTGGGATGGGAGCATGACGCATTGGGGAGTTTTGGTTATCAGCTGGGCCTATCTTCTGGGACTGCTGGCAACGGGGATCACGGATGTTCGTGTCTCTGGGGTGTCTGTGGTTGGCTGCGCAATTTTATTGCTGGGCATTTTCAGTGGCTGCGTGGTGCCCCGGTTCTGGCGGTTGGGGCCGACGGCTCGCCAATGGTGGATAGCGGGCTTAATTGCATTAGTGGGCGCTAGCTACTGTATTGGGCGATCACCTCACCCTGCACCGAACGATGTTAGTCGATTTGTCTCCCGACAGGAGCAGTGGGTACTAGGGCAGGTGATTGACATGCCGCAAACAACTCGTCAGCAGAAGGAGCGATTCTTCTTGCAGGCTCAGTCCATTCGAGGCGTGGGGGAGCAAAGCTTTAGTGAAATACCTCGCAGCGTCAGCGGAAAGCTATATGTGACAGCGACTCCATCAGAAAAGCGTGAGCCGTTATATCCAGGCCAGTTTGTAGAGCTAAAAGGAGAAATCTATGCGCTCGATGATGGGCGGGATGCGGATAAATCTAGCTTCGGTGATTATCTAGCTAAGCAAAGATGTTTTGCGGGATTTAGAACCCACTGGGTAGAGGTTTCGCCTAATCAGACGCCGCCGAGATGGGCACCGTGGCGGCTCAGGCAGCGGATTGTGAATGCGCAGGGGCACTGGCTAAAGGAATCTGACGAAACAGAGACTGCTGGAAGATTGATGAGTGCGATGACGCTGGGCCGACGAGCGGTGGATTTGCCGTATGAGATTAGGGATAGTTTTATTCAAGCAGGACTAGCGCATACGCTGGCAGCATCTGGATTTCACGTGTCTTTGATACTGGGGTTGGTCTTAGGCGCTCTGCGATCGCGCCGACCTCAGACTCAAGCGATCGCTGGATTCATATCCCTAGCCATCTACGTCGGACTCACCGGATTGCAGCCTAGCGTTGTCCGAGCTGCAGTAATGGGCGCAGGTGCCTTAACGGGTCTTGCCTTGCAGCGAAAGGTAAAGCCTTTAGGCTGTCTGCTGGTGGCAGTGAACCTAATTTTGCTGTGTAATCCTCAGTGGATTTGGGATGTCGGCTTTCAGCTCAGCGCGATGGCGACTTTGGGGCTGATTTTGACTGTGCCTAAGCTCATGGAATGGCTAGACTGGCTGCCGGTCAATGTGGCGACGGTCTTGGCAGTGCCGATGGCAGCGTATTTTTGGACGATTCCGCTGCAGCTATATTATTTTGAGGTGCTGCCGTCGTACAGCATTTTGCTGAATATGATAGCGACGCCGCTGGTGGTGCTGATTAGCATGGGTGGATTTGTAAGTGCGATCGCTGCAATCATCTGGCCGGTTGGGGGGAGTGCGATCGCAGCTAATCTCTACTACCCGATTCACCTACTCATCTGGCTGGTAGAAAAATTCAATCAGCTACCGGGCAACTCAGTCGCCTTTGAAGGGTTTACAGCAGCGCATGTAGTGGCTAGCTATGGCGTGTATGCAGCCATCTGCATCTGGCTATGGCGACGGCAAAAGGTAGACAGCGCGATAGATTTGGCCCAGATTAGCCGGTAAATAGGTGTAAGATATAGACCACCAGTCTACACTTTTGGAGAGGTGGCAGAGTGGTTGAATGCGGCAGTCTCGAAAACTGTTTTAGGGTCAAACCTAACGAGGGTTCGAATCCCTCCCTCTCCGTTGATTAATAACCAGTTTTGGGAGTTGCAACAACTGCTAAAGCACTAAGGTAGCCAAAATTGGGGGAAGACCTGCTGGCTAATGTTACGAGCAGCGCGATTGACGGTGCGAGCAGCCTGAATGTGAGGTTCATCTGGAACAATCGGAATAACATTTGCCGGTTGACCGCTGCCAAACTTAGCAATCACACGATTGGCCGCTTCTAGCCCAGTCACGTAGGCTTTTTCTTGAGACCAGGAGCCGTGGCGCGTCACAATCCAGTCACCGCTCATAAACACATTGCTAAAGCTAGTTGTGCCAGGTAGCAAGTAGCGATAGCTGCCTGGGGCGAAGTGACTAACGCCCTGACGGATGCGAATAACGCTATGGTCTGTCACTTTGGCACTGCCGAAAGCTGAAATGCAGCCTGCTAAGTCTTTTTGTACGAGTGGAATCACTTGCTCGTCGCTGAGATTTAGCAATTGATTGGCGTGGTAGTAATCGACTTCGACGACGGTGCCCGGTTCATCTTGGTACTCATCGTGGAGAGCGTTGAGGTCAAAGAAAGTCCAGCCGGTGGTTTCATGAAAGCCAAAGCAGGCATTTGAGGGCAAAGGAATATCAATTTTGCGGTCGAACCAGAGGCGGACCGCAAGTACATCTATACCATTTAGGTTGCTAAGGTCGCGAAATTCGGGGCGTTTGCGCAACCCCTCACTCTGTCCCACAATTTTCTTCATTCCCGTGATCCCCACCGAAAAAATCACCGCATCGGCTTCAAACACTTCGTCGTCACAAATCACTGCGTTGATCGTGTTATCCGCACCGACTCGCACATCGGTTACTCGGTGATTGGCTAAGATTTGCCCACCCGCTTTTTCTATCTGTTCGACCCAAGGGCGAAAGATCATTTCGCCGACAGTACCCCGACACCAGCGCACGTCAAAGTCGGGCTGATGGGCCAGAATGAAGTAATAAAGCATTCCTAGAGCCGCTGCCGCCGAGCACTGTTCGCCAGGAGCAAATAGACCGACTAGCAGCATCGGTTCAAACGACTCTTTGTACAGTCGTTCAGAAACGCCAAACTGCTTAAAGAGTTCACGAGCAGTGACACAGTCGTAACGTTTCCAAGCCTCGTCAGAGTTGTCAAAATCTACCAGCGCATAGAGTAGCGGTAGTGCAGACAGCCGATCTACCAGCGGCATTCGCTTGAACTGCGTGTAGATAAAAGTGCCCAATGGCGTTGGCAGGTAAGGCTGACGCTGAAAAATAGGTGACTCTACTTCGAGACCCGCCGGGGAGTATTGAGATGAGCGGGTATAGGGCGTGAAGGGCTGAATACCCAGCTCATCGGTCAGGGCAAAGATGTTGCTATAGGGGTACCAGAAGCCATGAATGCCCGCTTCGACCGAGCGACCCTGAGCTGTTTGCCAGCCAGCGACCAACCCACCCGGCTGAGCCCCGGCTTCTAGCAAAGAGACTTCATAGCCTTGCTTAGCCAGATGATGAGCGGCTCCTAGCCCCGCCCAGCCGGCACCGACGATAACGATCTTTTTTGGAGAGGGCGGCTGAGACATAAAAAGTCAGTAGGAAAAAGGGCTTGTAACGTGGGGATCACGTATCTGAAAAAAAGCCACGGAAATTTCCGTGGCTTTAACTTATGCATTCACCAGCAGCAGGTGTGCTGCGGAGAGCTAATGCTATTTCGCACCGGCCAAGGCAGGCTCACGCTCGGGCAGCGCTACAATCTCGCCTTCTTTGTCGATGTCAAAGACAACTGTATCGCCATCTTTAAGCGTACCTGCCAGAATCGCTTCGGCCAGATGATCTTCAACCAGACGAGAAATGGCCCGGCGTAAGGGTCTCGCACCATAGCGCTGATCGTAGCCTTCGTCTACTAAGCGGTCTTTGAAGGCGTCAGTAAGCTTGAAGGAAAGATTGCGATCGCCCAGCCGCGCACTCACCTGCTTCAGCAAGATTTCAGCGATTTCCTTCACTTCGTCCTTAGTGAGCTGACGGAAGACGATGATTTCATCGATCCGGTTGATCATCTCAGGCCGGAAGAACTGCTTCATCTCCTCATTCACCAGGTTGCGAATGTTGTTATAGCGGCTGGTCATACCATCGTCACCCGATAGCTCAAAGCCTAATCCGCCGCCGCCTTTTTCAATTACCTTGGAGCCGATATTAGAAGTCATGATAATCAGCGTATTTTTAAAGCTGACTTCACGGCCCTTAGAGTCGGACAGGCGACCGTCATCTAACACCTGCAGCAGGATATTAAACACGTCGGGGTGAGCCTTTTCAATTTCATCCATCAGAATGACACTGTAGGGCTTGCGACGCACGGCCTCAGTTAGCTGACCGCCTTCGTCATAGCCGACAAATCCTGGGGGAGAGCCGATTAGCTTGGAGACCGTATGAGACTCCATGAATTCAGACATATCCAAGCGGATCATCGACTCTTCAGAACCGAAGACCGATTGCGCAAGAGCTTTGGCTAGCTCAGTCTTACCGACCCCTGTCGGGCCAGAGAATACCAGGCTGGCAATGGGCCGATCCATGCCACGCAGACCCACACGAGCACGACGAACGGCTTTAGAGACGGCTGTAACCGCTTCATCTTGACCTACGACCCGCTCATGTAAGGTGTCTTCCAGGTGAATCATCATCGCCGATTCGGTCTCGGTAATGGCATTGACCGGTACGCCCGTCCAAGAAGAAACGATATCGGCAATGTCTTCATCGCTCACCTGAGGAATTTGCGTGATCTTTACATCGCCTTCTAAGGTGTCTTGAATTTTTTCAGTCAAAGACGCTTCGCTTTCTCGCAAAGTGGCCGCCTGATCAAAGTCTTGCAGCTGAACCGCCTGAATGATGTCTTTTTGTATCTGGCGCAATTCACTCCGCAGCTCGCTCGCCGGGATAATTTTTGAATAGCGCAGACGGACTCGTGAACCGGCTTCGTCAATCAGATCGATGGCTTTGTCGGGCAGGTGACGGTCGGTGATGTAGCGATCGCTCAGCGCTGCCGCAGCCTCTACTGCTTCGTCAGTGATGTTAAGGCGGTGGAACTGCTCATAGCGACTGCGCAGACCGTAGAGAATTTCGACCGTATCTTCGACTGAAGGCGGCTCGATCATCACCGGCTGAAAGCGTCGCTCTAGCGCAGCGTCTTTTTCGATGTACTTGCGATACTCATTGAGCGTTGTCGCCCCAATGCACTGCATCTCGCCTCGCGCCAGAGCGGGCTTCAGCAAGTTGGCGGCGTCCATGCCCCCTTCTAAAGAACCGGCACCAACCAGGGTGTGAATCTCATCAATCACCAGAATGACATCCTCAGACTTGCGCACCTCATCAATTACCTGAGTGATACGCTCCTCAAAGTCTCCTCGGAAGCGAGTACCCGACACGAGTAAACCCATGTCCAGGCTAATAACGCGGCGGTCAATCAGTGCTTCAGGCACATCTTGATTAATAATTCGCTGGGCCAATCCTTCGGCGATCGCTGTCTTACCCACACCAGGCTCACCCACGAGCACCGGATTGTTTTTAGTCCGACGGCCCAAAATCTGTACCACCCGCTCAATCTCTTTGCTGCGGCCAATCACCGGGTCTAGCTTACCTTCAGCCGCAACCGCAGTTAGGTCAGTACCGTACTCGGTCAGGACACTGCCCTCAGTCTTGCGCTCGGCCTTGCCAATTGCGCCTACCCGTCCGGAAGGCACCGGTGTGCTTTCGCCGATGACGCGCACTAGCTGCGTTCGAATCTTTTCAGGATCGACGCCCAGATTGGCGATTACCCGGTAGGCGACGCTCTCAGAGTTTTGCGTCAGGCTCAGCAGCAGATGCTCCGGCTCAATGTAAGGATGATCGAGCTTGCGAGCCTCTTGAAAAGCCTGCTCAAACACCTGCTTAACTTTAGGTGTGAAAGGAATTTCTACCGGGCCATTGCCCGATCCCCGACCAATAATCGACTCCACCTCAGTGCGAGCGTTGGCCAGGTTAATGCCAAATTCATCCAGTACCTTTGCAGCAATACTGGTATTTTCTTTGATGATGCCGAGCAGCAGCTGCTCACTGCCGACAAAATTATGACCCAGGCGACGGGCCTCCTCTTGCGCCTGCATGATGACCGCGATTGCTGTGTTTGTAAAATGCTCAAACATATTGGGGAGACCTCTAACCCGTTTTAATGGCTTAACGTACTACCTCGACTAGCTGCCGCCAACCCAATGTTAGAAGCATCCTATCTAAGCAGACGGCTCATTTATCCGCGCTTGCGTTCGTTAAGTTATTTATCTACTTGTTGTCAATATACTTGCATCTCATGTCTTCTGGCACTAGAGAGAGCCGTACCCTATGGTGTGTTTCCCGTAACCTCCCGGTGAGAGCCAGGTTTTGAAGAGATGCTCGTTTATGAGTTTATATGATACAAAACTTAATTACCACCTGACATCCTCCAAATTACGTCTCTTCGGACTACCCATTTCGCTCCCTTAGACAGACCCTGTGCAGAAAACGGCCAGCGATCTGCTTTGATCACTGGCCGTTTAGCCGTTAAATATTGAGCTTAGAAGATAGATATCAGCCTGCTACTGAGCAAGATCAGCCTGACAGACTCCCAGAATTTCTTGATCCTGATCGCTGATACTCTCAATGCGGTGGAACCCTTCTAAACCGTAAGCGCCCGCTGCCGCACCTACAACCGGGGAATCGTCAACGGCAAGGGCGATAGAGTAAGGATGCACCGTTTGATCGTAACTATCGACGACATTTACCGCTAACTTATCAGGCATTATCTGACCAGAAAAGCAGTCAAATGAAGAGCTTGGCTGATAGAACGCCCCTACTGTCTGATTGTTTTCTACTGAAAGTACGGCATAGGTAGCACCGATCTCACCTGGCTCAGGACTTTGACCAAACAAGTAGGTTCCATCTGCTAAGACCGTTCGAGTGGCAGATGCCTGTGGAGCGGCGGTTTGGGCTACGCTCACGCCAGGAAAGGCTAAGCCAAGAGCCGCCACCGCTAGGAGCGATCGCTTAAGTAAACCAGTTCGGGTAGAAACACTTTTTATAGAGGCCATGGGGTTCACATTCATATCTATTAAGGCGGACTGAGTTAAAGCCTGGAGGCGAATTCAAAACTTGTAAAAGATAAAAATGAATGTGCCTGAGGCTTAGGTGTATCAGTCTTTATTTTTGTTCATTGAGAAGTATCTATGTAACAAAAATAACAACTGTTAATCTGGGGATGACTCTGCTAGAAGTAGGACTTCTAAGGGTCAAAAGAAAACCAATAAGTCATCAAATAGATGGAAGACTGGCAGTTACTAGAAAAACGGCTAAACAATTTAGAAGGCCGAAGCTATCGAGACTACAGAGCGATTAAAGAGAATTACGCATTTCCTCAGTTCGATCTAACCGTGGACTACGTACAGGGAGACCCCTTTGCGGCCCCGAGTCGCATTCGCATCAGACTGTCTCAAACGGTGGCCCAGTTTCCGTCTCAGTGGCTAACTGATTATGTTTCGCAAACGGCGATCGCTGACTATCTGACTAGACAAGTCGCTCAAGTGGCCCAGTCTTTGCAGCAAAAACGGGGCTCTGGCAAAAGCGGTAATATCGAGATTGCAGCCCCAAGCCAGGCCATACTGAGGCGTACAGCGGTTTGGGTCGATACTGAGGCCATAGAAGTCAGGCTGACAGTTGGGCTACCGGCCTTTGGCAGACGCATTGCTGGCCGAGCAGCGGCGGCGCTACTGTGCAAAGACATTCCTCACCTGGTAGAGCGCTGTCTTCCGTACGCGGCGTTGGATCACGCTGCACTCACCTGCCATATACACAATCTGGAAGACGCGGTGGCGCTGAGAAGCCAGCTAGAGCCGCACGGTCTAGTTGCCTTTGTCGCGGCTGGGGCCTGTTTGCCACGTCGCAGTGGCATCGATGAACGCCCTTTAATCGGCGAGGCTGATCTTTTTGTCCCGCCCGCTGACGCCTGCTTTGAATTAGAAACGCCCCACAGTGGCAGCGTAAAAGGACTGGGCATTCGGGCTGGTGTGACGCTAATTGTGGGCGGTGGCTATCACGGCAAGTCCACGCTGCTACGGGCGATTGAACAGGGCATTTACGCGCATGTGCCGGGAGACGGTCGCCAGCAGGTCGTCAGCCACCCTGGCACTGTCAAACTGAGAGCTGAAGACGGGCGCAGTGTGGCAGGAGTAGACATCTCTCCTGTCATTACTCACTTACCTCAAGGTGGCCAGTTGGCAGAGAAATCCGGTAGAAAATCGACGGCTAGCTTTTCGAGCGCGAATGCCAGCGGCAGTACGTCTCAAGCCGCTGGGCTCATAGAAGCGGTAGAGGCAGGCGCAAAAGTGCTGCTGATTGATGAAGATACGGCGGCCACCAACTTTATGATTCGCGATCGCAATATGCAGGCGCTGATTGCTAAAGATAAGGAGCCCATCACGCCTTTTGTCGATAAAGTACGCCAGCTATATGACGACTATGGCATCTCTACCCTGCTGGTCATGGGCGGCAGCGGCGACTATTTTGGCGTGGCTGACGCGGTGATTGCGATGGAAAACTATCAGCCGCGTATTGTGACTGAGCAGGCACGGCTGATTGCCCAGTCAGACCCTCACCAGCGGCAGCCAGAAGGCGGGCAGCATTTTGGCCGTATCACCCCGAGAGCCATTTTGCCAGATAGCCTACCGCCCCCCAAAGGGAACCGTTCGCTGAAAGTCAAGGTTCGCAAAGACACGCTCATGCTAGGGCACGAAGAGATTGACCTTAGAGCAATCGAGCAAATTGTCGAAGTTCATCAGGTGCGGGCGATCGCTCAGGCCATGATCTATGCCCAGCGCTACTATTTTGACGGTCAGCGATCGCTTAGCGAAGTCTTAGACCAGGTGATGGCAGACGTTGAGCGAGGTGGGCTCGATGCCTTATTGGCAGATAGCGGCAGTGAGAGCTGGCTGGTAGGGAATTTAGCCACATTTCGGCGATTTGAGCTGGCAGCTGCGATCAATCGACTGCGATCGCTGAAAACCACCCAAATTGCCTAATCCTTAGCAAGATTCAGATTCAGAACTTATTAAACCCTGACCTGACTGCGAATAGAGTCGATAAGGTATAGGCAAGATACCTCCTAACTGCGTCTCAGCTCCATCTGCCTAATTCCTGAGGGAATATGCAGGTGGAGCTTTTTTTATGATCGGTCCGCTCGTGGCAAGATTGATTGGTCAGACATCGTCACCAGCAGCACGAATACTCGCACCTCCAATACAGCATGGACAATACAGCATGGGCGATAAAACATGGGCGATAAAAGCATGAGCAACAATACAGATAAGTCAGGTCGGTTAGCACTGTGGCTGCTGCTCTGGTTTGCGATCGCGCTAGCCATTCGTCTGACCCATCTTGCCGCTAAGCCTGCCTGGATGGACGAGGTAGCCACTACGCTCTTTAGCTTGGGCAATGCCTCAAGGATGATTCCGCTCAATCAAGTTATCAGCCTTGAGCAAATTTTGCGGCCCTTGCAGATCACACCCGGCGCAACCGCAGGCGACGTAATCCTGCACTTGTTAGCAGAAGATAATCATCCGCCTACCTATTTTGTCCTCGCGCACTGGTGGATGTCGCTTTTCCCGGGGGAGCAGGGCTATGCCT
Source organism: Leptolyngbya sp. BC1307 (assembly GCF_002286735.1). Classification (GTDB taxonomy): domain Bacteria; phylum Cyanobacteriota; class Cyanobacteriia; order Phormidesmidales; family Phormidesmidaceae; genus Phormidesmis. The sequence continues at coordinate 11,197 of NZ_NRTA01000064.1, forward strand.
CACTGTGGGCCGAACGCGCTTTGCCAGCCATCTTTGGAGCGCTGGCTGTGCCCGCTACCTATCTGCTGGGGTGGCTAAGCTTTCGCAGTCGCTCGGTAGGGCTGATCTGCGCGGCGCTGATGGCCGTCTCGCCTTTTAGCGTGTTTCTATCTCAAGAAGCGCGTCATTACAGCCTGGCAATTTTGGCGGTGATCGCCTCGTTGTGCTGCTTTGTAGTCGCAGTGCAAGCGTTACAGCAGCACCGGGCTCTAAACTGGCGCACGGTATTGATCTGGGTGATGATCAACGTGCTGGGACTAACGATTCATTACTTTTGCGGGCTGACGCTGATAGCAGAAGGGCTGACACTGCTGGTGATGCTGATACGGCAATGCTGGGTTGGGCCACAGAGACGGCGGTTTGATTTGAAAGAAGGACTGCGATCGCCCTGGCTCAGAATCTACAGCGCCGCTGCCGGAACGCTAGCCGGGGCTTTACTATGGCTACCGATCTTGCTCAACTTTTACGGCAGCCCTCAAACCAGCTTTCTAAAGCCGGGATCGAAAGACTGGCAGTATTGGATCAACCCAATTGTGCAGTCTTTAGCTGGCTGGCTATACGCGGTGCTCTCACCGGTCACCCGAGGCTACAGCTGGCAGGCAGTTGTCGTCATCGTGGTCAGCTGCGTTGTGCTGCTGGTCTATGCTATTTGGCTAGTCGCCACCTTGAAAAATACGCTCAAGTTTCAACTGACACAGCCTCAGTTCCGACCCGGCATGCAAGCAATGGGCGGCTTCTTTATCATGGCAAACGTGCTGTTTTTGCTGATTTGCTACGGTCTTGATTTTGATATCACCCGAGGCCATCGCTATAGCTTTGTCTTTTTTCCAAGCATTCTCATTTTAGTGGGGATAGGGTTAGCACCGCTATGGTCATCCCCTCAAACACCTGCTACACAGCTGAGTGATTATCAAACAGACACCGACAATCGCCGCTTTAGCCAGGTCAAGCTACCGTTTGGCAAGCGCACCATCAGCGGACGCGCGTTTGTAGCATTAGTCATTGGCGTTGGCTTTATCAGCTCTCAAATCATTGTCAATAACCTTTCCAATCTGAAGTTTTACCAGGCAGATCGACTCATCCGATTAATTCAGGCAGATTCTACGCTGCCAGTCGTGATGGCTACCCAGGCGGTAGTAACTGATCAGCCCAGCGTCATTGGCATTGAAATTATGTCAGTTGCGTGGGAGATTGAGCGCAATTTCAATCCTGACAGCCCCGTCCACCGCTGGGAAGTCCCGCCCCGATTCGTCATCGCTGAAAATAATGTCGCTAAAAATATAGATCCCAAAGCCCAACTATCACTCAGCTTGGCGACGGTAGCTCGCCCCTTTGACCTGTGGTTACTAGGATTTAGCCCAGATATGCAGGATAAAAATTGCACCATGCCGACAGGCAAGGGGGGCAACAAAGGCTCTTTCGGCTACGTGCATTACATCTGTCGAAGCTAGGGCTATCAGGCGGGAGGCAATGACAGCTAGCGATCGCAGAAGTAGGATAAACAAAAAAGGTCTAGGCAGTCATCACGGCTTAGACCTTTCAAGACAGAGCGGCCATGCACTTCGCAAAGCGTCTAGTTGTAGCCCACTAATTCTGAGCACTCGTCACTCGCCGTCCCTTCAGCGACACAGCCTTCCCAGGTAATTCGCTGCACTAGGGGCTGGGGTAGCTGGTCGGCATAGTCTAGCGCCTGGTTAAATAGCGCGACGCTTTCCTCTCGGGCCCCCTGACGAGCAAGCAACTGCGCTTTAAGGTAAAACAACTCAGGGTTTTCGGGAGCCGCGCCGAGCGCCTGATTAACGGCGGCGATCGCTTCGTCGTACTGCTCTAAATCGCGATAGCCGATAGCGATACCGCGCTGACTGAGATAGATCGGGCTGCCGTACTGATCCATCCGGGCGATCGCCTCTGCTGGATTTGAGAAAGGCAAATTGACGGCTAGCATCAGATCCATGTAGCCCTTGAGCAGATTGAGTTCCGGGTCGTTAGGATCAATACTTTCAGCCTTATCTAGTTCGCTGAAGACACGCTGTAGCATGGCTAGGGCAGTGGGTGTGCCTCGGGCGACGCCTCGGGTTTTGAGCACATGTGCGCCCTCTAAAAAGATGCCAACTGCCGTGTACAGATGACCCCGCAGCGGATCGGTAGCGACTAGCGCTTGCGCCTTGATTTTAGTCAGTTCAGCACGGTTGGCGACCTCATCCCAATCGGCATCCAGATAGGCCATAGAGGCGAGCATGGCATGAACCAATGGCTCATCATCTTCGGTTGTTTTAGCCTGCTCCAGATATTCGCGAGCGCCAACATAGTCGCCGTCTCTAAAGATGGCTTTAAACGCTGCTTCTGTATTGTCGCCAATGTCGTGAGGTGAAGTCGTTCTAAAGGGATCAGCAGCGAGTGAGGGCAGGGCCACACTGAGGCTGAGCCCTAAGGCCAAGAGTCCACTTCCAGCCCGAGTAGCGAGCTTACGCATAGTTCGGCCTGGGTGCGAGAGTCGTCGAGGCAACGACAGGGAATGAGAATTTTGAATAGCCATCGTATTTGGTATGAAACGTTACGGCAATAGACTGTGCCCAAAACTGATAGACGACATGGCAGACGCCGGTAGTGCAAAAAAGCGCAGGTGAACCCCCTGTTGGCGTGAGCGCGGATGAGAGAGATCAGGCGATCTTTCTTATTCAGGCCAGGGCAATGTTCTTAATCTAGGCCAGGGCAATGAAAGGGTGGCAAGAATCGTTAGGCAGACTTTCTTCGAGTAAAGTATATCCAGTCGTTTTTGGTGATCGCGCCTAGATTGTGAAGCTCTCGCAGGTGGCATAGCGCTAAACCCAGACGCTAATTCCTACGTCTCTCGTTATTCTTTATCCGAATTGTCTTGGCCATTATTCTCGCGGGCGATCGCAGCGGCACCGGCAAAACTACCCTCACGCTGGCGCTACTCGCCGCGCTTAAAAACCGTCGATGTGCTGTCCAATCGTTCAAAGTAGGGCCAGATTACATCGATCCGATGTTCCATGCCGCCGTCACAAGTCGCCCTTGCTATAACCTGGACCCTATCCTTACCAGTGAACGCTACGTTCAACAAAGCTTTCGCGCTCATTGCACCAACGCCAACTATGCGGTGATTGAAGGGGTGATGGGTTTATTCGATGGGGCAACGGGGACGGACGATACGGCCAGCACAGCGCATGTAGCCCGGCTGCTGGGTTTGCCAGTCTTGCTAGCGGTGGACTGCGCTCGGATGTCCAGGTCACTTGCCGCGCTAGTCCAGGGATATCGAACCTTTGATGCTCGGGTAAATGTAGCGGGGGTGATTTTGAATCGGGTGGGGAGCGATCGCCATCTTCAGCTATTGCGTGACGCTCTAGAGGCGATTAACATGCCGATTTTCGGCGTTTTTCGTCGGGAAAAAGATGTTCAGTTGCCAGATCGCCATCTGGGTTTAGTGCCGACCGGGGAAGTTAGCGGGTTTGAGCAAATTGCTGAACGGCTGGCTGGGTTGGGGGAGCAGTGTTTTGATTGGGGGAAGTTGGAGCGGTTATTGGCTTCGACTGCGCTCAGCCACCGGGAGAGGCAGGAGGAGGAAGAGAGAAGGGTGCGGATTGCGATCGCCCGCGACTCAGCGTTCAACTTTTATTATCCTGACAACCTTGAAGCCCTTGCAGCTCAGGGCGCGGAGCTGCTTAACTGGAGCCCGCTTGACGATAAAGACTTGCCCGAGGCTGATGGGCTATATTTTGGCGGCGGGTTTCCGGAGGTGTTTGCGGCTCGTCTCAGTGAAAATAGGCCGATGATGACGGCAGTTCGGCAGGCGATTGAGCGAGGCATGCCGACCTATGCAGAGTGTGGCGGGCTGATGTACCTCAGCCAGAGCCTGACTGATTTCGCAGGGAAGTCCTGGCCGATGGTGGGGAGTATTCCGCAGACGGTGGAGATGGGCGGGCGTTTGGTACTGGGATATCGAAAGGCGATCGCTCTCAACGACGGCCCTTTACTTAAAAAAGGACAACCTGTTATCGGCCACGAATTTCACAGATCTGCTGTAGTAGAAAAGCTCAGACAACCTACTTACACCGCGCAGCGATATTGGGGTGCAGTGGAGCAACCCGCCTCAGAGGGCTATCACCAGCGCAACCTCCATGCCTCCTACGTTCACCTGCATTGGGGGCATCGGCCAGACATTGCCCAAAACTTCATTCAGCAGTGCGAGCAGGCAAAAGCATTGCGCTAGCCAATTTTCTCTACTACATCCTTCAAAGCATTCTTAGCTTTGTCATATTGGTACGAAAAGCCCGCTGCCTGCGTTCGTTCTGGCAATACCTTTTGTCCTTTAAGCACCACTACCGCCCCATCGCCTAGCAGCGCCTCAATCGCAAAGTCGGGCACAGGCAACCAGGAAGGGCGATCCATCACTTCTCCCAAAGTATCGGCCAGCTCTTTCATCCGCACAGGCTCTGGCGCGGTGCCATTGTATACACCGTGCATAGACGAGTCGAGCAACGCTTGCAGATAAAGATTGACCAAATCATCAATATGAATCCAGGAGAACCACTGTTGGCCGCTGCCAATAGGTCCCCCGGCGTATAGCTTGAAAGGCATGATCATTTTGGCGATCGCACCCCCTTCCCCCAACACAATGCCCGTGCGAATAATCGCTACCCGTACTCCGTAGTCCTTGGCCTTCCGAGCCGCCGTCTCCCAGCCCTGACAGACCTTAGACAAGAAATCATTCTCTACTGGTTCGCTCGTTTCTAAAAACTCCGCCGACTCACTCGTGCCATAGAAGCCAATTGCCGAAGCACTCACCAGCACAGTAGGCTTTTGCTCAGCGTCTTTAATGGCCTCTACCAGCTTTTGCGTTCCTATCTGGCGGCTATCAATGATCCGCCGTTTACGCTCAGCCGACCATCGCTCAGAAATCGGCTCACCCGCCAAATTAACGACCCCATCACAACCCGAAATCGCCGCCTGCCAATCACCCGACTCTGTCGGCTTGTAAGCTACATATCCCAAAGGCTTAAACTTACTCGCTGCAAAGGTCTTACGGGCCTTTTCTACGTTGCGAGTGAGCACCTTTACCTCATGGCTTTCATCCACCAGGCGAGCGACCAACCGAGAACCCACAAACCCTGTAGCACCCGTAATGGCAATTTTCATAGCTAGGCTGTATTCCTGCGTTCGTTAACTGCCTTTCATAGTAGCGAGCTAAGGAGTCACAGAGTACAGAACGTAAGATAGAGTTGATAGAGCAAAAAACCTTGGTTGGAGTCCGCTTAAAATGGATGCGGTAGAACAGCAACGTCAAAAACTATTAGAAGAGATACAAGCTCTACCGGCAGATGTCTTGCAAGAAGCTGCTGAATTTGTGACTCGTTTGCAACAAAAAGCACTTCATTCAGAGACTGAGCAAACATCTGATGAAATAACTTCTAAAACGACGCAATCGCCTTACGAGGCGTTCGAGCAGGCTGGACTCATCGGATGTATAAAAGATGCGCCACCTGATCTTTCGGTAAACTACAAAGCCTACTTAGGGACTCGCAAACAAATAATCTACCGTTCATATCGGAACAATCGTCACATCCCACTTAGGCAACGTCTCAGAGCGCTGCCACTGTTGCTCAAACGG
>NZ_NRTA01000065.1 GCF_002286735.1 Leptolyngbya sp. BC1307
GCTCACGCAGTAAAAACCGATTGATGCTGTCGTGGCTTACCTCTGCCAAGATTTCTGAGAGCCGTACACAACTGACGTATTTAGGCTCAGCTAGTAGAAATAAGGTGTAGAGAGGGCTATTACACTGGGCTGTAGATGGTTTTGATCGCTGGCGCATGCTGACCAGAAGGCTAAGAGGATGTGATTTATTCTACCACCCATAATCTGCCTGCTCTGTCAATGCGTAAGTCCTAACTCATAGCAATTGCTATTTCCTTAAGTTAAGTGTTTTCCAGTACTAGAACTTACTAAAGGTAGATTAAGGACAGGTAAATGAGCCGAGAGCGGTCGGTCTACAGCTAGCGGGCTCTGAGATGGGATTGATGGGATTATTGGAGGGTGGCGATCGCTACTTCACAATCTGCCGCGATCTGTTTCTTAAGACTCGCTAACGAATCAAACTTTTGCTCAGGGCGCACAAAGCTCTCCAGGCTCACTGTCAAAACTTGGCCGTATAAATCGCCTGACCAATTGAGCACATGGACTTCGACACTGATATCCTGTCCTGCGACGGTAGGCCGACTCCCCAAATTCATCACGCCTCGCAGCGGCTCAGCACTCGCACCGTACACCCGCACACTATAAACCCCCTTACAAGGCAAATACTTGTCAGATGGCATCTGCAGGTTAGCTGTTGGAAATCCCATCGTGCGACCTAGCTGTTTGCCCTGCACCACCCGGCCCGTCAGCGTGTAGGAATGGCCCAATAGCCCAGCGGTTTCCGACAGCTCACCCCTCTGCAACGCCTGGCGAATGCGCGAACTGCTGATGCGATCGCCCGTTTCATACCTCAGCGGCACCCGCACCACCGGCACCCCGTAGCCCGCCGCAATTTCCTGTAGCCCTTCAGCGCTGCCACTGCGCCCTTTGCCAAAGCGAAAGTCGCTGCCCACACTAATGCGCTTAGCCTGCAATCCTGCAATCAAAATCTGCGACACGAACTCTTCGGGTCCTAGCTCAGCTAGAGCGCGATTAAAAGGCAGCATCACCAGCTGACCAACCCCCATCTGAGCGAGCTGCCAGGTCTTCTCCGCCACCGGGGTCAGGAGAGACCGTGACACCCCCGAAAAATATTCTTGAGGATGCGGAGAGAACGTGACTACAGTGGCATATTCGGCAGCGGGCTGATCCCCTAGGTTCGAGCCCACCGAGCTAACCGGTCGCTCAATGTCATCTGACGCTGCCTGGTCGGATAAGTAGCTGTATCCAGAGGCTGCCATGCCACTGTGTAGCATGGCCAATGGCTGAGAAGCCAGCGCCTGAGCATAAGCTGACTTTGATGACGTTGGGTCCGCCAAAATCTCAGCCATCACTCGCTGATGGCCCAAATGGACGCCGTCAAAATTGCCCAGTGCTATATTAGTCGGCGTTTTTACCGCCTTGAGAGAAGAAGTAATCCACACGCTTTACATTCTGACATAAGCCAGTCCGCTCACCGCTCCCTCTCTGTAAAAGTCAATTGGCTAGCTCAACTGACGCACTCTCAGATGAGCTAGCAAGCCAATGCCCCGCTGACTTTAATCAGTTGCTAGACCATTGCGACAACAGCTGAGTCTGCCTCAATCAAGTCAAGCACCATGCCTTCTCTCGCGACGATACTACTAGGTAGAGCTGCCGCTGTCTGCAGAACGATATCGTCCATAAAGTCATCAGTATGGGTCGGGTCGTGGTGGAAAATGACCAGCTGCTTGACGTTAGCTGCCTTGGCTAGCTTGACCGCCTCTTGCCAGGTCGAGTGGCCCCAGCCAACTTTGCTGAACCTTTCACTGTGATACTCATCATCGGTATAGGTGCAGTCGTAGATCATCACGTCAGCGTTACGCGCGAGCCGCAGCACGTTGTCATCTAACCTGTCAGGAAAGTGCTCAGTGTCACTGATATAGGCAGCCGAATGCCCCCGGTAGCTAACGCGGTAGCCAATGGCTTCACCAGGGTGGTTGAGCATCGCGTTGGTAATTTCAACCTCGCCAATGTTGACCCTCTCACCCACTTCAATATCGCAAAATTTCAGCTCAGCCCCCATAATCTGCAGGGGAACTGGAAAGTTAGGGTGCAGCATTTGGTCGTTGAGGCGCTGCTCGATAGTAGAGCCATTAGGGGCAATGGCACCGTGAATTTTGAATCGGTTGCCAGGGACAAAAGCCGGTACGAAAAACGGAAAGCCCTGAATATGATCCCAATGAGAGTGCGTAAAAAACATATTTGCCTTCACAGGCATCTCTGAGAGCATGCGCTGACCCAGGTTGCGCAGCCCTGTGCCCCCATCGAAGATCAGGCGTTCTCCGCCGACTTTCATTTCTATGCACGCCGTATTGCCGCCATATCGCACCGTCTGCGATCCCGGACAAGCGACACTTCCTCGGACGCCCCAAAAGCATATCGAAAATTGACCGTGCTGATCTGACATGAGCTTTATGTGAAGTGATTTAGAGGAATTACTGTCTATCTTTACAGTTAGCATCACCCTCCATCAGACAAGTGGTGCTTAAATAGCGGCATCAGCAATTGAGATTACCTGCTTGCATAGTGCCCAAGCGAAGTCAAACGCTTACGATATCTATTCGCTTAATTTGAGACCTCATTTTTGCTCGGGGCGCGATCGCGGGGGATATTACTGGGATGACAGCGACTCGGTGCAGGTCTCGTTGGCGGTCAAACCGAGGCAATCGAAGGCAATAGAGACCGGGTGGTCTCGGCTAGCGCGGTAGATGGATGGCTTGCCAAGCCTCGATAAAATCTAGCGCTGTGTATGCGGTCAGGTTGTACTGCAGCGGCGTCACTGTGATGTAGCTATCTTTAATAGCCTCTACATCCGTGACAAACTGAGCGCTCACAGCTGATAGCGCTTCGCTCAAAGGCGTGATGGTATTACTGGGCAGTAGCGGTAGCTCAGCGGTGCCTTCTTCCATGACCTCTCCCGCTAACCAGTAATAGATCTTGCCTCTGGGGTCGACGCGCTTCTCAAACTGGTCAAAATAGCGTCGAATGCCCTGGCGGGCGATGACGGCTCCTCTGATTTTTTCGGCGGCTACAGGCGGGACATTAACATTGAGCAAAATCGGCAGGTTTAGCGGCTGCTGCTCTAACTGTGAGATGAGCTTTAGAGCAAACTGAGCAGCGGGCTGAAAGTTTTTGCAGGCAAAGCTGGTGAGGCTGATGGCGATCGCCGGAATTCCCTCCAGCACGCCCTCCATTGCTGCCGACACCGTGCCTGAATAGAGCACGTCTGTACCCAGATTGGCCCCATGGTTAATGCCTGAAATCACAAAGTCGGGAGGGGCCTCTAGCACCGCATCCAGCGCTAGCTTGACACAGTCAGAAGGGGTGCCCGAACTTGCCCAAGCCGTTACTCCCGCCGCAAAGACGCCTTCTACCGGCTCTACTCGCAGCGGCTTATGTAAGGTCAGCCCGTGGCCCGTGGCAGAGCGTTCGCGATCAGGGCACACGACCGTCACCTGATGCCCGGCTGCCGCTAGCGTATCGGCCAAAGTGCGAATTCCCAGCGCAAAAACGCCGTCATCATTACTGACCAATATGTTCATACATGTCATATGGAGGCAGGTAGAAAGAGAGGGCGATCGCCCCTAGACCTCCTTGGCAGGTTACCATAGACTAATTTGCGAATTCCTTTTGCAAATCTCCCTTTTGCGAACACTTTTTGTTTTTTGGAGCAGCCGTGAGCGCCACTACATCCACCGAAATTGAAGCACAGCTGAGCGCTGTCCAACAAAGAGCTACTGAAGAGATTAGCGCTGCCAGCAGCCTGGATGACCTAGATAAAACTCGGGTGAGATATCTAGGTAAAAAAGGTGACCTCTCAAAAGTACTCGGGGGAATGGGCAAGCTCTCCGCCGAAGAGCGTCCTCAGATAGGAGCACTGGCCAATCAGGCGAAGACAGCCCTGCAATCGCAGATAGAGCAGCGTAAGTCTGACCTGCAAACTGCCCAGATCGAAGCTCAGCTAGCTGCAGAAACCATAGATGTCACTATGCCAGGGGTCTATCAGCCCCAGGGACACATCCACCCGATCAACAGCATCATCGACCAGGTGACCGATATCTTTGTCGGCTTAGGCTACACCGTCGCCCAGAGCCCCGAAATCGAAAGCGACTACTATAACTTCGAAGCGCTGAACTTCTTACCTGACCATCCGGCCCGCGATATGCAAGATACGCTGTATCTGCCCGGTGGCCAACTGCTGCGCACCCATACTTCCAACACGCAGATCCGCTACATGGAAAACAATCAGCCTCCCATGAGGGTGCTGGCCTCTGGTCGCTGCTACCGCCGGGATACGGTAGATGCTACGCACGCCGCCGTGTTCCACCAGCTCGAATTTTTTGCCGTTGACAAAGGCATTACATTTACCGACCTGCGAGGCACCGTGAAACTGTTCTTAGAGGCGCTGTTTGGAGACGTCGAAGTACGCTTTCGCCCGAGCTACTTTCCTTTTACAGAGCCATCTGCAGAAGTTGATGTCCGCTGGCAGAACCAGTGGCTAGAGGTCATGGGCTGCGGCATGATCGATCCTAACGTTCTCAATGCGGTAGGGTGCGACGCCGAAGTTTATTCAGGCTTTGCGGCCGGGCTAGGCGTAGAGCGTTTGGCTATGGTACAGAGCAAAATTGACGATATCAGACGGCTGTACAGTAGCGATCTGCGATTCCTCAGACAGTTTTAATAAACCTATTTGGCCTCCAGCCTGAATTTCTTTATATAGCGTTATCCGGATGCATTCGGGTAACGCGAGTCACTTGGCCTAGTGCGATGCAAAGGTTTTGCCTGCATTGCTGTATTCAAGCCAAGTGACCAACGCTATAGGTCTGAATCTAGACGGCTTGATGGTGACAAGGCGAGTTTAGGTCGCTGGGCAGCAAGCAGAACTGGCAGGTCGAGTATGAGTAAAGCGTGGCGACTATCTTCTAAGTCGTAGGTAACCACATGAGAGACCCAGCGTAGCGTCTTCGTCAAACGCTTCTCTGGCGGTAAGCGTTTGAGTGCGTAGTGGGGAATATCCATCAGGTCGGGGGGTTCATTCATGGCAATCCCCCACAGATCTTGTTCGGCATTTTGCAAAACAATTAAAAAAGGAGGGTTTGATGACGCTTCTAGGTCTGCCTTGGGAGATATGGAGGGAAAAGCAGAGCGGATGTTGGCAGGCTGTTGAGCGTTATCTTTGAGGGTAAGCAGCGCTGGCAGGTCAAGAATTTGAATGCTGTATTGCTCTAACTGCACCAGCCCCATGCTAACCATGCCACCTTGACTAGGTGGCGGAGTAGGCACAATCTTTAAGATCTCCAAGCTAGGCAGGGCAAACGAGTAGCCTGATAGCTGAAAGGTAGCGTACTTACTGGTTTCAGGAGCGGCTTCGGGCGCTATGACACCTCTCTTACGGGCTAACGTATCATTCATGGGTGTCTCCTGTGATGTTGATTGGGCGGCGAATTTCAGGATCTATTGCCTCAGCGACGGTCTTTAAAAGCTGAGGTGTGAGGTAGGGCTTGGTGAGATAGGTGGTCGCGCCGAGTTCTTGGGTAAGCAGACGATGCTTAGTGCCCGCTCGCGAGGTCAGCATGATAGTCGGGATAGCGGCAATCTGAGGCGTTTGCTGCCGCAACTTGAGAAATTCAAAGCCGTTCATGCCCGGCATTTCGATATCGCATAAAATCATTTTGACGTTAGGATACCGCTGCAGTTGCTGTAGGGCTTCTGCACCGTCTCGGGCCTGTATAACCTGGTAATCGGCTTTTTGCAGAGCTTCTGCTAGGGCATTGCGCACCGTAATCGAATCATCAACTGTCAAAATAAGCTTTTTAGCGGTGCCGGTTTCACGGTCGACAGACCTAGCTGGCCCCGAATCTTCTCCTGCTGTGCTGCTGTCGATGTTGCGCTGAGTGCTCTGAGTGCGCTGGTCTAAGACAATTTTGGCCAGCATCAGACCGTCAAGTACCAGTGTGAGCTGTCCGTCTGGCAAGATACTACTGCCGTATAGATAAGGGGGTGGCACAATGGTCTCTCCGAGAGCGTTGATCACCAGTTCTTGCTCGCCTAGCAGCTGGTCAACCTCCAGACCGACTAAAGAATTTTGGTGACGCAGTAAGATTACGGGAGCAGCGGCGGTGATCTCAATACTGCTGCGGGGCTCGCTCAAGCGGTGATTAGGTAGAGGCGAAGCGTAGTGCAAAACGTCGGTAAGCGCGCTGACGGGGACTATGTGTTCATCATTGTCGGTCTGCCAGGTCAGTGTTTTACCGCCTTCCCAGGCTCTTATTTGCGCTGGCGCTGGAATTGAGATGTGCTCAATAGCGTCGGTAATCAAGGCGTATACCCGCTCTTGAGCCTGGCACAGCAAGAGCTTGGCAATGGTCAAGTTAGAGGGGATTTGCAGCGTAAAACAGGTGCCCGCTCCTGGTTCGTAGCTTACGGTCACCCAGCCCTGGAGCGATCGCACCTGCGCTCTCACCGCATCTAGCCCAACCCCACGCCCTGAGAGATCGTCAACTTCACTGGCGGTCGAAAAACCAGGCTCAAAGAGCAAATCAATTGTCTGGTCTGAGGTGAGTGAGGCCGCTTCTGCCGCCGTAATTAGCTGACTTTCTATCGCTTTGCTGCGGATCATCTCCAGGTCTAAACCTTGGCCGTCGTCTTGGACACTGACAACCAGGTGGCGGCCTTGTTGCTTAGCAGCGAGGGTGATTTCTCCACTGATGGGCTTACTTTGCTGCTGGCGTTTTTCGGGCGACTCAATGCCGTGGTCAAAAGCATTGCGCACCAGGTGCAGCAGCGGATCGAAGAGTCTGTCGGCAATCGCTTTATCTACTAGCACATCGCCCCCTTCCAACACCAAAGTCACTTGTTTGCGGTGCTGAGCTTTGAGGCGCTCTAGCGCAGGCAGGAAGCGTTTGAAGACTTGCTCTAGAGGCAGCATCCTGGCTGCTAATAAGGTCTCGCGGGTGTTGGCCAGCAGGCGCTGTTGCTTTTCTAGCTCCTGCTGGGCACGCCTGACAAATAAATCAATCGCCTCGACGTTTTCTGACTGTTGAACAGTCTCTTCTAAAAACGCTTGGGCTAAAAGTTGAATATCGCTGTATTGATCCAATTCGAGCGAGTCAAAGTGAGGTTGGGAGGAATTGGTCACTGGATTGAGCGCGGCCACCGGTGCCGGCGACTCGGCTGATGAATAGCTACTGACCTTACTCTGAACCATATCCTGACCGAGCTGCTGCTGTCTGGCAATCCGGCCAAGCAGTTTTTTTACCAGGGTAGTGAGCTGCTCGTTGTAGAGTGCCTGGCGGTTTTGCTGAGTGAGCAATTCGCCCATTGTCTGGCTCAGCTGATCAAGGTGCTCGACGGATATCCGGATAGTGGCGGTGCTGCCCTGTGCGGGGGCGGAGGATATCTTTTCGGACAAGTCTTTCGCTAGCTGAGCGTACTGCGACGTAGAATCTTCGGCTTCGACATAAGTAGTTAGGTCAGTACTGCCGCTATCCCCGAGGCTTAAGAGGGCTGATAGACCGGGCAGCGAGTCTAAATCTGCGGATGCTGGGTCGTTTGCTAACGTCAGTTCTGCGCTATCCGGAGCGTCGGCGATTGAAAGCTCTGAATTGGCTAGAGACGGATGGAATGGGTCATCGGGTAGCGAAAGGCCAGGCAATAAATTGACCGAGGCCAAGTCGGGCGGGATGAGATCTGTCAGGTCTAGCTCAGCGGGCGCATCGCTATCCGCAGTGTGGTTAACAGAATTTTCAAGGGCAGAGGCAGACAAGTTCAGGCCGGTAGCTGCTCCTTGGTCTGTTGAAGCAGCCTCTGAAGCATCAGCGCTAACTTTGCCACGTTTAACTTGCGGGTGAGTCTTTGTAAAACTTTGGCCGCCACTGATCGGATGAGTAAGTGCATTCCAAAACTGTTGCAGCCAGCTAGACTGTGGGGCAGTAACGAGCGGACTGGCATGGCGGCTAGTTTTGACGGCGGGCCTAGCTTTTTGCCGCGCCAGAGGACTCTCTGGACTCTCTATGGGCAGGACTGCCTGTGAATGGATGTCAGTACAAAACTGCTGTAGGGCGGCTGAGGGTGCGCCGCCCTGCTCGCGATCGCCTGCCAGTACCGCTGCTTTGGCCTCTGTATAGTTTGCCAAAGCCACCGGAGCGATCGCCAATACCTGGTCAGGACTTTGCGCTAGTGCTGTCAGCGTAGCCTGAGCAATGGCCCCAAATCCTGGTAAATCTAAAGACTCAGCTAGGCCAATAAACACTTCGGCTTGACTTTGCAGCAGGTCTGCTAGTGCTTCTGCATCCCCATTTTCTATTTGTTTTGAGAGCGCGTCTAACCGCTGGCTAACGCCCACTTCAAAGATGGATTTGGTCATGTCAAACCCTAGCTCGCTGGAGGTCGGTAGATGACCGCCCTGGCCAAAGCGATCGCCGAGCTTCTCCTGAAGCTGAGTCACCACCGCTGCCATTCGATCCAGGATGTCAGTCTCTTCAACCTCAGCCCCGGACAGCTGCGCTGAGAGCAATAGCTGCAAGCAGTCGTAGCCCTCAAAAATCAACCCTTCAACCGCCACGCTTAAAGTGGTATCTGGGTAGCAGAGCGCTCTAAAAACGTCTTCTAAAGAGTGTGTGGTTTTTTTAACAGCTTCTAGGCCAACACTGGCTGCCGCGCCTTTAAGCGTATGGGCAGCGCGCATCAGGTTGTGTACCTTTTGAACGCTGAAGTCTGACCTGAGGGTTTGCAGCTCATCGTCTATCGTTTGCAAAAGCTCGGCGGCTTCCTGCAAGAAATACTGATGGGTTTGCCCAGAAACATCTGTAGTCATAGGATTTAGCAATATCAGGTGAGAATGTGCCTGAGTCTATCAACGCGGCCAGTCACAGCAGAGTGACCGCTCAGAAAAAATGATGTAGCAGGCGTCCGGCAAAGTGAGAACTCCGACCAGGACGCTTGCTGTTATGGTTTGATTGCGAACGGTTCTACTGAACCTTAAACTTGCCAGTGCTGGACTGAAGCGCCTCAGCAGTATCTAGCACCTGCTGAATGGAGTCAGACAGTGCCTTAGAGCTTTCTGAGGTTTGGTTGGCGATCGCAGTTGCTTCGGTCATCGTCTGGGTAACCGCCTTAAATTCATCAGCCTGCTTGTGAGTGGTTTGGGTGATATCGGCAATGAGCTGGCTGATTTGACCGGTCGCTTCAACGATAGCGGTCAGGTTCTGACGGGCGTCAGTCACTCTTTCAGTGCCTTCGGCTACCTGCTGAATTCCAGTTTCCATGGCGGTCGAGACTTCAGCGGTGCCCATCTGAATTTCTTGCACGAATTGCTCAATTTCAGTGGCAGCGGCGGCTGACTGGCGGGCGAGCGATCGCACCTCATCGGCAACGACTGCAAAACCACGACCGTATTGCCCTGCGCGCGTCGCTTCGATGGAGGCATTGAGCGCTAGCAGCTGAGTTTGGGTGGTAAAATGGCTAATCAGGCTAACGATTTTAGAGACTTTTTGTGACGACTCGCTCAGTCGCTTAATCCGCTGGTTGGTCTCAGCTACAGTAGAGCGAATGGCCATAATGCCGTCTACTGTACGGTTCATGGCTGCGTCGCCCCGCTGGACGATTTGATTGGCCTGTTGAGCCGCCGCTTCTACCTGCTGAGCATCTTGGGCGACGGCCTCAGTCGACTCCACCATCTTCCGTACGCGAGCTAGGGCCTGGTCTAGCGACTTAGCCTGTTGTTCTGCCTGCTGCGTCACGGCGACTACAGAAGTTTCGCTGAGTTTGGAGGTTTCGCCCACCTGGTTAGCGGCAGCCTGTACCTGCAAGACAATTTTTTGCAAACTTCCGAGTGTGTTGTTGTAAGCGCTGGCAACGGTGCCGACCTCTGTCTCTGTAACTTGGGCGCGCACAGTAAGATCGCCTTGCAAAGCAGGGCCAACCGCCTTCAGCAGCTGAATTACCTGTTTCTGAAGCAGCTCTTTAGACGCTTTCTCTCGGTCGGCAGTTTCAGTCAGCTGGGCTGTTTTCTCCTGCACCTGATTGAGATAGTCGACCTGTTGTATAGCTACTCCTAGCTGCAAACCAATCTGTTTGAGAGCGTTGATTTCTACCTCTGCCCACGAACGCGGATCTCGGTTCTGATAAGTGCCTAGTAGCCCCCAGAGCTGGCCTTCTTTAAAGATAGGCACCATCATGTAAGCTTGAATGCCAGAGTCCTCTAGCATTTCAAGCTCTAGCGGCGCGTGGTTAGCGGCATAGATATTGTTGACGATCAGGCTTTCCTGCTGGCGGTAAGGTCCTCCCTGAGTTTCTTGCAAATCAGTCTTGGGCCAAATGGCTGTCAACTGTTGATCTGAGAGTGGGTTGACCTGGCTGCTAGCTGCAGAGCTAGAAATCAACTCATGGCTCCAGTCGGCGTTGAAGCGATAGACAGCGACGCGATCGCACTTTAGCAGCTGACGAACCGCTCTCTGCGTGATCTGAAAGATTTTTTGAGTGTCTTGCGCCTGGAGAATTTGAGGAATGATTTCGGCAACCGAACGCCCCACCTGAGCAGCTTTGGTCATCTGAGCAGATTGTTCCTGTAGCTGAGCGACATAGTCAGCACCTTTGAGGCTCGCTTCCATCTCACGGCTAATGTCTCGTAAAACTTTGACATCACTCTCTAGCCAGTGCCGAGGCCCACTGTGCTGAAAGGCACTCAGCAGACCCCAAAGCTTGCCGCCCTGCCTGATGGCAACAATCAAAAAGGATTTCACCTTGAAATATTCCAGGGTTTGAACATGGCAGTCACTCAACCCAGCCGCGTAAACATCGTCGGCTAGAAAGGGCTGCTCAGTGTTACGGAATCTGCCGCCCTGGTGATTTTGTACATAGGTATCTTCCCAGGCGCTCCCGACTAACTTAGGCCATCCCCCAGATTCAGACTCATAGACAAAGTCACCAAAATAGTCTGGGCGAAACTTATAAACGCAGACATGCTCTACGTTTATAAGCTTACGAACCTCCTGCACTGCCGTCTGGTAAATGTGTTCGGCGTAGGCAGTACTGCTGATTTTGTTAATGATGTCGGGGAGGGCTTCCTGATTTTCAGTCGCCTTACTCATTTCTTCAGTGAGTTCGGCCTGGTACAGCGCTACCCCGACCAGGTCGCCTACTTGAGCGAGCAGCTTGACCTCGTTACTCTCCCAGTGTCTAGCGCCGGTGTGATGATAGGCTGCTAGCCAACCCCAAAGCTTCTGTCCTTGAAAGATAGCGACTAACGCGCAGGCTTTAATATTAAAGTCTGATAGCAGCTCAAGATGACAGGGGCTAAGCTCCCGGTTTTGCTCGACATCACTAACAACAAACGCCTCGTGCTGGCGAAAACGGGCTCCTTTCTGCTCTGTGAGATAGGTGTCTGCTGAGATCACCCCTACCATAGGCTCTATCCCTGCTACCTTTGATTCGGAGATAAACTGGAGGCTATAGTCTTGGCGGAACTGGCAGATAGCAACCCGATCAACCGCTAAGAGTTTTCTAACTTCTCTGGTGGCAGTGCGGAAAACAGCGTCTATGTCAGATGACTGCCGCATCTTGTCGCTCAAGCTAGAAAATAGCGATCGCTCCGCTTGAAAGCCTAAGGGCTGAAGATTGACCTGCAGTTCGGTCGCGACTAAATAGAGGAAGCTAATTTCATGCTCATTCCACTGCCGGGTCGCGCTGCATTGCTGCATGACCAGCAGCCCCCAGAGCTGGCCTTCTAAGAAAATGGGTAAGCTCAAGCTGGCTCTCACCTGATACTGATTGAACAGCTGCATCTGGTGAGGTGTGACAGCGGCTTCAGCGGCATCGGCGATCGCGACCGATGGCTGCTGTTTGTAGCTTGCTGCGCTGCTGGCTCCAAAGGCGATCGCAGCGGCTGACTCACCCAGCATCGGTCTGTATCCGGCGCTGAGCGATTCTGCAATGACTGTGCCCTGAGTCTCTGACTGGAAGCGATAGATCAGCGATCGCTCGACTTTAAAGCGCTTGCGGAGCTCGGTAACGGCGATCTGGTAAAGATTTTCAATATCGGTGGCTTGGGCCATCCGGTTGGCAATGGCAAAGGCTCGCTTTCCGGTACTCTGGGCTAGACTTTTGCCTGAGTGCGGCAGGTCTACAAGAGATCTGGTAAGGGCTGATTTTAAGGTCAAAATGTCAGCGGGCTGGCCGCTAGTAGCTACAGACTCGGCCTCGATATCCTCAGACGATAGCGTCAGAGCTGTTTCATCGCTGTCAGATGATTGTAAAGCGCTATCTTGATCGAAGGGATGTTCAATACTTTGAATATCTTCGAAGCTATTAACTTTAGAACCGTTGACTTCAGAGCCGTTGAGAGAAATGTTCGACATGGTCATAGTGTTTTGATTAGAGCTGTTTGGGTAGATCTGCTGAGAGAAGAGCTGCGAGTTGATTGTGAGGGATGCTGTCGGACAACACTGGAGACAAACAATCAGTGGCTAGCGATGAGACTGTAAGGGCGAGGCGTTAATGATGGCCGAGGCATCTAGCACGATACCGCCTGGCTGCGGGCAGTAACCTGAGATAAAAGGTTCCATGCTAGGGGGACAAAGCCCAGTCTCCATATAAATTTTTTCCTCATCGAACAAATCAACGTCGCCTACCTGCTCGACTGCTAAGCCTAGAGATCGTCCCTCGTGCTGAATCACGATTACAATTGGCGTCATCAGCGATTGAGACTGATGACAAAGAGGCAGGTAGCCAACTAAATGGTTGAGATCTACTAGCCAGAGTGTTTTTCCCTGCCAACTGCATACGCCTAGAACGCAGCTAGGCACATCAGGGATGGGAGAAATCTCTGCTAGCGGCAGTTGTATAACTTCTAAGATTTGATCGAGGGGTAGCAGAGTGTCGTTTCTTTGAGAGAGCGTGAATCTTAAGAAACGCTGCCGATTGTCTACTGGTAAGGGTTCTAATCCTAGAGGGTCGGACCTTGAGCTGATGGCGTCTGTAGGCTTTTCTGCCATCTCATTTTGAGTGAATAGCATGGTAGTTTTTCCTATCGTATTCGCATGAGTTGTTCGACCGTTTTTGTCAGCTGCTGTTGATCGACTGGCTTGGTGAGGTAGGCATCTGCACCTAACATCGACCCCCAAAGCTTGTCAGCTTCGGTACCTTTGGTAGAACAGATAACGACGGGAATGTTCTGGGTGCTTTCAGTCGTTTTGAGGTCACGGCAAAATTCAAATCCACTTTGCCCGGGTAAGACAACGTCCAAAAACACCAGGTCTGGAGGTGTTGTTTTGAGCATTTGCAAGGCTTCTTCACTACTTTGGGCGCTGGTCACAGTAATGCCAGACTGTTGCAGGTAATGAGTCAGCAGTTCTCTGTCTGTGAGGCTGTCTTCTACAATTAAAGCAGTTGCCATGGGGTTCCTTTTGGTGTGTATGTGTTAACGATTTAGTTTCTAGCTATTTAGAGGTTGATACGCACGAAGATGTTTTCTCAAGACTTTGGTAACTTTTTGAGATTGAATAGGTTTACCCAAAAAGCCAGAGGCACCTACCACTTTGGCTCGGACTCTATCGGCAATACCGTCATTGCTGGTAACGATAATTACAGGAATATCTTTGAAGGTGGACATTCGCCGAATTTGCGCGCAGATCTCATAGCCATTAGCAATTGGCATGACCAGATCTAAGAAGATCAGGGCGGGCTTAAGCTCAATGAGCAGCGGTAGCGCTTGCAGCGGGTCTGGAATATTGGTGTATTGGTAGCCCGTCCCCTCTATAATTTGCGACATTGCTCGGCTGTCGGCTGGGCTGTCATCAATGTAAATGATGGTGGGAGCATTGCTTCTAGGTCTTCTTGGCGGCACTGAGTGCTGAGAGGCGGCGTGTTGAGGGACGGCGTGTTGAGGGACGGCTGATGGCGAGGCTACACCAGGTCGCGGGACACTAGCAGCCGTTTTGAGTGGAGGCTGACTGCCTGGCGGTAAGTTACTTTGCAGGGAAGCATTTTGCAGAGGAGCGTTTCGCGATCGCCCAGTGGTAATATTCGCAGGTTGAGGAGAATAAACAGGGCCGTTGCCTTCTACCAGCTCTGAGTAAAAGCTATTGTCGGCATCTCTTAGCAGATTGGGAATCTCTGTGAAATGCAGCAGTTTCCTGGAGACATAGGGCAAAAGAGACTTTGCCAGGGGAATGATAGGCTGCTTAAAGTTAATTGATAGATCTCTCAGTGTGTTTTTACCATTGGCAAAAGTAGTCAGCGTTTGAAGCGCCTGGGGCGGCGTCTGTGCTTTAACCGCATTGAGATCAGTAATGGCTAGCGCCCAGTTGGGAGAGACCTGGGTAAGCTTTGCCTGCTCCCAGTCTTGCCAGGCTTGCTGTGCGTCTTGCCAGGCACGCTCTTGCTGAAGCATGATAAAAGGCAAGTTAGTGGCTTCTTCGGCATGAAGCGTATAGATGAGTGGCTGGCCGGTTTGTTGGTGTCGCCATGTACCAGCCTGCAGGATGTCGAAGAGATCTTCTGCAATACAGCTCTCAACTACTGAATGAAACTGACTGCGGCGAAACTGTTTTAGCTTGACTAATCGGGCTAAGGCGGCGTAGTTCCAGGATTTGTATGACAGGCTAGCAGGCTGCACGACCTGCTTGAAAAAGATGGGCGCATGAACTGCCAGATGTCGCTGCCAGCGGCGGAGGGAATGGGTGCGAGACCGGGACCAAACGATTCGACCCAATAGATAGTACACCTGCCATGTATGCTCTTGCTGAGTCCCGACCTGAACGACCCCTGTGAACTGCTGTTCCCGGCAGGTCTGCATCTTTTCTTCTAGATCATGAATGATGGGATTACCTGGCATAGCAAACAGTTGCCCTCAAGATGTTGGGTATAAACACGTCTAAGTCAGCGTCCCTACCGACTTCAATGTCTTCCTGAAGCGGCTCACATCATGCTCAAGCGCTAACCGGTGTTCTTTTAAAGAGAAAACACTGAGGAAAGATACTTTTAGGAGATAGCCATTGGAGACGGTTGTAATAGCCTGTAATAGGCTGTGAATTTGCTTTTTAAGGTTGGTTCGCAGCTTTCAGGGCGAGATGAGACGTGGCTATGGTCATATTTTGAGTATTCCCGTCTTGCAGAACCTTTATCTGAGTAATTGCATGGGTATATGGAGCAACCTCGAAAAGCTTGCTGCTTAGAAAAGCTGTTTTTTCCACGAGATAACAGGACGCGCCTGGATTTATCCGCGTCGTAAAGGGTGTTATTACTGAACAGCGACTCTGCCGCTGGCCTATCCCTTTTCAAACATGGCTATCTCTCTTCAAACATAGGTAGAGGTAGTTGAATAGGGTTAGATTCCTATGGCCACTGGAAATGGGTGTGGACCCACTTTTTGGCTTGCGCGATCGCAATTTCTCTAGTTGCAACACTGGGTACGGCTACTGCGCTACCGGTGGCGTGAGTTACCCAAGCTGAATAGACTTGCTGCTCGTGATGTAAGGTCGTTGTGATCTCGATCTTGACGCCGCGATAGGGAAATGCCCAGATCACATTTGGATAGTCAGGCGTAGCAATGTGTTCGTGCATGGGCAATACCAGAGAAGATAGCGAAGTTATGAGGAATGATGCTCTAGGAATAGAGCTGAGCGACGTAGCTGCCGTAGCCGTTGTATAGGAGAGTTGGCTGTTTTTTCCACTCCCAGTCGTTGCCTGCGCCCATAAGCCGCTCTGTAGCCTGCGACCAGCGCGGATGAGGAACCTCAGGGTTGACGTTGGCCTCAAATCCGTATTCATTAGGTGAGAGCGTGTTCCAGTAGGTTGCTGGCTGCTCAGCGACGAACTCGATATTGACGATGGACTTGGCACCTTTGAACCCGTATTTCCAGGGGACGACCATGCGGATAGGGGCACCATGCTGCTTAGGTAGGGTCTGGCCGTAGACGCCGACGGCAAAAAAAGCTAGCTCATTGGCCATTTCATCCAAGCGCAGCCCTTCCTGGTAAGGCCAGGGTAAATTGGAAAATGAGAACGATGGGCCAGGCGTAACACTCGGATCAAAAAAAGACTCAAAGCGGACAAATTTGGCTTCTGGCTTGGGATCTACAGCTGCCAGCAGTTTTTGCATTGGGAAGCCTAGCCAGGGAACGACCATGGCCCAAGCTTCTACGCAGCGGAAGCGATAGATACGCTCTTCGAGGGGAAAGGCTTTAAGCAGATCGTCTTGGTCGTAGGTTTGAGGGTTATTAACCAGGCCGCTGACGGTCAGTTTCCAGTCTTCAGTCGGCAGTGCTTGCGCTTGCTCCCAGATGTCTTTGGTCCCTCCGAATTCGTAAAAGTTATTGAAGCGGCTAGCGAAATCTTGTGGGGTGACGTTGCCGTTTAGCTCATTAAAGTTTGGGTGGGTGGCGGCGTTTGGCAGGGGCCGACCTAATGTCTTTTCAAATTCGCTTTGGGCGGCTTCGTCTAAGGGTCTGCGGCAGCTATTGAGGGCGATCGCGCCAGACATCCCCACACTTGCGCCCACGGCGGCTCGAATAAATCGCCGCCGATTGAAAAAGACGGTCTCCGAGGTGACCTGCCTTGCGGGCAGTTGCCAATCGGGACAGATACGGGGAAGTACCATAAGGTTAAGTGCTTGATGTAGGGGGTGTGACCTGAATTTGATGTAGGCTTAAAAAGCGAGAGAAAATCCATATTGGTTAATTTTGGCCCAAAACTGAGCCCATCTGCCTTGGGTATAA
>NZ_NRTA01000066.1 GCF_002286735.1 Leptolyngbya sp. BC1307
CCTTGAGGAAGCGCTTTGGCGATCGCACTTCCTGATAGCGATAGATCTGCCTCAGCTTACCGATTTTTCAATGCTTCTGGAGTTCGCCAACAGTGTCCTATACATAGGCGGAGATGAAGCAACACTGAAGAATGAGTTGACTCGGCATGGTAAAGGACGCAAATCAGCATTTGTGGAGAGGTCGAGTCCTCCGTCTGTTCCTAACCTAGTATGGCTGCTCTTACTCATGATTGAACTACTTTGAAACTTACCCTCCCTGTCAATATTCCGGTTTCTCCTTGGGCGCTTCTGTCAGAGACGCACTTTAAGGTGATCCCATCCGTTCGCGGTTACCTAAATGACTGGAAGTTGCAGGCAAGTCAAATTCCAAATCCAGAACTGCGGAGACAAGCGATCGCCAGCATTGAAGCTAAACAGTTTCATTGTGAAGGGGGCGCAATTTACGGACTACTGGCGAAAAGAGACTGGCGAAAAGCAATTCGCTTTATTGTGGCTTATCAAACCATTAGTGACTATTTAGATAATTTGTGCGATCGCAGTAGCTCGCTAGATCCTGAGGATTTTCGGGCACTCCACGAATCTATTTTTCAGGCTTTAACGCCAGGTGCAGAATTGTCTAACTATTACCGATTCCGTGAGGATCAAGATGATGGCGGCTATCTTGAAAGTCTAGTTAGAACGTGTCAGAGAGTTTTAGCTAACGTTCCAAACTACTCAAAAATTGCTCCAACGCTGCACGAACTGGCAAACTATTACTGTGATTTGCAAGTTCACAAGCATGTCAAGGTTGAAGAGCGGATTCCTCGCTTAAAAGCTTGGTCTGCTTTATATCAGGATAAATTTTCTGACCTAAGTTGGTATGAGTTTTCTGCGTGCGCGGGGTCAACTTTGGGGATTTTTTGTCTGGTTGCTTACTCATTTACTCAGGAATTTTCTGAAACTCTCGCAGCCCAAATTAAAAATAGTTACTTTCCTTGGGTTCAAGGACTGCATATCTTGCTCGATTATTTGATTGACCAAGAAGAAGACCGGATCAATGGCGACTTAAATTTCTGCTTTTATTACCCAAGCGTAGATGAAATGACCGAGCGATTTCAGCATTTCATCAGAAGCGCCACTAAAAGCGTTTCTCAGCTGCCCGATGCGCGGTTTCATCAGCTCATTAATCAGGCACTGTTAGGCGTTTATCTTTCAGACAAAAAGGTAAAGAGACAACAAAATGTTCAGGATGTTGCAAAGCGGTTGATTCGATCGGGTGGTAATCCTGCTGCTTTCTTTCTTCAAAATCGATTGGTTGCCTCTCATTTGGTGTAAAGAAACAATCTTCGACTTCTACTCAAACTAAATTATTAGAAAGGAAACCTTGACTATGGCTACTATTGCGGTGATGGGTGCAGGACCAGCAGGATGTTCGGCAGGATATCACCTCGCCAAAAGTGGGCATCAAGTCACCTTAATCGATAAAAATCGTTTTCCTAGAGATAAAGTATGTGGAGATGGGATTAGTCTTGAATCTATTCAAGCTTTATCCACGATGGGAATTTATCCCCAGGATCTGAAGAAACTAATCGCTGACTATGCACCCATTCATCAGTTTTTTCTAGGAGTTTCAAATCAAATTTCTCATAGTGAAGCGACAAGTTTAGAAGCCTACTGCATTCCCAGATTTGTCTTTGATCAATTACTCTACGAGAAAGCGATTGATGCAGGATGTGTTCCTCTCACTCAAACGATTAGCAAAAAGGATGAACACCTTCAGAGTTTATCTAAAGAGTTTGATTATCTGATTGATGCCCGTGGTGTTTCTGCGGGAGAGGTGACTGCGATCGCAATTCGCTCTTACTGGAGTTTTGATCGTCAAGACTTATCCGAAGTAGACCTAACAGAAGCCCAAATTCATTTCGATCATCACTTAGGGGTGAATGGATATGGTTGGATCTTTCCAGTTGCAATCCAGGGAGAAGTCATCAAATTTAACGTGGGGGTCGTAGTCTGGCTGGATGAATACCAAAAAATCAATACCAATGTAATTCAGTTGTTTAAGGAATTTATTCAAAGTAACAAACAAACGGCGCACCTATTGAGTAAAGTCCTTCGCCAGGAAACCCCTAAAGTGTATCCTTTAGCGACGGCTCAAAAAGGGAATCAAGTTGCAGATGGAAACGTTCTTAAGATTGGAGACGCAGCTAATCTGACCGATCCTTTGACGGGTGAAGGTATTGCAAATGCAGTTCTCAGTGGGCTTTATGCTGCACAAGCTATTAACATGAGCCGTTCTCCAGAAGTGGCAGCAGAGAATTGGCAATATCTTTATGAAGCTCGCTTTGAAGCAGATTTGCGTGCGGGTCTACGAATCAGAGCGTTTAGAAAATTCTCATTTATGAACACGCTGCTAATTCGGTTAATGAAACATAATCCGCGAGTTGCCGCGCAGGTGAGTCATGCTGTTGCAGGATTAGTGCCCTATCACGAAGTTCTATCTTCTCTAAGATATTAAAGCCCACAGCCACGGCATTTATAGTTCTGATTACCGTGGTGGCACTGGTTCCGTCAAACGGGATAGTGTAACCCGTTAATACGCATAGCATAGAGGATAATAGTAAGGACTTGAGTGTTGTGCTCTCACCAGAGAAAAAAGCCCTAAATTGCTGACCTCATGGGTTCGTCCCTGGGGCTGCGATTGTGAAACGGTCTGAACGTTGCCATTCGCGGCATTGAAGGCAATCCAGTCATAGAGGGTCGGATGCGACTCCGGCAGACATACGAATATAGTTGAAGCTCTCCGCTAAAGCCGCCTCGCACATCGGCTGACGACTGAAGAGGTCATCGCCGAGCAAGGTCACGGCCTGCTGCTCGAATATCGCTGGCGCTGAGCCTATCCACCGTTTCGCGGCAGCTTGTTCACAGTCCTGCTTGCTGTGACCGTCTTGAGGGGTGATAAAGGCAGGGGGCAGCGAGACCACAGCCGCTTGGCCCGGTGCGACTATCACCGGCAATAACGCTTTATGAGAATAGGTCACTTGTCCATTGCGATGGGTGCGCGTCGAACAACAAGGGCAACTTACCTTCCCAGAGCTGTAGTATTCGGTGCCGTCCAGCGCCACCAGCAAGTTATTGTCTAGCCGCTTGGGCCGCTAGCTGGTCAAGGATGTTACGAATCTGCTCTACGCTCGGTATCTGCGCTAGCCCAAACAAGCTCTGGGCATTGTCCCGACCGCTGCGGCTGTTTAACTGGCGCTGATACTCTAGAAACGATTCGCTCTGCATAAAAAAGGCCGAAAATGCCCCCAGCACTGCATCCCTGACGCTGTAGCTAGTCGCATTGCTGGGTTGTCGCGGGTCGCCCATCTCGTCAATCGCGCTGCTCAAGCTGCCTAACAGGCTATCGAAACTGAGGCTAGCGGGGGGCATCGGCTGTGTCCTAGCGGATTGGGGACTGCTGTGAACTTTACTCCATTTCTCGCTGAACGGCTGATACGTTTCTTAGCAAGTACTGTCCGTTAGTTGGAATTTGGAATTGCTGCTACGTCAGGGCGTGGCCTTTTCTAAGAAACTCAATTAGCCAGCAGCTGGTTGAATTTCTTAGAAGACGCTTTGCGATTCTCCTGCGGAGACGCTTTGCGATCGCGCACTTCCAAAAACACCAGCAGCGCATTTACATCCGCCGGATTCACCCCGCCAATCCGCGTTGCCTGCCCTACCGTCATCGGCTTAACTTTGTTCAGCTTTTCACGAGACTCCATAGAAAGTGTCTCTATCGTCATGTAGTCAAGATCTTGCGGCAGCGGTCGATTAGTCTGACGAGAGACTGAGTCAATCTGATTTTGCTGACGCTGAATGTAGCCCGAGTACTTGATGTCTATTTCAGCGCCCTCCTTCTCAGCGCGGATCAGGTCAGGATTACCCAGTCCGTAAGATTCGAGGTGCTCGTAGTGAAACTTAGGGCGGCGAATGAGATCCGCGAGCGTGACCGACCCTTTAATGCGCTGCTGAGTATCGGCGTAGATTTGTTGACCGACTGTGTCGTGTTCTTTGACCCGGTCTGTATGCAGTCTCTCTTTTTCGGCGGCAATATTAGCCTGCTTTTGGGTGTAGATCTGCCAGCGGCGATCGCCAATCAACCCAATCTCTCTTCCCAAAGGCGTCAGCCGCTGATCGGCATTATCTGAGCGCAATATAAGGCGATACTCCGAGCGCGAAGTCAGCACCCGGTAAGGCTCACGCAAATCTTTAGTACAGAGATCGTCAATCAGCGTACCCAGATAGCTGCCTTCGCGCGGGAAGACTATCATCTCTTGACCTTTCACCAAGCGGGCAGCGTTGATACCGGCTACCAACCCCTGACCCGCCGCTTCTTCGTAGCCAGTGGTGCCGTTAATTTGCCCAGCGCAAAACAGCCCCTCCACGGGTTTAGTCATCAAGGTGGGAAAGCACTGAGTCGCTGGAATATAGTCATAGTCCACCGCGTAAGCCGGACGCAGCATCACGCAGTTTTCTAAACCGGGAAGCGTTTTCAGCATTGCGCCTTGCAGAGATTCGGGTAGCCCGGTCGAAAAGCCTTGAATATATAGCTCAGGAAAGTCTCGACCCTCAGGCTCAATGAAAATTTGGTGACTCTCTTTATCAGCAAACCGAACAATTTTATCTTCTATGCAGGGGCAGTAGCGCGGGCCTTTGGCCTCTACCCAGCCGCCGTAGACCGGAGATAAATGGAGATTGTCGCGTACTAGCTTGTGAGTTGCGGCAGTTGTACGAGTCATGTGGCAGGGGATTTGTTCGCGCTCTTGCCACGCCTCAGGGTCAAAGCTAAACCAGCGAACGTCTGCGTCGCCGGGCTGCTCCTCTAGCTGGCTGTAGTCTACCGAGCGCTTGTCTACCCGCGCAGGTGTGCCGGTTTTGAGCCGCCCGGTTTCAAAGCCCAGTCGGTTCAGCGTTTCACTCATGCCAATGGCAGCAGGTTCACCCGCCCGCCCTGCTGAGAGAGACTTTTTTCCGACCCAAATGGTGCCGTTTAGAAAAGTGCCTGTTGTCAGGATGATCGCTTTGCAGCCAAACGTCATGCCAAAGTGAGTTTCCAGGCCGATAATTTCGCCGTTGTTACCCAGTACCAGATCGGTCGCCATGCCTTCGCGCAGCACCAGATTTTCCTGATTTTCGACGACCGATTTCATCACGGCGGCGTATTCGCGCTTATCGGTTTGAGCCCGCAGCGCCCAGACTGCCGGGCCTCTAGAGCTGTTGAGAATGCGCTTTTGCAAGTAAGTGCGGTCGGCGATTTTGCCGATTTCACCGCCCAGGGCATCTACTTCGTGGGCGAGCTGAGACTTAGCCGGGCCACCGACTGCCGGGTTGCAGGGCTGCCAGGCGATGCGGTCTAAGTTCATCGTCAGCAGCAGGGTATGACAGCCTAGCCGCGCTGACGCCAGGGCTGCTTCACAACCGGCGTGACCGGCACCGACCACAATTACATCAAACTCGTCTGAAAAAGAGACGCTCATACCTCACCGGGCTCTGTACTGGTTCTTATTCTAGCGATTGATAGGCGCAGACTCTGCTTTAAGGCGCGATCGCTTGATCTTAGTCGCGGGCTTAATTTGCTAATTAGCCGCTGAGCGTAAATAATTTCTTAACTAACAGGAGGTAAACCGGTAGTGCCGTGAATGGCGGTACGCTTTACCTAACCTTTAGCTACAGGCAGCGCTATGGCCTCTCCTCAACTCATCGCCTTTGATTTTGATGGGGTCATCTGTGACGGCCTGATTGAATACTTTCAAACGGCCTGGAAAGCTTACTGTCAGCTGTTTGAACCGGATAGCCATCAGCTGCCTGAGGGGCTGGCCGAAAAGTTTTATCCGCTGCGCCCGGTAGTTGAGACGGGGTGGGAAATGCCGGTCTTAGTACAGGCTCTGGTCCAGGGCGCTAGCGAGACGCAAATCTTGGCGGAGTGGCCGCAGATGGCGCTGCCTTATTTGACGGCGGCGGGGCTGACGAAGGCGCAGTCAGTGCAGGCTTTAGACGGGGTGCGCGATGCTTGGATTGAACGTGATTTGGCTGGCTGGTTAGCGCTGCATCGCTTTTATCCGGGGCTGATTGACCGGCTGTGTGAATTGCTGGCGGGGGGGCCGCCTATCTATATCGTCAGCACTAAAGAAGGTCGGTTTATCTCGGCGCTGCTGGAGCAGAGCGGGCTGAATTATCCAAGCGATCGCATCATTGGCAAAGAAGCCAAACGCCCCAAATACGAAACGCTCCGTTTGCTGAAGGCTGAGCACTCAGTGACGCATATCTGGTTTATTGAAGATCGTCTGCCTGCCTTAAACGATGTCAAAGCGCAAGCCGATCTGACTGACGTACAGCTTTTCTTGGCTGACTGGGGCTACAACTTAGCGCCTGATAGAGCTGCTGCCAACAAAGATCCGCGAATTCAGCTACTATCGTTGCAGCAAGTAGTACAAGGGTTCGACAAGTGGCGCTAGTCAGTCATGCTTGATCTCACTAAGCTCGCTCGCCAGATGCAGGGCATTAGCGATCATCTTACTCAAGAGGCTGACGCTGCTCGCCGTCGGGTAGAGATTGCGCAGCTATTGATGAGTCAGGCCACAGACAGACAGCAGACGCTGGTAGATCAGCTGGTAGAAGGGCGCGATCGCCTGCTCTTTGCCGCTGCCGAACCCATTGAACCGCTGGATACAAGAATTGTTTTAAACACCGCACCAGCCGCCCACAGCGTCATCTCTTCAGATGGGTCGCAAATTTCACCAAGCCACCACGAGATCGCCTACTGCTATTTGCTAAATATTAGCCGCGTCATCATTCACTATGGTCAGAGCCGCTACCCCACGCTCGACAGCCTGCCCGAAGTCATCTACCGCCCCGAAGATCTCTACGCCTCGCGGCAGTGGGGCATTCGTACTGAAGAGTGGATGGGCTACAAGCGCACGGCAGCAGAAGCCGTCATGCTGGGTGAATTGGGGATTGAGACCGCCGCCAGCCAAGATGCCGATGTGCCTGCCCTGGCGATGACTGATGGTTCGCTGATCTATTGGTTTTTAGAGCAAATTCCGGTGGCGGCACGCGATGAGATACTGCTGCCCGTTTTGGAGTCTTGGGAGCGGCTGCGCCAGGCTAGAGTGCCGGTGATGGGCTATATCAGCGCTTCTCGCAGTGGCGAAGCTTTAAATTTTTTACGGCTGCAAGCCTGCCCTTTTGATACGCCAGACTGTATGAGTCACTGCGAGCATCAGCGCAATCAGATGCCCTGCCAAACCTTCTCGCCGCTGCGAGATGTCACCCTCTGGTCAACCGCTCTATCGCCGGGAGAACGTGGGCCGCTGTGGAAGAGTTCAGCGGATATTTTGAGCTGCTATGGCGACCATGCGGTGTATTTTTGCTATGTGCATGTGGGCGCAGAGGTGGCGCGGGTGGAGTTTCCCGCCTGGGTAGT
Source organism: Leptolyngbya sp. BC1307 (assembly GCF_002286735.1). Taxonomy (GTDB): domain Bacteria; phylum Cyanobacteriota; class Cyanobacteriia; order Phormidesmidales; family Phormidesmidaceae; genus Phormidesmis. The sequence goes on from NZ_NRTA01000066.1 coordinate 7,445, forward strand.
GAAAGATGCCGAACTGCTCGATACGGCCCTGAGCTTAATGCTGGCTCAGGTGCAAAAAGGGTTTGGCTATCCGGTGGCGCTAGCTGAGGCGCATAATCAGGCGGTGGTGAGAGGCGGCGATCGCACCCGGTTCTTCACTCTCCTAGAGCAGCAAATGATCCGCGCTGGCCTCAAGAATGTGGGCACCTCGTTTAAGGAAGCGCGGAAGCGAGGGAGCATTGCTTGAGCGAAGGGTTAGGCGTCACCGCTCTAGAAGAATCTGTCAGATCTGGGTATCCAAATTGGCTTAAACTAGGATCAAGGCAACCTCCCCTATCCTGCTTTGGTAGTCCTAATTGCTAAAGAATGAGTAGAAAGAGGAGTCTCCAAACCCGATATCGTCATAGGTTTTCAGTCTCCCTTCAAACGCCAATTTACAGAGTGCGCTGTAGGTTAATCGTCTAAAGGTTACCATCGCTGTATATTCGTCCCTTCCAGGCACCGCCCTGACCGATCCAATGGCGATAGGCCGAATCTAGAGTCATTAGACTATACAGCAGGGCAATCAGCGGTAGCGCCAGGGCGAGCAGAGGAGAACCGTCGTATAGTTTTAGCGTTGGCCAATAGGCCCGAGCCATCAGCAGCCAGGCCACTAACCCGACGAGCGCGATCATAGGCTTTCCCAAAGCTAACCCTGCGATGAAACCTAACGGTGGCACCCAGTAGACCAGCGCCATACCCAGTACCGTGCCGACCAGCAGCCAGGGAGAATAGTTGAGCTGCGTGTAGGCGCTGCGAGTCACCATCTGCCAGATGCTCTGCAGGTTTGGATAGGGGCGCAGACTGCGAGTCTTTTCGCTCAGCCCCAGCCAGATCGGGCCACCGGCTTTAACAGCCGCACCCAGAGCGCAGTCGTCAATCAAAGCCTGCCTGATGGGCTGCAGGCCATTAATTCTCTCCAGGGCACTAAAGCGAATTAGAGCGCAGCCGCCCGCTGCTGCTGCTGTCTTTTTGTTGAAGTTGTTTACCCACGGAAAGGGGTAGAGCATTTGAAAGAAGAAGACAAAAGCAGGGATAAGCAGCTTCTCCCAAAAGCTCTGAGCGCGTAGCTGCACCATGAGAGAAACCAGGTCTAACTTCTCTGTTTCTGCCTTTGCGACGAGCTGTTGCATACTGGCTGAATGGTGCTCAATATCGGCATCGGTGAAAAGAACATAGTCTGGCCGCAACCGTTGCTGAAGATGGCGAAACCCTTGTTCCATTGCCCATAATTTGCCTGTCCAGCCAGCGGGCAATGGCTTCCCAGGAAGAATGGTGAGACTGTCGGAATTCTTTAAGCCCTGAGCTGTTTGAGCGGCAATTTTGGCGGTGTCATCTGTGCTCTGATCGTCTACCAATACGACGGAAAGATCGCCTGGGTAAGACTGGGTGAGATGCGATCGCACCGCCTTACCAATCAGCTCAGCCTCATTCCGAGCGGGAATCACAACGGCAACCGATGGCCAATCCTCTGGCGAATAGTTTCCTAGCGCATCAAGCCGTTGGTCAGCTCGCCAGAACTGCCCCCAAAACAGCAGCAGTCCTATCCAAACCACAGCAGCAACAACGGTTAGCGCCAATAAAACATTTTCCATTTTGCTGTCAGAGAATTTATATTATGCTATCTCAATAACGCACCCTTCGGCCTCTAAACGACATGCAGACCCAAGACCCCCAGCAGCCAGCCCTGCCGCAGACCACAGACCTGAAACAGGCGATCGCCGCTGCCCAAGACTACCTGCTTTCAATTCAAGAAAAAGAAGGCTACTGGTGGGCCGAGCTAGAGTCAAACGTGAGCATCACCGCTGAAGTTGTTTTGCTGCACAAACTTTGGGGGAGTGAGCCGGGCAGACCTCTAGCCAAAGTAGAAAAATATCTGAGATCTCACCAGAGAGCGCACGGCGGTTGGGAACTTGCTTGGGGCGATGGTGGCGAGCTGAGCACCTCTGTAGAAGCCTATATGGGGCTGCGGCTGCTGGGCGTTCCGGCGAGCGATCCGGCTCTGGTCAAGGCAAGAGCGTTCATCTTGCGGCGCGGTGGCATTAGCAAAACCCGCATTTTTACCAAGTTTCACCTCGCTCTGATTGGCTGCTACCGCTGGCAGGGCTTGCCTTCTTTGCCCGCCTGGGTGATGCAGCTAGAGCCGCCCTTTCCGGTGAATATCTACGAGCTGTCTAGCTGGGCGAGAGGCAGCACTGTGCCGCTGCTGGTGGTGTTTGACAAAAAGCCGGTTTACGCTGTGGAGCCGGGCTTTCACCTGAATGAGCTTTACGCTGAAGGAATTGAAAACGTGCGTTGGGAGCTGCCCGCTCGCGGCGACTGGAGCGATGCTTTCCTCTGGCTAGACAAAGCCTTTAAGCTAGCAGAATCTCTTGACGCTGTTCCTTTTCGAGCGGAGAGTCTTCAGCGTGCCGAAAAGTGGATTGTAGAGCGGCAGGAGGCGACGGGTGACTGGGGCGGCATTATCCCGGCTATGCTGAATTCTCTGCTGGCACTGCGTGCGCTCGACTATGACGTGAATGATCCGGTGGTGCAGCGCGGCTTGCAGGCCGTCGATAATTTTGCGGTAGAAACCGCAGAGACCTATTGGGTGCAGCCCTGCATTTCGCCCGTGTGGGATACGGCTTTGGTGATGCGATCGCTCACCGACTCCGGCCTTTCCTCTGACCATCCAGCTCTGGTAAAAGCGGGTGAATGGCTACTGAACAAACAGATTCTCAGCTACGGCGACTGGGCCATCAAAAATCCTCAGGGGGAGCCGGGGGGCTGGGCCTTTGAGTTTGAAAATCGCTTTTACCCGGATGTAGACGATACGGCTGTAGTGGCGATGGCGCTGCAGGCGGTGACGCTGCCCGATGACGCTGGTAAACGGCGGGCGATCGCTCGGGCCGTGCGCTGGATTGCCACCATGCAATGCAGCACTGGCGGCTGGGCAGCGTTTGACATCAACAACGATCAGGACTGGCTCAACGACATTCCCTACGGCGATCTCAGAGCGATGATTGACCCGAGCACTGCCGATATCACCGCCCGCGTTTTAGAAATGCACAGTCGATTGACTGACGATGCTGCTCTGACGAACAGCTATGCCACAGCGCTAACACCGCTTAGACTCTCACGCGGCCTGGACTATCTCCTTCAAGAGCAGGAGGCCGACGGCAGTTGGTTTGGCCGCTGGGGCGTGAACTACATCTACGGCACCAGCGGAGCGCTTTCGGCGCTGGCAATGATTGCCCCAGACCGCTGTCAACTGCAGATTGAGCGCGGTCTGGCCTGGCTGGTGAGCTGTCAAAACACCGATGGCGGCTGGGGAGAGACCTGTCAGAGCTATCAGGATGCTAGCCTCAAGGGCCAGGGGCCGAGCACCGCCTCTCAGACGGCCTGGGCGCTGATTGGCTTACTCGACGCTGCTTTTTGCCTGAGCCCTGCTGCTAAGACCGCTGTGCAAAAAGGCGTTGCCTATCTGCTGAGCACTCAGCGCAAAGGCACCTGGGAAGAAGACGCCTTCACCGGCACTGGTTTCCCGCAACACTTTTATCTGCGCTACCGGCTTTACTGCCACTATTTTCCGCTGACGGCGCTGGGCCGATATCAACAGTCTCTGCTGTCCCATTCAAACGGAAACTATCGGCGATAGCACTGTCAGCCCCTGCGGAATACACTCAAACTCCACAGGCGTAGTGCCAATAATTTCGCCATCGACAACAACTTTTTGAGGTGGGTGAGTTGTGACTTTGATAGCGGGTGCCCGCAGGCTGAGGATGTCTTCGTTTTGGGTGGGTCGTTTGACCAAGGCAGCGGCAAAGAGTTCGGCGATCGCCCCTACTCCCTGAAACCGGGCGGCAATGCCCTGCGCTTCTCCAGAGCTAAGACCAATGGTGACATCGAGCAGGCCGTCATCGCTGATCACTTCGCCAAAGCCCTGAGCCATTACAGAGGTTGGCGGCGCGGCGTTGGCGACCGTAATGGCGCTGCACTCGAACTTGCTCACCTGGCCATCGATCTCGATTTCGGCTTCAAAGATTTGCTGATCGGCAATTTGCTGCACCCCCGCGATAATATAGGCCAACATACCCAGGCGATTTTTCATCTCCCGGCTGGCGCGCTCGACGGTTTCAGCTTCAAAGCCGATGCCCGCTAGCAGCACCATTGGCGCACCGTTACAGTAGGCGACATCCACCTGTTTGGTCGCGCCAGCCAGAATGGTTTCACAGGCGGCTCTGAGGTTGGTCGGCAGGCCCAACGCCACTGAAAAGGCATTGGCAGTGCCCCGGGGAATAATCCCTAGCGGCACATCGGTTTGCATGACGGCTTCGGCCACAGCAGAGACGGTGCCATCGCCGCCAGAGGCGATGATGAGGTCGGTGCCAGCGGAGATCGCCTCATGTGCCTGCTGCCCCGGGCTAACGTCTGCTTCTGTGAAAACCACCTGTACTTGAATCTGGGGCTCTAAGATCTGGCGAATCAGCTTGAGATCCTGATTGGGGTTGCCCTGACCAGAAATAGGGTTAAAAATCAGGTGGGCGATCCGGCTTTTGGCCAGCGAGAGGATGACGGCGCGGGCGGTGGCGAGATTGGTCGCTAATGGGACATTATGCAGCTGGCAAACGCGCAGCATCGTCGTGACATCGGTGGTGGCGTGGTTAGAGTAGAGCGAGTCGGTCAGGAAAATGACGGCTGCAATCTGGTTTTCGGCGACTCGGGCCGCAATTTGAATGTCGCCGCCCATCGCGCCTGGCAAAAGCGACTCTACTGAGAGGTCGGTGCTTTGAGCCAGGCGATCGCCCGTTGCCCCGGTGGCAATCAGCTGATAGCGAGAGAGCAGCGCCGCATATTCTTTGACGAATTTAACCAGAGCAGCTTTTTGACTATCGTGAGCGGTGAGGGCCAGCATGGTAGGCATAGATCGATCCGGAGGAATGGGGGGAGTGGGGGGAATGCCAGGAAGCTGCACGGGAGCCACCTCAATATTGACTTGACTACTTTAGTGTCTTTCTACTTTGCCTTAGCCGGTAGCTTACCAAAGAAACCCGTCATGAGCTGTAATATCAGGCGTTTTAGCGGCCCGACGCTGTCTAGCACCCAAATCCCGGCCCGGCGGGCGATCACTAAGGGCCAAAACCGGTTAGAAAAAGATCGATTGAGAAAATCTGTCAGGCTAAGAGTGAACCAGTTTTCGGTTCTGCGCCAGCGCTCATAGCGTTTGAGCACTTTCAGACTGCTCGGATTCTCTCCTTTTTGGGCGGCTTGCTGAATCACTTCGGAGAGGGCGATCGCATCGCGAATACCCATGTTCAAGCCCTGCCCGCCCACCGGGTGACAGCAGTGAGCCGCATCACCAATCAGGGCCATGCCAGGGCGCACATATTCGCGGCTATGCATCAGCTGCACCGGAAACATCATCGGCTCGTTGACCAGCGTCAGGTCACCCATTTCATCGCCGTAGCGGGCCTGCAATTCTGCTAAAAACTGTTCTCTCGGCAGGGCGAGCATGGCTTTGGCTTCGTCGTGGGGCGCAGTCCAAACGATCTGGCAGCGGTTGTTTGGCAGGGGCAGAATGGCAAAGGGGCCGCTGGGCCAAAATCTCTCGTAGGCAGTGCTGCGGTGAGATTTTTCAGGCGCTAGCACGGCAGTAATGCAAGACTGCCAGTACTGCCAGCCAAAGGTTTTGATGCCAGCTTGAGCCCGCACCCGGGAGCGGGAGCCGTCGGCCCCGATCAGTAGTGAGGTGTGAAAGGTGTAGCGATCGCCCCTAAAATCGACCGTCAGTTGGGTTGAGGCTCCGTCAACCGCCGAGCCCGCTGGCTCAGAACCTAGCACGCGACTCTCGCACCAGTAGTCAATATTGTCTGCCGCCCGCACTGCCGACTGTAGGGCGCTCATCAGCACGCTATGCTCAGCCGAGTAGTAAACCGCGTCACTACGCCCGTCTTCAGGCCGAAAGGTAATCGCCTTGGGATAGTCCGCATCGGAGAGCTTCACCCGCTGAAAATGCGTAAGCTGCGGGCCGACGGTTTCCCAGAGACCTAGTCCCTGCAAAATGCTGGCCGAAACTGGCGAGAAAGCGTAGGCTCGCTGTCTCCCCGCTGCTTGCTGTGCCGTTTGTGCTTCAATGACTGCCACTTGCAAGTCAGAACCGCGCAGACCGCAGGCACAAGTGAGCCCAACGATGCCACCGCCGACGATGACCACGTCGTAGGTTTTAGTCAGATTGACGGATGGCCGAACTGTCGGGCTAGGAAGGTCAACGGGCATAGGAGGGGGCTGATAAATCTGGGATTCACATACCTTTACATTGTCGCGTGCAAATTCAAATCTATCAACTCAGTGGGCTCGGAGATGCTAGGTCAGTTGCGCGATCGCACTTTCTGTCAGGTCAAAGTTGGCCGTGACCGACTGCACATCGTCTGACTCTTCTAGAGCGTCCATCATCTTGATCAAAGCGCCTGCCAGGTCAGGATCTTCTACCTTAACGGTGTTAGCCGGAATCCAGCGCAGATCGACTTCGCGGATGTCGTAATCTTTTTTCTTGAGGGCACTGCTGACGCTTTCTAAATCTGCAACATCGCAAAAGACTTCTGCGCCGGGAGTGTCTTCGTCGATTTCTTCTAGCAGTTCGTAAGAGTCTGCCCCTGCTTCTAGGGCGTTTTCTAGCAAGCGCTCTTCTTCAATTTCACCCGCGATCGCAATCACCCCTTTCTGGTCAAACATCCAGCCGACGCAGCCGGTTTCACCGAGGTTGCCGCCATTTTTGTTAAAGGCAGAGCGCAGGTCAGCAGCGGCCCGGTTGCGATTGTCTGTGAGTGCCTCTATGAGTACAGCCACCCCCCCAGGGCCATAGCCCTCATAGCGAATGGATTCAAAGTCGCCTTCGCCTTCTAGCTGACCGCAGCCTTTGGCGATCGCCCGGTCAATATTCTCACTCGGGAAGCTTGCCGCCTTGGCCTTATCTATCGCCGTGCGCAGCTGAAAGTTGCCATCGGGGTCGCCGCCGCCCTGCTTAGCGGCCACAATAATCTCGCGGGAGAGCTTAGCAAACACCTTGCCTCTTACCACATCGACCCGAGCCTTTTGCCGCTTAATATTTGCCCATTTACTGTGTCCTGCCATCGGCGCTGCAATTTGCTCACTCACTTCAACCAGCATAATAGCGATTTTTCTGGCTGATCATGCGTTGTGACGCTGCTGCTGACATCAGGTAACCGTTAGCAGGCTGTTCTAATTTTTGACTCAAAGACTTTGTAAAGGCTAGAAAATTGCGAAAGTCACTGGTTTATAGTGGGCTAGAGGTTTGTAGGGTCTGATTGAATGCTGATAGCTGTGAAAGTAGGTGCGATCGCGCTGGCCGCTCTTTTAGCCAATTACCTGCTCAATCAGCTTTCTACTCTGCGCGATTTTCCGGGCAAGACCTGGCTGCTGGTAAGGCTGATTGCTTATTTGGTAGCGATCGCGGTTGCGCATGAGATGGTGGGGATGGAGGGTGTGAGCGATCGCATCCAAGATATTTGCCGCTATGTGGGGGTAGCTGCTGGCGTAGCTGTTTTGTATGAGGGGTTTGCGCTGTGGCAGCATTCGCGACGGTTACCTGTCGAAGCGGACGACGGTTTAGCCTCTGCCGAACTGCTCAGGCGCTTGCATAGCGATGTTCGGTTGCGAGTGAAGGATCGGCTGGAGTATGCCGTGGGGGAGAAGGCTATCGATGTGTCCTGGGAGTCACAGAATAGTGCTGTGGAGAGAGCCGACGCGCAGCAGGCAGAAGCGACCCTCACATGGAATCGACTGCTGAAGTTTTTCTCAGGCGGTAAAAGTGAGGTAGATATTGGCGAGAATATTCTCAAAGCTTTCAACCATGAAAATATCGCTAGAAAGCTGCTGATTTTAGGAGAGCCAGGATCGGGTAAAACGACGACTTTGCTCAAGCTGGCCGAGGCTTTGACAGCTCAGTTTGAGACGACGCATCAGGTGCCTTACATTTTTGAGCTATCGGCTTGGCGGAAGGACGAAGATATTCTCGATTGGCTGAAGGGGCAGCTCAAGTTTGATCACGGCATTGACCCGAAAGTGAGTCACCAGTGGATTAAGCACAATCAGCTATTGCCGCTTTTAGACGGGCTAGATGAGCTAGGGCTGGAGCAGCAAAAGAAATGTGTGGAAAAGATAAATGACTTTGCTACGTTCACAGGGCAGCAGGTGGTGGTGTGCTGTCGCTCTGCTGAATATGCCGAAGGGCAGGTGAAGCTAGATAAGCTAAACGGGGCGCTGTGCTTGCAGCCGCTGACGCCGAGGCAAATTGAGCGGTATTTGCTCAGCTTGAAGCGGGTAGATATTTGGAATGAGTTGAATAGCCAACCGGAGCTAGCTTTATTACTAAAGCGGGCAGAGCACGCTCAAGAGAATGGAGAAGCTGAGACGCCGTTTTTACAGATTCCACTGTTTTTGCAGATGTTGTTGGTGGCGTATCGAGGCGAACGGCCAATTACGAACAAGGCCGATTTGTTTGAGGCGTATGTAGCTCGTCAGCTAAGGCTAAAGACTCGCCAGCAGCATAGGCTATGGGCAAAAAGTCAAAAGGAAGAGCCAGAGTGGGCCTATCGGGAGGTCGAGAAAGAGCCAGAAGCAGAACAAACTAAGCGATATCTTACTTGGCTAGCTAAGCAGCTAAACGATAATGACATTCCCAACAACTTTTTGATAGAACAGATTCAACCAAGCTGGCTAGGAACAAAACCTCTTATTATCCTGTATCGAAGTCTTACTATGCTGACAACTATTTCGATAGTTTTCCTCATGTTATTCTGCTTTTTCTTGATCAACCTTTACCTTATTATTGGGTTTAGTGAGGCAATGGTTTTTAGTACCACTTTCAGCCTCATAAGCGGGTTGGTAGCTAGCTTTATCGCTGACAAGCGTAATAGACCTCCTGCATAATAGATTTCATGGTAGCCTGATAGGCTTTGGTTCACTGTTGCCCGCATAGGCCGATGAACTACGAAAACACCCAAACCCTCA
>NZ_NRTA01000067.1 GCF_002286735.1 Leptolyngbya sp. BC1307
ACTATGCTTCGGCGAAGGTGTTGAGACCGTTTCGAGCGCAGGGTTTACATTTGATCAGCCGAGCGGCGATTTCCACCGTGGCGCATGCCGACTTTTCAGCCAATTCGGATATTCGTGGACCCGGTCGGCCCAGAGTCTGGGGTTCTGACATAAAACTCAGAGAGCTATTTGCCCCGATGGATGCCTGCTCTCAAGCAGCCGTTTGGCTCTATGGTCAACGTCAAACCGTGTACTATCAGTGCTTTAAATTCTATTGGGACAGTCCTGATGAATTAGTGTTGTTCGTGCTCACGCAACTGCCCAATGGCAAACAGATTATTTTGCTCTCTAGTGACACCACACTCACCGGAGCGCAAGTGATTGAAGCCTATGGCTGGCGGTTCAAAATTGAGGTCAGCTTTCGCTCATTAGTTCAGTTGCTTGGGGGCTTTGACTATCGCTTCTGGTTGCGCTCTATGACCAGAGCCTCTGGCTGGCCCAAGAATCTTATCTTGGCTGACTTCGATGCCGATTTCCAGGCAAAGGTTGCCATTAAAGTTGAAGCATTTGAGCGCTTCGTCAATCTCAATGCTATTGCCTTGGGGCTATTGCAAGTACTCGCTTTAGAACTGCCTAACGTGGTTTGGGTACATTTTCCGCAATGGTTTCGGACGCTGCCAAAACATGGGTTGCCCAGCGAGCAAATTGTTCGAATGGCGCTTCAGCATCTACAACCGGTGGTTTTATCAAAACGTAGGCCCAATCTACTTCTGGCTAAATTACTCGCTGCCAAAATTCAGCCCCCTGAACCCCAACAACAGATACCTTTGGCCGCATAATTCTTCAACAGAAACTTAGGACTGTCTAGTAAGTTATGGCTAAACAAAAACGTACAGAAGGTCCAACGCCCAACGGCGGAGCGTATGCAATCGGATACTTCAAAGACGCAGACGGCAACCCAGCAGATGAGAAAGGCGCTGTGAGCATTGAAGTTACTAAATTTAACGCGCAAGGTGAGGTAATCTTTAGAACGTATGCCGATCTCAGAACATCCTCTAGCCCAGGCCATCGTCGAGACCGCCAACCAACGACAGATCGATCTGCCTCAAATGCAAAACTTCCAAACCATCACAGGTCGGGGAGTAGAAGGTGAGGTAAATGGACAAACCTATCGCCTGGGTCGCCCGGAATGGGTAAAGGAACAAAAACTACAGCTATCTGACGAGCTAAAGAATGCGCTGGATCAGGCTGATAAACGCGGAGAAAGTGCCGTTGTGTTAATGACCGCCGCTCGTCCTGTTGCCGTTATCTCTATGGCCGACCAAGTGCGAGAGAGTGCCCGCAAAGCAGCTGACCGCCTGAAGGAAATGGACATTCAGACCGTAATGATTACGGGCGATGCCGAAGCGGTTGCTCGCAGCGTTGCGGAAGATCTAGGCATTGATCGCTACTATGCTCGGGTTCTGCCAGAAGACAAGGTAAACCGCACTAAAGAACTTAAGCAGGAAGCGCCTACAGCTTTTGTTGGGGACGGTGTAAATGATGCTGCCGCGTTGCTAGAAGCCAATATGGGGATGGCCATTGGAGCCGGTACCAATGTGGCGATTGAGTCCGCAGACTTAGTTCTGATAGAAGACGATCCGCTAGACGCTAGACTTAGTTCTGATAGAAGACGATCCGCTAGACGCTGTGAAGGCGCTAAACCTGGCGAAAAAAGCCTACAGTAAGACAATTCAGAACCTGATGTGGGCCACTGGCTACAACGTAATTGCGATTCCGCTTGCAGCGGGTGTACTGTCGCCTTGGGGCATTGTTCTTTCCCCAGCAGTAGGCGCAATCCTGATGAGCCTTTCTACCATTATTGTGGCTATCACCGCCATATTGCTGCGCCGAGCGAAGCTAGATTAGTAACAGCATTACAACAACTTTTTAATCGTACTTTGAATAACCAGGGCAATGAGCAATGGGTCTGACTAGCGATGGATGTCGACACCGGAGAAGTGATTGGCTGCACCATCGGCGGTAAGCGAAGCCATGCCGCAGGCTTATCGCGCTAGGGCACCAGCGAGGGCGTTATGGCAATCAATCCTTACCCGCTTGTACAGGCAATGTGCCATCGTCTACACAGATTACTGAGAAGCCTACGAGACGGTCATTCCGGCTAAACGCCATCGTGCTGTCGGCACTGGCAAATGTTTGTGCTTCTCTCTAATGCCTCTCTACAGGCTGAGGACATAGGAGATAGTCAGAGACTAAACTTGAAACTATGGCAGCGATTGTTATGTGTATGTACAGCTACCGGCAATATTGAGCGATCGCATCTGCCAAAAAAGATAGAAGATAAGAGGTTTGAACCGTGATATCAGAAAAGGATTGGTCTATTCAAAGGGTGGCTGCTGTCATCGGTGGTATTGGGGCGATCGCCACTGTCCCCGGCGTATTCCTGCTCGCCGCCGAGGCCCAGACAAGCTAGCCTGACGTTGCTAGCGACTACTGGGCTCAGCCTTATATCATGCAGCTCAGCCAGGCTGACATTCTCACGGGCTACCCAGACGGTACCTTTAGACCTGAGCAACCCATTGAGCGCGATGAATACGCTGCGGTTATCCGCCAGGCGTTCAATGCGGAGCCTGTTAGATCTATCTCAGAGGCCAGCACTTTTGAAGATGTTCCTGAAGGCTACTGGGCTAACACTGCTATCAAAGATGCTTATGAAGCGGGCTTTATGGGCACTCCAGAGGCTGATGAGTTTGAACCCCAAACAGAGATCAGCCGTGCAGACGCCATCGTCGCACTAGTCGAAGGTATTGGTCCTGACCGGCTACTAGCTGCTGCGCCCGCTGAGACAGCGCCTGCTCAGCGCACCCGCCGACAAGCTACCCATCAGCTCATGTTTCCGATTGCTGCAACGACTATTATGCAGCTGTTTGCACCGCCGCCTCAAGCCGCGCCGCCTGCAGCTCAGGCGAATGGGAGCAATCCAGATGCAGGCGCTGAGGTGCCGTTAGACCTTAGCAAATACTATGCTGACGCTGACCAAATCCCTGAGTAAGCTCGCGACGAGGTTGCCATTGCTACCCAAGCCGGTCTAATTGTAAATTATCCAGATGTCAGACTGCTAAACCCCAATCAGCCGATCAGTCGAGGCAGTACTGCTGCGCTAATCTATCAGGTACTTGAGAATCGGGGAGAGTTAGAACCTTTGCCAGACACGTCAGAGTCGTTGAAATACATTGTTGATCCGACGATAGCCCCTTAGCGATGTCTCGGCGCAAAGCCTTTCCCATCGAGAGATGGTTATCTTTCGCAGTAGTCTGTTTGAGGGTTGCTGTTCTCGCACCTTCAAACCTACAGCATACCTTAGGATCAAACCTCTGTACGGTATAAGCGACGATGAAGGTCTTTCACCTGCTCTGATAAGTCGGCAACCGGGCCTTCTACTACAATATCCGGAACAATCTCTTGAATCGGCAAACCCTGGACAGGAGCTGCGGGTGCTCCAAATTCGGCACGCCAATCAGATAGCTGCGCAGAAGAACTTGCGTACACGATACGACCTAACCCGACCCAGCCATGCGCAGCGGCACACATAGGGCAGTGCTCTCCTGAGGTGAAAACAGTTGCCGCTGCTCGCTGTTCAGGCGTCATGTTTGTGGCTGCCCAGCGAGCCAGTGCAAACTCTGGGTGTTGAGTGCGATCGCCCGAACTAATGCGATTGCGATCCTCAGCCAAAACGGTTCCATTCGCACTGACAAGCACGGAGCCAAACGGCTCGTCACCGGCTTCTAGTGCCTCTCTCGCCAGCTCAATACATCGGCGCAGGTTCTGCAATTCAGCACTATCTATCATGACAATCTCCTAACTCGGTGTGGCATTGTTCGCTCGATTTCCTATTAAAGCGCACCACGTCTGTTTTTCGGCCAGATGGCTCTGGAATGGCCAATGCTGAATGAGCGATCGCGGCTCCCCTAGATCCCCTGATGCAAGGCTTTCAGCCGTCTGCTAACCAGCTTTTGTGCCTCGAAAATCAGGATAGTGGTTACGCAGCAGTCATTTTCTTTGACTCATATTTTGAATTTGCGCGACCGTGAAGCAGCGTGTAAAAGCAGGGGATGATAAACAGCGTCAGCAGCGTTGCCAGTGACAGCCCAGAGAAAACAACGACGCCCAGCGGCTGCAAAAACTCTGAGCCTTCGCCGATACCAAGCGCCAGGGGAAACATCCCCAACACGGTGGTAATGGTCGTCATTAAAATGGGCCGCAAGCGCTGAGGCGCGGCTTTAAGAATGGCAGCAATCCGACTGCAGCGCTCTTGTTCATGAATCTGGTTGGCCAGCTCCACCAAAATAATCGCGTTGTTGACGACAATACCGACCAGCAGCACTGCGCCGACAATTACGGTTGCCCCAATCGCAGTTTGCGTAATGAACAAACCCAGGATTCCACCGGCTAAAGCCAGAGGCACCGTCAGCATAATCACCAGCGGATCGATCAGTGAATTGTACTGTACGGCCATCACCGTGAAGACTAAAAAGGCAGCCAGCCCGCCTAAAAGCCCAATCCCGTCTGTGATGGCGGCGTTGCTCTGGGCGCTATAGCTAGGCAGACGGGTCACCCCGTCAGGCAAAGTCACGCTCTCTAGGATCCGATTGACTTCTTCTAGCGCTGCGCCTAAGCTGGCCCCGTCGCTGAGGTCTCCTTCAATAATAAATACCTGACGCTGGCTAATTCGCTGGATTTCGCCGGGGGCCTGACCGTCTTCAATGCTGGTAATGTCGCCGAGTCTCACCGGTTGACCGTTCCCATTTAGCAAAGGCAACTGGGCTAGCTCAGCCGGATTTTGAACCAGCGTTTCGGGAGTTTGAAGGCGCACATCGACCAGGCGATCGCCCCGCTGGAGCTGAGTAGGTACCGACCCCGAGAGCACCGTTTGCACCGTGCGGCCAATGGCTTCAGCCGAAAGACCCAGATCGGCAGCGCGCTCCCAGTCCGGGCGAATTTGGACTTCCGGCTGTGGCGGATCGGCGTCGGGCGAGTAGCTTGCCAGCGTCGCTTCAGCTTCAAGCGCTTCGAGCACGAGCCCACCAGCTTCTTCTAGCGACTGCGCACTAGTTCCCTGCAAAATCACGTCTACATCGCCTCGCACGGGCGAGTTGTTCAAAATTAGACCCCGGACTCTGCCCGGCGATACGCGCAGCCGGGTTTTGACCAGGTTGAACTGATTGAATTCTTGGGTCATGCGATCGCTAAAAGCCTCAACATCGGTTCCGGGCAACAGCGTTAGCGTACTGGAGCCTCGCAGCGCATTCGCACTCGTGCTACTGCCAAAGAGAAACCCGCCCGACGTGGTAAAGACATACTCAATCTCGGGCTGGGCTAGCAATAGCTGATCTACCGCGTTCATCACCTGCTGGTTTTCGGCGAGCGTCGTCCCCGGTGGAAACTGCACGCGCACATCGGCCTGACCTGTGGCAATGCTCGGCAAAATTTCTTGAGGAATTCGGCCCACCATGAAAAAGCTGCTGCCGCCGAATAGGAGGAAAGCGATCGCCACCACTAAAATCCGTCGCCTTAGCACCCAGCCCAGCAACCTGGCATACTGACCGGTCAACCCTTGAAGCCTCGCATCGAACTGGCGGATCAGCCAAAACCGATTGACCCCGCTCGACCAGCGTACCGTCAGCAGCCGGGAAGTGAGGGCAGGCACCACTGTTAAGGCGACGACCAGTGAGGCCCCTACCGCAAAGCTCACAGTAAGCACCAACTCATTAAATAACAGCGCAATAAAGCCACCGATGAGCAGAAAAGGAAGCACCGCCACCAGGTTTGTTGTGGTTGACGCGAATAAAGCCGATTCCAACTCGCGGCTGCTGGCTTCAGCCTGACGAATCACAGGTTTGCTCTGCCCAGTACCTTTATCTTGAATGCCTTTATCTTGAATGCCTTTATCTTGAACACCTTTAACAATATTTTCCAGCATGACAATGGCATTATCGACGACAATGCCCACCCCCAGCGCCAAGCCGCCCAAACTGAATACGTTCAGCGAAAGCCCAAACACCCCCATCAGCAAAATCGCGACGAGCGTTGCTAGGGGAATCGCGACCACAATGATGAACGTCTGCCTGAGTGAACCAAGGAATAAGAGAACGGCGATCCCTGCTAAGCCTGCCCCGGTCAGGCCAGAAATTGCCACGTTGCGAATAGAGTTCTGAATAAAGATAGATTCGTCCAGCGTGGCGTTAAGCACAAGATCTGCTGGAATCAGGCCCGATTCTCGGAGATCTGCGAGCCGTTGCTTTACGCCATCTACAACAGCAACAGTATTCGCCCCCGGCTGCTTTTGAACACTCACCTTCACCGCAGGCTCGCCGTTAAGATTCACAAAAACGCGCTGTTCTTCAATCCCGTCAATCACTTCAGCAAAGTCGCGCAGGTAGACCTGTTGAGGCAGCTCAGCATCGCCCACCTCAAAGATTACGTTGCGAATCTCATCAGCCTCCTGAAAGCGACCGGCCACGCGGGTTAAGGGCTCGCTATCGGTGCCTTGAATGCGACCGCCAGCCGTATCCTGGTTGCGTTCTGCAAGCGCGTCTAAAACATCGGTAATGCCCAAGCCCAGAGTCTGTAGTCTGGCCGGGTCAAGATTGACACGAATCTCTTCTTGAACGCCACCCGAAACATCAACGCTGGCAACGCCGGGTACGGTGATCAGCTCGCGGGCCAGCTCTTGGTCGGCAAATATTCTCAAATCGACGCCTTGTAAGGAAGGTGAAGTCAGGGCCGTTTCATACACAGGCAGTTGAGAAGGATCGAACTTGAACAGACGCGGCTGCTGAACCGTATCCGGAAGGCTGTCTCTAGAACGGTTGAGCGTGGCCGTCGCATCGTTGAGCGCCTGGTCAATATTGCCCCCCGGCTGGAAATATAGATCGAGGCTGACCTGTCCTTCTCGGGTCTGAGAAACCACCTGAACAACGCCTTCGGTCGCGGCAAGGGCTTCTTCTAACGGGCGAGTGACTTCATCGACCGCGACTTCTGGTGAGACGCCGGGTGCATCGGCTCTCACGCCAATCCGTGGATAGGTAATCGAGGGCAGCAGATCGACCGGGAGCTGCTGAATAAAGAACAGACCCAGCACAATCACAGCGACAGTCAGCACCAGCGTGGCAATATGCCGCCGAATCGCCAGCGTGCTCAGGCTCAGGTTGTTAGAAGCTGCCCCGTTAGAATCTACTCTGTCAACAGAATCGGAACTCGAACCTAAATTTGAGGGAGCGATGGGTCGTACCATGTGTTTGAGTCCTACCGATACCTTGGATGTCTGGCGTGAGTGCCCTATTCAGATAAAATGCTGAGCCGGATGGCTTGTCCTGAGGTGAGCGGGCGATCGCTCTGCACGACAAAAGCCTCTCCTGCCGATAACCCCGACAGAATTTCCACCCGATCCTGACCGCTCGTGCCCGTTCTTACTGGGCGAGCCACCGCTTTCGCCTGCTCGCCCTCCCCTTCAATGACAAACACCGTACTACCTTCCTCGCCCAGCGCTAGCGCACTCTCAGGCACAACCACTCGGGCCGCCTGTTCGGGTGAAAACTGTACTCTTGCCAGCAGCCCACTGCCGACTCGCCCGTTCGGATTGGGAATACTCACCTGCACAGGCACCAGCCGAGAAGTGGCATCGGCAACCGGCGCAATCTGCTCAATTCGCCCCGCCGTAACGCCTTCGTCAGGAAAGGCATCGAACGTTACCTGGGCAGACTGGCCCACGCTGAGCCGACCAATGTCTAGCTCAGAAACCTCTACATTCACTTTTAAACTGCTCAGATCGCCTAGCTCTAGTAAAGTCGCCCCTGAGTCAACAAAGTCACCGACATCGACCTGCCGGGAAAGTACAAATCCGGTGAGGGGCGATCGCAAACCTGCATAGGAAAGCTGCCGCTGGGTTTGCGCGAGTACGGCCTGCTGCGCATCCGTTCGATCTGCCGCCGCTGCCACTGCCTGCCGCTGCGCCGCTATTTGGGCTTGGGCCGAGCGCACTGCCTGCTGCGCGTTGGTCACCGCTAGCTCTGCCGCCTCGGCTTCCTGCTGGGAAATGCCCCCCTGGTCGGCGAGCCGTCGCAGCCTGCTGGCATCTACCTGGGCCTGGTCAAACGTCGCCTCGGCCTGAACCAACGCCGATTGGGCATCGCTGATAGAAATCTGAGCTTGAGCCGTTTCTGCTCGTCTGGCTGAGAGTTCGGCCTGGGCCTGGTTCAGACTGGTCGTTTGCAGGTTGCCGTCGAGCTGCGCTAACAGGTCATCCCGTGCGATCGCATCGCCCACATCCACGGTTAGATCGGTTACTTCGCCTGAGACTTGCGATCGCAGCATCACCTGCTGATCCGGGCGGGTCGTGCCCGTGTAGGTGAGCAGTCCGGCAATCGAACCCGTTTCTGCTTTGGCCGTTTTCACAGCGACTGGCCCGTCTGCCTGTTCTGGTCGGCCACGCTGCCCTAGAGAGGGCTGAGCTGAGCTGGGCGGAAAGAGGTTACACCCGGAAACTGTCCATAACAAAGGCAGCAGCAGCCCGACTTGAATCGCGCTCTGCCTGGAATTCTGAATAATATACATACGGTTAAGTGAATGGACCGGCGACTCGGATGGCTTGGTGACAGGTCTATTGGCTGTTTAACTAAAATCGCTTTATCTAAAATCGCTTTATCTAGAAATCACTTTAACAATGTTTACAATAGCGCCAACGCTTTGCTTAAACTTGTGCCAAAAGTCACAGTCGAGGTATGACTTTTAGCATATAGCTTTGGTCACTTTTTCTCTCAGACAGTTCCTTTAAGGCCACCCCCCTGTTAACAGACCGGGGACTACCCCTGCTAAGGAGATCGTTTGTACTATAATCATCTGTCTGATGGTTATTCAGGTCTTAGTCGCTTTGGCGATCGCCTTCTCCAACCTTGGCGTTAAACTCCGCCTTTTAGGCGTTTATGCTCGTACATCAATTTATCTGCCTGTGCCAATAAGTGTTCTAGGGAAGCATCATCCGTGAGCGCGCATAACTGAACACCCACACTCATAGCGAGTTGATAGGAACGAGCCGCCGCTTGGTTAAAGTGATCAATACTTGCTTGCAGACGCAGGCAAAAGACCTCTGTAGCCTCTAAGCAGGTAGGGATCAAGATACCAAATTCGTCACCCCCAAGACGGGCAATAATGTCGGCATCACGAAACGTTTGTTTTAAGAGTTGAGCGGCATCCACGATCACTCTGTCTCCAACTTCGTGTCCGAAAGTATCGTTGATTTGCTTCAAGCCATCGATGTCAGCAAAGAGCAGACAGCAAGGCAACTGAGTGCGTTGGGCCATTTTTAATTGTTGCCCTGCCAGTAAAAAGAAACCACGTCGGTTGTACAGCGCTGTCAACTCATCGGTCAACGCTAGCTGTCTTACTTCTGCTTCTGCTTTGAGCCGTTCGGCAATTTCCTGCTCCAGGCATTGATTTTGCTGCTGTAGCTGTTGGTGTTGCTGTTGGATCAGCAATTGGTTTTTGACTCGCATCAGCACTTCCATGTCCTGGAAGGGTTTGGTGATGTAATCTTGTCCGCCCATCGCAAAGGCCTGCGCCTTGTCATCCATGTGATCAAGCGCACTAATAAAAAGAATCGGAATATGCAGAGTGGCGGTCGATGCTTTCAACTGCTCGCAGACTTCGTACCCGCCCATGACTGGCATTCTAATATCAAGCAGAATCAGATCGGGTGGATCGCGATGTACGCCCTGAAGTGCCATTTTGCCGTTGAGTGCTTTACGCACGCAGTAGCCTTCAGACTCTAAGATTTGGGTGAGGAGCCGCAGGTTGTCGGGGGTATCGTCAACGATCAAGATCGTGATGGCAGCAGTGGATTTGAGTAGAGTCATCATAGCTTCTGACTAAAGTTGCGTTAAATTGGCAAGCGTTTCGAGTTGGAAGTTATCGACTAGAAACGTCATCCCTTCAAGGAGCGTCTGGGCGGCTTGAGGCATTTGTGCCATCAGTTGACGGATTTTTCTATCATCCAAATCAAGGGTTGCCTCATGCACTTGAGCAATCCATTCAACAGACATGACGTGCAGATCTTGTCGGCTCAGAGGCTGTCGCTCTGGAAGGTCGGGTGCTGCTAAAGTTTCAGTAGCGTAGCAGTAGCGCAGACCGAGATGACGAGCTATCAGCTCGAACAGCACAGAGGCGGTAAACGGTTTCGCGATGTAGTCGTTACAGCCTGCTTGCAAACTGGCTGTGTGATCGTCTTCAAAGGCGTAGGCGGTGAGGGCGATGATTTTAGTGGGAGCGCGAGGCGAGAGTGCTTTAGCTGTTCTTGACGCCTCATTCAACTGCTTCTGTTCCTCCTCTCGGAGCCGTCTGGTTGCCTCATAGCCATTCATGATCGGCATCTGTATATCCATAAAAATCAGGTGCGGGTGCCACTGTTGCCATTGGGTAAGCGCTTCCGCGCCATTTCCGGCGATGTGAACCTCAAACCCAATGGGTTCTAGCAACATCTGTAAGAGTTGCCGATTTTCGAGCACATCTTCAACCACCAGAATGCGGTATGTCGGTTGTCCTAACTCTAGACCAATTACTAGGAGAGGGGTTTCTGGTTCTACCAGTGGCATGGTTTGGGGCTGGTGTAAAAGCACATGACAGGTAAAGGTTGAACCCACGTTGACGGTGCTTTGCACGGTAATGTCACCCCCCATCAAACGGGCAAATTGGCGGCTGATGGACAATCCCAATCCGGTTCCCTGAGCCTGACGACCTTGCTCGGTTTGCATAAAGGTCTCAAAAATGGCTTCCCAATCACGGCGAGCAATCCCACAACCCATGTCTCGTACTTTAAAGGAAAGCCTCACCCCAGGGAAGAGAAGCGGCGTGTTTCGGTCATCGGGACTACCTTGGGTCGCTGCCCCAGTGGCTTCCGCCCCTAAGCTGACGCTGACGTTGCCTTGTGTCGTAAATTTGATGGCATTACTAATCAAGTTGATCAAGATTTGCCGCAATTTTGCCTCATCACTGCAAGCATACTGAGGCACGCTTCCGTCTACCTCAAAGGAGAGTGTCAGCCCTTTCTGTAAGGCTTTGAGGGCAAACATTTCTTGCAGCGATCGCATCAAACGACGCAGGTTGAAGTCGCTTTCTGTCACAACCAGTTGACCAGCCTCAATGCGGGACATTTCTAGCACATCATTGATCAGTGCCAGCAGATGTTCACCACTGCGGCTAATGATGCCGAGATGATCATGAAATTCAGTGGGGGTTTTGGGGCTGCGGTTCATCACCTGGGTAAACCCAAGAATGGCGTTGAGGGGCGTTCGCAGCTCATGACTCATCTTCGCGAGGAACTGACTCTTGGCACGGTTGGCGATCGCGGCTCGTTCAGCCGCTTGCTCTAACGCTGCCTGAGAAAACTCCAATACGGCTAGCATCAGCGTGTTTCGCATCATCAGCGCCGCTTCAATTTCGGGTGCTTCCCAGGGAAGTGAGGTGGCGCGCACGGTTTCCTTCCAGATTTGAAAGGATTTGCGCGGGGTCAAGCGTTGTTCGCCATCTGGGTCAACCGCGATCGCCGTGCGAGGATCGCCAGCCCAGTGCACCGTCTGAATTTGCTCTGGTCTAAACCAAAGCAGATGGTAAGACTTTTGATGTAACACCAGCGAGATGGCTAAAAGACCGCTTGCAGTGCCCTTAAACGCACTGGCAGGTGGGTAGGCTTGAGCGAGGCTGTCTGTCCGATAGAGATTATGCTGCTTGAGCTGTGGTAGCCAGGCGACAAGAGCTTGAACCGCCTCTAGTGACGGAAGTTGACCCATTAAAGAAATTTGCTGGTCGAGCACAATGGCCACGCCCTCGGCATGAACCAGATCTAGCAATTGAGTCGCATTCCGAGTCAACACCTGCTGCATAAAATCAGGTTCACGGAGGAAAGCCTGCTGCAGGTGATCCTGAATCGCGTTGACCTGGGTGCGGTAACGGCTCAATTCACGCTCTTGCTGATGCACCAGTTCAGTGGAGACAAACTGTCCCAAGAATTCGCAGGTTTTGCGTGTCTCATACGACACCAGTTTGGGACTGTAGTGGTGGCAGGCAATTAACCCCCAGAGGCGATCATCGTTAACTAATGAAATGGTGAGTGACCCAGCGACCCCCATATTCTGTAAGTATTCGACGTGGTAAGGGGAAACGCCCCGCAAGACGCAGTCTCTTAAATCCAGGGGGTGCGCCTCTGGGTCACTATTCGTCAGCACTAAACGAGCAGGGCTGTAGTTGATATCGGGAATTTGGCGAACCCAGTGACGCAGAAACAATTTGCGGGACGGGACAGGAATATCGGTTGCTGGATAATGCAACCCCAAGTAGCTTTCTAACGGTTGCTCTTTCGCCTCCGCAATCACCACACCATGCTCATCGGCTTCAAAACGGTAAACCATGACGCGATCAAACCCCGTCATTGCCTTTACTTCCTCGGCAAGCATTTGCGTCAAGGCCGCAAGGTTGGTCGTATTGCGAAGGCTCAGGATGACAGCTTGCAGGTGATGGTAAAACTGGGTGGCATGAATGTTCTCGGTGGGAAGCTGAGGCTCTAGTTCTAACAGCAGCACATCTGCTGTGCGGTGGAGGGTACTTCTGAAGGTTTGTATATTTCCCTTGTTGGTTCCTAACGCTTCCCAGGCTAGGGAATCGGTGCTTCCCCAACCTGGCAGGCTAGGAAGACTGCTGTTGACCTGTGCTTTTAACTCAAACGGGTTGCAATGTTCCAGGTTGTCTTGCAGAAGAAGAGCTTTAATGCGTTTGACCTGATCACGAGAAAACAACTGCTGTAACGATTTTCCCAACAAGGCAGTGGCGGCAAGACCAAAAAATTGCCCCACATTCTCACTCACCTGCACGATTATGAGGTGTGGCTCTTGCAGTACCAGAAGGATGCCATGCGGCTGGATATAGCCTGGAGCAAACACAGACTCCTCAGTACATTCCTCTAGCAGCGTCAGCATGGCGGGGGTGAATTCGATTTGGTCCATAGCACTCAAGGGGTTCATTTTAAGGTGGCAAATTCTTTAGGCGTTCTGCTGCATAAGCTACTCCATCAACAGTCCGGACAGTTTTGGGAACGAAGCTATAAGGCTTACAGGGTACCCCTGTTAAGGTGAACAAATGAACTATCCTTGATTTATATGCGTTTCAACGATCAGTCTTCTGAAATCAAAAATTCATGCTCACTATCTGTTTTTCTTTCCAGAAAAATCAAAAGAGCCGAAGCTGCAAAGCCCTATTTCCTCGCCCTATTTCCTCGCCCTATTTCCTTGTTGGCCCCCATCCTAGATTATTAGTACAAACGGTCACCTTAACAGGGGTACAGACCTGGGACTTACGCATTGACAGAGTAGCAAAGCTGTATAAGCTGACAAGAGCGGATTCTTTGCGAGTGTGACTATCAGGCAATGCGTCAGCTATCCAAACCGTCGCCAGCCCGGTGTAATAGCATGCTTTACACGTTATGCTTGCTATCAGAACCGTGCTTGCTATCAGAACCGAAGGATGTGAGCTGCTTCATCCAGTCAGACCAGATAGTTAGGGGGTGAAAGCATCTAACGCTTGACGGTAGTGGTTGATACATTCTGCCTTGAGAGAGAGATAGTCTAGGGGTTGAGCCCACTATCGTACAAAAGTAGGACTGAGTGCAGGTTGCATTCGGATTACATTCGCTTTACTTGAACAGGGGCCGTTTTCCCTATAGCCGTTTTCCCTGTGGAGATACGCCATCATCACGGGCAAATCTTGTTCGAGCTTGACTCAACCCAACTGATAAAAGGCTAGGAGGCCATATGGCTTTAGACAATCGCGGCGGGCAGTTGATCATCATCGGTGGCGCAGAAGACCGCAATGAGGACTGCCAGATTCTTCGAGAGTTTATTCGCTGCGCGGGTGGGCTGAAAGCCAGGATTATCGTAATGACGGTTGCCACTGAACTGCCTAGAGAAGTGGGTGATGACTACATTCGCACCTTTGAGCGTTTGGGTGTGGAAAATATCCGTATCCTGGACACGGTTTACCGAGACGATACCAGCTCAGAGCACTCCTTAGAAGCCATTCAGAAAGCTACCGGTGTTTTCTTTACAGGCGGCGACCAGGCTCGAATTGTTGACACCCTGAAAGGCACTGAGATAGACAAACTGCTGCACCAGCGATTTGCCGAAGGTCTGGTGATTGCGGGCACTAGCGCAGGAGCCGCGATGATGCCAGACATGATGATTGTCGAGGGCGATGCCGGTACAAATCCCAAAGTTAATACCGTTGAGACTGGGCCTGGTATGGGCTTTTTGCCAAATATTGCGATTGACCAGCATTTTGCCCAGCGCGGTCGCATTGGGCGATTGCTCTCAGCGATGGCTCAACAATCGATTAACTTAGGATTTGGCATTGATGAGAATACTGCTGTGATTGTCAACGGCAACCTGGTTAAGGTCGTAGGCGAGGGGGCTGTCACGGTCGTCGATATGGCGAGCTTGGCTTACAGTAACCTATCCGAGATTTTACGAGATGAGGATCTGGCGCTTTGTGGCGTCAATTTACATATCTTGCCAGACGGCTATGGTTTTGACCTGGATGCGCGCATCCCGATTGCCAAAGGGGGTAACGCTATCGATCCCTCAAACGGCCAGATTGATGTCATCAACACTCCGAAAGCGGGTGCATCCCGGTCCCCCAAAGTAAGACCGAAACCTTTGCCGGCCTGAGATGGCTAACCTTTCCGAAGGTGATGACGATGTTTTGTTTCATCTGCCCGTGACCCAGAACTGGCTTTAGCCGCTAACACTAGGTCTGGTAATGAACCGCGTCAAAATGCTCCATGCCCAGGCGAGCCATGGCGGCTATGGGGTGGATCTCAATCGACCCCTGAAGCTCCCCTGCTTTGGTAACTTTTGGAGTGCGGTTGTAGCAGAGAAGCCTGGAAACCGGCTTCATGCTATGGCGCTCACATCAATGGACGCTAACCCGCCATCGTTGAACGTCATGGCTAAATCGCTAAACCTATTGCCGGTAAAATCACCTGTTAGCCACTTTTGCCCGTCCTCAAAGCTGCCCTGGCCCAATGCCCACTGCTCTACGCTGAAGCCCATTCCCGTATTGAGATAAACATCAATAGATACCAATCCTCCGTCGTCAAAGACTTTCGTCAAATCATCTTTACCATCTGCATTAAAATCACCCACTAGCCATTTTTGCGTGTCTGAGAAGTGGCCCTTTGCGGTTGCCCATCGCGCTATCTCAAAACTTGAGCCATTGGAGCGGTGAACATCTATCGAGGCCAATCCCCCGTCATTGAAGACCTTTGTGATGTCATCTCTACCATCGCCATCAAAATCGCCCACTAACCACTGCTGGGCATCCCAGAAGCCACCCTGGGCCGTTGCCCATCGCTCTATGGCAAACGCGGCTCCCTCCGAGCGGTGAACATCAACCGAAGCTAATCCACCGTCAGTAAACACCTTCGCCAGGGGTGTGACCTAAATATGATGTTATATTCTCAGGAGAATCGAGAGACTGTAAAGCTTTATTTTATTGGAGTGTAGCGAATATGGGTGCATTGATAG
>NZ_NRTA01000068.1 GCF_002286735.1 Leptolyngbya sp. BC1307
CTGAAGTTTCTCAGAAACGAGAAAGTGGGTTTTCTATTTGGGGTAGCGAATAATCGGCTGGTCTCGGTAGAGCGTGGAACGTCAGTGCAGATAGGGACTCTAGAGATTACAGCTGATGGCTTGATGGTCTATCTCAAGGCATTTGGCTGGGTCAAAGTGTTTTGTGCGCCGTTCAAAAACGAGCAGCGATATTACATCTTGTATCGACCAGACTTAGAGGCTTTGAAACAGCTCTCACGAGAGACCTTTAAGCAAGTTCATAGTGAGCATTGGCAGATTGAATGTTTTCATAGAGTGATTAAACAGGTGTGTAATATCGAGCGCTTTTATGTGCGAGATGAACAGGCTATTCGTAATCACGTTTTTTGTGCACTACGTGCTTTTTGCAAGCTACAGACGATGTGCATCAAAGGGATCATCAACAACTGCTATGAGATATCGCGTCAGCTATTTGTGCCGGTCATTCGCCAGTTTATTCTAGAAAACGTGGAGGAAACTGCTTTCGCCTAGCATTGTCACACTGTATTTGTCAATGCGTAACTCCTATAATCCACGTACGAGACACCGCGCCTGCCAGTAGCGGCAATCCTACATAAATCAGCACAGAGAGCACGATAGTTTCCCAAGGCACAATCAAGTTGTTCGAGGCCAGCAGCCATCCACCCAGCGGTGCGTACAGAAAGAGCATCGCCAAAGAATTAACCGCTACCATCACCAACGTATGGCCTTGGTTGCTGTACGACAAATAGCCCCACATCAGCACCATCGCTGTACAGGGCGCAATCCCTAGCAAAATGGTGCCTGCAATGTAGGAATCGGCTAGCGGCACCTCAATGCCTCTAATCACCTCAGACCCAATAATGAGCGGGCGAAACAACCAGCCCAAGAAAAACTGGGTAAATGCCACCATTGTAAAGGGTTTAATCAGCCAGTTAACAACCAGTGTGAGGAGAACAGGCTTCGGCGTCTTAGCGGCTTGCTTCGCCTGAGAAAAGTCAATTTTCTTCATGATGGGATACATCATGAAGAATAGGCAGATGGCAATCGGCATCGATACTTGATAAATGCTCATGGCATCTAAAGCTTCTGCAATGCCAGGGAAGAATCGCCCCAAAACAATGCCTGCTAAAATGCAAAAGAAGACCCAAAGGGTTAAATACCGCTCAAAGAGATTAAGCTTTCCGCCTGCTTGATCTGCCTTGGCGGGTGCTTGAGAAGGTTGGTTAGCCATTAGCTGCCTCCTTGTTTTTGAGCGATCGCCTGCGCCGCCTGCGGGTCTGGTAATCTCAACGTCACCAGCTCTGCCAAGACCACAAAAACAGCCGACACCCAGAGGCAGCCTACTAATCCATATCGCTGGAAGACCAACCCAGAGAGCACGGTGCCCGCTAGCCTGCCGCCAGAGTTCGCCATGTAGTAAAAGCCCACATTCAGCGCCACCTTGTCATCTTGGCTGTAGGCCAGCACCAGATAAGAGTGAACTGCTGAATTAAAAGCAAAAACAACGCCAAAAATAGTCAGCCCGATAATAATGGTTTGCCCTGCCGGACGGCCCATCTGCAGCGCAATTGCGATCGCCGCTGGCACAGCCATCAAAATCCCTGTCCAAAAGCGAATCGTGCTTGCCTGCGGCGCTCGGCCTGAGCCAATGCGTCTTAGCAGCGTCGGGGCAAATGACTGCACTAGGCCGTAGCCAATCACCCAAATTGCCAAAAAACCACCAACTTGTTCAAACGACCAGTTCAAAGTGCCGTAGAGAAATACGGGCAGAGCGACCACAAACCAAACATCTCGCGCCCCAAATAAGAAAAACCGCGCAGCAGAAAGAATGTTGATCTCTTTACTTTTAGAAAATAGCTGGCGAAACTTTATTTTTGTTTTGACCTTACCCATGCTTGCCGGTAGCCACCAGCTTGATAACAAAACGACAAATAGCCCAACTGCCATCGCTATCAGTGCATTGGTGTAGCCAAACGTCCCCAACAGCAGACTACCTAAGAAAAAGCCCGCGCCTTTGAGCGCATTTTTTGAGCCAGTGAGAATGGCTACCCACTTGAACAAAGACGACTGCGCCTCTTGCGGAATCACTAGGCGAATGGCGCTTTTGGAACTCATTTTGGTCAGATCTTTGGCAATGCCTGAAATCGCTTGGGCGAACATGACGTAAGGAACAGCAAGCGCGATCGCCCAAGATTCATTCACCGGCGTTAGCAGCAGCAGCGCTACAATTTGCAGCGCAATGCCGCCATAGAGCGTCAGCTTAACGCCAAAGCGAGTCCCTATCCAGCCGCCAAAAAAGTTGGTGACAATGCCAAATATTTCATAAAACAAAAACAGCATGGCCACTTCCAAAGGCGTGTAGCCAAGCGTATGAAAATACAGCAGCACCAGCATTCGCAGGGCCCCGTCAGTAATTGTAAAGCCCCAATAGGCGAGCGTCACTAGCGCATAGTTGCGAACCCCGGCTTGATCAAAAGATGAAGCATTCATATTGATTAAATGAGTGGGTTAATGAGTGCCTTAAGCGGGCTGAGCAGTTCAAATTACGCACACCTTATGTTAAAGAAAGAGCCACTTTTTTCGCCAGCTCGGCCATGCGGTTAGAATATCCCCACTCGTTGTCGTACCAAGCCAATACCTTCACCTGCGTGTCATCGACCACCATCGTAGAGAGCCCGTCAATAATAGATGAACGCGGATCGTCCTTGTAGTCAATCGAAACTAGCGGGCGCTCTTCATAACCTAAAATACCGCTCAGCTCTCCAGCTGCCGCCATTTGAAACAAACGATTGACCTCTTCAACACCAGTTGGCCTCTGCACTTCAAACACGCAGTCCGTCAGCGAAGCATTGAGTAAAGGCACTCGCACTGCCAGTCCATTGAGCTTGCCATGAAGCTCAGGAAAAATGGCGCTAATGGCAGTTGCAGAGCCTGTTGTCGTTGGAATTAAAGAAAGGCTGTTGGCCCTTGCTCGCCGCAAATCTTTATGAGGCGCATCGACAATGGTTTGAGTATTGGTAATGTCGTGAATGGTTGTAATGACGCCGTGCTTGATCCCGACCTCTTCGTGAATAACTTTCACCACGGGCGCGAGGCAGTTGGTGGTGCAAGAAGCGGCGGTTAGCAAGTGATGCTCATCAGGATTATATAAACTGTCGTTCACGCCCATCACAACATTGAGCGCGCCTTCTTTGACCGGAGCGGCCACGATCACTTTTTTCACGCCATGCTTAAAGTAAGGCTCCAACTGCTCAAGCGTGCGAAACTTACCTGAGCATTCCAACACCACGTCAATGCCCAAGCTTTCCCAAGGAATTTCGGCAGGTGTTTTGCATGAGCTAAAGCTCAAAGCCTTTCCATCTATCAAAAACCGCTCCTCGCCCGCTGCCGTCACCTCCAGCGGCCACCGGCCATGCACCGAATCAAACTTCAACAGGTGAGCCGCCGCCGCCGTGCCCCCTTTTATCTCGTTGACATGGACAAACTCTAAATCAGGCCAGCCCCAAGCCGCCCGTAAAACCAGCCGACCAATGCGGCCAAACCCATTAATCGCCACTCGTACCATTTGAGTCCTTGTATTTTTATACTTCTAAAATTCTCGATCTGCTTTCACTAACGCTTCAATGGTGAGATCAGTGGGTGCTTCTCCACCGAAGACTGTCCCAATTCGCCTGTCAGTAAAATGCTCAAAAGCGACGTTATAAGCTTCATTGGGTAGTGGCACATAGCCGACAACCTCCGCTAGAAAACGCACGTTGTTCAGGTAATACTCTATAAACGACAGCAGCGCCGGATTTGACTCAGCCGCATCAGCATTCACGTAAATAAACAGCGGTCGGGTCAGAGGCTGATATTCTCCACTCTGAACCGTCTCATCAGAAGGCAGCACCGGCCCATTACCCGAATCAATCGCAACTGCCTTTAGCTGCTTACGATTTTCATCGAAATAAGCGTAGCCGAAAAAACCTAGTGCATCGGGGTCTTGACGAACCGCCCGTACGATTAGTTCGTCATTGACCTGAGCGGCATAGTCACTTCGGCTGGCCTTCGACTCACCTACGACTGCTTCCGTAAAGTAGTCGTAAGTACCGGATTCGACATCGGCTCCATGTAAATTAAGAGGACGCTCCGGCCAGCTATTGCGAACCTCACTCCATTCCATCACCTCACCTTCAGCCGCTGGTTCCCACATTGTTTTAAGTTCTTCAACCGTCAAGCTATCGGCCCAGTCGTTCTCTGGATTAACGACGATCGTTAAAGCATCGAAGGCAACCGGAATTTCGATATACTCAACGCCGTTTGCCTTACAGGTCTCCATTTCGGCTTCCAGGATAGGCCGAGAAGCATTATTAATATCTGTTTCACCGGCACAAAACTTCTTGAAGCCGCCCCCAGTCCCAGAAAACTCAACTGAGATATCAGGCGCATCCTCGCCCTTCTCAAATTTCAGCTCTCTGACCACCTCATCCGTCAATGGGTAGACCGTACTTGACCCATCAATTTTGATTGAACTAGCTTCGGCAGATACTGCTTCATCTGGTGGCGGCTCTGAGATGGGCGCTTGAGTCGTGGAGCAACCGGCTAGCAGGGCCAGAATAACCCAGTGCAGAGGCCGTTTTCGGAGTTGAATAGCCATGACATTTCACCCATTCCAAAATCGACTAACGATCTAGTCGCTTCAAGTATAGTTGAAATGTAAGACAGGAAACTAGGACTTTTCAGAAAATTACTTCAATTAGAATTAGTCAGCCCGATCTAGTCAGGGCAAGTTCGAGCGGGCAAAATTGGGCTAAAGCGGCGAAATTCTGAGATGTACTGCTCTAGCACGATGAACTGCTGTAAGTTCAGGCGGTAGTAAATCCATCGTCCTTCTTGTCTGCCTTCGATCAGACCTACCTCACGCAGGGTTTTGAGGTGGAAGGACAGCTTAGACTGTGTGATGCCAAGCGCTTTGGCGATATCGCAGGCGCAGAGTTCGCGATCGCGCAGCAGCTCGACAATCTGAACGCGATAGCCATCAGAAAATGCCTGAAACAGCGGTACGATAGCAGGCTGGGTAGCAGTCTTCATTCTTATCCACTAAGTCTTCTTGAAATGATAACGCCTTCCAGCGCACCCCAGCATAGCTCTCTATGATAAGCAGGTATATAGTTTCAGGTTGATCAGAACGATGGCTCTATTTCAATCACTGCTTTACTTCGTCATCGCAGGGCTTTGTGAAATTGACGGTGGCTATTTGGTCTGGTTATGGCTGCGTGAAGGCCAAGGGTTTTCAGTTGCGATTTCAGGCTGGCTCTTGCTCATCCTCTATGGCGTTATTCCTACGCTACAGCCCACCCACTTTAGCCGAACCTACGCAGCCTATGGCGGCGTCTTTATCGTTATAAAAGGGCTACAGCCTTAGCGGGAGTTTCTGTACGACTACTCATTTAATCCCGAAATGAAAAATCATCGCACCGGGTTCTCAGGGCCGCGTCCGCGATACTCATCAATAAAGCTGGCCGCTGCTTCAGGGTTGAACTGCGCTAGGTTTAGCTGCTTTGTCCAAGCCGTGAGCACGACGCTTTCGCCTAAGCCCGCTTTGGGGGTGACCACAACGCCATCCCACGCCCCCGGAAACTGATCGGCCCAGCTCTCTAGTGCTTTAGTCGCTTCCGCACCTGGTTGGTCGTAGTACACAACAATATTGCCGTGCTCCAGAGAATGCACTAGCTGCTCTGGCCGCTGCGCTTGCGAATAAACGCCCGGTGCTACAGGGGTAGGATCGTGAGGGCCAGAAGTTGGAAAGTCGTTTTCATAGTCCACCGATTCCCCTGGGGCAACATGCTTGCGCCCCTCGTCAGGTGAGGTTTCGACAGCAGTCAAAGCGGCCTCTCCTTCAGCGGTATTGGGCTCAAAAGCAACCTGATCTGGTCGGTTTCGGTATGCCAAAATCGCAATCAAGCCGATCATGAACACCGCTAACCCAACTGGCCCCAGCATCACTTTAAGAAAGTTGGGGCGATTGGAAGTGCGGCGTCTTGACCTTGCTCTATTTGCCCTGTTTTTGAGTTGTTCGTTCATTTCGCTTTGGTTTCGACTAGGTCTTTTCAAGTAGGACTATGAGTGTTCAGAAAAAGCAGCCGTTTCGCCCGACTCTGTAAAAGAGAAGACGGTGTAAGGCTCGACAGAATCACCCGACTCCATGCCTGGTGAACCTACTGGCATTCCAGGAACGGCAATCCCTGCAATATCCGGTTTTTCAGTGAGTAGCCGCCGCACGTCTGCCGCAGGAACATGCCCTTCAATCACATAGTCGCCGACAACGGTGGTATGGCAGGAGGACAGGCTATCTGGAACACCGTACTGCTGCTTGATTGCGCTCATGTCTTCGGTGATTTCGTCCTTCACCTGAAAGCCTGCGGCCTCAGCGTGCGCTATCCACTGACCGCAGCAGCTACAGGTTGGGCTCCGAAAGACGGTGATTTCGCTCACCAGAGCAGCCTGCGCACTAGAGACATTTTCTGTAGCCGCAAGATCTGTCTCTTTGGCGGCTGAGCAGCCCGCTAACACTAGGCCAGCAATAGCCAAGCTGACCACAAAAATCTTTGATTTAGAGACTTGATGACGCATGGGTACCTCTGACATTTGACTGAACGCATTTGACTGAACGCAATAGAGCGGGAATGAGTCTACATATCTGAACCAACCAGCATGACAGACAATTGTGAAATGGAAATGAAACGGGCTTGACTCTATTGCCAACTGGAGGGTTTAAGCTGCGATCGCCCTTTATTTAGGACAGTTCATTTAGGACAGTTCTGCTGAGTTAGGAACGCTTCTCATCACGGTTTGCTTCTCATCAAGGCTTATAGTGTAGCCACTCGCTGCCGGTACTGACCTGTCCTCTGTTTGCTATGCGCATTCTTTTAGCTGAAGATGAACCCGATTTGGGTAAAGCAATCAAGCGCACCCTGATCCAGGAGGCGTACGTCGTGGATTGGGCGCAGTCGGGAGATGAGGCGCTTAACTTTTTAGAGCACGATGTCTCTCTCTATACGGTCGGCGTGTTTGACTGGGCGCTGCCCGGAATGACCGGCGTTGAACTTTGTCGGTGGCTGCGACGATACCAGCACGCTTTGCCCGTTTTGATGCTGACCGCTCGGGACAAAATTGAAGATCGCATCGCCGGACTAGATGCGGGCGCAGATGACTACCTGGTGAAGCCTTTTAGTATGGCTGAGCTGTTGGCAAGGCTGCGAGCGCTCAGGCGCAGAAGCCCTGAATTTAAGCCCGCTCAGATCCAGCGGGGGCCGCTGCTGTTGGATTGCGATCGCCGCATCGCCATTCTCCATCCTGGTGAAGCGAGAGAGCAGCCGATAGAACTCACCCAAAAAGAGTTTTTACTGCTGCTATACCTGATGGAGCACCCCAACCAAATTCTCAGCCGCGAGCAGGTGCTAAACCAGCTATGGGAGTTTGGCGGTGAACCGAGCAGTAACGTCGTCGCCGCTCAGATGCGGTTGCTGCGGCGTAAGCTAGGAAAATATGACGCGCTGATTGAGACTGTGTATGGCATGGGATATCGTTTCAACCCTTCGGAATAGAATGCCTAAGCCGCCGCGCCATCCAACTCAAAATCAGCTTTTTCGCCAGTCCCGGCTTCAGCTTGCCGTTTGGTATACCGGCGTGATGGGGGCGATTTTGACGCTGTTGGGACTGGGGGTGTACCGGGCGATCGCCCATGCCCATGAGATTACCATTGACCGCGAAATCAAGTCGGTCGCCGATGCCGTTCACGATGCGATAGAAGCGAATATCTCTAGCCCGGCCCAGTTAGACCAGGTATCGCCTCAGCTTCTGCCGGATCTATGCCTATCAGAAGAGGCTTGCACTCAGCCGATAACCGGGTCACCTCACCACCTGCAAAGAACCTATCAGTACGACTACTACATTCGCATTGTCGATCCGGCTGGCAACCTGTTGGCAAGCGGTGGTATTCGCCCGGCAGGACTACCGCTGACAGCGCCTTCTCCGCCCTGGCAAACCCTACAAGATGAAAGCGGTCAGGAGTATCACCAGGTGGCGATCGCGCTAGAAAGCGACAGTCCACAAGCCTGGGCCTATCTGCTAATCGGACGCTCCTTTGAGGATTTTAATCGATATTTAACCTCAGTCCGCTGGAGCCTATTAATCGGGCTATTGCTAGCGCTAGCGGTCGTGACCATTGCGAGCTGGTGGCTGTCGGGCCTCGCCATGCGACCGATCTACCAGTCCTACAATCAGATCCAGCAGTTCACAGCCGATGCCGCGCACGAACTGCGAACCCCGCTAGCCGCCATTCGTGCCACGGTAGAATCGGTGCTCCGCCTGCCTGAGCTTTCAGAAGCAGAGGCGCAGGAAACGCTCACGGTGATCAATCGCCAAAGTTACCGGCTAACAACGCTGGTGAGCGATCTGCTGCTGCTTTCTCGGCTCGACAGCGAACAGCGCCCGCTGATTAAAAAGCCCTGTTGTTTGCAGGATTTACTGAGCGATATTAATGAGGAAATGGCAGCTTTCGCGATATCTGAAGGCATCACGCTCGCTGTCGATTTTCACTCTCCAGTTCCTTTGACTGTACTGGGCGATGAAGAACAACTGTACCGGCTGGTGCTGAACCTGGTAAACAATGCCATCACCTATACGCCAGCAGGCGGTCAGGTGACGCTCACCCTCAAGCACACTCAGCAACAGGCAGTAATTTCAGTGCGCGATACGGGTATTGGCATTGCACCTGATCACCAGGAGAAAATATTTGACAGGTTTTATCGGGTGGATGCGGCCCGGTCGGGGCAATCGGGGAGTTCTGGGTTGGGATTGGCGATCGCGAGTGCGATCGCGAAAGCTCACGGTGGAAGTATCACTGCTACCAGTCAACCCGACCAAGGGAGTACCTTCCTCTTCACCCTCCCAGTTTCAATGCAGACTTCACCTTTAAGCTTCAAAAAGGGAAGGTCATAATCTGGTCAATCCATTCCTCAGAGGTAGACGCTTCCCAAATAAGAATGAGCGCATCAATGGCTGCTCCGATTGGGAGACGTTGTGAAATGACAAACACGCCCGCACTTGTCTGAGTCGTGATGAATTGACCGAACTCGGTCGGCATCGTTTTACGATCATGTGTGACAAGCACTCTGTTATCGTGCGCCGCGATTGCTAGCACTTCTGGATCTTTCATACCTTCAAGCCCAGCTTCATTGGCGGACCGAAAGTCCAGATCAGGCTGCTTGCTTGTCATCCCTACGACAATAGATTGCCTGAGATCAGCGTCGGCTTGAAATCGAACTCTTGTCATACTGCACTTGATTTTTCAGTCTGTGCTGCCTTGAGTTTTTGATATAGCAAGGAGTTCTGTTCTCTGCAGCGGTGCTGTAGCTGCTGAAACTCAGCTTTGTCCTCTTCTAAATACGTATCGATCAATGCTCGGTTAGCCAGATAGAAAGTAATCGTTCCATAAACGTCTTCAAGTGATAGTAGAGGGAAGTTTTGAGCAATGCTTTCAGGCGATTCTCCGTTCAAAAAAGAATAGACCACTGAATCGAGTGAAATGCGGGTTGCCCCGACCCAATACCCACCATCTCGCTGCTCTACATAAGGCTTTGCAAGGATAGGAGATAACGTCATCAAAGCCCTCCAAGGCTGTCAATTAAATTCTACAGGGACAAAGCCGATTAGAACGAGTCCGCTTTCACAGATCCGGTACTTTCACGGCTTTTGACTGCTCTCATCCCAATTTCACTCCCATTTCATAATCAGCCTCTACACTGTTCAGAACGGTGCGGTTAGCGTCAGGCTGTCCAACGCCGAATTCATGCTGGTGTCACTGTGTCGATGAATCATTTGCCCGAGTCAACTGAAACGCCCGTACCGCCAGATCAGACACCACCAATAGCTGAGGAGTCATTGGCGATCGCTCCAACTGCCTCAACCGCCGAATCCGAAGATCCCCCGTCTGCGCCCTGGTGGAAAACCTCTCGCAAGGCGCTGCTGGGATTAGGCGTATTCACAGGACTTGCCACCCTTATCTTAGCGATGACCAGCCTGTTCAAGATGGACATGAACGGCATGGAAGGCCACGACATGGGCGGCATGGACATGAACGGTATGTCTATGGACGACATGATGGGGGTCGATGGCGCGTTTAATGCCACCCCGGTCACGGTCGAAGAAGTGCAGCCCGGAAAGCTGGATGTGAGCGTGAACTATACCGGCGCGATTTATCCCTACACGGAAGTGACCGTGTATCCGCGCGTGGCGGGGCAGCTTTCTAACTATGAAGTGTATCCGGGCGATCGCGTGACCGCCGGACAAACGCTGGCCAGCCTCGATGCGCTGGAGCGGGTTTCGCAAACGGGTGAAGCTGAGGCGGCGGCGACTGCGCTACGAGCCGATGTAGAAGCGACCCGCGCCGAGGTCGAGGAGCAGCGGCAGCAGATCGATCAGGTGCAGGCCGACCTGGAATATCTGCGGCTTCAGCGCGATCGCTTTGCCAGTCTTACCGCTGCCGGAGCCACACCGCAGGATCAGTACGATCTGCTGGTCTCTCAGGTGCAGGGCAAAGAGTCGATGCTACAAGGAGCCCGTGCCAAGCTCGCCCGCTTACAGTCGCAAGTCGTGAGTGATCAGGCCCAGGCCAACCGCGCCCAGGCTCAGCTTGGCAGCGCTTCGGCCTTTGAAGGCTACACTCAAATCACCTCTCCTATCGGCGGGATTGTGCAAGAGAGAATGGCCGACCCGGGCGTCGTTGTGCAGCCGGGGATGGGGATTTTTAAAATCGGGGACTATCAGCGGGTGCGACTGCGAGCCAACGTAGCGCAGCAGGATGCAAGCCGGATTCGGGTGGGCACGCCGATCCTGGCGAAAATTCCGGGTACAGAGTCGGCTGGGGTTGTTCGTGGCCAAATTACCAGCATTTTTCCGCAGACCGATATGACCACCCGCACGGTGACGGTTGAAGCCGTAGTCGATAATCCCAATCAACAGCTTCTCTCTGGTCAGTTTGTGGAGATGGAGATTATCACCGAGCAGCGGGCGAGTGCGCTTTCAGTGCCGCAAAAGGCGCTGGCAGAGTTTAACGGCGAACCGGCAGTGTGGGTGGTGAATGGTGAGAATGCGCAGCGCAAAGCAGTGACGACGGGGCTGACGAGCAGCGATCGCGTTGAAATTACGAGCGGGTTGGAAGCGGGCGATCGCGTCATTGTCTCCGGTCACAGCCGCCTGTTGGAGGACAGCAAAGTCGCAATTTTCGATGGCGCAGGCAATCCTATCGAGGGTTTTACCAGCAATACTGGCAGCAATCTCGAAGTCGCATTGGTCGGTACTGACGCTGTAAAGTCTGGCAGTAAGGCTGACTTTACTATTCTCCTGAAGGATGGAGAGAGCGGGGAACCGATGGCGATCGCCCCGGATAATCTGACGGTAGACCTGACGATGCCGATGAAAAACATGGCCCCAATGAGCGCCAAGGTCGACCTCGAACCGGCGGATCGGCCTGGCGAATTCAAAATCAACACCTTTTTGGGCATGAAAGGCGACTGGACACTCGAAGCCACCGTCACCGATGCCGAACAAGCTGGCACAGCCCGCCTCAGCCTGCCAGCCAAATAGCGTTCGCTTCTCACACCTGTTCTTTTACTTTTGTTAGTAGACCTATGAAGAAACTGTTTTTTAGCTTGATTGCTCTCAGCGTTGTTGCAACGGGTTGCGCTTCCAACTCAGCGCCCGATACCGCCGCCGCGCCCGATGCTGCCGAGACTTCCGCAGCCATGACCGGTGAGATGGATGGAATGGAAGGCATGCTTTCCATGCCTTCCACCAGTGAAGGCGACTATGAATTCACGCTGGTGAGTCCTGAGGCTGTGTCGACTGGCGATGCAGAAGTGGTGGTGGCAGTCAAAGATGCAGCGACTGGCGAACCCGTGGCGACAGATGATCTGGCGGTAGATATCTACATGATGCCGATGGAGGGGATGGAAAGAATGGCGACCGAATCGGAAGTCACTCCTGGCTCAGAGCCCGGTACGTACAGTGTCAAAACCTATTTGGGCATGGCTGGCCCCTGGGTAGTGCACTCTGTTTTAGAGGAAGACGGAAAAGAAGGCGTCGGTCATCTCCTCGTTGAGGCTCAGTAGCCCCCTATGAAAGAGTTCCTCACCCGCTGGTCGATTAAAAATCCTGTTGTTGTCGCTGCTTTTTACATTGCGGTGGTGATGATGTCGGTGCTGACACTGATGCTGCTGCCGGTGCGGATGATGCCCTACGTCGAGAGTCCGCTGGTCTCTGTGGTGACCATGGCTCCAGGGTCTTCTCCGGCGGAGGTGGAAGCCTATATCAGTAAGCCCATTGAGCAGCGGCTGAGCGTGCTGGACGGCGTACGGTTTATTCGCTCTAGCTCGCAGCAGGACAGCTCTCTGGTGACTATTCAGTTTGCCTGGGGCGGCAATATCGACAAAGCCGTGCAGTCTGTCCAGAGCGTGATGACCGCTGCCGAGGGCGACCTTCAGCTCGACGGGATCAACTCGCGTACTTACTGGGTTCTGCCCATCGATCCGCTCAATCGGCCTGTACTGACGCTGGCGATCAAAGGCGACGGCTGGGACCCTTTGCAGCTTAGAGAGTTTGCCGACAATGTTCTCGTTGATCGCCTGACTCAGGTAGAGAATGTGCAGGCGGTTTCTATTTTTGGAGGCTACCGCAGGCAGCTTCAGATTATCGTAGATCGACAGCAGCTAGCGGCTTACAGCCTCTCTATTTTGCAGGTGCGCGATGCGATTGACGCGAACAATGTCAGTCAGGGGGCCGGGGTGCTCACTCAGGGCGACAGCGAGATTTTAGTTCGCACAGCCGAGCGAACCCTGAATGCGACAGCGGTGATGAGCTACCCCATTCTGGAGCAGGATGGCCGGGTGGTGTACGTGCGCGATGTGGCTACAGTCAAAGACACCTACGAAGAGCGGCGCAGTGGCTACCGGTACAATGGCGAATCGGCCCTGGCGGTGAACATCATTCAAAAGCCAGACTCTAGCTCGCCGCAGGTGATTGAGAAGATTCGAGCAGAATTAGAGAAAATTAAAGCAGAGTATCCAGGGGTAGCCTTTCAGGAAGCTTACGACAACTCGTATCTGGTCGATCTCATTCTTAGCAGTACTTTTCAGGAGCTGTTGGTTAGCGTCGTGCTGGCGGGATTTGTGATTTTAGTTTTCCTGGAAGACTTCCGCGCTACGGCGCTCATCATGATCTCCATTCCGACCAGTTTGGCGCTGTCTACGCTGCCGTTCATCCCTATCGGCATGTCGCTCAATTCCTCTACGCTAATTGGCATGATGATGGCCATTGGTAAGCTAGTCGATGACTCGATTATTGTGCTCGATTCTATCGATCAAAAGCTGAAGCAGGGGTTTGTGCCCATGCAGGCGTCGATTAAGGGCACAGGCGAAGTCTTTTTGGCGAGTGCGGCGGCAAGCTGTGTGATGATTGCGGCGCTGCTGCCGACGATTCTGGCGGGCGGACTGACGGGCCTGATGTTTGTTGGGATTGTCTGGCCGATGGTGTTTGCCTTTATCGCGTCGCTGCTGGTATCGATTACGCTAATTCCGCTGGTGGCTGCGTTTGCGCTGAAGCCCTACTCAGCCAAGCTGCAGCGACGCACCTGGTTGCAGAAGCTGACGACGCCTGTGCGCTACGGGTTTCGCAGGCTGGAGCGGGGCTACGCCTGGCTGTTGGATATCTGCATGAAAAATAGAGAGATTACGCTGGCGATCGCCGGCGCTTCGGTGGTGCTGGCAATCTCCTTGTACAGCTTTATCCCTCAGGAGATGATGCCGCTGGGCGACTCGGGCCAGTTTATGGCAACGCTGGAGATGGAGGCAGGCACCTCATTTGCAGCAACTGATACGGCAGCAGCGCAGGTAGAACAAATCATCATGCAGCAGCCAGAGGTTGAAAAAGTCTCTTCGCAAGTGGGCTTTGAGCTGACGCGCAACAGTACTTACTTCAGCGGCTACAGTATGGGCGGGGTAAATACCGCTGCGATGACGGTGACGATTATGCCCCTGACCGAGCGAAAGCGCGATATTTGGAAGATTATGGACGGCATTGCGGCTGAGGCCAAAAGCACGATCCCCGGCATTCGCCGTATTGCGATTAAGGAAATGGGAGTAGATGTGATGGCCACCTCTGCTGCGCCCATTCAGCTTGCGATTTATGGCCCTGAGCTGGAGACACTGTACCAGCTCGCAGAAGGCGTGCGAGAAATTGCCGAGGCCAATCCCGACATCATCACGCCCTTTACCAGTTCGGCGCTCTCCCAGCCCGAGTACCGGCTCAATATCGACCGCCGCCGCGCTCAGGAGCTGGGGCTAAACGTGCAAATGGTGTCACA
Organism: Leptolyngbya sp. BC1307; assembly: GCF_002286735.1. Lineage (GTDB taxonomy): Bacteria > Cyanobacteriota > Cyanobacteriia > Phormidesmidales > Phormidesmidaceae > Phormidesmis. The sequence continues at coordinate 14,402 of NZ_NRTA01000068.1, forward strand.
ACAGGCTTACTACGCCCTCAATGGCGGCATGACCCGGCGCTACTACAATCGGCCAAATCTGCGGCAGAACTCGATTTTGGTGCGGTATGAGGAAAGCGATCGCGCCACCCTCCAAGATCTCTCCGGCACTTACATCACCAGTGAAACCGGCCAACAGGTGCCTTTGAGCACGGTCGCAACGCTGGAGAGAGCCGAGGGGCCGACGCTGATAGAGCATGTAAACGGCAGCCGGGTGGTGTATTTGAATGGGTATTACCGAAAAAACGGCCCCGCTTCGATGGATTTGTCGATGGCGATCGCCATGCAGGCAGGCGAACAGCTCGACTTTCCCCCGGGCTATGGCATCGACTCGATGGGCGATATGACTGACATGATGACCGAATTTGCGAGACTGCTGCGGGGACTCGGCGTTTCGCTAATGCTGCTGTACCTGATTCTGGTGATTCAGTTCGGCTCATTTGTGCAGCCACTAGTGATGATGCTCTCGGTGCCCTTGCAGCTAGTCGGCGTCTTCGGGGCGCTGCTGCTGTTCAACCATACGCTGTCAACAGTGTCGATTCTAGGCATTGTTATTCTTTCAGGCATCTCGCTGTCGTCGGCAATTCTGCTGTTGGAGCTGATTTTGGCGAAGCGGAAGGAAGGGGTGCCCAGGGCGATCGCCATTCGCGAAGCAGGCCCCGTCAGACTCAAAGCCATCGTCATGACTACCTTTACCACCCTGATTGTGATTGTGCGGTTGGCCTTTTCCCCAGAAACCGGCATGGATGCCTACTCACCCATTGCTACCGTCATTCTGGGTGGATTAGTTATCTCTACGCTGCTGACGCTGGTGGTTGTGCCCGTTGTTTACTCTTTTGTGGACGATATAACTGAACTACTCAAACGGTCAAACACTAGAAAGAAGAGACCCAGACTTAGCTGATTGTTTTCAAGATGTATATAGAAGGCGTGGATGCTGACATTATCTCTAGGCTCTCCACTGTTTGTATGCTAGTACTCGGTGCTGTTTAAAATGGAATCGATTGAGTTAAGTCTCCCTGAAATTTAAGCTGTCCTAGGAGTTACGCATTGACAGCAAAACGAAACTATGGTCAAGCGAAAGTAGCTTCTGTTACGTTTTCTAGAATAAACTGTCGAATGACGGGGACAAAG
>NZ_NRTA01000069.1 GCF_002286735.1 Leptolyngbya sp. BC1307
TCACGGCTTGACACCGAGATGGTTGAAGTCCCTCGGACTCTATTCAACGCCTGGTCTGACTTGCTTTGCTATGCGGCTTAACGGATAAAGTCGAGCTCAGAACCTAGACTAAAAGCCCAGCAACAAGCTCATAGATAATATACCTACCTTCGCAATGTTAAGTATGTGTATGAGATGCTTATCAGGCGCAACTGCTGCATGAGTACGGCGATCGCATTCGCTACCGATCCCTTCCCAATCTATATCTTGACTCTCTGTGAAAATGCGCCTATCTTTTTATCTATGGCTGTGATGCTGATCGCGCCTGTTCCGTCAAAGCTCAATGCTTCTTAGCGCCATCGGTAGGTGCGTCAACACCATACCGACGGCTAACCGCATAGGATTCACACGCAATCCCGGCGGCTAGGGTTAAATGTACCCCTTAGCCACCCCGATTTGCACGTCATCTTTGTGGGTAGTTGAGGGGTATTGGGTTTTGGCTTTTTTGCCAAACTCAACCGGAGACCCGATTCTGATGTTTATTCCTGATGACCAGGGCGCTTCAGCGTCCACAGGTGGTTTTGCTGAGCCGCCTGATAACCGACCCATCCCTCACGAAAATGTGCGCCACATGCTGTTTGGCAGACTCAGTGTTGTGCAAGCAACTATCAAGCAGCTACACCATCTCAACTACGCCGAGCCCAACGACTGGAGCAAACCGATCTCAACCGGCAGACCGAATGAAGTGATGGCGATTTTGACCAAGCGGGTAAATATCACCTAAAGGCTAAGCCGTGCCACCTACGCAGTGAGGGCACTTCTCACAGGTGCCCCACCTACTGCCATACCAGGCCGCTCTCTATGAATAGATTTCGTTCGCAGCGCACCATTACTTTGTATATTCAACAAGCTCATCAGTACAGCTCGTATTTCATCAGCTGGCAGAGGAGTGAGCCATTGTAGACCGGGGTGCGCGAGGCGGACTTGAGGCCGATGTTGCTGGAGAGGGCTTTGTTACCGCTAAGGACGTAGGCCGTCCAGCCTTTGAAGCGCTGCTTGAGAACATTGCCCAGCAGCTTGTAAAATGCGCCCAGGTCAGAGTCTTTGCCGAGGCGTTCGCCGTAGGGTGGGTTGCAGAGCAATATGCCGCTGTCGGTGGGGGCTGCTACGTCGGCAAGGTCTTTTTGTTGAAAGGTGATCAGATGCTCCATGCCGCATTGCTGTGCGTTGCTGTGGGCCTGTATGAGGACGTTAGGATCGCGATCGCTTCCCCCCACAAAAGCCGCTAATTCACTTTTTTGCTGACTTTCCGCCTCAGCGATCATGCTCTCCCACAGGTCATCGTCGTAGTCGAGCCAGGTTTCAAAGCCGAAGCGCTCGCGGAAAAGACCCGGGGCGATTTGGAGCGATCGCAATCCCGCCTCTAGCGGCAGCGTGCCCGAGCCGCACAGCGGATCGAAAAAAGCCACGTTCGGCTGCCAGTCCGTCATTTGAATCAGCGCTGCTGCTAAAGATTCCTTTAGAGGAGCTGCCCCCACCGCTGGCCGGTAGCCGCGCCGATGCAGACTGTCGCCCGAGCTATCGAGGCTGAGCGTGGCCCGATCATGGCGCAAATGCAGGTTGATTCGCACATCGGGCGCTTGCGTATCAACGTCTGATCGTTCGCCAAACTGCTCAGTTTGCTGGCTGACAATGGCGTTTTTTACCTGCAAGGCAGTGAAATGTGTGTGGTTTAGCGCCTCTGTTTTGCCGGTTGCCGTCACGGCCAGCGTGTTGTCAGGCCGCAGGTATTCGCTCCAGTCAATGCGCTGTATGCCTGCAAACAGGTCACTCTCGTCTTCACAGTCAAATTCGTCAAGCTGTCGCAGAATTCTAAAGGGGAGTCTGGCCCACAGGTTGACCTTGTAGAGGAGGGTGCGATCGCCCTTAAAAGCCGCCCCACAAAAACCCGGCTCCACGTCCTTCGCGCCTAGCTGTTCTAGCTCCTGCACGACTAGCGGCTCTAGGCCTCTAGCCACCGTTGCAAAGTACTGATTCATCGCCGAGTCCTGTTCATTTCGTCTGTTTATGATTCTGACGTGTCAGCCGCTAACCAATCTAACAGCAGCGCTGTCACTGTCCCTGGCTGCTCCAAATGAGGCAGCACACCAGTCTCTGATACTACCTGAAATCGCTGCACCGCTTCTGGGTTCAGGCTGGCTAACTGGCGACCGAGGGAGACGGGCGTAAACTGAGCCTGCTCGCCCCAGATCATGGCCGTTGGCACCGTCAGCTGAGCTAGATAAGGAGCCAGGTCAAAATACAAATCGCCCCTCAAAAAAGAGAGCGCGGCGTATTCGGCGTTGGGCTGTTGGGCAGAGGCGAGGTAAGCAGAGACGGTTTCGGGAGAGAGGCGATCGCGCTTGGCAAACAAAAAGTTCTCTAAAAAGTTGCGAACCGCTATCTCGTTATTTGCGCCCAGGGCATAGACAATCTGATCTAAAAAAGGAAAATTGATCAGCGGCTCAGGCAGTCGCCGCCCCGCGCCCTTACCAAGGTCTCTAAACCCAGCTGGGCAAGCTAAAAACAAACGCTGAAACAAATCAGGCCGATCAGCCGCTAGCCGCGCGACTAACCCGCCTGTAAAAGAGCTAGCGACGGCAATAATCGGATCGGTAGCTATTCGTTGAATAAAGTCTTCAATATTGTGTAGGTAATCTTGCAGCGTATAGCGCCGGGCAGGATGATCCGATGCGCCCCAGCCGATCAAATCAGGCGCAACCACGCGGTAGCCAGCCGTCAAAACAGCATAGACCTTTGACCATTCGTAAGCCGAAGCACCGCCACCGAAGTTGTGGAAGAAGATAACGGTGGGTTGAGAGGTGTCTGTCGATGATTTTGCAAGCGTCCTGATCGGCGTATAGTACGCGACCCGGCCCAGGCGAGTCAACGCTGATTTTTGTTCAAATCCTGGTGGCTGAAACTTGAGCATGACCCAGGCCGGATGAAAAGTACAGCTTTATTGTAGCGAGTCGCCCAATGCGAAGCTTGCCGCCCAATCCGCTTGAGTACTCGCTGAATGCGGTTTGGCTGGGGAATGTCTATCAATTTTTGTTTGTTCGCGCGCTGGGGCTGGGAATAATCGGATGTTCCTATCGGTTTGGGTGTCGCATTGCCAGACGGGTCTCAAGTCCATCACTTTGCATGTGTACGAAGCGTATGACTATCAAAATGTATCAAAGCGCCCTGGCTATAACAGCCTTGGCCATGTCTCTCTTACTTGCTGAAACTGCGGCTCAGGCTAGTTTACAGCCCGGTTCTGAGCAGCTAGCCGGACTCGAAGTTGTGAGCACTGGGCTCAGCATGAGCCAAACAGATTTAGAGCCTACCGTACCTGCTGAGGCGATCGCAGACATAGACCACACTTCGGCTGGAGAGTTCAGCGATTCTACCGGTGAATTGCTAAAGCAGACGGAAGACAGGGTGGCTCAAGATTTTACGCCGCCGGTTAGCGATACGTTCTCGCCGCTGAGCGACGAAGAAATTCGCCAGCAGCTGCTGATTAATCCTAATGCTGTTCTCGATGATCGGCCTCAGCCGGTGCCCTCTTCCAGCTTTTTGACGCCTTCTGCCTATGGTGCTGACTGGGGCGACGTATTTGTCGGTGCATCGCTGGCGACGGACGGTAATCGCAGTAAGTTTGATGGCTCTGCCAGCGTCGGTTTTGGGGTGGGGGATGCGGTCAATAGCGTCGGTTTGGAAGTCAGCGCTGGCATTATTAGCTTGGATGGATTCGCCGATGATGGCATTGTCGGCTTCAAGCTACACCGCACATTTCCTGCTGCCAACAATCTGGCGATCGCCGTCGGCTGGTCTAATGCCCTCAAGTGGGGCGCTGCTAATCGCGCTGACGATACGTTTTACGGCGTAGCTACTAGCCGGTTTGATCTGCGACGCGGGCAGCCTAACCCTATGCCGCTGACGGTTTCGCTGGGAGCGGGCACGGGCGCGTTTCGCTCGACAGGGGCGATCGCTGCTAAAAACAACGCGCCTAACGTGTTTGGCAGTGTTAGCCTGCGGGTGCAGCCAGAAGTGTCAACGACTGCTAGCTGGACAGGCAGCGGACTGGGCCTGGCAACTTCCCTTGCGCCCTTTGAGGTGCCTTTAATTTTTACCGTGGGTCTTTCTGATGTGACAGGCAACACGGCAGAAGGTATTCGACTGATTGGGTCTGTAGGCTATGGCTACAGCTTCTAAGCGTTCTTTAGAAAGTGATTGCAAAAGAGGTTTTTATGCGAACTCGCCCGTTAACTCTGTCTGTAGAAGAGAAGAAGCCGCGACGGTTTTCTCAGGAAAAGGCTCTACCCCTGCTAGTCAAAGTCCCTTTGCTGGCGCTGCTCTGCTTTTCTACCGTAGAGCTGGCGCTGCCCAGGCTAGCTCAAGCCGGTACTACACCGGTCACCTTGCCAGATTCGAGCGTTACCGGTGTGAGCGATACGCTGCTGCCGACGATGACGCCTGCAAACCAGTTGATCGCCGCTCAGATTAGCCAGGGAATAGCGGCTGCCTTACAAACGCTGCAAACGGACAGCTCAGTCCCTTCGGTAGGCGACACGACGCTACTACTTTCCCCAGAGATTGTGGCGGCGATTGCGGCAGCTTCTGCTAGCAGCACCAACAGCGATATCACGGCTCTAGAGCAACTGTTGTCAGAGGAGGTAGGGGCAGCGATTGATGTCTCTGTCTTGGCAACCTCTCCTGAGAACCTGAGAGCGGCGATAGAAGCGATCAACGAGCTGGTAATCGGGCTAAGCAGTGAAGAGTTAGCGGCTGCTATCAACTCGCCTACGTTTATGTCGGTGCTGCACCTATTGAAGGGGGCTAACGAGGCCATCGACGATGAAGCGGTTGCATCGGCAAGGGGCACTTTGCTTGGCATTCTCCAGCTCAGTCTGGAATAGGTTCATTTAGAAAGAGATTCCTATACGCAGAGAACGGGCCATCATTATTTAACAGTGGCCCGTTCTCTAGTTGCCTGTCTATCTGTCCTACTTTTGCTCGGACTCTTCTACCGGAATGCCCACTTCTCTCACCTCTATCAGGGGGTAGCATGGAATTGACTTAGGCCCACAAACACCGGAAATCCCTCCTCGCGCTTTCACAACCTGCCCGACATAGCTATTGAGCGGTTCCCCAGTTAGATAAATCCGGCCGATCCCCGCGCTCTCGATAAAGTAGCCCATTGGCGCTGGCATCGGCCCGTCGTTTGGCTGATAGTCGTATCTGGCTTGAACTGTCCCTTCTACCGTAACCTCCGGCGCGATAGTTGCCCGGTATAGCCGATGTAGCTGCCAGATGATCAAAGTTGTGACTGCTGAGCCTAAGAGAAAAGAGACAGTTGCCACTGACCAAAGCGTGAGCTGTGAACGCTCCCTCGGCTGGCGAGAGACCTTTGCAGAAGCCGCCATAGTTAAATCCCTGTAGTTAAATCTTGTGAGTGTGCTGATAGACAGTTGTGGAATGACCCAGTTTTTATGGTTGCTATGATATAGCCCGAATTTACGCAGTGTCTATCGCTATATGCTGTGCAAACGTAAAGCGCCAGACGGTGCCGCCCGATGGGAAAGCGCTACTTAGCAATGAGGGTATGATACACCGCCCAAATTGCCATCGGTCTGAGGTAGTGGCAGGCCCGAAAGGTACCAACGGCAGTGATGGCTTCTGGGGTGCGAAACTGTAGCCCGTGCTGATAGATCTGCTGAACGACGGCTTGGGTGACTGCCATCGACTCTGCTTTCTTACCGGCATGGGCGAAAAAGGCCGCTAAGCCAAAATTGATGCCCGTCCAGACCTCTAGCTGGTGGGTGTCGTCCGGATTCTGGGGGGAGCCATCAGGCCGCACGCCATTGGCGCAGCCGATTTTTACGCCCAGTTCAGCCGCGCTGAAGTAGCCGGTTTGTGCGCCTTCAAACTTTTGATTTTGCGGGCCAAGCTGAGCAGCGTACTCATTAAATTTGATAAAGCAGGCGTTGTAAATGACAGATAGCGTGGACTCGACGTACTCAGGATCGACCACATCGGGCAGATCCATTGTTGACGCGCAAAACTGGCCGCAGAGCTGGTCTGCCATCACCACGTCAGAGCCGCTGCCGGTATCTAGGTGGTAGTAGCTGCCGTTCCAGAGCTGTTTTTGGTAGGCGGCGCGGCCATGCTGCCACCAGCGGCGATATTGGGTGAGCAAAATGACGACGTTGCCGGGGGCACGCTGGTGCTGTTGAAGGGTTTCACCGATGGCGATCGCCGCACTCAGAGCCGCAATCCATAAGCCCCCACAGTAGGCGCTAATCCCCTTCAGCCGCCAGTCATCAAAGGTCTGATCCGGTGCGCCGCTGTTCTCTATGAGGCCGTCTCCATCGGTATCAAACTGCTTGCTGTAGGCCAGCGTTTCGACGACTGCAGGCCAGCACTCTGCGAGGAAATCGATATCAGTACTACCCGTGCTGTGAAAAGCGCGGTACACCTGCAAGACAAAATCGCTAGAGAGATCTTTCCACTGGTTGCAGTCCTGATAGCTGGTGTAGTTGGTGGCGAGCCACGGATTTTCATTGGGTGCGCCCAGGTCGTGCGGCGTCGCGCCTTTGAGCTTGCGCGGGGCCATGTGGTCTTTTTCGCCGATGGTATAGTAGTAGCCGATAATGCGCGGCTTGGGGTCAGCGGTCGGGATGGCACGGGCAAAGGCGCGAATAACTGATTTTTCGAGTTCGGGCCACAGCAGCAGGGTAGCAAAGCCGCCATAGAGCCGCACGTCTAAGCTTTCGTACCAGCGGTAGTCCAAGCACTCCAACACGCCAAACTGACCAACCGGATCGGCCTCGCTCGCTGCTGACCACAGGGTGCCACCGCTGGCCAAGTCATATAGCTCGTTAAACAGGGCCATTTTGAACCACTGCGGCAGATCTTGATCGAGGATGGGCTGCTGCCAGGTTTGGATCTGCTCTTGCCAGGTTTTGTAGTTTTCGAGGGCGGTGGTGGCGATCGCCCAAGCATTCCTGCCGTCCCGACCAAAAAAGTCTGTATAGCGGCGATAAGCACTTTTCCCAGCGGCAAATTCTGTTACCGGCAGATCCCAGCTCAGCGCGAAGGGGATTTGTTGGGTTTCGCCGGGGGAGAGGGTGAAGCGGAGAGCGATCGCGCCGCCAATCTGTTGCTCTGCGCTGATACCCGCATCTTCAAGATTAGTCAATCGACCGCTTGCCGCAAAGCTATCCCACAGATCATGCCCGTCGCCATCGGGATCCCAGTGCGTGTTGTAGGTCGCTTCTGCCTGCGGATGGTAGGCTGCCACCGCAAATTGTCCGTCGCCTTCCTCAGGATCGCCAGCCCACTCCCCATCCATCACAAAGCCTGCTGCGGTTTCTCTTTCGCAAACCAGTTTGTTGTAGTTGCCCAAACTCTTTCTCAGCCGAGGCACATACTCATAAAAGGGGCTGCCATCTTCTCGCTGCTGAATCTCGGGAGATTTGTTGTGATTGGTAAACCAGCCCACCATATTTTGCCAGCTCAGCATAATGCTCAGTGTCAGCGGCTGGTCGGTTGGGTTATGCGCGCTCCAAACAAAGGTCGCGACCGGGTAGCTGCTCTCCTGGTAGTTATCGGCCCAGATCGGCGTAAGTTGCTCGCAGGTCAAATTCGCCCGAAAAACATTCTCATAGGCGTACCAGCTACGCGGATACAGGGCGTGATAGGTGCCCGAATTCTCAGCGGGGTACCACTCCCAGCTAGAGAGTTTGTCCGCTGGGCGGTCGGTAGACATGGCATAGGCTTGGGTCTCGCCGTTTGCCTGTTCGAAGACACTAAACTGACAGCCCGGAAACGAGTCAAAAATATGTTCGCCGCCATCGAGATGCCACAGGTTAAATGAGCCATTGGGCGATCGCCCAATACAGCCCGCCCCAAAGCCGCCCAGAGGCGCACCGTGCTCCGGCCCATCGTCCAGATTGCTGGCATAGCGCACAATGTAAGGTGTCTCCCACACTTGCCCAATCGGCCACTGCCAGGAACAGTCTGGGATATTAGGCTTTGCACTTATCGGCTGGCTCATCAATGGGATTCCGCACGCTGGGACACCCCGGATTATCCTACGCTTTGTCAATTGAGCCAACCTAGATAACCGTCATTACAATAGCGCTATACCCTGATGGGTACCCTTTGTAGGCATTGAGCTTCTGGGTCGGGCTCTAAGCCTAAGTCCTCCAGTGGAACTCGTCCCAGCAGCGGCCTCTGTCCAATCGGTAGTTCTATGCACCGATAAATGCCGTCAATCCCCCCGTCCACATCAAATCTCACCCCTTCGTAGACGTTAAAGGTCTGAATCCCTTTCACCGTCCGACCACTCATTCTTCCTACCCGCTTCAAACCTAGCTGTTGAATTACATCTGCTGGCAAGCAAAAATGTGTGGTGCTGGTGCTCACAACGGCATCAACGACGCAACTACGAACTTCCTCCAATGAGATAAAGCCGTGCTCCCCCAAAATTGCATCAGTTGAGTTTATAAGGATCAGCGTTAAGACAATCTCGTCTTTTGCGGTGCTGCTGGTTGCTATATCACTCATAGATTTTGCCTTGCAGTGGTCAGCTCCAACGGTAGCAAAACACTCGGTCGCAATTATTTAGATCGTCTAACATATAGATTCTAAAGGTTAAGAATTCTATCGTCCTCGCCTGCCCCGCCGCTCATGAAAAAGTTTGACATTCAAGCCCCGTTTGAACCCGCAGGCGATCAGCCGAAAGCCATCAAGCAGCTCGTCGCCAATCTGAAAAAAGGTCAGCGGTATCAAACCCTTCTGGGCGCGACGGGTACTGGCAAAACGCACACCATCGCCCGCACGATTGACGCGGTGGGTAAGCCCGCCCTGATTCTGGCGCATAACAAAACGCTGGCGGCGCAGCTCTGCAACGAACTACGCGAATTCTTTCCCGATAATTCGGTGGAGTATTTCATCAGCTATTACGACTACTACCAGCCAGAAGCCTATATTCCCGTCACCGATACCTACATCCAGAAGACGGCTTCGATTAACGACGAAATTGACATGCTACGGCACTCGGCCACGCGATCGCTCTTTGAACGCAAAGACGTGATTGTGGTCGCTTCCATTAGCTGCATTTACGGCCTGGGCATCCCGTCAGAATATCTCAATGCCTCTATTCCTTTGCGAGTCGGCGCAGAAACTAACCAGCGACAGATACTGCGCGATCTGGCATCGATTCAATACACCCGCAATGACATCGAGATGGCGCGCGGTCGCTTTCGGGTAAAAGGCGACGTGCTAGAGATTGGCCCCGCTTACGAAGATCGGATAATTCGGATTGAATTTTTCGGCGACGAAATTGACGCCATTCGCTACATCGATCCGGTGACGGGGGCGACGCTGCAAAGCATGGACGCGCTGAATATTTACCCCGCTCGCCACTTTGTCACCCCAGACGACAAGCTAGAAGCCGCCTGTCAGGGCATTCGCGCTGAGCTAAGAGATCAGCTAGAACTGCTCGAAAGTCAGGGCAAACTGCTAGAAGCTCAGCGGCTAGAGCAGCGCACTCGCTATGACCTGGAAATGCTTGAAGAAGTCGGCTACTGCAATGGTGTAGAAAACTACTCGCGACACTTGGCGGGTCGGTTGCCCGGGGCTTCTCCCGAGTGCCTGCTGGACTACTTTCCGCTGGATGATTGGCTGATTGCGATCGATGAGTCGCACGTGACGGTGCCGCAAATTCGGGCCATGTACAACGGTGACCAGGCGCGTAAGAAGGTGCTGATCGACCACGGCTTTCGCCTGCCTAGTGCGGCTGACAACCGCCCGCTCAAGGCGGAAGAGTTTTGGGAGAAGGTGAATCAGTGTATCTTCGTGTCGGCGACCCCGGGTGAGTGGGAAGTAGAGCAGTCTGAAGGGCATGTGGTGGAGCAAATTATCCGACCAACCGGTGTGCTAGACCCGGTGATCATGGTACGACCGACGGACGGGCAGGTGGATGATTTGTTAGGAGAGATCCGCGATCGCGCTGCCAAAAACGAGCGCACCCTGGTCACCACTCTCACCAAGCGCATGGCCGAAGATCTCACAGATTATTTCCATGAGCATGGGGTGAGAGTCCGCTACCTGCACTCAGAGATTCACTCGATTGAGCGCATTGAGATTATTCAAGACTTGCGAGAAGGCGTATTTGACGTTCTCATCGGCGTCAACCTGTTGCGAGAAGGGCTCGACCTGCCGGAAGTCTCTTTGGTGGCAATTCTCGATGCGGATAAAGAGGGCTTTTTGCGGGCCCAGCGATCGCTCATTCAAACCATCGGTCGCGCCGCCCGTCACATTGAGGGCAAAGCCATTCTCTATGGCGACAACATGACCCAGAGCATGGAGAAAGCCATCAGCGAAACCGAGCGCCGCCGGGCGGTTCAAGAAGCCTATAACAAAGAGCACGGAATTACGCCTACCGCGATTATCCGCCGCAACAGCAACTCGATTCTCTCTTTTCTGGATATGTCGCGCCGCTTGAATGCGGAGGAGCTAGAGAAAGCTTACGACCACAGCGATGAGCTGCCATTAGAAGACATTCCGATGCTGATCGGTCAGTTAGAAACCAAGATGAAAGAAGCCGCGAAGGAGCTGAAGTTTGAAGAGGCGAGTGAGTTTCGAGATCGGATTAGGCATTTGCGCGATCGCCTCCTCGGTAAACATAGAGCCCCTTTCAGACAAGCTCAAGACGCTGATAGAGTCGCTAGTGAGTAGCAAACTCCGTGAATCTATTGCACGTAGGTTTCTTCTATCTGGGCTGCATTGAGTAGCTAGAAGTGACCAAATGTAACTAAAGCTTAAAGAGCGCTAGTCTCTCACCGCAGGAATGATTATACTGAAATTTTCCATCTAGTCTGCCACGCGGGGCAATTAGGTAGACGAATTTCTGCATAATGTATACCTGTGAGGTAATTAGGCAGAAATATTTCTACCCAATCCACTGTGTAGGGTGGTTAGGTGGAATCTTTCCCTCTAATTATAAGTTGGGCAAAGAAATTGAAAAGATTCTCAAAAACCTCACTGTTGTGTAACTTATAGAGACTACTAATGAATCAGCAGCACAGCACGGAGAGACAACGAGCACCCAGAAACAGGACTTTGACCTGCACCAAGGAGGAAATCGAATCCTTTGCCCCACAGCTTATTGAAGAACCTGTATCGCTTTCAGTGCAGGAGATTGAGGGGAGAGTCATCCACGGGGACACCTTTGCGGTATTACCCACCCTGCCATCAGGCTTCGTTGATCTGCTTGTCATAGACCCTCCATACAACCTATCCAAGAATTACAATGGACACCTTTTCAAAGAGAAAGAAAAGGGAGATTATTCAAAATGGTTTGGATCGCTCGTTCTGAAAGCGAAAGCGATATTAAAGCCCGATGCAACGGTCTACATTTGCTCAGACTGGAAAACATCCGTTTTAATTGCCCCACTTCTTGAGAAATATTTTTATGTCCACAATCGGATCACCTGGGAGCGTGAAAAGGGTCGTGGAGCTAAGTCTAATTGGAAAAATAATACCGAGGACATTTGGTTCTGTTCCAACGCGAAGGACTACTATTTTGACGTAGATGCCGTTAAGCTGAAGAGAAAAGTTATAGCTCCCTATCGTGTTAACGGGAAGCCCAAAGACTGGGATGAAGAGGAAGGCGGCAACTATCGCCTCACACATCCATCAAATATATGGTCAGATATCTCAATTCCGTTTTGGTCTATGCCCGAAAATACTGACCATCCCACACAGAAGCCAGAAAAGCTGATTGCGAAGCTTATCCTCGCTAGCACTAAGGAAGGGGACTTTGTCTTCGACCCGTTTTTGGGAAGTGGCACTACTGCTGTAGTTGCCAAGAAACTTCATCGCAGGTTCTCGGGGATTGAACAAAATCTCGAGTATTGTTGCTGGGCGTTGAAGCGTCTTAGGTTAGCTGACTCTGATCATGAGGTACAAGGATACGCTGATGGCGTGTTTTGGGAGCGCAATAGCCTGAGTGATCAACCAAAACAAAAGGCACCTACTGGTTCGGTGGAGAACCTCTCACTCTTTGACGTATGAATAACACCTTAACAGAATTAGCTTCATTTATTGCAACGCACGACGGGATCAACGATAAAGCAAATCTATCCGGGTTGGCTCTTGCGAGATTTCAACTCATCAAAGATCGTTCCGTGTATTATAACGATGATTTCGCCATCCGCTTCAGTTCAGCAAACACAACAAGCTTTTCAAATACTGTCTTATCCCTTTCCAATTTGCGGAAGTACGATCATCGACCTTTTGTTGTTTGCCTGGTCACACCAAAGAAAAACTGTCTTTTTTTAGCGAATAGCACCTTCCTTAAGAAAATTAGCCACAGTTCGCAGGAACTGAGGGCAAACAACATTCGAGGAAGTTTCAATGGCTCAGATATTCTTCGTAGATTTGAAGGTATTGAGAATTCTGCCTGTAACTTCGAACGGCTGTTCGCTATCCATGAACCAATCGGTTTTGAAGGCAATCTTGAACGTCTAGTTGAAGCCACAAACAATATTTCTCCGACCGGGCGAAAGTTTGATGTGACTGATGATGTCCGTAACATTATTTTAGAGTCCCCGGATCGCGCAAAAACGTTCATTGAATCAAGGGATGGCAGGGTGCTAAAGTCTGAGCTAGATGCTCTTGTATCAAAATATAAGAATGAGATCCTATTGGCTGCTTTGATTGAAAACGTCAATGTGCGGGGCAGAATTATTGAGTATTTGATTGCTGGTGAAAACGAGAGATTGCGGCAGGAGATTATTGTTGCATTGGGAGAGAATAAGAAGGGTCTTCCTGAATTTAGGACTGCAAACGAGCTTGGAGATTATCACCGTGCTTTTGATCGGTTTGTCACCGAGACCGATATTAAGACGAAGATCATGGTGCTTAGCTCCAATCCGAAAGCCTACAACATTGATAAAATATTAGAGTTTCTTGCGGAAGAAAAATCGGTGTTTCTCTTCTATTTTGTAGGCGTCGATCCGACACGGATTGCTAACACTGTTCTTGTTTCGATGTTTCAAAAGGACTTGCTGAATGCAACAATCACTCTGCGGCACTGGGCAGGAAGGAACTCCGAGGCGTCACTCAGTTTGAAGGTAAAACAATTGAATCACTGATTGAGAGTCCAAAGGATCAGATAGATCTGAAGTTAGCTAAAAAATTTCTGAACAAAATAATCAACCTGTAATGTCCAACACGGTGTTGCAGCGGACGGGCGAAAGCGATTGGTGTGGATTTCGAGGTTGCCTGTCGCCGCTACACTTCACCGTTCAGATAAGCCCAAACGCGGATAGAGCCCTGGTGAATAGCGATGATCGCTTGTTGCAACGGACGACACTAAGACCATCGGCTTATCGACAGAGCAATTGGGCTTTTAAATAAGTTACGATTATTCTGTGCCGAATTTAGGAAAGTTAGTCTATGAGCCTCGTCTTGGAACGTGAGACGCCGCCCCTGCGAGAAGATGAAGTCGGAGCAATTCGCGTTGGGAATTCAAAGGTTTTGCTAGAAACTGTGATTCGAGCGTTTCAAGATGGTGCACTCCCTGAATCGATTGTGCATCGGTACTCAACGCTATCTTTGTCTGATGTCTACAACACAATTGGCTACTATTTTCGACACCGAGATACCGTGGAAGCATACCTAAATCAGAGAGAGCAGTTAGCTGACTCAGTGAGAGAGCGTTTATCCGACATTCAACCCGATTTAAGTTTGACCCGTGCTCGTCATGAGTGAGCAGGCAGAATGGAAGAGAACTGTTCTGTATTTGCCCTTGTGACCGATCTTTTTGAGAGTCCAAAGTTTGAAACGGTAAGCGAGTTCAGAGATCGGATTAAGCATTTGCGCGATCGCCTTCTCGGCAAACATAGAGCCCCCTTCAGACAAGCTCAAGACGCTGACAGAGTCGCTAGTGAGTAGCAAACTCTGTGAACTGGCGCATACTGGGCGAGTGAAAGGCCAAAACAATATCGCTGGGCGGCACCCCTAGCTCAAGGAGTTGGGTAGCGATACCGATTTCAGTCCCGTCATGCTGAATCCAAATCTTGCCGTCTTTAATATCCAAATGCAGGCTACAGCCATGAGTGCGGCGACTCCCGCGCCAGCCAGTATGCAGCAGGAGATAGTGATCGCGCTGAGTATCCAAAACGGCCTGAGTCTCAACCTCTGGCTGCGAAAGCCCACGCTCTGCCCGCTCTGACAGTAGCTGCTGAATCCAGATGCGGTACTGCTCTACAGCCATCTTCGAATCACCTCTTCGCTTTGATCATAGGTTAGTAGACGTATCTGAGTTCGTTCGATAACAGATCGGATAAATCGACGCTGAAAAAACGAGCTGTATGTTTCATCGGGCACAGCAAGATAAAGCTTCCGGGCAGGATCGACCTCTTCAAGTGCGATCTGATAATTGACTTGAGTGTTGTGCTCTCATGAGAGAAAAATCATCATATCGCGTCTGAGGTAGACTAGGCGTTAGGTTCAAAGGTTTTGAGCAGGAGGTGAAGGATGCAGTTGCCGATTGTTGCGCCAGCGCCAGTGGTGAGCAAACATGCCGCAGCGTT
>NZ_NRTA01000070.1 GCF_002286735.1 Leptolyngbya sp. BC1307
CTTTGTCCCCGTCATTCGACAGTTTATTCTAGAAAACGTAACAGAAGCTACTTTCGCTTGACCATAGTTTCGTTTTGCTGTCAATGCGTAACTCCTAAGAGATATTCGGCGTAGTCTGCTTCGGTAGGATTGGTTGCCGCTAGCGTGCCGCCCAAAGCGACCAGCGACAATAGAGCAATTGAGGGGCCAAGTTTCATCAGGACCGGAGGAGTAGGGTCTATGCTTTAAGCGTAGCGCTGCTGTCTGCAGCTTCGCTCCGACAGGTTGACAGTATTAAAAGCTGACAGTATGAACACACCGGCCCACGCCATTTTCAACCTGGCCTTGCTCAACCGTAAAGACCGTCCGCAGTGGAACCCGCTGATTATCTGGGGCGCACTGATTCCTGATCTGGCCATGTTTGGCTTTTATTTTGGGATCAAGCTGACAACCGATATTCCTGAAGGTCAAATCTGGCGCGTCGAATACTATCGACCCTTCTGGCAGACCCTATTCGACTTTTACAATTCTATTCCGCTGGCGCTGTTAGGTTTGGGGCTGATGCTCTATTTCAAGCGGCCAGGTATTGCTCTGCTGTTTGGCAGCATTTTGCTGCACTGCCTGGAAGATCTGCCGGTACATCATGAAGACGCCCACCGACATTTCTGGCCGCTGAGCGACTTTCGCTTCGAGAGCTCGGTTTCTTACTGGGATAGGAATCACTATGGCGGCATCGTCGGGCCGATCGAGCAAGGGCTGATGCTGATGGCGAGCTTTTATGTTTTTAGAAGGGTGCGATCGCGCTGGACCAAAGGTCTGTTAGTAATATCCAACGCCTTGCCACTGCTGACACATTTATATTTTACCTCTAGCTGATCAACGGCCTGAGCCGAAAACTCCAACGAGGTCTGCGGTAGCTGCCACCAGGGCACCTCAGGAAAAGCGTGGTGCTCACGGTGATAGCCAAAATGGTAACAGGTGATCAAAGAGATCAGCGCTGGCCAGTAGGTGCTGTTAGCACACAGGGCGGTGCTGTAGGTATCGGGCAGATGGCGATGAACTAAATAGGTACCAAAGTAAAATAGCTGCACTGAGCTAAGCAATGCCGGAATCGCCCAAAACATTAGCAGGTTTGCCTCTGGCACCCCCATAACTTGGTGCAATCCGTTATAGATAATGGCAATACCCACCGTCTGGCGCACCGTCCAATAGCTGCGCATGAATTGGAAATACCAGAGAACCACATGGATGTGTTTGCCATTGTGAAAGTCAGGATCGAGCTGACTAGCCGGAGCCTGATGGTGAGCCGCATGAGCCTGATAGAGCTTGTCGTAGGGAATCAGGCCGTAGAGTAGCAGCGACAGCTCGCCAATCGCCCGATTGAGCCGGGGCCGGGTCGGAGCAATACTGCCATGCATCGCGTCGTGACCCGTGACAAAAAGCCCAGTGTACAAAAAGGTAAACCAGGGAATGAGCAGGATGCAGCCGGTCGCACCGATAGCCTGAGCACCGGCGATAAAAGCCGTCAAAAAGCTAATGGCCCAGGTCAGCAAGATCAAAACAGCGATCGCGATACCACGGTAGGGCACTAGCCAGGTGAGAGAAGAATAGATCTGTCTGATGGAACCTGCCTGATAGGAGTGAGCTATAAAATCACAGAAATCACACCCTATAGAATCACAAAAACCAGGGACATTTTTCTTTTATCAAAACTTTTTAGCATTCCTGAGCAATTATTGACCCAGAAGCTACTGAGCAGCTACACGTTACGGCTCTGTAGCTGAATTCAGGTAAACCACTATGCCAGCTTCAAGACAAGTTCAGCGGATCGACATCAATCGTAAGGCTGACTCCTTTTGGGCAGGCGCTGCGCAGCTGAGTCAGATCGGGAATATCGGCATCGAGGCTGAGCTTGAGCAAAATATGCCAGCGGTAGCGACGAGCTACGCGAAAGACGGGAGCGGGCACTGGCCCCATCATTTCATAGAGACCGCTATCCCAATTAGACAGATGGTCAGTCAGGCTAGCTGCCATCCGCTCGGCGGCCATTTCCGTCACCCTGGCGTCTAGCCCGCTCAGCCGCAATAGCACCAGCTGGCCGTAGGGCGGGTACTCCAAAGCAGCGCGATCGCTCAATTCTGCCGTCAAAAAAGCCTCATATCCCCCCGGGACATCCGCCGAAGTCTCAGACAAACCAGTCTGCTCCGGCGACATCAGCGCTTTAATGGCCACATGGTCAGGACTGTAGGTTTGCACAATCACCCGCCCCGGCTGCTCGCCCCGCCCGGCCCGGCCCGCCACCTGCGTCATGGTTTGAAAGGCCCGTTCGCTTGCCCGGTAGTCTGGCATAAACAGCAGACCGTCGGCTGCGATCACGCCCACCAGCGTCACCTGCGGCAGGTCAATGCCTTTAGTCAGCATTTGGGTACCCACCAGCAAGTCGGCTTCACCCTGCCCAAAGCGGGTCAGCAACGCTCGGTGCGCCCCTTTATTGCGCGTCGTATCACTGTCAAAGCGAATGCAGCGTGCCTGAGGTAGATACCTAGCCAGGTCATTGACCACTCGCTGCGTGCCGCTGCCAAAATTTTTGAGGTAGGGCGAGGCGCAGTCTGGGCATTGGGGCGGATGCGATTGGGCGTAGCCACAGTAATGGCATCGCAAGCTGGCCCCCGCATTCTGGTGGGGCTGATGAAAGGACAGCGAAACATCACAGTGAGGGCACTCCATCACATAGCCGCAGCTGCGACAGGAGACAAAGCTGCTGTGCCCCCGCCGATGAATAAATAAAATTCCCTGGTTGCCTGCCTCTAAAAGATCTTCCAACGCCTGCTGTAAAGCCCTGCTAAAGATAGTGCGATTGCCCTGGTGCAGCTCTTCGCGCATATCGACAATCTCAGCTGTGGGTAAAGGCCGGGCATGTACCCGCTGCGGCAGAGAGAGGTAATGGGGCTTCTCTTTGAACCTCACCCAGGTTTCGATGGCGGGCGTGGCCGACCCTAAGATCAGCGGACACTCTTCTAGCTCAGCGCGCCATCGGGCAACCTGACGGGCGTGATAGCAGGGCATAGGCCGGTCTTGCTTAAAGCTGCTGTCGTGCTCCTCATCGAGAATGATCATGCCCAGATGCGGCAACGGCGCAAAAACCGCTGAGCGAGTGCCAATCACGACCTGAGGGGTACCGGCGAGCATCTGCCGCCAAGTATCGTAGCGTTCCCCTTCAGAAAGCCCGCTGTGATAAACGCACACCTGATCGCCAAAGCGGCTGCGAAAGCGATCAGTTAGCTGCGGGGTGAGACCAATTTCGGGCACGAGTACTAGAGCTGACTTTTGAGCGTTCAGGATGGGCGCGATCGCCTGCAGATAGACCTCCGTTTTTCCCGATCCGGTCACGCCATGCAATAGCGCCTCATCATAGCCACGCATGGCTAGCAGGGTTTCAAGGGCTTTGGACTGATCAGCAGTTAGGGCTTTGGGGCGATCGGGTTGGGCTGAGGTGTGATCGCCTAAGCGCAGTACTTCCTGTGGCTCTATGGCTAGATAGCCCTGGTCTGCTAACTTTTTGAGCGTTTTACTGGTTGTGCTTAGTAGTTGCAGCGCGTCGCTGAGCCAGAGTTCGCCCCCATGACGCTCTAAACTCATCAGAATCTCCCGCTGGCGAGCCGATAGCTCAGAACTAGCCGCCTCTCCTGAGGGTTTCGCCGGAGCCGACGCAGCGCCATCGACAGCAGCCGGAACCCGAGCAGATTGGATTAGCAGAACTGCCTGACGCTTTTGAGCGCGGGGGGCACGAGGCGAGGCCAGATAGCTCTCAACCAAACCTAACTCGGTAAGCTGATACAGCGCTTGCTGGGCTGCGGTCGTTGGCAGCTGACGCTGCAGGTATTGCCAGCTATAGTCTCCCTGAGGAGAGTTGCGCAATGTTGCTATTAGCTGCGCGGCCGATCTAGAGACACCAAGACTGTTAGTCAAACGCTCTATTGTTTCTACGGAGACGTGCTTATTCAGGCGAATTCTCCGCTGCGATCTAGATAGCAAGCCGGGGGGTAACGTTGTCCGAACCACCTTGATTAAGGGTGTCTGATAGTAGCGTGCGACACGGTTTAATAGTTGCCAATATTCTTTATTAAAGAAAGTGGTGTTGATAATACTTTCAATAGATTTTATCGATGAGGGCTCTAACCCCTCAGGTGGCTTAGAAATCAGGCGAATAGCGATCGCACAAACCTGCTGAGCGCCAAAAGAAACGCTCACGATATTTCCTGGTGTAACTGCCAGTTCCCTTGATACGCCGTAGGTATACAGCCCTTTAGCCCCCGGGCAGTCAACCAGCACCTCCACCCACGCCCCTAATAAGTCTTGCTCAGCCCCGCTCATAAGATTAGCAATCAAAAAATTGAGAATGGTTGAAAATCAAGCATGGTTGGCTTGCCCGATACCCTGTCAACCTGAAAATGAGTAAAGGTAGATAACGAAACGTTACAAAACAGATAAAAAACCTGGTAAGCAAAGCCTCCAAAGGATTGCGAAAGATTACCGGGCAATTGAACTAATCTTTATCCTCCTAGTTTCCCGATCAAGGATTGCTATAGTAAAGCAGTAGCTGAATATAGAAAAGCCGTAGCTGAATATAGAAAAGCCGCAGTTCGACAGACGGACTACCAGCTTACCTAGAAAAATCGTCATGATGTGAACCTGATTCTAAATATGACAGTCCCCTACAATTCTGACATCAGCAGTCCTTCAGTTTCGCAGAGTGAGCGAGCAGCTTCGCTGTCTGCAGGCACCTCCAAAACCCTCACCAGTCAGCTAACAGGTGATGCGGAAGCTGCATCACCTGTTAATACGTCCGTCAGAGGGACAAGCGATAGCTCATCAGCCTGGGAAGATGACCTAGAGGCGTCAGCTCTGAGTCAATATGCGGGTCAGTACGCTGGTGCGACTGCTCTAGCTGATGATGACGAATTAGAAGGTGATTCATCAGAAGACGATTCATCAGAAGACGAAGCTCAGTACTCAGTCCAGTATTCCGATCTCGCGGCGGCCTCTTCCCGGTACAGCAAGTCATCTAACGACGACGCGGTCGGTGCCTTCTTCAAAGAGATGGCTCGCTACCCCCTGCTCAAGCCCACCGAAGAAATCGAGCTGGCCCGCCAGGTACGCATCATTGTAGAACTAGAGGAACGCTCTGAGGCGCTGGCCGAAAGCCTCAGCCGCCGCCCAACGTTAGCCGAGCTGGCCGATTCGTTCGGCTGTAGCGAGTATCAGCTCAAGCAAAAACTGCGGAAGGCTCGCGCTGCCAAGCGCAGAATGATTCGCTCTAACCTGCGGTTGGTCGTTTCTATTGCCAAGCGCTACCTCAATCGGGGCGTCCCTTTTCTAGACCTGATTCAAGAGGGTGCACTGGGCCTCAACCGGGCCGCTGAAAAGTTCGATCCCGACAAGGGCTACAAATTTTCTACCTACGCTTACTGGTGGATTCGTCAGGGCATCACCCGCACCATCGCCAACGATGCCCGCACCATTCGTCTACCGATTCACATTGTAGAAAAGCTCAACAAGCTCAAAAAAGCACACCGCGAGCTGCGCAAAGAGTTACAGCGTACCCCGACCGAAGCTGAGGTTGCTGAGGCATTAGATATGTCGCCTGACCAGCTGCGAATTTTGCAGCAGGTACAGCGCAAGTCACTCTCACTGAATCACCGCGTCGGCAAAGGCGAAGACACCGAGCTGATGGAACTGCTAGAAGACGGCAATTCTCTCTCCCCCGAGTCTCAAATCAGCGAGTCGATGATGCGTCAGGAAATTTCTGATGTACTCACCGAGGTGCTCACTGAGCGCGAAAAAGAAATTATCGCGCTGCGCTACGGCCTAACCACTGGTGAAACCCATACGCTGGAAGAAGTCGGTCGCATCTTCCAGCTTTCTAGAGAGCGCGTCCGCCAGATTCAGACCAAAGCTATGCGCAAGCTACGGCGACCACAGGTGGCCTCGCGGCTGAAGAACTGGCTGAAATAGTGAAGAGGCTGGGGTAGGCATCCAGCGTCAGCAGCTTGTCAGTCGTCAGTCGTCAGTCCATAGCTGTCTCCTGACGACTGTATTCTGTCTCCTACCCTCTAAAGCGCCGCCCGCTTACCTTTCTTACTCCTAAAGGTCACGTTTACCCCCTCATTGGTCTGCTCAAGCACCATTAGCGGGGTCGGTTTGGCTTTTTGATCCCATTTCATGTTGGCGATTCGGCCTTGCAAGGTAGGCTGCCAAAAACCGCCTTCATCTTGAGGATTGAGAAAATTTTCGATGCACTTGACGATGTCTTCTACCGTGTTAGAAGTCGCCTGGGCGGGTAGCTTGGTCAAGCGGATCTGAATGCGAAAGAGAACGCGCTTGCGCTTTTTAGGATCGTTGGGTGATGTGTACTCTACGTCGAATATTTGGTCAATCAGGCGCGGTTTACTGGCGATGCCAACCATGCCAGTGCTGGCCTGCTGGGGTCGCAGCGCTTCACTAATCCGCTGTTTCACCTTGATCTTGAGCTGGTTAACGATCGCAAAATTAAACTGCTTTTCCTCCATCCGCATGCGCAGATAGTCCAGGTTAAAGTCACGCGAGTGAATCAGATCTGGGTTGCGCTCCATTTTGGTAATAGTGCTGATCGCCAGCTTGACTCGTCGCTGTAGTTCTTTGTTTTTATAGTCTTCAAATTTGAGCTGCTTTTGCAATTTGCGGTTTTGTAGGTAGGAAAAAATTCCCAGACCCACTAGCAGCGCAAACAGTCCACTGGAGGTGTACATCCATGGACTGGCAGGTTCAGGCAAGGCTGGCGTCGCGGCAGGTGCTTGGGCCACCCAGAAGGTAGGTGCAGGAGACAGCCCGTTGACCAGACCACGGGGCAGTCCGTCTGCTAGCTCATTGGTTGGTCCATCTACAGATTGAGCCGTACTGGTGATTGCGGAGTTGCCAGTTGACATAGAAGAGACTGCTCGATTGACTGTGTTTAGATTGCCCAAGTAGGCTAAAGAGTAGCCAAAGTTGATGGCTGGACGAATGATTTTCTACCCGGGAGCAAGTGACGACTATGCAGCCACAGGTGCTAACCACAGCGCTCAGTCGCCAGCGGCTTTCTCAGATTCGTCTGGTCGCTACCGATATGGACGGCACGCTGACGACTGCCGGAGAGTTCACGCCAGCGTTGCTACAGTCATTTGAACGGCTGCGGGACTGTGAGATCGCGGTGATGATTGTCACGGGGCGATCGCTCGGCTGGGTCAGCGCCCTGGTGAACTATCTACCGGTAGTCGTGGGGGCGATCGCTGAAAACGGCGGCCTCTACATCGACAAACGCATCCAGTTGCCGATTACCTTGCCCGACATCCCTGACATTGCTCAGCATCGCGACCGATTAGCGGCGCTGTTTGACCATCTGAAGATTCGCTACCCTCACTTGCAGCCCGCTCTGGATAATTCTTATCGCCTTACCGATTGGACATTTGATGTAGCCGGGCTCAACGAGGCAGATTTAGCCTGGATGCAGGCCACCTGCGCGGACCATAATATGGGCTTTACCTACAGCAATGTGCAGTGTCATCTCAAGATAACTGAGCAAAATAAAGCTGCTGGGCTACAGCAGGTTATGCAGCGGCAGTTTCCCCAGATTGCAGCGGAGACAGTCATCACCGTAGGCGATAGCCCCAATGATGAGAGTTTGTTCGATCCTGAACAGTTTTCACATTCGGTCGGGGTGGCCAATATTGCTGAGTATTTGCCAGTCTTATCCCATCGTCCGGCTTACCTGACGACTGCCGCCGCAGGAGAGGGCTTTGTTGAACTGGTAGATTATCTGGTGACTGCTGCCCGACAAGAGACAGCTGAGCCAGTTTTTTTGAGCTAGTTACCGGCGCATCTGCCGGGCTGATGACGCCAGTCATTGAGTAGGGAGGTGAGCCAGCGGATATCGCGGTGGCTGAGGGCTCCGTCGCTGACGGCGAGTTTGTAGCAGCTATAACGGACTCGGGTGCGATTTTGATGGGTTAAGATGCGCAGGGCTTCGCCGTTGGGCAGGGCGCTGATGCTGTAGATGTCCGATCGCTTGGTGTTGACGATATAAACGGGCGATCGCCATCTGTACTTATAGGAAATTAGCAAAACATCGGCTTCTAGCTGAATATAGATCTGTCGGAGCAGCGCGTTGTCCAGCAGGGCAAGGCCGCTTCTGAGAAAACGCAGACTGTAGACGCAGCCGACGATGCCTAAGCAGGCAGCAGCGAGAGCAGCCAGGCCGCTAAAGCTGGTAAGCATGGCCGGAGAAAAGGTCAGTAGCGTCATTAAATAGAGCGCCAGCGCCAGCATTGCGCCGCCCACTAACAGGGGCGGCAAAGCTCGTTTGCAGTAGACAGAGCGCAACCCTGCTGGGGGTACCACCAGCTCAAAAGAGCGAGATTTTTTTGCCGATTTGATTTGGGTGAAAAAAGGTTGAGCCTGAGCCTGAGCGCTCGGGGCAATCGGGACTGGCCCCCGGGCCTTGGGGGAACGCCAGAGCCGCTGCAACCGCTGCTTTGACATCGCTAGGGGCAGATAGTTCAGCGCGGAAAGGGCCTGCTGAGCAGAGACAGGGCGATCGCTCACCGAGGGTTTGATCAGCCAATTTAACCACTGCTGAAAACGGGGGCTAAGCCGGGTGGCAGCGCAGACAAACTCTACTCTAAGGCGCTGTCCGGGCAGCTCACCCAGATGGCAGCCAGTCGCTAGATAAATCAGGGTAGCTCCCAAGCTGTACAGGTCTGAAGAGAAGGTTGCCTCCCCGCCTACTTGCTCAGGTGGCATATAGCCATAGGTACCCACTAGCGTGTCTGGGCGCTGCACTTGAACGTATTGAACCGTGCCCAAGTTTAGCCAGCAGGCTTGACCTGGCAGTAGATTGCGGGTGACCAGGGTGATGTTTTCAGGGTTGATATCCCGGTGTACCAACCCCTGACCGTGAAGATAAATCAGACTCTGTAATAGCTGCTTAGCGATCGCTTTAATCGTCGCCTCGCTATAAACTTGCCCGCTAGAAACCTGTTCCGCTAAGGTCTGACCGCCTGCATGGGTCTGCACCAAAACCAGCCCTTTACCGTCAGGCGTATTGACAGTAGAAGAGTCAAGATAGCGAGGAATCGTCGGGTGGCTCAACGACTTGAGCAGATGAATTTCTCGCTCAAAGCAGCTGATATCCTCAGGGAGCGTGTTTTCTTCTACCGTGAGCGACTTGATTACAACCGGGCGCTGCTGCTGTCGGTCGCGGGCAAGTAGCTGCTGCTGCTGGCCAAAAGGCTGGCCAATCGGCTGCAAAATTTCGTAGCGATCGCCTAAGCGCTCAATGACAGCCGATTTAGAAGAAGCCATGCTGGTAGCTGAAGAGAAACATAAAATGAGTATTCCCAGCATTTTTTCGGGGAATCTCAAAAATCAAGTTAAATTCGTAGACGCTGACAGTAGACCGTTTCATCCTACTGAGACACTCGACATCTGAGAGTCGAATGCACGATACCCCAACAATCGTAACAACTTATCTTGATTGATTGCAGCCCAGTCTTGATGTTTTGGTCAATATGTCAGCCCTGCTGTGTGAAGCTGACGCAAACTCTTCGGACCGTCTTGAGCGATGAGGTAGGATCTGCAGCGCCTTAGCCAGCTACAGCTAACCACGCCTGATCTTGGCAGCTATGCGCTTGAGCGTGAGATAGGCAATGCGACGGCGAGTCAGCTGCGGAATATCACTCTGCTGCTGAGGCTGATAGTCAAAAAAGGTATTGATCTCCTGCAAAATGGTACGCAGTCGTGGCAGTAGCTGCTCAGCCCGATAAGGCGCAAAAAAATCAGGCGAGGTTTGGGGATCATCCTGCCAGTTTTTGACGGTTTGCAAAATGCGCTGAGTGTCATAGCCGGTGGTATAGCCCGCGATCTTATGGCAGTTAAAGCCGGGGTCGAGATAGTCAGCAAGGGCATGATTTACGCTGGAGAAAACCTGACAGCCGCAGGCCAGGGCTTCCATCGGTGGCAAACCAAAGCCTTCGGTCAGGCGGTAGCGCCCCCAGTATTCAGCTGAGTCATACAGATAGACTTTGGTCCGGTTAAACAGGCCGACGAGATCGTCTACATAGCTGTCTAAAAGGACGACGTTGCACTGCGGCTGCAGGGCCGGAACTAGCTGCCGCAGGAGATATTCAGACGATTTTCTCACCTGTACTAAAACGTCAATATCTCGCGGCTGCTGACGGTTTTCAAAAGCGGGTGAAATCTCGTTTGGCAAATGATAAATTAGCGATCCCAGCGCTTTTTCACCCCAGTACCCCATCGTGTTGCGGCTTACAGTAATAATCGGCATCCGAGCCGGTAGGGTAAAGCCGTAGCCACTGCTATGAGCGTGATAGATAGTGGGGCGATCGCCCAATCGTTCAATCAGCCGAGGCACATCAAACCCCCAGCTAATCACAAAAATGCAGTCCTCGTAGCGCTGGTCGGCAAGCACCTGATCTAAAAACAGCCTATCCTTCTCAACCTGCCGGTAGGTGACGATATCGGCATCGCAGATCTGCTGAGCCAATTTGAGCGTTTTCAGTTCAGCGGTCAGCCCACCCGCGAAAAACTGTTGAGTTGTGCCGGGCAGCAAAAACAGCAGCTTTCTCATGGACGTTCGGCTCATTTGACGCGACGTTGGCAGGGGATCAGGCGGCGCTTTGTGCCAGCCCAAAGATCTAACTAGCAAGCCGATCCCGCTCTACACCATACTGCTGCGTGCCGTATAAATCTTTGAAGATATCTAAAAAGGCATAGGCCGCTGGGGTGAGCAGGGCCGCTTTTGGCCAGCTAATGCCAAGCGGTCGAGTAACGCTAAAGGGAAGCCAGGCGACGCGCACTTCAGAGGGAACTGGCTGGGCAGCGAGCTTCGGTAAAATGCTGATGCCTAGACCCTGACGAGTCATACCTACGGACGTGGAGTCATTGTCAATAAAGTAGGCTACTTCGATGGGGGGCTGACACTGCTGCAAAAAAGGGAGAATGACCTGGCAGCAATCATTGCTAGAGGTGATGATTGGCTGCTTTCGCAAATCTTCCCAGGTGAGCTGCCGGGGTTGGGTGGCAGTGCTGCTGTCACCAGGTGGGAGCAATGCAATGAAAGGGTCTTCCATGATGGAAAAAGTTTCAAAGTCACCTTGAATAATCGAATCGGCAACCGCAAAATCAGCTTTGCCGTCGAGCAGTGAGTTTACCAGCCCGCGCTTGCTGTCAAATTCTGTAATTGAGACTTGA
The DNA here is from genome assembly GCF_002286735.1 of Leptolyngbya sp. BC1307. Lineage (GTDB taxonomy): Bacteria > Cyanobacteriota > Cyanobacteriia > Phormidesmidales > Phormidesmidaceae > Phormidesmis. The sequence continues at coordinate 11,266 of NZ_NRTA01000070.1, forward strand.
ACGGTGGGATAGAGCTTATGGAGTTCGGCGATCGCCTCTGGCAAAATCTCACTAGCCAAACTGCGAAAGGCCGCAACTCGCACCTGCCCGCCTTTAATCCCTCTGGCTCTAGCCGCTTCACGCCCCATCTCATCAATCAGCCCGAGCACCTGCTGAGCCTGAGCAAAGATACTAGTGCCCACATGCGTCAGTGATGCACCCTGACGGCCCCGATGCACCAAAACGACACCCAATGCCTCTTCTAAAGCTGCAATGCTGTGACTGACGGTAGACTGACTGACATTTAGCTCCAGTGCCGCCTCGCTGAAGTTACCAGTCGCCGCGACCGTCGCCAGCGCTCTTAGCTGAGATAGCTTGACTTTGTCATTGAGGCTTTTTGCGGGTTTTCCGGCCATAGCTGTAGATGGGGTTGGTAATGCGCCCGGCAAGACGTTTCTTTTTAAGCGGTGTAAGCCTGCTCTAGCTGTATATCTTTAGGCTTTCAGGCTATCGTACTCCATCAACGGCAGCGCATCTATTTCTTGCATAGTGCCCATGTATGTAATGCTTTGTCTCTTTTTCCCAGGTTTCTTAAAGTAGATATATCGAGAACAGCAGAGATGAATCCTTTCTCAACTTCTAGTTATTCGGTTCTTTGAAGCATTTTATCAGCACCACCCCTGCTGGCTCAGAACCCTTCAGAAAGCACCAGCATCCCCGCTATGCCCCCACGGTTCATTCTCCTGTCGTACCCAAGTTCTTCCCATTAGGTTGCTTCAATCCAACGTGAGAGACACGGGCTCACCATTGTTCTTTCATCCAAGTTTATCTGACCAAACAAAAGAGGTTCATCGTGAATAGCTTCAACCAACTCTCTCTCAATTCGCCAACTGCCGATCAGCAAAACTTAGAGCGGCTATGGCAGCTTCCGCCCCATCCTCAGCCCTCTGCCTACTCCCTCAACCAGGGTCTAAAGCGACTGGGCAAGTGGCTGCTAATTTCGCTTACCGATAGCCAGCAGATCCGCATCTGGACAAAAAACACTCGTGCCGGGGTTCTCTGGTGCGCTTACGACCCGATCACTCAGCGCAGCGTTGAGCGTTGCTCTGAAGCCGACCTGCGGGCATGGCTAGAGGAACGCTACCAGCAGTAGTCACTCATAGCAGTGGAAGAGACAACAAGTTCTGTTCTTCTCCACTGCCATAAAAGTATCCGGGCTTTAGGCGTCAACGATCTGTGAGGCAACGGCTGGTGTTTGGCATAATGAACCTATAGTAGCCAAACGGTATTCTCCGTATGTTCACAGAAGGCAAATCACAGTCTATGGGTAAGGTACTCACCACGCTGACTATCACAAATCGCGTTGACCAGGCCAATGCCTCGCGCGGGCTGATACCTGCTGACCAAGTACGCTTTACCACATTAGAAGACGTTTTAGTAGACACGGGCGCTACCACTTTGTGTTTGCCAGCAAAAGTAATCGCTCAGCTTGGTTTGGAGCTGCTCAAAGAAGTAGATGTTGCCACCGCAACGGGTGTTAGCAAGGCGCGTATTTTTCAAGACGCTAAGCTTTTGCTATGTGGTCGGGAAGGTACGTTTGAGTGCTTAGAGTTGCCGGGCGGTCAAAGTGCCCTGATTGGCGTCATTCCTCTAGAATCTTTGGGCTTGGAGCCCGATCTTAAAAATCAAACGCTGAGAGTGCTGCCTTCTGAGTCAGCCGATACCTATTTGACGATCATGTCAGCGCGTACCTTTTAAAGGCTTATGATGGTTCAGAGCAAAGCGCAGCAAATAGGAGCGGCATCATGTTTGGGTTAGGCGTGCCAGAAATTGTCATCATTGGCGTGGTTGCCGTTTTGGTCTTTGGCCCAAAGCGCATTCCTGAGCTAGGCGGAGCGCTCGGTAAAACGCTGCGAGGCTTTAAAGAAGAAATAGATAAGCCTAACGAGGAGGATGACGACTACTTCGATGGCGATGACGATAGCGGATCTGCTTAGAGCCAATCCGTTATTTGTTGGTGTCTTTAGTTTTTCGCCACCCCGATCTGAGATCGCTGAAAGCCTTGTCACGCCGTTTCAATTTAGCCCGATTTTAGGGGGTGGCGAAAACATCCAGACACCAACGTTATTTTGAGCCTAGTGGAGCGTCAAGACTGAGAACGAGGGTTGTCAAGAATGTTGTAATGGGCGAGATTGGATAAAACGACCGAAGGTTTTATGCAAAAACGGGCGTGGTTTAAAAACCGCCGATTTTGGGTCACACTCGCAGCCCAAAATAGACCACCGTCGTCGATGGCCCAGCCTACTAATTGATTCAATTTCTAAGCTCTCTGGAACCGCTTAAAACCAAGGAGTTCGAGCCAATGTAGGTGAGGCTGGCCAGTGAGCAACTCCGTGGGACTTTTCCCGACTCGCTCCGGTACCCGAGAGCGGATGAAGCAGCGGTGTGCGATTCGTTCCTGTACGAAAGGCTGAAAAGCTAATAAGGCAGGGCTTCTAAGAGATAACCCACTCAGGGTGGAGTTCGCACTTTAATCTCTCTTAGATGACAACTTGATGCTCTTATAGGTGATGCCTCTGACCAAGCCCAGAAAGCTAGTCCTATCCGCCCGGTATAAGGCGTGACAGCATAGCCCTCATTTCAACGGTTTAGCGCCAATGGGATGAAGCAGGGTTAAACGTCGGTATCTGGAAGCCTAATCTGGAAACCCGGCTAGCACGTGTGTATGAGTAAAGCCCAAAGGGCCTGAATGTATGACCGAACCATCGTCATTCATAACCAGTGAAAAGGCTGATGAGAATCTAAGGCAATGCCTGAACACTCAGGACACTGGAAACAAAAGTTACCGATTTCTAGGCCCACTCATATCGCTAGGGTGGGATTTATATCCAATAGGAGTTACGCATTGACAGCAAAACGAAACTATGGTCAAGCGAAAGTAGCTTCTGTTACGTTTTCTAGAATAAACTGTCGAATGACGGGGACAAA
>NZ_NRTA01000071.1 GCF_002286735.1 Leptolyngbya sp. BC1307
AACATCACCGTTAGCGGACTTTCGCTGACGAAACGTTCAAATACTTCTGCCAAAATCATCGTTGAATTGACCTGCTTTTGTGCGGCTACCTCTCCATCATTCAACCGCTAGCAGGGCGGTGGCACGCTTGCTTTAACCAACTTAACGATTGGCGTTTTCGGGACTGATAAGCCAAAGCTCCCTATAGAAAGGGTTACAGAAATTATTAAGCAGCCTTGGAATGACCTTTAGAGGGCTGCGTCTCTGTACTTAAAAGCCGACTTGGTAAACTCAGCGCTGCCGCCGTTCCGCTTCTTTTTGAAGTTCGGATATTTGGCCCGCCCTGCCCAGAAATTAGCAAAGGCACCTTGAAGGTGTCTCAGCCCCTGCTGAAGAGGAACGCAGCTAACTTCTTTCAGGAAGTCAAGCTCAGGCTCTTTCTTCCATTCAGTAAGCAACGCAGAGCTTTCTTTATAGCCAATCCGTTCCTGCCTTTCATACCAAGCTTCAGACCTTGCGGCTAACGCTCGATTGTAGACCAGACGCGAACAACCCAAAGTACGCCTCAGCAAGTTTTCTTGCTCAGTCGTTGGGTAGAAGCGGTATTTGAAAGCTTGTTGCGTCATTCTCACATTATAATGCCTTTAGTGTGAGATTAGTAAAAGTAAAGCCCGGATAGTGGCGGACTGAGGTCCGGGGTTTCAGACCCACCCCAAATTGATGACTTGTTCTCTTTGAGCAGCTTCTACAAAACAGGTTTTGAGGTTTGCGCTAGCTTTGTGACATTCTTCGAGCTTTCTTTTGCAGTTGTTGGACGAACTAATCGAGTAAATTCCAATGCCCGCTGCAGACCTAACAACATGTCCCCAACAATCTGCCAACGTCTGGTTGCGAAAAGCACGGTATCGGCAATATCGGCTGCGAGAGCTTTCTGATTGTGCTGCTCTATGGGGGCGGTCTGCTGATGTTGTTTTTTAGGAGTTAGCAGACTATGCGGGCCAAAGCTATAATAGCTGGCTAAATTAGAACTTAAATCCTAGTAGGTTCCAGTAATTGAGCAAAGGAATGAAGGCGATCGCCGCTAGTGTCACCAATCCATAGTGCGATCGCTGCAACATATCGCCCCGCCGCCAGCTGCGCCGCCACCCAAATAGCAAAGCGATCGCCAAAACAGCCGTTACAATTGGAATAATCAGCAAGATAACAATCGACAGCGGCACACCATAGGCCAGCCGCCAGCCGCCAATCAGCCAGAGGGCTAACGGTAGCCCGATCAAAAAGACAGCGTTGAGTAAGCCTGCCAGCCCGGCAACCGCGTAAGGCCAGGCCAAGTTTTTAAAGGTTAAAGCGTCTTTTTGCTCAGTTTTGGAGAGCTGACCTCTCAGCTGATTTACCGTCGGGCGAACTAGCCAACTCATAGCAGCTGTAGCAAAAAAGACAGCGCAGAAGACTAGAAGAGACAGATGAAAAGCGATGGTTCCATACCAGGACACTCGCTCGTAGGCTCCAATTTTGGGAAATAGTAGATTAAAGGCATAGCGCATAGCCCCCGACTCACCCGCTTGAAAAGCCGTCAGCGTTTCCCCGTCTGCTTGCAAAAACAGATTAGACCGCAGCGGTGTGAGCGTTTTGTCTGCGACCGATGTGCGAAAGAGTAGCTTCGGGGCTTCGGCTTTTAGCTGGTTGTCCGCGTATGGCCGCACGTGAAGCAGTTGAAACAGCCCTGACACCTTAGTCATCGTGCGCCGAGGATATTCCAAATCGCGGTAGTTGCCCGTAAATCGCGACGGATCGATTTCGACCTGCGGTCCAGCCACAGCAGATGCCTGCGGACTGGGAAAGTAGCGATCATAGAACTGATCCAAAAAGTTTTCATGGATGCCGCTGAAGTTATTCGACACCATGAAAATGCCGATATTTTTCTCTGGCAGCAGATTTAGCAGGCTCGAATAGCCGCGTAAACTGCCCACATGACCGATGGTGCGCAGGCCGTTGGTGTAGCGATCGCGAAACCCATAGCCCGTTCCCGGCAGGCCCGGATAGTGGGTAAAGTGCGTCTGATACATGAGCTGCGCCGTCTCCGGCTGCAAAACCTGCTGCTGCTGGTAGCGTCCCGCCTGCAAATGCGCGATCATAAAATGCGCCATATCAGCAGCCGTCGTCTGTAGCGAAGCAGCCGGGGCAATGTTGAGATAGAGGTAAGGAACCGGCTCGAATGCCTGGTTTACCTTTTGATAGCCTACCGCCAAATGATCGGCAAGATCAGCAGGTGGCGGCTGTAGAAAAGTAGTGCGCGTCATGGCCAGAGGCTGCAAAATACGCTGTTGAATATAGTCAGCAAAGGGCAGTCCGCTAATCCTCTCAACCAAATAGCCCAGTAGTGCAATGCTATGGCTAGAGTAGCTATAGAGTTTTCCAGGTGGACACACAATCGCAGGCAGGTGATCAGGCAGATATTCTCCTAAAGGCTGCATCGTTTTTGCAGTGGGAGCGGCTAGGCCAATACGCCGCTTAGTGCTACCGTCAGTGTGCGTCATCAAGTGCGCGAAGTTGACCGGCGTATCGTAAGGGTTGTTGATCGGGAAATCGAGATATGGGGTAATATCATCAGCTAAGTCAAGCTTGCCCTGCTCATAAAGCTGCATGGTTGCAGTAGCCGTAAACAGCTTTGAGAGAGAAGCCACCCGAAACAAAGTACGGTCTGCGCTCACCGGCGTCTGCGTAGCCAGGTTTGCATAACCATAGCCTTTCGAGAAAAACACTTCACCCTCTTTAACTACCGCAATACTGGCCCCAGGGATCTCTCCTGCGGCCAGTACCTGCTCAAAAAAACCGTCCACAAAGCTGGCGAATTCATCTGCATCGCCCAATCCCAATGCCTTAGGAGGAACAGGAGGGGAGGGCGGGAGAAATTGAGATCGGATGCCAGAATCTTGGACGATATCCCAATCGAACCGGCCAGCGCTCAGGCTGTTTGGCCAAAAGCTAGATCGGGACAGGGCAGGTGCCATCGACAGCACCACAACTAAGCAACAGCCTAGCAGCGACATACACAGTCTGGTCAGCCATGCCCGACGGCTTTTAAGATGGCGGCGCATTTCAAGCTTAAGGTAGGATCAGATCTGAAGGCAGCGGTAGGTGAGTCGCCCCGCCCTACCGCTGCCGATTACATCTTCGGTTACATGGCCGAAGGATAGACCTCATCGGCAACAAACACGGGCTTCTCGCTGTACTCCACCTCAATTTGCTGCTGGACCGTAGCATCCCAATCCAGTTCGTAATCTCTCTCGAAGTCTGCCGCTACGTAAGGTCTTAGCGTACCGGTAACGGTGACCGATTCGCCGCCTTGAGCCTGTGGCGATGCCATTTGGCTAAGCACCAGCAGGTCGCCGCCAAATAGCTGTTCTTCGTCGAGCGTAAAGGTAGTAGGCGAAAGGATATCTTCGATCTCTCCTTGGACGGCAATTCTCTGGTTGTAGTACTTCTCAGGATTGCTAGTCAGATCGCCTGGATCGGGCGCGAGTGCGAGAGAGCTAGCAACGATAACCGGGCGATCCTCATAATCTGCATACAGAGTCGGATCAAGGGTTAGGCCGTACTCGCGTTCAAAGTCGGCAGTGACAAGCTGCTGTACCTCACCTGTTACCTGAACTTCGCTATTGTCTCCCTCGGGTAAGATAAAGGGTTCACCAGTGGTATTAATCACCAAGATGTCTTCTCCACCAAAGAGCTGGTTGTCCGCAATAGTAAATGACGATTCGTCAACTTCTGCAACCTCCCCGCGAATCGAAACTTGCTGACCAATCAAGCCTTCAGCCCCACTAGAGAGTTCTTCTTGATCTACGTTCTCCGTAGCTTCTTCTGTCGTGGTCGTCTCTGATGGCGTTTCAGCGCAGGCTGATACAACCGTGACAGAAGCAGCCAGCATCAGGCCCGCTACAAATTGTCGCTGACGAGACATTCTCTTCAAAGAAAAAACCATTTTACTTAACCTTTATAAACAACAAACATGACGGTAGCTGCGAATTAGTTCACGAATACCTGACCGTCTTCTCGAATGCGGATAACGCCCTGTGTGTTATCTAAGGACGCCTCCGGCATGAGCGAAATCTCCAGCATTCCGACTTCTGAGCTGCTAGCTGAAATATCGAGCAGGCCATTATCTGGGCGAACAACGGTGATCGTTGCTGGCAGCGGAATACCCTGTAACATTGCCGATTCGCCCATCATTAGGGTTCTCCTTTGGGTATCACCGACCACCTCATAGGTAATAGTCGCACCAGTATCGTTCGTCAATGAAATCGCTAGCTGGCTATCTACAGGAGAAACAATGGCGATCGCATCGCTCCGGTCTTCGGGTAAAGGGGGTGAGGCAGATGTGACTGCACTGCCTGGCGTGACGACAGCAGGAGAAGTCGTCTGTAGCTCTTCAAGCGTGTCAGCTTGGTCACTATCGCCAACACCCAAGTCACCCCGCTCGGTTCCGCGCAAAAGCTGCTGATACTCAGTTGGCGGGCAGCCGTCTGGCGCACTGACCCGGCTGGTAAAAGGCTCCCGGTAGAAAATATCAGGACAGTTGTCGCCGCTCGTTTGGGCGACAGCGGGCTTAGCCAAGGGGGAAATCGCCATCCAGAAGCCACCGCAAACGGCCCCCGTCACACTTAGCTTTCTCAATACAGCATTAAACGCCATTAAAACACTTCTCCTCATTCAAACAAAAACTTTTTTCTCTAGCATCCTGTGGACTCGACTAGCCGCGCTGACGGAGATTACCGCTGACGGAGATTGCTGAAGTGGACTTACTCACGTTGCCCTCATCAGTACCCGATCGGGACTAGAGCGACCAACTACCCAACACGAACAGTCCAAAAACAGCTGCTACAGCAATGACCACATCCACATTTAGGATCATATTGCTAGGTTTCTTAGTCATTTGCCTCTCCTCATCATCGTCGAAATGCATCGGATGCAATTAACGCTAATTTTTACAAGAAGCACGCATTTGTAACATCTGCTACAAGTAGGACTCAACCACGCTAATTGGCATAGAAGTATGGAGAATAACTTATCGCCCGTTCTGCCATTGGGTAGAGTGCTAGACTCTCTGCAAAAAACCGCCCAAGCTATCGGTAGCTGAGCGGTTTTCTATGCGTTCTAATGTGCGTTCTAAAAATCTTTGGAAGACGACGCTAGCTCGTAACTTGCTGAAGCAACTGCTGGGCAGGATTCACCTGTGAGAAGCGCGGTTGCTTGGCGGGAGCAGGCTGACGCGATCGCTGTGTCCCAATCATGGCAATATTGCTCGTTAGGATAAAGCTGACAAAGCTAGCAATGACAATCACCGGCAGCATCGCCGTACCTGAGAGCACGCTCAGAATAATGCTGGTGCTGACAGGTGTTTTAGTCACAGCCACGTTAACAGCCGCCATCAGGCAGACCATCGCCACCGTCGGGTGCAGGCTAGGGATGAGGAGAGCGATCGCCAAACCCGTATTTGCGCCAATAAAGAACAGCGGAAAAATAAAGCCACCCAAAAAGCCAGAGTGCAGCGTAAAGCTAATCGCAAACATTTTGGCAAAGGCAATCAGCAGCAGCGAGACTGCGCCTAAAGCTGCGCCCGTTTCGATCACCGTGTGGATTTGTTCTTCACTAAAAAAGAGCGTCTCCGGATAGACAAAGGCAATCAGGCCAATGCTCAAACCACCCAGCGTCGCCAGCAAAACAAGATTGTGCTCTAAAGGCGCAAGCAGCTGACCGACCACCCTAAAAATATAGATAAAGAGCACCGCCACGGCAGCGCCAACAGCGCCTAACAGCAAGCCTTCTAGCAAATTAATCGGCTGCAGTTGGGGAATCGCTTCAAAGTGGTAAAAACCGCCGATAGTAATGCCTGTATTGATCCGAAACGTGGCAAAAGAGAGAATGGCAGCCACCACTGACGGGGCTACCGCTTCGTAATATTCCAGGCCGCGCCGATGGGGAATCTCTAACGCAAACAAAGCTGCGCCGATAGGTGCGCCGAAGAAAGCCCCCAGAGCCGCGCTCATACCGCACAAGGTGAATATGCGAACCGAGGGAGTGTCCAGCTTCAGCTTGTCACCGAGCCAGCTACCAAAGCTGCCGTTCACCTGGACTAAGGGCGCTTCTGGGCCAGCGCTGCCGCCAGCGGTGATTGCCACCAGTGAAGCGATCACCATCGCAGGCGTCTTCTTAATATCGATGCGACCGGGGTTGTGAATGCTGTCTACCACTTTAGCCATTTCGCCGGGCAGACCCATAAAGTAGAGCACCAAGCCGACGCAAAAACCGCCGATAGTCGTGGCTATCCACACATAGTTGCTAGTCGGTAGCCAGCTTGGGAAGTGGGGAGTAACCCATTCGGGCAGGGTATGCCAAACCCCGTGCAGGAGGCTTTCGAGCACGAAGTAGTAAAGGGTAGCCACCAGTCCGCCGACGATGCCGATTAGCGCTGCGCACATCATCATCTGCACGTAGGTGAGCTGCCGCTTGTCTTCGTCGTTTTCTATGGCTTCACTATGATTAGTGGAGGGGTCAAGTGAAGACTCTGAGGGGGCGATCGCCGATCTTGATGCAGTCTCTTCTGTAAGGTTTTCTATTTTAGTCACAGGGGCATTTTTCTCCTATGCGTGGGCTGCCGGCACTGAGCATTTGCAAACAGTGCATTTGCAAACAGTTTGAGTGATTTCCCTCAGCTTATAGAGAGCGTTCAAGCTTTTTTGTAAGGTAAGGCACTAAATGCCCAACGCAATATCAGGAGCGGATTTCAGCTATGCGATCGCTGCATGAATGCCGGTGGCTTTAGCGCCGATGAATGCAGCTAGCAGCCTAACTGTAAAGTCTGCTGACTGGCCGGTGCAGGAGAAGCTTAAATCTATGTAAGCTATTGATGTTACCGCTGCTACGGGTTTAAAACGCTTTTTCAATTCAGGATGATCCCAACGCTATGTCAACCCTTAATACTTTTTACAGTTTCTTCGATAGCTGCGTAGGCAGCTGGGATTCTGAGCGCACTTACCACTACATGAGTCGATCTTCGGTAGAGCGATCGCACACCAACTTCGGCGTTTTCCCCCTTACCGATGAGCAAAAAGCCAAAGTATTTACCGACAATAACTACAGCAGCGACCGTCAGATCGAGAGCTGCCCCGGCTTTCATCTGGTCTTTCACACCGTCTCTGAAAAGGGCGAAGTCGTTGACCAGTCAGTCAACCTGGCCTTTGTACCCAGCGATCAGCCTGCCGAGTACGACTACCTGCTAGAAGGCGACTACATCAGAGATCGGGCCTATGAAGAAGATCGGCCCATCATTTCGCACTTTCGCTTTGACAGCCGCCAGCGCGAACTGCTGATGACCACCCGCTACACCAAAATCGTCTCAGTCGACTCGATTACACTGATCAATCCCCGGATGCGTATTCGCCGCATCTTTAACTACATACGCCCTCCCGAAGGCAAGCCCCTAGCAGATCTGGCGCTGGTTGGCTTTGGTGTCGAGCAAAAGTTAGATCCCTGGCCGTAATTGCCCCAAGTTCTGCGCTTCTTGTGTCATAATTGAAAGCTGCGTTGACAAAAATTTGAGAGATCATGGCTAAAGGCGTCCGTTTAGTAATTACGCTTGAGTGCACCGAGTGCCGAAGCAATCCCGATAAGCGTTCTAACGGGGTTTCTCGCTACACCACTGAGAAAAATCGTCGCAATACGACGGCTCGCCTGGAGCTAAAAAAGTTTTGCACGCACTGCAATAAGCACACCGTGCATAAAGAAATTAAGTAAAACACCTGCAAAACACCCCGCAGAAATATCTAGAGAGAATCGAGGATTATGGCTTACTTCCGTCGTCGGGTTTCACCCATTCAACCAGACGAAAAAATTGATTATAAAGACGTAGACCTGCTGCGCAAATACGTGACTGAGCGCGGTAAAATTTTGCCCCGCCGCATTTCTGGCCTTACCGCTAAGCAACAGCGCGACCTGACTAAAGCCATCAAGCGGGCCCGGATTGTAGCCCTGCTGCCCTACGTCAACGAAGACGGCTAAGCTCTTAACTCGTTTGTAAAGCATCCGCTACCGGCGCTCGGCAAGATCTTGATACTTTTGTCTTGATATTCTTGTCTTGATATTCTTGTAAGAGTGCCGGTAGCCTTTTTGTGATCAGCGCTTTTCTTTGAAAGGGGCTGATTTAATGTGCTGTAATTAGTTTGCCGTAACAGTAGGACAGAGCGATAAGTGGAAAAGGGAAGGCTGGTTGAATTCAAGCTGCGAGGCGACCCTCAGCTAGCGGTGGCTGATCGCCCGGAAGGCAAGAAAAACTGGGTGCTGGTTGATCAGCGCGGTCAGTCTCATACCATTCATCCCCGTCAGGTGATTTACGAAGTTAGCGGCGCTACCTACAGTGCGGGTGAGATTGACGGATTTGTCGCTGAGGCCGAAGGTTACATTGATCCCGATAGCTTAGAAATTGCCTGGGAGCTACTGACTGAGCTGGAAGAATCGGCGACGCCCGAATCTTTAGCTCAGCTATTATTTTCCGATCAGAGCCCGCCGCTGTGTTATGCGGCTCATCGGCTGCTGAGCGAAGACAAACTCTACTTTAAGCAGAAGGGCGATCGCTACGAACCCAGACCCGCTGCTCAAATTGAAGAACTTCAGCTAAAGATGGCCCGCGAAGCTGAGCGGCAGGTCGAGTGGGAGGGCTTTTTAGCTCGCGTTCAGGCAGTGCTATCCGGTCAGGAAGTGGACTGGGAAAAGAGCGATCGCCCCCGCTTAGAAGTGCTAGAACGCTATGCCTTGCTGGGCGATGAATCCAGCCAAAAAGCGGCTGCCCAAGAAACGCTCATCGCCCTGAATCAGGAAAAATCGCCCGATGCTACCTTTCAGCTTCTGGTAAATCTGGGCATTTGGACCCAGCACGAAAACCTGGCCCTGCGCCGCCGCCAGATTCCTACCCAGTTCCCTGAGGAGATTGAAACTGCCGTTGCGCGAGTCATCTCTGACCCACTGCCAGATACCGCCGAAGCCATCCGCGTTGACCTCACGCATCTAAAGGTATATACCATTGACGATGAGAGTACTCGGGAGATCGACGACGGCTTAGGCTGCGAGACGCTCCCCGACGGGCGACAGCGACTCTGGATTCACATTGCCGACCCGACGCGCTGGCTCTCCCCCGACGACCTGCTCGACAGCGAAGCTCGCAGACGCTGCACGACGGTGTATTTGCCCACGGGCACCATTCCGATGTTTCCCTTTGAGCTAGCGGCTGGGCCGATGAGCCTGGTACAGGGCGAGACCTGCTGTGCGCTGAGCTTTGGGGTGACTTTAGCAGCAGATGGCAGCATTGAAGACTACAGCATTCAGCCGAGCTGGGTAAAGCCAACCTACCGGCTGACCTATGAAGATGTGAATGAAATGCTGGAGTTGGGCATTGAGGCAGAGGCTGAGCTGCTGGCGATCGCCGCTCAAGCCGATCAGCGTTTGGCCTGGCGTAAAGCTCAGGGAGCCATCAATATTCAGCTGCCCGAAGCCTCTATCAAAGTCAGCGGCGACAGCATTGATATTGACATGTTTGAATCCTCAATCTCTCGCAGCATGGTCGCCGAAATGATGATCCTCACCGGAGAAATCGCCGCTCGCTACGGTCAAACCCACGATATTCCGCTCACTTACCGGGGCCAGCCCCAACCCGAACTCCCCACCGAAGAAGAGCTCATGCAGCTCTCTGCTGGCTGGGTGCGTGACTCGGCCATTCGCCGCTGTATGACCCGCAGTGAAATGGGCCTCACCCCAGCTCGTCACGCTACGTTAGGGCTCGACAGCTACAGTCAAATCACCTCACCCATTCGCCGCTATACCGACCTGATGGGCCATTTTCAGATTAAAGCTCATCTACAAGGCGAGCCCTTACCTTTTGCGCCGACCGCAATGTCTGAAATCATCTTAAGCGTGGCGAATGCGGCTTATGAAGCAACCCTGGTAGAGCGGCAAACTAAGAAATACTGGGCGATTGAATATCTGCGACGGCAAGATGAACAAAATCCTGGCCAAACCTGGGAAGTCATCATGACGGCCTGGCTACGAGAGTATGAAGGTTTAGGGCTGATTATCTTCGAAGATCTGGGCTTAGAGATGGTCATGCGCTTCGACCGGGCAGTCACTCCAGGCGAGCGGATGAGGGTGCAACTGAGCGCTGCTGACCCGCGTCAGGAGATGATCCGATTTAGAGAAGTCGTCGCTGTGCAAGAATCGGTGGAGCAGGAAGCGCCGGTTGCTTGAGGTATGGCAGCAGATCACCAAGCTAAACGGCATCCGTCAGTGGTCAGCTGATGCTCTCTGCCTGGAGCCACTCCATACAAAACAGTAATCTATGTTACCATTAATCAACAGAAGAGCTAGCTAAGACTCAGTTAAGGTCTGAGATTTTCGCTACAAATTCAGCGTACTTATGATTTTCCAAAAAACTGATAACGGGCTAATTAAAGCGCAGCAGAGCTACGTCTAACAGGCAGCTTTCCTGCTGCTGCGGTCATATCCAGGCACATTGTATTTTTATTTTTTAGCAGTGCTGTGTCTGCGCAAGACATAGAAGAATTTGGCTGGGATATCTAACGCATGAAGAGGCACACAGGGGTGATGAATGGCGATCGCGAAGAAAACAGCTCTAGTTTACTGTGAAAAACAGTTTGGATTAGTAGACGGAAAAACCACCAATGGGTTAGTTCGCCACTCTGAAATATACACAGTTGTTGGCGTCATTGATAGCTCACTAGCAGGCCAAGACGCTGGGGAAGCCTTAGGGGAACAAGCGCGCAATATTCCCATTTTTGCCGATCTAAAGGATGCCCTTAGCCACTGTGAGGTGCCAGACTGCTACATCTACGGAAAAGCACCCTTAGACGCTTACATTCTACCTGAAGAAAGGCTGCTGATTTTAGAAGCCATGAAAAAAGGGATGGATATTGTCAACGGTCTCCATCAATTTTTTTCTGACGACCTTGAATTTGCGCAGGCAGCTATTCACAACAACGTTCAGATCAGAGACATCAGAAAACCGCCAAAGCTAGAGAATCTGCATGTCTTCACCGGCCAAATAGCCACAGTTAACGTTCCTGTTGTTGCCCTATTAGGCACAGACTGCGCCTGCGGCAAAATGACCACCGCAATAGAACTCAACCAGGCGCTGAATCAACTCGGCGTGAAATCAGTGCTGGTCGCAACCGGGCAAACCAGCCTGATGCAGGGAGCTAGATACGGGGTATCCATCGACGCTCTCGTTTCTCAGTTTGTCATTGGCGAGATTGAGCACGCTGTTGTTCAAGCCTTTGAAAACGAAAGCCCCGATATTATTTTCGTAGAAGGGCAGAGCGCCGTTAGCCATCCTGCCTTTATGAGTTCTCTGGGTATTTTAAAGGGAAGTCTGCCCGATGGCGTCATTTTACAGCATCCCCCGGCGAGAAAATTTCGCTGCGATTTTCCCCATCTATCTATGCCCACCGTAGAGCAAGAGATTCAGCTGATTGAAGCCATCTCCTCTGCTAGCGTGATCGCGATCGCCCTCAGTCATGAAGGCATGCAAAATAGCGAAGTTCTCAGCGCCATAGAGCGCTACGAGCAACAGCTTCAGCTACCCACAACAGATGTATTGAGCTATGGATGCCAGAAGCTGATTCAGGCCATAGCCAACCGATTTCCCAGCCTGAACCAGAAACTGAGTGACATAGCTCCTGAATCCAAACAGTCTCTTAATATGGGTGACCTATCAAAAAAATGAAGTTGTTTTTGCCGAGAATAGAAATCTCTCTATCTCAAATTCAAGCTAATGCTCAGGTGTTGTGCGATCTCTATAGTCGAAAAGGCATTTCTCTCATGGGCGTTTCCAAAGCAGTACTGGGAGAACCGGCGATCGCAGAAGCGATGATTCGGGGCGGCGTCAGATTTATTGCCGACTCCCGTATCGAAAACATTCAAAGAATGAAAAAAGCTGGGATATCGGCTCGGTTAGTCCTCTTGCGGACAGCGTTAAGTCAGGCCGAATCTGTTATTGAGAGTGCAGACATCAGCCTCAATACTGAAATAGAAACGCTGCAGAGACTCTCTTACTATGCAGAAGCCTATCGTAAAATCCATCGGGTAATTATCATGGTGGAGCTAGGCGACCTGCGCGAAGGGGTAATGCCCTGTGATCTGGTTCAGTTTATCAGGACAGCGCTGCTTATTCCTTACATAAAAATCATCGGCATTGGCTGCAACTTGGCTTGCTATGGTGGCATAAAGCCCAGCAGCAAAAATATGCGAATGCTGTCTGACCTTACCGAAATTGTTGAAAATGAGTTTAATATCACTTTAGAAGTCGTTTCCGGCGGAAATTCGGCTAATTATGAGTGGTATAACTCCGACCATACCAATGGCAAGATCAACAACCTGCGGATAGGTGAGTCTATTCTACTAGGCTGCGAAACAGTCAACCGCCAGCCTATTCCAGGGTTGCACACGCACGCCTTTCAGTTAGTTGCCGAAGTCATTGAGTCTAAGCAAAAGCCTTCGCTGCCGTTTGGTGAGCGCTGCCAGGACGCTTTTGGCACTGTTCCAAATCAAGCACCAGAAATTCAAGACCGAGGAATCCGTCAGCGAGCGATCATTGCCTTAGGCAGGCAGGATATTCTCACATCCGGTCTGAAGTCTAACGACAGATTAAAAATATTAGGATCTAGCAGCGATCACACCATTCTCGACAGCCAAAACCACAGTTTTCAGATTGGCGATGAGGTGAGCTTTAGCCTTGACTACGGCGGGCTGCTCTCGGCGATGACTTCTCCTTTCATCAGCAAACAGTTTGTAGACCCCCAGCGTCACACAGTGATGGTGCCATCACCGGCTATGTTCAGGCTACCGGCTAAGGCTTGATATAGAGGGGCACAAACGATTTACAGCTAATCTGATCTGGCTGTTGCTGAAGCACACAAGGTGAGGGCTTCTCTGTCAGAGTAGCTTTATAGCCATACCAGAGTCTCCGCGGATTTGTCTTTTCAGCGAGAATAACTACTTTCCTGAAATCCTGATTTAACAACTTCATTTAAGATTCCCCACATTTTTCGCTAATGGGCGATTACCTACCACTCATATTCCTCCCTATAAGCTGCCTGAAACCCCTGCAAAACGTTCGCTACGTTGATTCCGATCTCATCGTGGTAGCCGCCTTCCATCACAAATAGGGTCGGCCAATGCCGTTTGCCGAGCTGTCTGCCCAATTTGATAAAATCTAGGAGTTACGCATTGACAAATACAGTGTGACAATGCTAGGCGAAAGCAGTTTCCTCCACGTTTTCTAGAATAAACTGGCGAATGACCGGCACAAATAGCTGACGCGATATCTCATAGCAGTTGTTGATGATCCCTTTGATGCACATCGTCTGTAGCTTGCAAAAAGCACGTAGTGCACAAAAAACGTGATTACGAATAGCCTGTTCATCTCGCACATAAAAGCGCTCGATATTACACACCTGTTTAATCACTCTATGAAAACATTCAATCTGCCAATGCTCACTATGAACTTGCTTAAAGGTCTCTCGTGAGAGCTGTTTCAAAGCCTCTAAGTCTGGTCGATACAAGATGTAATATCGCTGCTCGTTTTTGAACGGCGCACAAAACACTTTGACCCAGCCAAATGCCTTGAGATAGACCATCAAGCCATCAGCTGTAATCTCTAGAGTCCCTATCTGCACTGACGTTCCACGCTCTACCGAGACCAGCCGATTATTCGCTACCCCAAATAGAAAACCCACTTTCTCGTTTCTGAGAAACTTCAGATTCTCTAGGCTCGAATACCAACTGTCTCCGGTCACCCACGACGGCTTCAGGCCCCAGGATTGAACCTCTAGCACCATCTCTCTAAAATA
>NZ_NRTA01000072.1 GCF_002286735.1 Leptolyngbya sp. BC1307
AGGGTTTGGGTGTTTTCGTAGTTCATCGGCCTATGCGGGCAACAGTGAACCAAAGCCTATCAGGCTACCATGAAATCTATTATGCAGGAGGTCTAATTATCACCAGATAAACAGATGGTAAAACTAAATTTAACGAAGCAAAACCTTTGCAAAATTACCAAGTCGAGGGATGCTACTTTTTCGCGAATAGCTGATGGCTGAAAACGCTAAAATCCAAAGACAAAGAAAGCGAGAAGCAGCGATTCTTCTACCGATCTTCTAGCCAGGTCTCAATCCCTTCTGCCAAAGTCTCAGCCAGAACTTGCTGAGACTCTTCATCAGTAATCCACTCAAACTCTTCTGGATTGATCATAAAACCTAGCTCCAGCAGTACTGAAGGGGCGACAGCAGGCCGGGTCAGCGCCAGATTATTCCAGTACACCCCGTACGACTCGCGCCCTAACTTTTCGACCAAATAGTTGTGTAAGAAAGCGGCCAAATCGTGAGCCTGTGGATGATACCAAAACGTACCCACGCCCATCGTGCCGAGCGCATCACCGGCATCAGGCAGAGCGTTATAGTGAAGGCTTAGAGCCAGGGTCGGCTCGATCTGATCGATTACTGCCACCCGATCAGCCGGATAGAGATCATCATCGCCTTCGCGGGTCATCACTACCGTTGCACCACGAGCTTCTAACTGGTCGCGCAGCAGTTTAGACACGATCAAGGTCACATCTTTTTCGGGATAGCCAGTAGGTCCACGCGAGCCGAAATCTTGATCGCTGCCGTGACCCGGATCGAGCAAAATGGTAGTGCCGCTCAGTCCATTGTTGGGGGGCGCATGGCGCAGTGATAAAACTAGGGTAGATCCCTCTTCGTAGCGCAGCTTGTAGCCCCACTGCTGAGACTCTTTAAAGTGAAACGTATACTCAGTGCTGTCGGGAAGCACCGGGTTAAAGTCCATCCGCTCCACTACCGGATCGTTGGAGAAATAGATGGTATCTGTTTGAGGCGTGGTGTTGTGCAGCGTCAGGGTAAGCGACTGGCTATCTTGACGAATAGAGACTGGCACCGGCGTTTGCAGGGGAAATATCACCTCGGTCCAGTCAGATGTTTGCCGGGCGCTAATGCCACGAATGATGCTGCGCGGCGGTACTGAGGCGCTGCTGACTTGGGTTTCACTGGCTTTTATCCAGCCGTCGTAGTCTAGTCGCAGCCATTCTCCATCTCGTCCGGTAATAGCAGCGCGGGTGCCCCTGGGCAAAGGCGTGATGCGAGAGTAGTTTGTGCTCGGGCCAGTACGGGCAACACCGGCATCGGCGGTGACTTCAGCAACTTGAAAATCTGTCGGCGATAAAATGCTTATCTGCCCGGACGCGGTGGCAGTGACAGTTTGCCCTTGAGCGCTGAGCGTAAAGCGAGGATTGCCCAGACTGCCGGGTTCGGTGGTCGTAAGACAGCCTGCATACTCAGTCGCGCTTAAAATGACGGGCGCGGTTTGGGCGGTAAGGACTGAGGAGTTGGGCGGCAGGTCTACGCTAGTTTGGGGCGTGAGCGCAATATTTTGGGAGCCTAGCGTAGCTGAGACTTGAGCATTGGGCGGAGCGATCGCACTCAAACAAACCAGCTCACCCGGCATTCGCGCGATATCTGCAGCAGGCAGCAGTGTTCCTTCTGCAAACCCCACCCCGTCTGGCATCGGCGGCTCATTCGAGACCCGATTAATCACCAGCGTCAAGCTGTCATCTCCCTGCGTCAGGGTGAATGTGTTTTCGCCTGGCTGGAGCGGTAATGTCGGTGCAAAGTGACCATCGCTACTGCGGTTGGCAATTGGTTGACCGTTGATGGTCACTGGCTCATTTGGATCAGCAGTGCCAATGAAGAAAATGCTGTCAGCCACCGTCTCGTGGGTTGGGGGCGGATAGGCGACAAATAGTTCGGTAGAGGGGTCTGCCATGGCGGGTAAGTGAAGCGCGATCGCACCCATCGCTCCGCCCAATATGCCTAATGTGCTTCGGCCCCAGATCACGCTCATGCAGTCACTCCTCACAATCGATCTATCGAAACAGCGCTTCGATCTTCCGATCTAGTATTCCAGGTGTCTGTATTATTTGCCTAGCCAGCTAGCCAGTTTAGAACGCCTGCCGCATTCGATTCAGCTAAAAAACTGACTGACCTGGCATCTAAACCCTGGTAAAAGTGAGGAGCTGAGCAGATCTTCTGCTGTGAGGGTCGTTGCTAACACTAGCTGCGCATTTTCACGGCGATAGACTTCTATCTGCTTCGAGAATCTATCTACGATCCAATATTCTCGGGCACCCCGTACTGAGTAGAGTTTGAGCTTCGCTTCGCGGTCTCGGCTGATATTTTGGCTGCCCGATGACAGTACCTCGACCAGCAGTTCTGGCACTCCAGTCAGATGTCCGGCTTCATCTTCTATCACGGCCAACCTTTCCTTTGTCACCCAAACCACGTCAGGAATCACGTTATCAGCATCCGATAGAATGACGCCTGGCGAAAGAATTGGCTCTCCTAGCCCGGATTGCTCCGACCAAGCATCTAAGGCACTAAATATTTTGCCAGCTATTCGTTGATGTCTGCGGTGGGGCGACCTTGTCACGAACAGCTCTCCATCGATAATTTCATAAGTTATCCACTCGTTTTGAGGCATCACCTCAAGATCACGAGTTGTCCACCGAACACCTGCTGCTGATTGACTGACCATATGCTTCAGTTCCCGGTCATAGAGCGAGTCGCTAATGACTCAATATAGCGCAGGCCATCTCTACAGACGTTCTATCAACATCACCGTTCACGCCGAAAGCCAGCCATCCGCAATCTATGACTTGTGGCACAATTGATGGGTTAATCTGCGTCCGTGCAGCAGTGGGTAGAGAGCGATAGAAGACCATGACAAAGTTCGTATTTGTAACGGGCGGTGTAGTTTCGAGTATTGGTAAAGGCATTGTGGCCGCCAGTTTAGGACGGCTGCTAAAGTCTCGCGACTACTCAGTTTCTATCCTGAAGCTCGATCCCTATATCAACGTAGACCCAGGAACGATGAGCCCCTTTCAGCACGGAGAAGTCTTTGTCACTGAAGATGGCGCTGAGACCGATCTAGATCTGGGTCACTATGAGCGTTTTACTGACACCTCTATGTCACGGCTCAACAGCGTCACGACCGGGGCAATCTATCAGGCCGTTATTAACAAAGAGCGGCGCGGCGACTATGAAGGCGGCACGGTGCAGGTGATTCCGCATGTGACCGACGAGATTAAGTCACGCATTCACCGGGTGGCTCGCAACCGTAACCCTGACGTGGTAATTGTCGAAATTGGCGGCACCGTCGGCGATATTGAGTCGCTGCCCTTTATGGAGGCGATTCGTCAGTTTCGTCAGGACGTGGGCCGTCATGACGTGATTTACATGCATGTGACGCTGATCCCGTGGATTCCGGCAGCTCACGAACTCAAGACTAAGCCGACGCAGCACTCGGTGAAGGAACTGCGCTCGATTGGTATTCAGCCTGATATTTTGGTGTGTCGTAGCGAAAAGCCCTTGCAGGAGGATATGCGCCAGAAGATTTCAAACTTCTGCAACGTGCCGCTTCAGTGTGTGATCCCCGCTCAAGACGCGCCCAGCATTTACGAAGTGCCCCTCTATATGGAAAAAGAGGGATTGGCAGAGCAAAGTCTGGCGCTGCTGGATTTGGAGCAGCGATCGCCCAACCTCACCCAATGGTCTAATCTGGTCGAACGGCTGTACAGTCCTGACAAATCTTTAGAGATTGCCATTGTCGGTAAGTATGTGCAGCTCAATGATGCTTACCTATCGGTGACCGAAGCCCTCAGTCACGCCGGTACCAGCTTTAATACCGACGTAAAAATTCGCTGGGTAGACTCTGAAGAAATAGAACGAGACGGGCCGGATAAATATCTTCAGGGGGTAGCCGGGATCGTCGTACCCGGCGGCTTCGGCTCCAGGGGAATTCACGGCAAGATCAACACTGTGGAATACGCCCGCGAGCGGAATGTGCCCTTCTTAGGTCTGTGTCTGGGGATGCAGTGTTTGGTTCTGGAATGGGCTCAGCACATAGCCAAACTCTCTAAAGCTGACAGCTCAGAATTTGACGCAGAAGCAGAAAACCAGGTAATCAGCCTGATGCCAGAGCAAGAAGACGTGGTGGACTTGGGCGGCACCATGCGACTGGGCCTATATCCCTGCCGCATAGAGCCAGGTACTTTGGCCAGCCAGCTCTATCGAAAGGAAGTCATTTACGAGCGCCATCGCCACCGCTACGAATTTAACAATGCCTACCGCAACCTGTTTTTAGAGACAGGATTCATGGTTAGCGGCACCTCTCCCGACGGTCGCTTAGTAGAAATTGTCGAACTGCCCAGCCATCCGTTTTTTATCGCCTGTCAGTTTCACCCGGAGTTTCAGTCTCGGCCTAACACGCCACATCCCATGTTCCTCGGTTTGATCGAAGCGGCTTTGAACGGAAAAGTGCCCATTGGGAGGGCACCGGCTAAAAGCGGCGTGACAGTTCTCCTTGCTGATTAGTCAATCACCTGTGCGCCGTGGCCTCGGGGATCGGCTTTAGGTTGGGCGTTGACTGGATTAGTCGCGGTATCTACTTCTGAAGTTCTACCGCTGATTTGGGCGTGGGGCAGGGGCTGATCTTTAATCAGGGCATCCAGGTTTTCAGCCAAAATTGCCCGAGGCAGTTCGCCAATGGCGGCCCCTTTCTCCAGGCTGTCAGCGGCTAAAAATTCAAAGTGAGGAATGCCATCGACCCGGTAGTTGAGCATTTCTGGCAGCCATTGGGTGTTGTCTACGTTAAGCATGACGAAGTTTACCCGACCGGCGTAGCTGTCTTTGAGCTGTTGGATATCAGGAGCCATTGCCTGACAGCTGGTACACCAGTTGGCATAAAACTCAATCATGGTGGGTTTGCTGTTGGCCATAGCGACCTCTATTGGCACGGCGGCTTCTGCCATCTCAGAGAGTGACGCTGCTGGCGAACGAGTCTGTAAGCCTAAAATAACCGCTACGCTGAGAACCGCTGCGATCGCTACCACCACCAAATTTCTGACCCGCTTGGCCATTTCCGAAGTTTCAACTGACATGTTGCTGCATAGTGTGCTGATAGGTAAACCGTTGCCCCTATCATCTTATCTTGCCTGATGGAGCGGTGCCGGCTCTGAGGCGCTCTGAAAATGATTCTGCCGGGCTAAATTAGAGCGATAGGATTAGAGCGATAAACTATAGAGATGACTGCCTGTTCTCCGCATCCCATTTCGCCCGAGGCACTCCGAGGCACTCCGAGGCATTATGAAAAAGCGACTGACGCTGACATTTCCCAAACGCACGATTCACATGCCGATTACCTATCGGCTGGCGAAAGATTTCAACGTGGCTGCCAATATCTTTCGGGCTCACGTCGCGCCTGATCAGGTAGGCAAGCTGCTGGTTGAGCTGTCAGGCGATATCGACCAGCTCGATGAGGCGATTGACTGGCTGCGCGCTAACCAGATTGAAGTGTCGCTGGTCAATCGAGAGATTGTCATTGATCAAGATAGCTGTGTTCACTGCGGGCTTTGCACTGGCGTATGTCCGACTGAGTCTTTGCAGCTAGATGCGCAGACCCACAAGCTGACATTTACGCGATCGCGCTGCATCATGTGCGAGCAATGCTTGCCAAGCTGCCCGGTTCAGGCCATTTCTACCAATCTGTAGGGCAATGAAAAAGTATCCCTGGCTCTCTACTGTGCTGCTGCTACTGGCTAACACTGCCTTTGGCTTTTTTTTGCAAGAGCGCCAAAGCTCAGAGGCAGTTTGGGCGATCTCCATTGCCTATATCGCCCTAGAGTGCAGCGTTCTCAGCATTGCCTGGCGACCGACTCGCGATTTCATCCTATTGGGGTTTCAGTCTGATGTCGGCTACTCTCTAATGGCCTTGGTAATCGCATCTGGGGCTGTTGTGATTGTGGTCTGGGTGAAAATTTCTGGCTATTTCTTAGTGATCCTAGCAGCGTCTCTGCTGCTGCGGATTGATCTACTCACCCGCAGAGCAGGCTTACTGCTGTCTTTTCTCACCCTGTTTACTATTTCTTTAATTGGTATTGGGATTAGCTTGCTTTTAGGGCCCGGTAGCCTACCTTCACTGACAGACTTTAGAGCAGTCTTCACGCCCTAAGGCTCGCGGGTAACAGTGATAACCGTTTCGGTGACCTGCTCAAACGTATCGTCGTGGCTGATTACAAACAGCTGTTTGAATGATTTAATGCGGGCGATCGCCTCCGCCAGGCTAGAGCGCCGAGTGCTATCCATATTGGTTGTGGGCTCGTCAAAAAAGGCAATGTCAATATCGGCCAAGACTTTGAGCAGCGCTAGCCGCACCGCTAGTGCCGCGCACATTTGTTCGCCTCCTGAGAGATTGATAAACCGGCGGCTGTGAGCGCCCTCTTGCACAGTGATTTCGTAGTCTGCGCTCCAGGTGAGAGCCACATTCGCCCGGCCTAGCAGCTCTCGAAAGAGCCGATCAGCCTCCCTCGAAATATTATGTACATAGCGCTCGGTGATGCGAGGGCCAGCGGCTTTGTATACTTTGCGGGCGTAGTTGACAAAGCGTTTGATGCGATCGCGCTGTTTGAGTTCTGCTTGGGCCTGGTCGCGCTTTTGGGCAGTGGCGCTGAGATTGTCAATTTGGCCGGTGAGTTCGGCCAATCGCTGACGCTGCTGAGGCAGGCGACCGCGCAGCTGGTCGGCTTGAGAGTTGATCTCAGCATATTGCCGGTCTATGGCGGTAAAGGCTTCTGGGTCAAAGGTCGCTGTGAGCGCGGTTATCTGACTGTCGAGTTCCGCTTTTTGGGCCTGTAGCTGAGTGAGGGTCACGGTTGCTTGCTCATTTTCTTCTGTGAGGGGCAGCACCTGCTGAGCGGCCTGCTGGTTTTGCAAATACAGCAGATATCCCGCCTGATGGGTTTGCTTGAGCTGCTGCTGTTCTTGCAGTTGGGCATCGAGTTGGTCAAACGCCTTCATCTGCTCAGCGATCGCTGCTGCCTGCTGAATGGTTTCAGCCCGGCTTGCAGTTAGAGCCTGGTATTGAGATTGTACCGCTGAGCACTGCTGTATGTTCTTTTGCAGCAAAAGCTGTCTGCCTTTCGGATTGTTTAACTGCTTGAGCTGAGTCTCTGTCTGGGCGATCGCTGCTGTCGTCTCTGCCTCTGCGGCTAGCTGCTGATTAAGACTGCCGAGATCGCGCTGAAGCTGCTGCCGCTGGCTGTCAAGCTGACTGCTTTTGGCTTGCTGAGAGCCTAAGCCCATCCGTTCTGCCTGGTAGCCGTAGGCCCGCTGCAGCTGATTTTGCAAGTCTCGTCGCTGCTGCTTGAGCTGATCTTTGTCGGTTTGGTTGGCCAGATCGCTCAGAATGCTGTGAATACCGGCTAGCGTTTTCTGAGAGAGGGTTTTACCGCTGGCGAGGGCCGTTTTAATCGGGGCGATCGCCTCGTCGCTGAGCGTTGCCCGACTGGCCCATGTTTCTATTTCAGACAGAGCCGTGGCTACCTGCTGACGGTATTCCATTTGCTGAGCGTGACCTGTCTCGGCCAGCGCTTTTAGCTCACGCTCAAACTGCTGAGCCGCTTCCAGACGACTGAGCTGCTCTTGCACGCGGTGTTGCTGCTGCTCCCACTGCGGAATCTGTTGAGTAGCGGGCTGAAGCACTTCTAGCCGACTGAGTTCAGCCTCTATCTGTTTTATTTCCTGACCGACACTTTCCAGTTGCGCCGTCAGGCTCCGCTGCTGAAAACGCAGATTAGCAAAGGTTTGAGCCTGCTCCTGCAAACTAGCCCGCTGAGCTTCTAGCTGGGTTTGAATGGCAACATCTGCCGCTGTGCCAGTGAGTTCTGCCTCTATAGCAGCAAACTGTTCTAGCTGAGCTTCTAACCGAGATAGGTCGGCCTGGCTCCGGGTAAGCAACTGCTGACTCTGTTGCTGCTGCTGCAAGACCTGCTGCCGGTGACGGGTCGATTCATTCAGTTGGGCAATTTGTTTTTCTGCGGTGAGCACGCGCTCATGAGCTGGCTGCTGAGCCTGGCAGATAGCGACAGCTCGCTGGGCGCTAGCTAGAGATTGCTCAATGCGTTTTTGAGTTTGCTGTTGGGCTGTGATTTGGCTGCTCAGGGGCTGCTGCTGGCTGCGAGCGTTTTGAACCTGCTCAGCCTGAGCTATTAGCCTCTGGCGCTGCTGGGCAATTTGCTGGCTCTGAGTTTCCAGGCTGAGCAGCTGCTTTTCACCTAGCTCTAGCTCTAGCTGTAGCTGCTGCTGACGAGTCTGCAGTTGCTCCCAGCTCTGTAGCGATTCTTCGTACTGCTCTATCAGGTCTTTGAGCCGCTGCACCTGAGCCTCGGCGTACTTTCTTAAGCTGCTGCTTTGCCGATAGGTCTCCCGGTACTCTTCTACCTTAAGGATGGTGTCAAAAATCGGCTTGCGTTTTTCGGTTGGCAGTAAAAAGTCAGCAGTAAACGTGCCCTGAGGAATGCCAATGGTGTTAGCAAACAGCTGCGCCAGGTCTGTTCCTGGGACGACGCCTAAATGCTGCCTGAGCCAGGGCAGCACTTCGTCTTTGGTGCGGGTATAGGGCAGGCGCTCGTTGAGCTGAGGGTCAAACAGGGTGTATCCCTGGCTGGTAGAGCGCTGCACTTCATAGGTGCGGCTGTCGCGGCTAGAGATAAAGGACACCCGCGCTTGAGCACTCTGACTGCCGTTGCGAATGAGATCTTCTTTTCTGTAGCTGCCCTGATAGTTGAAAAGAACCCAGGCGATCGCCTCTAAAATACTGGTCTTACCTGCGCCATTTTCACCGCAGATGGCGTTAGTGCCCAGCTCAAAGACAAATTGCCTATCTTTGTGGGTCTTGAAGTTAGTGAGCGTAACAGAGAGAATCTGCATTTTAGAGCCGTCTGCACTGCAATAGCTGGGTCGTCATGGGCACTACTCCTTAGCCAGTAGTTTATACAACTGTACTATACGCATCAGATTGGGCAACGCCCGGCAACCGTTGACCTTCGCCGAAGGCCAGAGAAAATAGCAATATCTCTGAACAGCCTAATCACGGACACCTACCGTCACTACTGACGATGGCGCGGCCGATGGCTGAAGAGACATGGGCGCTACCATGCCCTTAGGCTGAATCCACCAAACTTCCACAAGCTTATCAGGATCGGTTGGTGAAGCCCATTTACCTGCTGGCATCATCACATAGTCATCGTCAGAGAGTACTGCTGAAAACGGGGTGGCATCCTCTACCTCTAAGTCAGGTGCTGCTACACCTTTTTGCCATAGGCCAGATCCCGATGGCGCGTCAGCATCCGCGCTCGCCGCTGCATCAAAATTTTCTATGCTGGCAGCTTCGATTGTAGTAGAGCTAGACAGATCGGCATCTTCCCCTTCGGCTGTTGCTGACAATGGCTGTGGGACAGGCGGCAAGACAAAGCGGCTAAAGGCAGAAGTAGCCATGCCGATCCCTAGCGCCGCCGGAATCAGCAGGCCAGTACGCAACCGTAGGCGATTTCGGGCCTTGCGACTAGCGTGAATGAAGTCTTGAGCCGAGCTCGATAGCTGATCTCTGTGTAGCTGTAAAAAGGCTAAGCTCTCCTGCAACTGAGTGCCGCCCAGCAAATATCCGCTGCCGGTAGGGCGGTGTCGCTGTTCCCAGGCTTGAGCGCTGATCTCCAGTTGGCGCTGCTGGCGGGTCATGCTCCGCGATTCTGCTAGCCAGGTACGCAGCAAAGGCCAATCTTGCACTAAAGACTCGTGTATGACGTCTACGGTTTGAGGAGAGTTCAATACAGGCTGGGTCGTAGCAGAGACGTTCTTGAGAAACCAGGTCGTCAGTGGGGAAGCTGGGTCGCGCTGGGTTTGCCAGGCGGCATTGGGTATCTCAATACCTTGCTCGCAGCAGCCGTAAGTGGCGATCGCCGCTTGAGAGAGCGTCACCAATCGCTCTGCTGCCAGCTTATTGAGCGTGCGATCAATCAGTTCAGCCGGAAAGCTTTCATTGATAAGTTCGCTTCTAAAGACGCGCCGCCGTCTGTCTGTCTGCCCCTCACCCAGTTCACACAGCCCCAAAAAAATCCGTCGGGCGGCCCGCTGCATGTCTTCGCTCAGTCTTTCGTAAACTGCCGTGGCTCGGCGCGTAATCACGTTTCTAACACCGCCCAACCCTATATAGGCGTCCATCGTTAGCCGAGGCGGGGTGTTCTCCTCCCCGATTTCCCGCCGCCGCCATAGCTCTAGCAGTGTCTCCTGAATCAGCGGCAGCTCACCTGGCGCGCCGTTCGTATCTATCGCCAGGGTATAGAGCATAGTGGGATCAAGCTCAAGGCCCATTTTCTCAGCAGGCTTTTGTACGACCGCTTTAATCTGGTCGTAGGTCATCGGGTTGACTAGCACTGCATTTTGCTCTACCAGAGTTTTGAGCGCTGTGTAGGGAAGGAGGTGCTGCATTGCATCAGCTCGTAAACCAATCACGATGCCCAGAGGCGTACCGGGTTCTTCAAGGGCTTCGGTCAGGCAGCGGATGAAAAGCTCACGCTCGGCGATCGCCGTCTCATCCGCAGTATGGGTAAATAGCTCTTCAAATTGATCGATGATTAGCCAGAGCTTAAACGTAGTTGGAATAGAGGTTTGCCCCGGTTTGAGTAGCGCTGCTCTGACCAGCTGAGCTAGGCCACTGCCGCCATCTTGCAGCAGCAGCTCCGCCTGTCGCATTTGTCCGGCCCGCTGAATATTGTCGGCATTAGCAGAGACAAAAGCTGCCGCTAGTGCTTTGATTGGCTGCTGTGTGGGCGTCAGCAGCTGTAGAGACCAGCTGTCGCTACCAGCAATAGAACTGCCCCGGCGCAACTGATGCATCAGGCCAGCACACAGCAATGAAGTCTTACCACTGCTCGAAGCACCGACCAGCGCACAAAAGTTGTTTTTGTCGACTTTCCTGAGCAGTTGAGCGGTCAGTTCTTCCCGGCCAAAAAAGTAATCGGCATGGGTCTCATCAAAGGGCGAAAGCCCTCGATAAGGGCAGAACCCAAAAGAGAGCTTTTTAAGGTGAGCAAACGGCTTGACTGGCCCTCTAGAGAAGGCTGCCTTTAAGCCAGTAACATGGGTAAGCACAATTTCGCCCCCAGAGCTTTCGAATAGGGGCTGCTGAATTTCGCCCCGAAGCTGCTGACTGACATGCTCGCTCAGGCTGTAATTGCTAACTTTGCCGCTAGCTTGGTCGTAGGGGTTGAGCCCAGAGAGCAACGCTTGGGTAAAAATGCTGTGCTCACTGCCTAAAGATTCGTAGGCTGATTCGTACTCTCTAGAAGCCGCCATCAGTAGACAGTCAGTTCCGGCTCTGGCCCCTGGGTCAGCGTCGCTAAAGGTGAACAGTTCACCGCTGTGGCAGCAGTCTAAGATAACGATGAGCTGGCGCACAGGGCTCTGCTGTAAGAGTCGCCGCAGCCAAAAAAGGGAAATACCAAAGTTTCCGTGACTTGGGTCAGCATCGCTAGTGGCCAGGTAGCCCTCTTGAATCCCGGCGTCGCGCTGCAGACCGTGACCTGAAAAGTAAAACAGGGCAGTCGTCGGTATGTTTTTACCCTTTGGTTTCAAGAGCTGAATCAGAGCGGTCTCCAGTGCCTGAGTCGTCACGCCCCGACGGCGGCCCACCGAAGCCTTGCCGTCTTTAATCACCTCTGGTAGCCGATGCACTCGGAACTCACCCTGGGTCTGTAGGCAGTCAGCAATGGCAGCCGCATCAGAGGCTGGCGCATTGAGTACTGGCAATGACTGGTACTGATTAACACCAACAACTAGCGCATCCCGTGACATGAGCAAAACACCCCTTGGAAAAATTAGCTTGTGCCGCCCGGGCGTGCCGTAGCGCTACTCGGAGTGATGAAATAACTGACTGAATGACTGAGCCAGTCGGCTGAAGATGATCGTTATGCAGCTTTCTCTGAAGCAAATGATCTTTAGCCTTAGTTATCTGATCTCAAAACAAATCAGTGCTGACTGAATCAATCAGAAGATGATTGAAGCCTATCCTGCTCTGTACTCCTATATTGAAGATAGACATTTTTGTTGAGAAACAATCAGCACAAAAACGACTCTTGTTTTCACTGCATCAAGAAAGATTTGTATAGACGTACCGCAGCAAATCTCCAGAAAAATACTGGCACAGATGAGATAGCAACAACTGGCCTTGATTGGCGCTAAGTGTTAACCCGATATGAGCGTGAGTCACAGAAGCTCAACCTGTCTTGTCTACGAGTGAATTTACTCATTTGATGTCAGCTCTGCAGTAACTTATCAAAAACCGTCTTTGTTTTCTAAGCAAAATGGCTTACTTTTAGACTGGGTAGAGAGATCGGTATAAAAAACGAATAAAACGCTGTAAGGCATGAGAAGACTCGGTTAATACTCGTAGCCAATCAAGCCTGGTTGTTGAATTCTTTCGAAAACTTTTACGGTAAAGGTTAAATCAAAACAAACAAAACATGTTTCTAAAATCCACTTATTTTACTGGTTTGGAAAGCGTGATTGATGGGCTTTTCTGTTACAGAAAGCGGCAAACTGTATTTAAATGAGTAAATTTCTAATTTATGTAGATAGCTTTATCTACTGCGATCGCTGCTTGAAAACGCCCTTTCTACTACTGTCTAAAGGGGGTGAACGCATGTGACTTTCAGAGGGCAGTTAAGACAAGCTTTTTATCTGTATGAGGAAATGCTGAACGGGTGCATAAACAGGATCTTCTACCCCCTTCTCTGGGTAGACAAAGCTAATGGTGAATCTGCCAATAGCACCTATATACCCGCTTTAGAAAAGGATTACGTGCAGTGAATACGATGTGGACAACTAATCAAGAACTGAAGATTAGTCCGCCCTGTTGGGAAAGTGCGCTGTTCTTTTTAGAGACGTTTACTGATGTGGAGGCTGAGTTTGGAATTATTGATCTGATAGCGACTGGCATGTTTGACCTAGCTCACCCTGAGACGGCTGAGCAGCTAGATATGAAAAAGGCGCTGCGCGCTATTCGCCAGAAATCATCTATTGCCAGGGATATCGTGCAGTGGATTGCTGAAAACAAAGACTTGCTAGAAGACTATCCTCCGCATCTGCGGGATAGCTAAGTGCCGATACTAAATGTCAATGCCAGGTGCAAGACTTGCGACCTGACAATAGACCTCCTGCATAATAGATTTCATGGTAGCCTGATAGGCTTTGGTTCACTGTTGCCCGCATAGGCCGATGAACTACGAAAACACCCAAACCCTCA
>NZ_NRTA01000073.1 GCF_002286735.1 Leptolyngbya sp. BC1307
TTAGAACGCTGGCTCCCTTTGACTACTTTTCAATGCCTACAATTGCCTGCTGATAAGCGATTCGCTCATGTAATCGCATCTTTTGTCAGTCAATCAGCTGAGACTCTGTCATTGGTGCATTAACATCTAATTAAGACTGTCTAGCTCATATCTACCTCATGCGCTGTGCCCAGTCATACCATCGACAATCGCCTCGTCGAGTTGTTCTTTACACTCAAACATCCGGCTATCGAGTTCGCGAATCTTGAGCCGATGCCATTGGATTCCAATCGGTTTGAAGCCGGTAGTGACGTGATGAGCATGATTGCCTGTTTAAGCTGACTTTAAGCATAGAAAACTATCTTCTATCCATGCAACGCCCAGTATGTATATTTCATAATACTATAGGCGCGGCTTATTCCTACTGAATTTGAGGTAGTAGCGAAATATGGGAATTACTTCGACGAGACTAAATCGTATCACCAGTAATCCAAAACGGATGAATGGGCAACCCTGTATTCGCAACCTTCGCCTTACGGTTCGCCGAGTAATTGAGCTACTGGCCACCTATCCTGACCGAGAAGAATTGCATCGAGAATTTCCAGAGCTGGAGGATGAAGATATCCGACAGGCCTTGATTTTTGCTTCATCTTACTTGGATGATCGCATCATTGAAATCTCTGATCACTATGAAACTGTTGCTTGATCAGGGGCTACCACTCACTGTGACAGCGTTATTATGCAATGCAGATATGACGTTACTTCGTGGCTAGCCCTCATCTTCAGCCCTTTTCACTTTAAGGAAGAGAACAAAAATGAGGGCAGAGCCTTTACGCAGTGCCTATTCGCTTAGTCAAAATAGCCATGACTTCGCCGGGTCTACCGGTAGATAGGGGGCGGCTCCAATCATTGGGCTCTGCGTAGCCAAGGCTGTACAAGTGTTGAATTGTCGATTGCACGTTGCTCGGGGTGCCGAATAGCAGGTGCGTATCTGTCCTGGTTCGGTTTTTGAGCCGGGTGGGTGGATGGGCGATCGCTTTCCGCTGAATCGGGATGGATTGCGGGTGGCAGCGCGGCAACAATCTCAGAGAGTCTATCTTCTAACCACCCATGTAATACCTGATTGGGTGTAGATTCGACGCCCTTGACTCGAACATTACCATTGCTGGGATGAAATAGGGTAATAATCTTAGCAGTCCCGTTAGGGAAGTATTCATGGGGTTGTTTGAGTGGCTCACCCTGCGGATGCCAAGTCTTTCCCTGATAGGGCTGTGTTCGGTAGGGGCCTGCTTCATCCTCTGTCCAAACAGATAGCCCTAATTGCTCACCTAGGCGATAGGCTCGCTCAATCAAGGCTTTTTTGCTTCGCTATCCGGGTCTACCGCCTCCACAATGCCACTTTTGCGGCGGCGTTTGACTTTTCCTGTACTACACCAACTGCGACTCAACTGCCAACTCCAGTTGGCTTCATGCAGCACTTGCCACAGGGTATAAGTACTGACACGAGAGAATTCTGGTTGCTGACGTAAACGACGCTGTAGAAGACTCAGTGACCAGCTGAGCGCGCCATCTTGATCCGCGTCAGGGGGGTGATCAACCGTCTCTAAAATCTGTTGGCGTTTCTCGCTATCATAGATAGTACGCGCGCCACCGCTATGCAACGGTTCTAGCGCAACTAAACCGACTTGATTGAAACGCGCAACTAAGTGCGAGACAGCCTCACCTGAACGACGCCCTACAGACGCTGCTGCTGCTGTGTAGCTCTTTCCATCTGCAACCGCTAATAGCAACTGAGCACGAACAACATGGACAGCGGGTTCTCGACTAGCGTGGCTTAGGCGCTTTAGCATTTCACGTTCTTCATCACTGAGCGGGCGAAGGGGATCTTTTTGCCGACGTGTCATAGGACTTATCCTGGTATAGGATACTGAGTGCTATAGCTCTATTTTCGTCGATTTACATGCCGATGCGCATGACAAATGACCCACTAGTGCAGCGTCAAGACTAAGAATGAGGGTTGTCAAGAGTGTTGTAATGGGCGAGATTGGATAAAACGACCGAAGGTTTTATGCAAAAACGATACATCGTCCGATTGAGTGAATCAGAGAAAAGTGAACTGCACGAAGTCATCAAGTGGTTGAATGGTAGCAGCCAAAAGGTTCGCCGTGCGCAGATTTTGCTGAAGGCAGATGCCGAAGGGCCAAACTGGACAGACCAGTCGATAGCTGCAGCCTCGACTGTCGGCCCCAGACGGTGGAAAACATCCGCCGACGTTTGGTAGAGCATGGCTTTGTAGCGACGTTGAATAGGATAAAGCGCAGTCAGCCGCCGACTGCGAAACTGCTGGATGGGGCACAAGAAGCTGAGGGTTGAATGTTGAATGTCGTCAGTAGTGTGGTTGCTAAGCTGCTCTAGCCGATCGCCTTTACTGTCAGCCACATTTTTATTCAGCCTATTGAACTGTTCTAGTCGAGCCTTTTGAATATTTTCAATCGCCTTGCTTCGACTATCCACTCACGGTTCGCTCAAAATATTTGGAGTTTCAGAAATGCTACGAAAGCAATAGGGTTTCAGTCCGTTGATACATAGGAAAACCTCTATGGCTCTCCTTGCTATATGACTGCTTAGTCAAGCATGAGGAAAATTAAATCAGTTTTACGCTACATATAGCGTTTTCATATTTTTGGGAACCACTAAATAAATGAGCGAACCATGAGTATCCAGGTTCTGTAAACGAGTTTGTTGAATATTTCCACCCAGATTGAGGCTGGAAGCTTTAGCAATAGAAGGAATCGCAGTCATTGTAACCGTTAAAAGGAGAACAGAAAGAAGTTGACGTTTCACGGGTGAGTTGCCTCTAGATGTAATGGGTTTAGTGCACTGAAAAGCGACACTTGGCTTCTATACCAAACGAGTTGGGAAGATTGATATCAGCGGGTCTAGGTGACACTCAGTTGGCGCTGGGAAAATTGGCTGGCCCGTCGCGTAGTAGACTCTCGAAAATCTACGACTGGCCCGGTCGGTACAATGCCGCTGGGATTAAGCTCCAGCAAACCAGCGTAATAAATTCGCTTAATGTGGTCGGTGCTACAAACTTGGCTGACTCCTGGCCACTGATATAAATCGCAGCAGTAAGCCCAAAGGTTGGGATAGTCTACTAAGCGTTTGAGGTTGCACTTGAATAAACCGTAGTAGGCCAGATCAAAGCGGAACAATGTGGTAAAAAGGCACCAATCGGCCAGGGTGATGTTGTCCCCACAGAGATAGCGAGATTGCCCGAGTGCTTGTTCCTGGCGGTCTAAAGCGTTAAAGAGAGCAGCGACTGCTTGGTCGTAGGCAGATTGACTACTCGCAAAGCCTGCTTTGTACACTCCATTGTTGATAGGGTCATAGATGGCATCTAAGGTTTGGTCGATACGAGATCGCAACGCTTCAGGATAGAAATCGACCTCAGGATGCGCTGCCCAGGTATCGAACTCGCTATTGAGCATCTGGATAATCTGTCGCGACTCGTTGTTGACAATAGCCTTCGTTTTTTTATCCCATAGCACTGGCACCGTCACTCGTCCGCTATAGTCTGGCTGAGCTTTAACGTAAAGCTGCCAGAGATAGTCAAGACCGTAGTTCGAGTCAGGAATACAGCCGGGATAGTTGGAAAAACGCCAGCCTTGATCGCTGATAACAGGATCTACAATCGAAAGGCCGATAACCTGCTGCAATCCCTTAAGTTGCCAAACAAGCGCAGTACGATGAGCCCAAGGGCATCCGAGAGAAATATAAAGGTGGTAACGGCCTGGTTCAGAAACAAGTGCTGTAGATCCATCTGCCTTCACCCGGCTACGAAATTGCGTCGTCATCCGCTGGAACTCGCCGCTGTCATTGCGCTCTGTCCATTCATCGCTCCATTTCCCATCAATCAATTGTCCAAGTGCCATTGAAGAGTCTCCTTGATAAAAGGCTAATTTGTTTAAATGTTGTTCTCAAGTAGCCGCCCTTGACTACTCAGATGCGAAGCTGAAAGCCGCCATGCTGAAAATGCCGTAGGTATAGCTGCGGTGAAGCAACTTGCCAGGTTTATTACCGCTAGACCCAAGGGCAACAAAGATCGGCAACAAATGTTCGGGCGTAGGATGGTTCTCTTTGGCATAAGGCGCTTGTAAATAGGACAACAACCGCTCTATGTCACCTTGCTCTACGGTTTCTATCAGCCACCGTTCAAAGCCTTGTACCCAGTCCGGCACAGGCGAGCCTAAAGTACGCCCGCCAAAAGCCCAGAGATTGTGAGTAGCGCTGCCACTCGCTAAAATCAGTACACCTTCGGCTCGCAGCGCAGCTAGTGCCTTCCCTAAACGGGTCAGCTGCTCCGGTTGCCAATGAGCCGGAAGAGATAGCTGAGCCACTGGGATTTGAGCGTCAGGATACATCAGCAGCAAGGGCACCCAAGCGCCGTGGTCTAACCCTCGACCAGGATCTGTAGCCATTGGCAGTTGCGCTGCCTTAAGCTGCGCTGCGATCGCCTGATGTAGCTCAATAGAAAGTCCTGGTGCATCGTACTGAAGTTGATAAAGCGCCTGCGGGAAACCTCCAAAGTCGTGAATGGCTCGCATCTGTGGCGCGGTGCTCAGCGTCGGTACGCTGGTCATCCAGTGGGGAGAGATCACTAGAATGGCTGCTGGATCGGGTAGCTGCTGCCCTAATTGAGAGAGAAATTCGCGAGATGGGCACTCACACAGGGGTAAGTCGGGCGCACCATGGGAAACGAATAGACTAGGTATAGAAGTGGCAATTGTCATGGCTCGATTTGCTCCTGCTGCAACCTATTGCCTTTGTCTTAGTTGGGTACTGAGCGCATATGGCCCATCGCCTAGCAAAAACTGCACCAGCGTAGCGATGCCGAAGAGAGCCGGAAACTCCCAACCACCGTTCTTGTTAGTGAACAGCCAACCGTTGGCCCAATGCACCTGAAGCGTTGCTACCAAAAGAATGGGGAATAGTGCGATCGCCACCCAGCGGCTATAAAATCCCGCCAGTAGCGCGATACCACCAAACACTTCTAAAAAGGCAACTGGATAAGCCATAAACCCTGGTAGCCCCACGCTGCTAAAAAACTGAGCAGTGCCTGGTAGCGTAAAGACGAAAACCTTCAGCAGGCCATGTGAGATAAACAGAACGCCTAAGCTGACTCGCAGCAGTAGAACGGCATAGGGAGCCGTGTTGAGATCGATGGTGGGCTTTGCTAGGCGAATATGCCTTTGGCGTGAGTTGGTATCCTGAGCGTTTGGGAGGTCGCGTACAGTAACTTTCATGAGAGTATCTCCTAAAGAATTGAGTGAAGTTCTATTGTTTGCAAGCTGATTGTCTTAATTCAAACTATTCGGTCAAAAAAAGGGATTTGTAGCCACTGGGCTTAGCAGCATCTGAGCGCTACGCTCGCCCCGACCTTGGCTATTCCACCATTGCAGCAACGTACTGCTACGATGGCCGCGTAGTAGCGCTAGATGAACACCTAGCCAGATAATCCAAGCGATGAACCCTGTTAGCTCTAACTTTCCGATCTGAACCACAGCAGCGTAGCGGCTCAAAATAGCCATGCTGCCCCGGTGCTGATAACGAAAAGGAAGCGGTACTTTGCCGACAGATTGGCGCAGCAAGCTACGAGCAACTGCTTTGCCTTGCTGAACTGCAACAGCGGCTAGCTGCGGCCAACTCTGATTTGGCTGTAGGACACTGGCGATATCGCCAATAAAGTAGATATTAGGATAGTCCGCTGCCTGGAGAGTCGGTAGCAGTGAGATCTTACAAACAGACTCGCCGTTGCTGATTGGATGGACTTGGCGAAGCATCTCCAAAGGAGGAGAATCGCTGCTGACACCGGTTGTCCAAACCACCGTTTTAGAAGCCACAAAGCTGTCATCAGTCAACGTAATACCTTGAGAAGACACCTGACGAACGCGGCTAAAGAGGTGGACTTCAATACCCAGTTGTTGCAAGTGACGTCTGACATAGGTCTGTAGCTTGGGACTAAAGCCGGGTAACAGGCGGTCTCCAGATTGCAACAGCACAACATGGATATCCTGACAGCTCAGCGTCGGGTAATCCTTCACTAGCGATCGCTCAATCCAATCCTTCAAAGCTCCGGCAAGCTCTACGCCTGTGGCACCTCCACCTACAACGCTAAAGGTGAGTAGGCCGGGCGGTAGCGTAGGCAAAGAGGTTGCCTGCTCGAAGCTACGTATCACCTGGTCTCTTAGCGCCACTGCCTGAGAGATCGTTTTCAGTGGAAATCCAAATTCCTTTGCGCCCGGAAAGCGCTCTAGCGGAACGCGGCTACCTGTTGCCATCACTAGAAAGTCATAGCGGTGCTGTCCTTGCTGCGTCATCACAATCTGAGCAACGGGATCGACGCTGGTAACCTCTACCATCTGAAAGCTGATGTTTCGCGCTCGTCTTAACAGTTTCCGAAGGGGACAGGCAATCTGACTAGGCGTAAGTTCTGCGGTAGCGACCTGATGCAGTAAAGGCTGAAAGGTATGGTAATTGTCTCGGTTTAAAAGAACAACGTCAAACGCTGTGTTAGCCAGCCGCTGTGCCGCTTGCAGTCCGGCAAATCCTGCACCGACAATCACGACACGCGAGCGGAGTGAGTTTGGCAAAACAGATGTATTGGGAGGAGGTTGGGCTTCATGAACTTTCACAGGGCGGCCTTTCTTTTGCAAAAAGAGTCTCAACAATTTAAGCATCGGCTTTACGCTGATACTTCAACAGACTTAGGGGTTTCTAGAACAAGCGCCATTGGCTGCTGGTTAGTACCCTGATGCGCACCGTCGCAGCTAGGAAAGTTCTTTTACTGACCGCAGGTACAGAGCCAATGGGTTCCAACAGGAAGCATTACAGTTGCCGTTCGATCAGAAGGTTGATTCATATGTCTAAATCCATACTGTTTGAATACGAACAATTAAAAGATAGCATATTAATGTTTGAATCCAAACATTAATTTTGGAGCTTGGCGAGTTACTTCGACAGAATGAATCCTAGAACTGCGATCTCAGCTTTTTTAACAGCCTCTGTAACTGTTTGAGTTCTGCGGGCGTCAGTTGCTCAAAACGTGGCTGTAGATAGGCTATTTGCTTTGGAAACGTATTTTGAAACAGTGCCTCGCCTTCAGGCGTCAGCACGACCGTGAAGCTGCGGCGGTTGTCAGGGGGCACTTCGCGGCGAACAAACCCTTTTTTCTCTAGTCGATCCACAATGCCTGTAAGAGTGCCCTTAGTCACCAGGGTCGCCTCTGCTAGGGCTTTCATGCTCATTCCCTCTGTATTACCTAGCGTCGCTATCACATCGAACTGGGGTGGGGTCAGTCCTAGCTCGCGAACGTGGATATCTGAGTAATTAGCGAAGGCTTGGTACGTACGAGCTAGCTCTCGCATCGTCGGAATGAAAGTCGCTTGGCCTTTAGGTTCTTTTACGTCAGCAGAGGGCATAAATAGCAGAATTAGTTTGAATACAGACTATCTATATAGTGACTTACTATGCCATCCTAATTGAGAGACTTTTTGCATTCTTCCCTCGAAAAGAGATGTTCCAGATTGAGATGAGTAAGTTTCAGCTCGTGTGCTGCGTGATCTTTATCCCCTTTAGGGGTTTTTGGCACGTCCCCTTGTATGTTCAATGAAGGAGCGGTAGACCACAATCCCCTTGTTCATGGTTTACACCATAGTTCGCTTTTGAGCGCGGCTCACCGCTTCTATCCATTCCTCTGAGAACTCGAAAAATCGCCAGGTTCCTCTAGAGACCGTATCAGCAAGAACGAGCGCAGAGCATAGAGCCCTCTTGTTGTGACGTTATCGAAGGTTAAACCTATGACTTCATCTGACTCCGTTCCCAGTTTTAACGTACTTGCTCTGCCTGGTTTCTGTCGTTTTTGGTAGGGACTCGTCTACTTTCAGTGCTTCAATCGCAGGCAGATAAGCCGCATTCTTATCGACGGTGATCACTCTCGGTTCAATCGTGTGAGAGGCGTTGGGGATGTGCGTCTAAATAAAGTACCGGAAGCTTTGGTCATTGTAGGGTGCATTCGCGAAGCAATGCACCAATAGGAAAGATGGCAACTGGTACCTTATTTTCTTGCGTGTCCCTTGAGTACCTTCTTGAGAAAGCGTTTGGCCGCTTTGGCATCGCGCCTGGCGCTGAGCATGAAGTCCAGGGTATTACCGGCTGAATCCACTGCTGGATAGAGGTATTTCCACTTTCCTCGGACTTTTACGTACATTCGGGTAAAAGGCATGTGGTGCTATCTCTACCGGGGCATTACTGACGCTTGGCCTCCTATCCACGGGCAGTTGAGGAAGAACTGGGCAAAGACACCGAGCACGAGGTACGTCCCTGCACCGCCAACCCGGTGGAGCTACCCCTGTTAAGGTGACCGTTTGTACCAATAATTTAGGGCGATGACCAACGAAAGAATGAGGCTTTGCGGCTTCGACTCTTTCTATCTTTCTAAAAAGAAAAACAGACAGTGGGTATGAATTTCTGATTTCAGAAGACCGATCGCTGAAACGCCCGCAAATCAACGATAGTTCATTTGTTCACCTTAACAGGGGTAGTCTCATAGCCTATCTATCATTAATCGAAAAATGGCTGTAAGTCAGTCTTATCAGCTGCTTCAGAGCATCAAAAAACGCAGAGTAGTTGCTTCACCGGGCAATTACTCCCGCCTGAGACTCATATGTCTCGGCGTGAACTATACCTTTTCGGAGGGTTATGCAAAAAGCCCTTTTCTCAAAGAGTCTGAGATGTTATGAGACATTTTAGTGAAGATTATGACAACGGTTGGCTATGCGCAGGTTAGTTCGGTTGGGCAAAGCCTTGGATGTGCAGTTAAGGCCTAGAGATTTCTAAACAGCGTCCTGCTCTAAAGCTTGCCTTGAGTAGGGGTATACCAATGACCCTGCCGAATAGGGTACGTATCTTCCGAAAGCTTGGTAGGGAACTCTACGTTTAACCTATTCAAGGTAGCAGGGAAAACCAGCTCACTCAACCCACGCATGAAGTATTTCCGTCTTAAGTTCAGGAGGTTATCAGCTAACAATATTTTGATGCCTGCACTCACGGTTGCTGTCATCATTAGCCTGATACTAGTAGCCATTGGTAGCCTCAACATTTCAAAAATATCGACAGGCTTTCAGCACGGCATCACGACTAATTTTCAGCTCCAAAAACTCAATGGCACCATCAGTCACTACGATGAAGTCCTGACAATGTCTGCCCGCATGGCGGCGGCAACAGGTGACCTTTCTTGGAAAGACCGTTACGACACTTACGAGCCCTTACTGACAGAGGCCATTGAGCAAGCCATTGAACTTGCGCCGGATACCTATGCCCTCCATGCCAGACAGATCAACGATGCTAACTTAAAACTCGTTGACATGGAGAACGACGCGTTCGACTTCGTCAATCAAAATCAGCCTGATCGGGCAATAGACATCCTATTTAGTCAGGATTATCAGGCCCAAAAAGAAATATATGGGAACGGCATACAGCAGTGGTCTGAAGGATTGAGCACAAAAATTTCTACTAGCCTAGATAGCTACGGCAAAGGCCTTGCCTGGTCCAGTCTTTTTAGCATGGTGAGCTTCTGGATATTGACAGCAGCTTGGGTCACGCTACTGACACTGGTCAATCGATACATCCATCGACGAAAAGTGGCCGAAACAGGGCTGCGCCAAGCCAAATACCAACTCGAAGTTAATCATCAGGTACTACAACAATCTGAAGCTACGCTACAGCAAAAAGCAGCCACCCTAGAGCGCACCCTAAAAGCGCTACAAGCGGCTCAGGTACAGATAGTGCAAGGTGAAAAAATGTCTAGTCTGGGTCAGCTCGTTGCTGGCGTCGCACACGAAATTAATAACCCCGTCAACTTTATCCATGCTAATCTGAATCCGATCAGCGAATACACCAACAGCTTACTCACCTTAGTTTCGGCTTATCAAACGCAGTATCCTGAGCCATGCTCCGCCATAGAAGCTGAAATCGAAGCGGCCGATGTCGATTTTATTAAAGTAGACTTACCGAAAATTATAGGTTCTATGCGAGTGGGCACCCAACGCATTCGACAAATTGTCCTCTCACTACGCAACTTTTCTCGCTCGGATGAACAAGGCCTTAAGTCAGTTGATATTCACGAAGGCTTAGAAAACACTCTGCTGATTTTGCAGCATCGGCTGGCAGAGAAAGCGGATCAGTTAGCGATTACACTAGAGCGAAAATATGGAACTCTGCCTACTGTAGAGTGCTATCCAGGCCAGCTAAATCAGGTCTTTATGAACCTTTTGGCTAACGCTATTGATGCGATTGAGGCAGCCGCTCAAAAGCATCAGAACAGTTATCAAGGGCACATTACCCTGCGCACCTCTAGTTTTACCCAGGAAGATATCGATTGGGTGGAGATTGCGATCGCCGACACTGGGATCGGCATTCCAAATGAAATTCAGACCCGTATTTTTGATACTTTCTACACCACTAAACCTGTCGGGAAAGGCACAGGCATGGGCCTTTCTATTAGTCATGCCATCATCACTAAAAACCATCATGGCACCTTATCTTGCAAGTCTATCGCAGGTGAAGGTAGCGAGTTTATTATTCAAATTCCAGTCATCGCGACGACATCAACAGAACCCATACCACTGCAAACATATCCAACCATAGTAACCGCAGACAACCAGAGTGACTACTCAAAGACCATAACTGAGAGAGCGACCCAGGCGATCTAGTGCAGGAAATCATAAACTATGCAACATAGCGGGAGCCAGAATGCCTGGATAGACAGTGCCTCTGCTCTAAAAACGTTTCATTGTTTGACAATTACTGTACTAGTTTCCAGATAACGAGTGTGTCGCCTTTGCGAGCATACTCTAGCGCCTCATCTAAACCGAGTCGAGCTGAAGTACTACCGCTGACACCGTGGTCAGTGAAAACCTTCTCGCACCCAGCCTGCTTCAAGGCGTCAATTTGTAGATCTAGCCTCTGCTCGGTAGTACTGGTTCGTGCATAACCGACTCTCATGTCTCAAAACCCGTAAAAGCTGCTTGCTTCGGCGTGGTTTAATTCGGGGTCACACTTTGGGAGCAATCAGGTAGGCTGAGTGGTTGCCCCCCTCCTTCCACCGCGATCGCTTCCAGCGGGCGTCGCCATCGCAAATATGAGTCCAGCCCTTTCCGTTGCCGCCAGCCTATCTCCCGACGTGCGTAAAGATATTGGCATTCAGGTGCTCTCCCGGTCAGAACCCGTCAGCCACATAGCCGACAAGCATCAGGTGAGCCGGAAGTGCATCTATCAACAGGGCGACAAAGCGCAGCGCTCGCTCGATGAGTCGTTTTCGCCTTTTCGGGGGGATGATGAGGTTCTATTTCATCTGCCGGTGACTAAGAGCTGGCTATACCAACTGATTCTGGGGTTGGTGCTAATCTGCCACAGTTCGTATCGCGGTGTCGTCGAGCTGTTTCGCGACCTATTCGATACATCCATTAGCATTGGTACCGTCCACAATCGTCTGGAAGCGACGGCTGAAAGAGCGGCTGAGCTCAATCAAGGCCAAGACCTCTCTGGGATTGAAGTGGGCTTACACGATGAGATCTTCCAGTCGAAGCAACCCGTGCTAACGGGTGTCGATGCGGCGTCAACCTACTGCTATTTGTTACAGGGTGTGGAACATCGAGACGAAGACACTTGGGGCTGGTATCTCTTAGAGGCGATGGCACAGGGTTTTGACCCCGACTTTTTGACCCCGACTATACGATTGCCGATGGCGGTAGTGGTCTCAGAGCGGGTCAGACAGCAGTGATGCCAGACACACCCTGCCATGGCGATGTGTTTCATATCCAGCGACAGTTTTCGCAGGTGGCCAGTGGTCTCGCTCGCCAAGCCCAAGGGGCTACGACCCAGCGGGTCGAGCTAGAACAAAAGATTGCCAAGGCTAGCATGACCAACAGTGTGACGCAGAAAATGATCATCCAACAGGTACAAGCAAACCGCCGGGAAGCCGGGCTGCTCGCCCGTGCCAGAGACGTTAATACGCTATCGCAGTGGTTCTCCCATGACGTACTGGCGCTGGCTGGCCCATCCCTGTCAGGGCGACAGGAACTGTTTGACTTCATTGCCACAGAACTGCAACGCCGCGAGGGCAAGCACTATCCTACGATTCGCAAGCTCAGAAAGGCACTACACAATCAGCGCGAGCAGCTACTGGCCTTTGCGGGTGTTCAGGGCCAAAAGCTGGCTGCGATCGCTGAGCAATTTGAACTGCCGCTACAGAGGGTGCGCGATGTCTGTCTGCTGCATCGGAAACATAAGACCTCGAATGCTTACTGGGAACGGTGGAATCAGCTACATAGCCAGCTATCCACCAAATTTCATGGGCTGATGGCAGCGGTGAGTGAGGCACTCAAAACGACCCCGAGAGCCAGCTCTATGGTGGAAAACCTGAACTCTCGCTTGCGCAATTACTTTTTCCTGCGGCGGAGCCTGGGTGATGCCTACCTGAGCACGCTGCAATTTTTCCTTAACCACAGATGTTTCATGAGATCTAGGACTTACGCATTGACAGAGCAGGCAGATTATGGGTGGTAAAATAAATCACATCCTCTTAGCCTTCTGGTCAGCATGCGCCAGCGATCAAAACCA
>NZ_NRTA01000074.1 GCF_002286735.1 Leptolyngbya sp. BC1307
AAATCTTTGCGGTGGCACGCAATTTTGCGCTCAACGTCTACCGTGACAATGCGTTTGTCAACATGGCTCAAGCTCAGCGCTGTTGCCAGTTTGGCTTTGACACCCTCAAGCGCATCTTTAAAATGAAATAGCCCTGCCCCACCCCTCTACAATAGAGAGCGTAGACAACCACCCTTCATAAAACGTATGCCTCCCCGCTGGCCCCGCGAACCCGACCCCGCTAACGACCCCGCCCTCCGCAAGCTAGAAGACCGCATTAACTTTGCCGTTCACGTCGCCGGATTTGCAGCGGTGAACTCTAGCCTGTGGTTCTTTAACACGCTCAACCCTGGCTCCCTGCCGCAGGCGAAGATCGTCACCTTTGCGATGCTGTGTATCTTGTTTGCCCACGCAACGTATATCTTTGCGATCGCCGACTACTCACCCAAAATAGACGCCTCATAAATGCCCATCATGCCTTTGGCTCTTTCGGTAGTTTCCTACTGCTAGCAGTCGGCCTATGCTGAACTAAAGATATCTTTTACTTTCTTTTTACTTTCTAAGAACTCTATTTTTAAGGAGGCACCATCATGGCCGCAGCAAACTCAACTGAAAGCTTAGAAACGCTCGCCGCTGAAATTGGCGAAAATATCTATATCGACATTGCTAAATGGCATCTGTATCTAGGCGATGCCAAGCTACATACCCCCCTTGCAGAAAAGCTCTTACCCATGGTCACGAGCAACGACATCTCCGAAGACGGCGTGATCAAAGTGCTGCAAGACATTCCTATTAAGCTCGGCGGTGGTCGAAAGACGCTGCCCCTAGCGGATTTGCTACCCATGCAGTGCCAGGTCAACCTGATCGATTTGCTAGAGGAGTATCAGCAGAAGCTGTAGTCCGTTCATTGGCTGCTTAAGCGCTACTTTAGTTAATTAAAAGCCCTTACCGCCTGCATCTTTGTGAGGTGGTGAGGGCTTTACGATTGGAATGCCTGCGGTTCCTGCTAGCTAACCTTTGCTAAAGTTTTCATAAAATTGGCTTTCTAATAAAGAAAATAAAAGTTAATATAAGAAGACATAATTCCGTTTAGTTATTTAGAGCAGGAGAACAATGGGCATTTTAGAATTTGTTTTTGGCAAGGGTGAACCCAAAAACGACACTCAGACCAAGCAGGCTTATTACCTCAACGATGACGATGCCAAGACCTTTGGCAACATCAACTACATGCGCTCTAGCAAAACGGTCAGACGTACCTTTGCCAAAAAGAAAGGCAAGG
Source organism: Leptolyngbya sp. BC1307 (assembly GCF_002286735.1). Taxonomy (GTDB): domain Bacteria; phylum Cyanobacteriota; class Cyanobacteriia; order Phormidesmidales; family Phormidesmidaceae; genus Phormidesmis. The sequence goes on from NZ_NRTA01000074.1 coordinate 1,259, forward strand.
AACATCTAGAGAGCATCAGACAAATCTCTGCGCTTAAAGCAGCAGCGGCCAATAACGACGGCCTTTTTTCGCCACTGGCTCAGGACGTTGCTAATGCCAACGGTGCTCAGCCCAGCGTTTCGCCTGATATGGGCGTTCCCAAATCCGAGCGACCTCGCCGCAAGCCAGGCTCCAACGACATGGATATGTTTCGTAATATGGCCAAAGACATTCGCAAGTAGACTGGCGCTTAAAGCTACCAGAAGATGGCGCACGTCGTGTTTCTGTAGCTACCCATAATGTGTTCCCAGCGATGACTGCACTGTCAGTCATCGTTTTTTATGGGCTGCAGTAAGGTAGAGGGCACCTGCCAAAGCAGCGTCACGGCTCGCAGGGTCATCAGGCCGGAGAGGGCAAGCCACAGCAGATGAGGGCTTTTTAGCCAGCTTGCCGTCAGCGCTAAGGGTAAGAAACCGATAGCAAGCGCAATTAGGGTGGCATTTCGCAGCGTGCGTCCGGCAGTGAGCCCTAAAAAGTAGCCATCGAGGGTAAAGGCGAGGCCACCAAAGCCCAGTACAGGCAGCAGCCAGGCAACGTAGCGAGGCACCTGGCTGAGTAAAGCAGTATGACTGGTGAGCAGGCTAAAAAAGTAGGTCGGCCAGGCGATCAGCGTGAAGGCGATCGCCCCGCCCAGCACCACGCTACCCACTAGCCCCAGCAGCAATAGCCAGTACAGATCGCCCCCGGCTCCCCGCCCATAAAAATTCCCCGCGTAGCTCTCTACGGTCAGCGCAATGCCGTCCATAAAGTAAGCCGACATCAGCACAATCTGCAGCAGCAGCGTATTTACACCCAGCACCGTATCGCCCATGCCCGAGCTGAAGTTGGTAAACAGCGACATGGCCGTGACAATGGCAAACGTGCGAATGAGAATGTCCCGGTTTAATCCAAACAGCGTCTTGAGGGCGCTGAGCTGCCAGAGCCGAGCTTTGATCTGAGGCCACCGCTGCCAGGGCACTCCGCTAGTCAAAATCAGCCCTAATCCTACCGCCAGCAGAATGTAGTCACTCAGCGCTGTCGCCAGCCCCGCCCCGTAGCTGCCCCAGCCTAGCTGCCGGATAAACCAGTAGTCGAGCAAAATATTGCTGCCATTGCCCACGACGGCTAGCACCACCACCTGCCGTCCCTGACCGCGACCCAGCAGCCAGCCCAGCAGCACAAAGTTAACTAAAACAGCCGGTGCCCCCACAATCCGCCCGCTGTAAAATTCCATGGCGGCTCCTCTAACCTCAGGGCTAGCCTGAAGCAGCGCAAATCCGGCAGTGGCGATCGCTCCCCTCAGCAGCCAGAGCAGCCCGCCCGCCCCCAGGGCCAGCAGCGAATTTCGCAGGCAAATCAGCCACACTTCAGTCTCATCGCCTCGGCCAACTGCCTGCGCCGTCGGCCCGGTCGTACCCATCCGAAAAAAGTTAAAGCTCCAGTAGATCACGTTGAAAATCACCGTGGCCAGCGCCACCCCATTGAGATAGCGAATATCTGCCAGATGACCTAAGAAGGCCGTGTCGATCAGCCCGGCCAGCGGCACCATCAGATTAGAGAGGGTGTTGGCGATCGCCAGGCGGCAAAACGGCATCACCCAGGCGGTTGTGGTCGATTGGGAGAGCAGCGGTGGCGGGGTGATCTGTCGGACAAATTTTCGAGCGAGTCGTTGAAAGTAGGTCAAATTTTTGGGCGGTAGGTAGAGGCCAATTCACTCAGAGAATCTGCTTTGTCAACGCATTTTGCTAACGAACTGGGCAATCTATAGCGTTGGCCACTTTGCTCACTACATAAGAGATCGCTAGAACCGTTGAGTGTGGTGGGCAAAGTGGCTCGCGAGCGAACGTAGGCGCAGCCTTCTCTAGGAGTATGCATCCGTACGCTCGCTGTGCGCTTACGAGCGCTTGCCAGCTCGTACGTTTTGAAAAGGTTTTGAAAGGGAACGTCATGAATCGCAGTGGCCTTACGATTTTAAGCATTACCGCACTTCTCAGCAGTCTGGTCGTGGCGCTACCAGTGCAGGCCAATGACTTCAGTGCTGAAGAGATGTCTGAGGCTATCTTTTTGCCCGTGATTAATGTCGATCCTGACATAGAAAGGGCTAGCAATGTGCAGCTCAGGGTAGGTCGCCAAGTGATGCCCAGTTTGGACACGGGCTCTAATCCGACGCCGGGCAGCAGCGCCGATCTGAACGTAGAGCGCGCCGCTACTGTCGATCCGCTCAATCTGCCAGCGCTCCCGGTGAATTCTGCGCCAGCCATAGAGCCTGCACCGATCCTAGAATCTGCGCCAGCCATAGAGTCTGCACCCGTGATCGAGTCTGCGCCTGCGTTAGAGCCCGACCCGATGACTCAGGCGGTCACTGCCTACAATCAGGGCGTGCGCAGCTATAACAAGGGCGATTATGGCGTGGCCATCACCCAGTTTGATACGGCGATCGCTGCCAACCAGGGCTATGCCGAAGCCTACGTCTTTAGAGCGGCCACTCACCTTAAGCTCAGTGACCCGGTGACGGCTATGGCTGACTACACAGCCGCGATCGCCGCCAGCCCAGACTATCCGCTGGCTCGCTTTGCTAGAGGGGCGCTGTTTTACGAAATGGGCGAGATGGCCGCTGCTATGGAAGACTTTGAGCAGGCGATCGCGCTCAACCCCGCCTACGTAGAAGCCTATGACTACAGAGGACTCACCGACGCCGCGATTGGCAACCATGAAGGGGCGATGGTCAGCTTTGACCAGGCGCTGAACCTGGACCCCACCTACGCACCTGCCCACCTGCACCGGGGGACATCTCTGATCGCGCTTGGCGAATATGACAGCGCAGTCGTCAGCTTAACTGCCGCCATCAAAAACCGCAGCAACTACACCCAAGCCCATCTCAACCGGGGTGTTGCTTATTATCATCTTGGTACTTTCCCAGCGGCTCTAGACGATCTCAATCAGGCGGTTCGTCTCGATTCTGACAGCAGCGAAGCCTACTACAACCGCAGCTATGTCTATCTGGCCCTGGGTCGCCCTACCCGCGCCTTAGAAGATATTAACCAGGTGCTCACCCGCCAGCCCAACTCGGTTGAGGCGTATATGGCTCGCGGCAATTTGTACCGTACGCAGGGCAATACGGCAGCGGCGATCGCCGACTTTAGCCGGGTATTGCAGCTTGATGTTTACTCCAGTGAGGCTTACTACCAGCGAGCCCTGGCCCGCTTAGCAAACAACAATGTGCAGGAGGCCATTGCTGACTACGATGCCGCTATTGGCCTCAACCCGATTGACTCGCGCCTCTATAAGGGCCGCGCCGATGCCGACGCGATTGACGGAAATTTGCCTGGGGCGATCGCTGACTACACCTACGCCATTGAGCTAGACAACAGCTATGCCGACGCCTACGCCGCTAGGGGCCGGGCGCTGTATGAGTCAGGTGATGCCCGCAGTGCCTATCAAGACTTCTCTCGCCTGATTCGGCAAAATCCTACTGCGAGTGCTGACGTTTACTATTATCGGGGGCTGACGCTGATGGCGCTCGGCGATAGCTTTGCCGCCCACAGCGACCTGCAAGCCGCTGCCGAACGTTACTTGGCGACAGGCCGTGCCGACGGCTATCGGGCCGTGATGGATCGGATGAGAAGACTATAAAAGCGACTGTCTCTAACATCTCTGATCGCTAACTCAAGAAGGGGGCTGTACACTAAAAAGCAGCCCCCTTTTAACTGTTGGTGATGATTCAGCGCTGGCCTTTCTTTCTTCAATTCTGTTCTTTATTTCAGCGTTCTCTGTCACCGTTAGCGAAAGCTATTTCTCAAATTGTTGTTAGCCGTCTTTTATCTATCGGGCTGATACTATTGGTTGCCCTGCCGCTGACATCTGCGCCTGCAACAGCAACCCCATCTCTCTTCCCCTTGGCCTCTATTCACACCTATCAAGAGCGGCCCGGTCAAACAACTTTTCGCTCTAAGCAAAGCCTACGCGATCGCACTGATCGCTCCTGGCAAATTATTTTGTTCAAACGCTATCAGGCCGGCAGTTTGCAAGGTCTCTATCTGCGGCTAGTCGGCTTTCCGGGGCTGGTCTCTCTCGATTCGCAAAAGCCAATCACCATCGCGACGGGTGCCAGCGCCCAATGGCAGGCTCAACCGGCTTTAGATCCGCAAACTCAGTCTCTGCCGGGCAACGCCGGTCAGTACGACATGGCGGCTACGCTAGCCGATCTCACTGGGGATACTCCCTTACAGATAGAGATTCCGCTGGCGGGAGGAAGTGTGGCCCAGCTAGTGGTGCCGCCCTTTGCGGTACATGAATGGCGCGAGCTGAATGGCCAGTCTCCAGAGGCCCAGTCACCAGAAACTCAGTCTCCTACCTAAGGTTCTTCTCCGGCGTGGTAAGAGCTGCGTACCAGCGGGCCGGAGCGGACGTGGGCAAATCCCATATCGCGAGCGATTTCTCCAAGCTGGTCAAATTCTGTTGGCGTCCAGTATTTTTGCACGGGTAGATGAGCCAAAGAGGGGCGCATGTATTGGCCGAGGGTGAGGCGATCGCACCCCACTGCCCGCAAGTCTTTCATGGCCTCTATTAGCTCTTCCTGGGTTTCTCCATGCCCAACCATCAGGCCCGATTTGGTCGGAATCGTCGGGTTACTGCCTTTGACATGGCGGAGGACATCGAGTGATCGCTCATATTTTGCTCCCCGGCGCACCGGCCCCTGCAATCGCTTCACCGTTTCCACATTGTGGTTAAAGCAGGCAGGTTTGGCCCTGACCACGGTCTCTACCCGCAGCTTTTGCTGTTCTTCTGCCGCTATGCCGCTCCAAAAATCAGGCGTGAGTACTTCAATTTGCGTCTCAGGGCTGCTCTCCCGAATCGCGCTCATCGTCTTGACAAACCATTCTGCGCCGCCATCGGCCAGATCATCGCGAGCAACTGCCGTCAGCACCACATAGCGTAAGCCCAATAGCTGCACTGACTCTGCCACCTTCTTGGGTTCCTCAGGGTCTAAGGGCATGGGCGAGTGGCCTTTATCTACCTGGCAAAAGGCGCAGCTGCGGGTGCAGGTCGGCCCCATGAGCAAAAACGTTGCCGTTTGGTTGGCGTAGCATTCGCCCCGGTTAGGGCAGCGGCCCTCTTCGCAAATGGTGTGAATTTGCCGCTGCTTAATCACCTTTTGCACGGCAGACAGCTCACTAGCCTTACCAATTGGCCTACGCAGCCAATCCGGCAGGGCCACGATTTCGGGCCGAGGACGAGGTGATTTGACCGGCTGAAGGGAAGGGGTAGGCATTATGAAAAGCTGCGTCGAATTTTCTTTATTTTACCGTTCACTCATGCCTGCGATCTGGGCAACTTTAAACCAAGCGTCTACAAGCATCAGCTGTACTGTAGTGCCTACCTCTTTCATTTTGCCAGTTTTCATTTTGCCAGCTAAAGGAGTCCGTCGTGGCCAGTCATAAAATTTTAGTGATCGATGACAGTCGAGTGATCAGGGCGCGGGTGAGAGACATGCTGCCCAAGGGCAATTTTGAAGTGATCGAAGCTGCGGATGGCATTGAAGGGATAGACGCCATTCGCACGCAAAAGCCCAACTTGATCATGCTGGACTTTTTGCTGCCTCGGATGAGTGGCTTTGAAGTGTTTCAGGAGATTCAGACTAAGCCTGAGCTGCAGAGCATTCCGCTGGTGATGATGTCGGGTCGTCGTGAAGAGCTGACTGAGAAGATCAAGGAGCCTTTTGAATACTTCGAGTTTATTGAAAAGCCGTTTGAGCAAAAAGATCTCATTTGTGCCATTAAAGGCGCGATGGTTAAAGCCCGTAAGCCTCGTCCTCAAAAGGCTGGCGCAGCGCCTAGCTTAGTGAGTGGCGAGACTGTTGCTGAAATGGCCGCGCTTAAGCAGCAGGTCAATACGCTGGCGAAGGAAGTGGCCGCACTCAGAACTCAGAACAACAAGATTTTGGCTTTCATTAAAAAGAAGCTGGCGTAGGTTGGGTTAAGGCCGGCGCTGCCTGGCGGTAGAGACAAGTGGTAGCAACAAGACGTGAATTTCCTTAAGTGGGCTCAGCGATCGCTCCATCGGTCGCTGAGCTTTTTTTGGGTCGTCCGCCCTTTTGCCCATTCGCCCTGGCCGCTACCGCCTTCTGCAAGCTTTTAGACTTTCCGCCTTGCTTACCCAGCTCAGCCATCCAAGCCTTGGAACCATAAATGCCAGAGAGAATGCCCTGCACGGTCAAGTCGGCATCCAACTGCGGCCAGTGAATGCCTGTTCCTTGCAGGCTCACTTCAATATCGGCTAGCTGCTCGGGCGTTGCGCCTGTGAGTCCTTGCAGCCGATCAGCAGGGACGCCATGATAGATGCCTGTGGTTGTTTCTATCCAAATCAGATCTCTTTCAAGCTCGTACCAGGCGGCGGCGGCGTGAAACTCATTCAGGGATGCTTTGCCAGCTTTTCTGGCAGCTTCAATTTGAGCATCAGTCATTGAATCTACAACCCCTGTCTACTGAGCTGACTACGTTCCTCGTACATTTCACGCTTAACGTCTCGAACCAAATCTATAACCTTTTCCCTAGAGTCATAGCCTGATTCAACTAGGGCTTGATGGAACTGCTTTTCAAAGTCATCGGCAGGCATGAGGTCTTTCTGTCGAGCCTTCCATAATCCAATCAAATGCTCGAAGGCTTCTATGCTGAGCACAACCGCACGCTTCGTGCCTTTTTCCGTCAACGTAATAATTTCTGAACCCTTAACCGATTGGTTAACTAGCTCTGCTAAGTCAGGCGTTGCACCGCTAACCTCTATGTTTGAAGCAACCATGATGATTTGATTACTAACGGGATGGACTCCTTCGTAGTGTAGCTGAGGACTATGGCTCGCTTCATAGATTGGTTTACACTGAATGCGCCTCCTGAAATCGCGGCTTTATGAGCAAAAACTGGGCCATTTGCATTGGCATTAATGAATACAAATACGTTGGCAGACTGAAATATGCTCGGGCTGATGCCCAGGAGATGCGGGATTTTTGCCAGGATGAGCTGGGTTTTGACGAGGTTTTTTACTTTGCGGAAGGTGCGCCGGATGTGGAGTTACCCAGTGGACAGTCGGTAGAGGCTTCGCCAAGGTTTGGGAATCTGGATAGATTTCTAGACATTCAATTTAGGCAACGAGATTTTTTGAATCCTCAAGACAGCCTGTGGTTTTTCTTTGCGGGGCATGGAATTAGAGCCGATGGCATCGATTACCTGATACCTATTGATGGCAACGATAGCCGTATAGAGCAAACTGGGCTACAAATTCAGTACATTGCGGAGCGATTACGGCGATGTGGAGCGGGCAATATTGTGCTGATGCTAGATGCTTGCCGGGATGGGGATGCTCGTGATGTCGGTCGGCGTATTGGGGAAGACCCGCAGCAGGGCGTAGTGACGATTTGCTCCTGTGGGCCAAATGAGCAGGCTTATGAGATCGCGTCTTTGAATCAAGGTGTGTTTACCTATGCGTTGCTGGAAGGGTTACGGCAAGAAGGTGCCAGGAATTGTGCAACGGTAGATCGGCTTGAGAATTGGCTGAAGCATCGTGTAAAGGAGCTTAACGCAGAGTACGACAAGCCTAACCAAACGCCTATTGTCAGAGCAGAGCCTGCAAACAAGGTGCATTTGGTATTAATTCCAGATAAGGCGACCGTGCATGATGCGGCCCCTTTGAGAGAAGATGCCATGATGGCTGAGCTGAACGGCGATTTGAAGCTAGCAAGACAGCTATGGATTAATGTGTTGGCAATTGTTCGAGCTGATTTGAAGGCTATTCAGGCTTTGGAACGAATTGCTGTGAAGCGAGCAGGTGTGTCTCAAACAGCGCAAACTTTAGGGATAGGCGGAGAGAGGGCCAGTTCCTCAGCCGTTGTTGATGCTGTAACCGAAACGGTGACGCCTGTAGTACCTGCGTTTTCGTTTGAAGTGGTGACAGTTGATAGAAAGGGAGCGATCGCCAAAAAAGAAACGCAGCAGGCAGAGTATCGACTAGAAGAGCTAGGGCAGGGTGTTGAGCTAGAGATGGTGGCGATTCCGGGCGGGCAGTTTCATATGGGTGCGGCTGATGGCGAAGGCAGCGATAGGGAAAGGCCGCAGCATTGGGTGAGGGTCGAACCCTTTTGGATGGGGAAATATCCGGTGATGCAGGCTCAGTGGAGAGCAGTTGCTGCCCTACCGCAAGTTGATTGCAAGTTGTATGCTCACCCGTCCAAATTAAAGGGAAATAGCCGACCTGTAGAGCGAGTCTCTTGGCGCGATGCCGTTGAATTTTGTAAGCGTCTATCGCAGCACACAGGACAAAACTACCGACTGCCCAGCGAAGCCGAGTGGGAGTACGCCTGTCGTGCAGAAACGATGACGCCCTTTCACTTTGGTGAAACTTTAACCTCAGCGCTGGCTAATTACAATGCAAGTAATACCTACAGGCGTAGTGAATCGGCATCTGAGTACCGAAAGCGGATAATGAATGTAGGTAGTTTCCCTGCTAATGCTTTTGGTCTCTGTGACATGCACGGCACCGTCCGGGAGTGGTGTGCAGACCACTGGCATGAAAACTACAGGGGAGCGCCGACGGATGGAAGTGTTTGGCTATCTGCTGAGGAAGACGCTTCGAGATGTGTACGTGGCGGTTCCGGGGTCAAAGGTTCGAGGTATTGCCGCTCCGCTTACCGCTTCGACCATTCGCCCGACCACCGCGACTACTTCATCGGTTTTCGAGTGAGTTGTGTTGTGCCCAGGGCTCTTGCGTAGCTCTTTACCCTTCTTGTCCTTTTGCCCTTTTCCTCTTCCGCACGAAGCGCTCGGAAAAGTTTTGAGATTTTGACACGTCGTATTCTTCCAGCATGTATCGAGAAGGGGCGCTCCACATCAAAGCAGTCAGCAAGCTATTGTAGGGTTGTAGGCGATCGCTCCCTCTGATGGATTCATGACTTCAGAACAGCTACTCTTATCCCAATGGCACGCGCTACCTGAGACCCAGCAAAAGGTCGTCCTGGATTTTGTGAACATGCTTCACAACCGCAAGCCGCTGCCCACTGGCAAATCAGCACCTTCGCCCGCTTCCAAACGCATTGCAGATGGCGATCTGCCGCCCTTAGAAATCCCTGAATCTGAGCGTCAGCGGGTGCTAGCACGCCTTAAGCAAGCCCGGATAGATAGGCCAGAAACGCTGAAGCGGATGAAGCAGCGACAGAAAGAAGGCTGGGAAGCGGCTCGCAAGATCGCTCAGATGCTAAAGCAAGACTATGGTGTGGAGCGCGTGGTTTTGTTTGGCTCGTTATTAAACCATGAGCACATGCACGATCATTCTGATATTGATATTGCCGTTTGGGGGCTCGATGGTCGTTTAGATGCAAGAGCTTGGACGGCGGCTAACTACATTCTTGGGCCATACGAATTTCCGCCTCTGGATTTGGTGTCTATCGAAAAAGCCTATCCGGAAATTAGAGAAACCATTGAGGAAGAAGGCGTAGAGCTGTGAATCATGAACAACTTTTTCACGAGATGCAGGTTGAGCTGAGTAAAATGGAGCGCGCCGTGCACGAAACGGATGAGGCGATCGCAGCGCTAAGTGTAGTCAAAACACCGGGCGCACACAACGCCATCGTAGGGGGTATCTCAATGAACTTGCACGGCTTCTACACTGGAGTTGAGCGCATTTTAAGCTCTATAGCCACACACGTAGACAAAAACTTGCCTAGCGGGACTAAGTGGCATCAGGATTTGTTGATACAGATGTCTTCAAGCGTTGAACGCATCAGGCCATTAGTTTTAAGTGCCGATACTTTAGCTGAGTTGAGAGCGTTCTTAGCGTTTCGTCATGTCGTACGAAACAACTACGCTCATGCTCTAGATGTCGAAAAAGTGCTAGAAGATGCCTCGCGGCTGACTTCCTGCTTTCACCACTTTGCAGCGGACTGTCTTGCTTTCCAACAATCACTCACTGACGCCTCAAATAGCAAAGCGTGAGGGCTTCACGAGGGGCAACCTACGAACGCTTTTCGAGAATTGCCCCTGTCCGTCTTACAAACTCCGCCTTAGCAAGCTCATCGCCTCCCCTTGCGCTGGCGTAATAATCATCTGCTCGCCGACTGCCATTAGGGGGCTCCACAAGACCGGCTCGGCGTAGTTTAAGAGGTGTAGCTGATGGATGGTCTGCCGAATCGCGCCAGGGCTGCCTAGCAAAATGTGGCGCAGGTCTTCTCGCGAAGGGCGGCTATCAGAGCCGGGTGGCGGGCTGATGGGCGTTGAGGTCAGCAGGGCAAAAAGTTCGCTCTGACTGCCGCTCTGACTGCCGCTCTGACTGGCATTGGGCAGATCGCTGGGCAGATAGGCTGTGGATTTCATGGTGGTCTTTTCGGTGAATTTGGGTAAAAAGACCCAAAATTTAGCCACCCCAACTTGCCAGGAGTCAGGGTGGCTATGGCATGATATCCACAACCGCCTTGCTGGCTCGATCAGCGAGGGGGCGAGCTGGCGGTGATTGTTGGTAGCAATCATCGTCAGCGGCTGCTAAATTTTTGGGCGGGTAGCTATTACTGGAGTGCAACAGCTATAAACGCTAGCGTACCAGTCTTGTTTTCCGGTCGTCAACTATTTTTGACAGGAAATCTTGGCAATTACTGATACGCGCTTTCAAATTTATTTTTTATAAGGGCTTCTGATGACTGAAGGAATGACCGACGAAAATACGCTCTGGATTGTTGCCGAAACTGAGGTTGTTGAAGAAACCGTTGAAGTAGAAGGTCGGCGCTCAGGGGGCGATATGGGCGGCGGCTTTGGCCCTCCCCGGCGCGTGTTTGAAGCTGAGAAAACGGTGAGTAAGCGCGATCGCCTCCCCATCTCTGCCGACAAAGTAAAAGCCCAAATGCAAAGCCTGGTTGCGATCGTCAACGACTTATTCGAGCAGGCACCCCCCCGCCCCGGCCTCCAGCTCAACGAAGTAGAACTCTCAGTCGAAATCAACGCCGAAGGCAAAGTCAGCCTGATCGGCAGCGGCGGAAAATTTGGCAGCAAAGGCGGCATTACGCTGAAATTTGTGCGTCCTTCTTAAAGCTTTGCTTGTGTCCTTGCCCTTTTCTCGTTATCCCGTCAAAATTAAAGGGTTTGTAGTGGTGACCTCCTGATCTGTGGCCAGAAACTGGGCGATTACGATTGGGATAAACGAATATCCGTATTTGCGATCGCTCCAATACGCCACTCGCGACGGGTGTGACCTGAATTTGATGTAGGCTTAAAAAGCGAGAGAAAATCCATATTGGTTAATTTTGGCCCAAAACTGAGCCCATCTGCCTTGGGTATAAC
>NZ_NRTA01000075.1 GCF_002286735.1 Leptolyngbya sp. BC1307
GTCATTGACCTAGACAATGGGCCTGCCGTCAAAAGCCAGCGCACCCAGTTCATCAAGCGCATGGCGCAGTTTGCGCAGCGCGAGCAGATGAAGATCCGCCTGGTTTACTATCCGCCTTATCACAGCAAGTACAATCCCATAGAGCGCTGTTGGGCGGCGCTAGAAAACTACTGGAATGGCGCTATCCTCGATACCGTTGAAACAGCCTTACGATGGGCGGCAAACATGACTTGGAATGGCTTCGAGCCCATGGTTGAGCTAGTCGAGGCGACTTATCCGAAGGGTGTCAAGGTGACCAAAGATGAGTTAGAGCCGTTTGAGCAACAGTGGCAGCGCTCTGAGACGTTGCCTAAGTGGGATGTGACGATTGTTCCGATATGAACGGTAGATTATTTGTTTGCGAGTCCCTAATGTCTTCGCTATCTGTTGATAGAGCCTCCTCTACTGATAGAGCCTCCTCTACCGCCCCATCCATAAGCTGAACGCTAGCGTCTGGCAGATCAACCTCTGGTTCGGTAAGCTCTTGCCTGTCTGATTGCTGTCTGTCTGACTTTTGGCTGACTGATACCTCAACTCCTGTCTCCTGCTTTTCTGCCTCCTGCTCTTCTGGCTCCCGGCTTCTCAATCCCTGGCTCTCAGGGACATCTGGCAACGTTGCCGGCACCGGCAAAATCCGATTCACCCGCAATCCCAAAATCAAAAAGTTTGGCGCGATCGCACTCTCCTCATAAGGAGCCACGCGCTGCAACGTCTTTTGCCCAACCAAAAGCAAGCGAGCCGCACTCACCGGCACCTGGAGAAACACACAGAACAAAAAGAAGGAGATCGTCGCAACGGCTAACCCTGGCGCAGGAGCCGTTAGCGGCGTAATCTGGAGCGACTTTTCCGCTAGCTGCCACAGCACCCACAGCGAAAAGCCAGCCGTGATCGCGGCTAGTGCTTTGATTTGCCAGGATTTTAGCAGCCTTAAGCAGCGCCGCTGATCATCACTCAGCGCAGCAGGCTTCAGGGCCAGTGGCACCAGACTGAATAGATAAAACGGTCGCTGCCACTGCATCCACAGCGTTGGGACGATGCCGATCAGGGCGATCGCCCAAAACTGAGGACTCAGCGGCAGCGTTGTGCCGACAGCCGTTCTAGACGAAGCTAGTCCAGCTAAGCAAACATCCAGCAGCAGGGGAACCGCCGCCAGTCCGGCAAAATGTACCCACAGGTATCGGTTCTGCTGCAAGCTGATCACGTCACTAGGCCGGAGCAAGGGTACGACGCTTCGAAACCAGACGGAAGGCGTTGATAATATCACCCTCTTTCCAGTCATTGAAGCCATTGACGGCGACACCACACTCAAAGCCAGCATTGACTTCTTTGGCATCGTCCTTCATCCGCTTCAGCGAATCGAGGTTGCCCTCATAGACAGATTCACCGCCACGCTCCACTCGCACTTTGCAGTTGCGGGTAACCTTGCCTGAGAGCACATAGCAACCTGCCACTGTACCCTTGCGCACCGGGAAGACCGCGCGCACTTCGACCTGACCCAGCGGTTCTTGCACCAACTCGGGTTCCAGCAGACCTTCCATGGCCCCTTCGATATCTTCTAACAGCTTGTAGATGATGTCGTAGTCGCGAATGTCTACGCCCAGGTAATCGGCAGACTGCCGCGCCCCCGAGGCTAGCGTAGTGTTAAAGGCGATGATCACAGCGCCACTGGCCGCCGCTAGATCAACGTCAGTTTCGCTAATCTCACCCGGCGCTGCCATCAGCACCCGGATCTGCACCTCGTTTTGAGGCAGTTGCTGCAGCGAACCCAAGATCGCTTCTAGCGAACCCTGCACGTCTGCTTTGAGAATCAGGTTAAGCTCTTTGAGGTCGCCTTCTTGCGCTTTCGCAGAGAGTGAGTTGAGCGTTACCCGGCGAGAAGCCATGGTCTGCTGCAGGCGCGACTGTCGCTGCTCAATGGCCTTTTCATCGGCAGCAGCGCGGGCGTCGCGCTCATCGGCGTAGACCTCAAACTCTTCACCGGCGGGGGGCACATCGTTCAGGCCCAGCACCTCTACCGCAAACGACGGCTTAGCAGCATTCGAGCGGTGACCCCGATCATCGACCATCGCCTTAACTCGGCCAAAGACGGGGCCAGCCGCAAAGGCATCGCCAATCTTCAGCGTACCGTTTTGCACTAAGAGGGTCGCTACCGGGCCCCTGGCTTTGTCCAGATGGGCTTCAATCACGGTGCCGCGAGCTAAGCGGTCGGGGTTGGCCTGCAAGTCTTCTACTTCAGAAACCAGCAGCAGCATTTCGAGAATGGTGTCTACGTTTTCACCCGTGATGGCGCTGACCGGCACCATAATGGTGTCGCCGCCATATTCCTCCGGTACCAGCTCGTATTCCATCAGCTCTTGCTTCACCCGGTCAGGATTAGCCGCTTCTTTGTCGATCTTGTTGATCGCCACGACAATCGGCACGCCGGCTGCTTTGGCATGGCTAATTGCCTCAATGGTCTGCGGCCTGACACCATCGTCAGCAGCGACTACCAGAATGGCAATGTCAGTAACTCGCGCACCTCGGGCGCGCATAGCCGTAAAGGCTTCGTGGCCAGGCGTATCTAAAAAGACGATCTGACCCGATTTGCGATCGCTGTTCGGATTGGACTGCAAATCGACGTGATAAGCCCCGATGTGCTGCGTGATACCGCCCGCTTCACCCTCGGTGACCTTAGCCTGACGAATATAGTCGAGCAGACTGGTCTTGCCGTGGTCTACGTGACCCATGATCGTTACTACAGGCGGACGCGACTGTAGATTGTCTCGGTCGGCGTCATCGATCATCGCGGTGACCTTGCGAGCCTCAGGCGCTTCTTCTGCAGTGACTACTTCTACCCCAAATTCTTCCGCCACCATTTCGGCGGTCGGCATGTCTAGGGTCTGATTAACGTTAGTCGCAATCCCCTTGAAGAAGAGTAGCTTGATGATGTCGGTCTGCGGCACAGATAGCTGATCAGCTAGGTCATGCACGCTAATGCCGCCTGTGAGCACGATCATCTCTGGCTTTTCGGGCTCTACCTCCTGACGGCGCTCCCGGCGCTCCCGACGAGAGGGGGCGCGCTGCTTTACCTTTTTGGTTGTCGGCGCGGGCTTAGCACGCTGGCTCTTGGGCTTAGGCGGTCGCATCAGCGAAAGGCTGATCTGCTCTTGCGAAACGTCGCCGCGACCACTGTCTAGATCTTCAAAGTCTTCGTCGTCGTCAACGATAACTCGCTGCCGCTTGGTCTTGGAGACTTTCTTGGGCCGGATTTCCTGTTCGTCATCGTCGTCTCCTTCGGCGCGATCTCGTCGCTTCGGAGGCCGTGGCGGCGTAGGTCGGCGCAGCTCTAACGCGGGATCGGCAAACGAGCCATCGTCATCCCCATCGTCACTGTCGGTGCTGGTGCTCTCAAGCACATCAGATCTTGAGGGCGGACGGCGCAGCTCGACGACTTGCTTCGGCGGAGATGGCGGCGCAGCTGAGCTGCTAGAGGCTCCACCAGGTGCCGGCCGACTGGGGCGATCGCTGCCTGCTGAGCGATCGCCCTTGAGTACCGGACGAGCCACCCGACTGGGAGATTCCATCTCGTTGTCGTCATCATCGCCGCCACGTGCAGCGGGTTTGGCCGTCGATGGCCGGGCCGGTGGCTCAACTAAGCGGGGCTTGAGCTGGTCAGGGCTAGTGACCCCAGAAGTAGTCACAATCTTCTCGGGTTCTCGGACAGCGGCTGGGCGAGCCGGTTCTCGGGCCGGTTCTTGCGCTGGCTTGACCGGCTCAGCAGGTTTCTCGGGCGCACTGGGCGCAGATGCAGACCGAGCGGATGGCCGACTGGGCGGCGCTACCAAACTAGGCGTACCAGCGGTATCAGCGCCACTGCCGTTACCGCTGTCGTTAGATTCTGACGGCTCGGGCGGTGCTGAGGGAGGCGACTCTGGCGACTCTGCCGAACGAGGATAGCGGCGAATTTCTAAAATTTGCTGCTGACGCGGACGAACGGGCTTAGCAACGGGACGCTTGGCCCCAGCTGCGCTGCTGCTACGAGGGGGTTTGGCCTTGGCTGCGACAGGTGTAGATTGGCTAGCCGGCTTAAATTCGCTAGAGGCGGCTACGGCTTTGATCCGTTCAGCATCTTCTCCAGCAATAGTGCTGCTATGGCTCTTAACCGCAATCTCCAACTGTTCGCAAATGGCTAGAATGTCCTTGTTTTCCAGTCCCAACTCCTTTGATAGCTCGTAAATTCTTATTTTGCCCTTGTTCATCCTTTCCCTCTTAAAACCTGACTTGACGATGTGTTTTACATAAGACCGATTGCCCTTATCGAATTAACACGCTTGACTCTAAAGCATAGAGTACAGCGGTGGTCAATTTCCAGCTTTAAACGCAGTCTGTGACGTTAGCGACTTTTCTAGCTTCACTAGGCTAACCATCAAGACATTGTAATCAAAACGTTGTGAATATGGCTTTACCTCTAATAAGAATTCTTATCGGGGCCTCCTCTGTCTAAATCCTCCATCAGGCGCTGCGATAAGGCTTGATAGATTTCAGGCGGCACTTGAGTCCGTAGCATACGGCTTAAGCGATTTTTCTTTTGAGCAGCCTCAAGGCAGGAAGCCTGGGGGCAGAGATAGGCAGAGCGGCCCGTACCTTCATCTAGCTGCACCTGATGGTCGGGAAAAGTGCGAACTACCCGCCACAGGGTGTCTCGATGAGCCGTTTGGCGACAGCTGATGCACAGGCGATAATTTTTCTCTGCCATTCTTCTGTTGCTAGTGCTTTGATTGACGTTTTGAATTTGGGCGTGCCGCTAAACTTCCTCTTCAGAGGTGGGCTCGACAGTAGCTGTTTCGGTCGTCACAGCCGTTACACTGCCGTCTTCAGATAAGCTGTCTTCAGATAGGGCAGCACCGCTAGCAAGATCAGCTTCGGTCTCTGCTTCTAGGCTATCTGTCGTAACTTCTGATGTCGGGTCGCTCGTCTCGTCATCAGCTGCTTTGTCGACCGTCTCCGCTACCTCGGCAGGCTCATCAATCGGTTCCTCAATCGGCTCATCGTCGGGCTCTTCACCAGCTTCGGCAGCGCGTTTGGCTTCAGCGGCAGCTCTGGCTTTAGCTCTCCACTCTTCGGCCTCGGCAATTTCGGCAGCCTCTTCAGCGGCGGCGGCAGCTCTGGCCTCCTCAGCGATGCGTCTGGTTTCGGCGATTTCATCCATTTTCTGGTTTTCGGCATCGTAGTCGTATTTGGCAACGTCTTTGATGTCTATTTTCCAGCCGGTTAGCCGGGCGGCGAGGCGCACGTTTTGGCCCTCTTTACCAATGGCCAGGCTGAGCTGATCTTCGGGGACTAGCACATGAGCCTGTCGTCCTTCTGAGTCCATCAGGCGAACTTCGTCTACACGGGCCGGGCTGAGCGCATTGGAGATGTAGGTAGAAGGGTCGGGTGACCAGCGAATCACGTCGATTTTTTCGCCGCGTAGTTCGTTGACGACCACTTGTATGCGAGACCCACGGGCACCAATGCAGGCCCCGACCGGATCGACATCACTCTCTACGGTATCTACCGCAATTTTAGTGCGTGGCCCGACCGAACGAGAAGGGGGGTTTGCCTCACGGGCAACGGCTACGATCCGCACAATTTCGTCTTCAATCTCGGGCACTTCGTTGGAGAACAGCTCGACTACCAGGCTAGCGTCAGCTCGTGATACCAGTAGCTGCGGTCCTCGGTGTGACCCTTCAGAAACCCGTTTTAGAGCGACGCGGAAGGTGGCATTAGCCCGGTAGTTGTCATTGGGAAGCTGGTCGCGCTTGAGCAGCTCGGCTTCGGTGTCGGGCTGGCCCAAACCGCTGCTGACGGCCATGATTACTGACTGCCGCTCGAACCTGAGCACCCGCGCATTGAGAATAGAGCCTTCTAAATCTTGAAATTCTTCTTGGATCAGTCGCCGCTGCTGATCACGGAGTTTTTGGGCGAGTACCTGCTTGGTCTGAATGGCGGCCATCCGGCCAAAGTCAGTTTGTTCGGGGGTGACATCGAGCACGACGGTATCGCCAGCTAGGGCCTCGGGGGCGACCTGCTGTACTTCTTGTAGTCCGATTTGATGGTCAGAATTTTCGACGGCTTCAACGATGGTTTTATTAGCTAATACGCGAAAGCCTTCGTCTTCGGTATCTAGCTCTACGTAGAAGTTTTCAAAGTACTCTTCATCAAATTGGCTGCTATCGATGTGCTGGGTGCGGCGATAGCGCTCGTAGCCTTTGAGCAGCGCCTCTTGCAGCGCCATCTGGACGGCGGTCTTAGGCAGGTTGCGTTCCTGGCTAATGCCGTCAATCATTGTTTGTAAACCGGGCAGACTCACCATCGACATAGGCACGACCTCTTAGAAAAGTTGAAAAAACTGGATAGAACTAGAAAGTTATTGAACTGCTGAATTGATGAATGGTCAGCAGATATTCAATGACGCTTGGATAGACTCAGGATTCTTCAGTGCTGAGCTGCACTGACTGAACGAGGCTGCGGGGAAGGGCGATCGCTCTTCCCTTCAAATTCAGCGAGACCTTTTCCTCATCGCGACCGACCAGGCTCCCCTGCCAGGTCTGCTTTTTCTTATGGGGCTCGCTCAGCTGTACTTCGACTGGGAACCCTTTGAATACGGCAAAGTCGCGATCGCTCGTCAGCACATCCGACACCCCAGGGCTCGACACCTCCAGCACGTAAGCCTCCGGGATCAGGTTAGTCTCATCCAGGGCTTCAGTCACGGCCACACTCAAGCGCTCACAATCATCTAGGCCGGTATCTTCCTGGTTAGGATTGCGCACATCTATCCGCAGTACGGGCGGACTTTGATTCGTTTGAAACACCGCGCCGACGATTTCTAAGCCGATGCTACTCGCCAATGGAGAAGCCAGCTCAATTACCTGAGGAACTAAAGGATGCGTCATAGCTTCTCGTAAGGTCTACTTAGACCAAAACTTTCTCCAGATAGGCACCTATCAGCACCACACGACGGCATCGTGAGTGCAGAATGAAGCCTTTCTGGTAGATATCCAATAAAAAAAGCGGGCTCTTTTAAAGCTCCCACTTTTCGCTGTGACCCGGTCAGGCCAGACGAATTAGGCCAGATAGCTAAACCAATAGACTATCTAGAGCAGTTAGTACAGCGTCGCACTCCAAGCCGCGCTTAAAGCCATGGCAGAGGCAGCACTTCACTCACGTGCGATAAACAGTTTAGCGCATGTCATCCCAAAGCAATCGGTTGATCCCGCATAGTGAGCTTCTAAATCTTTCTTCTAAATCTTTGTATACGGTCTACCGAACTCGCTGCGTCGCGCCATAAAGCCGGTAGCGCGAAGCCTCTAGCTGCTCGTCATCTTCGTCAGCGATGCGCTCTACATAGTTAATTTTAATTTCTTCTAGCAGGTCGTTGACCAAGCCGCGCACTTCAGCGAGAGACTCAGCGTTTTGCACCTCGCTGCGCAGGTGTTCGCTAAAACTGGTCACTAGCTGACTGGTCAGAGCGGCCCCTTTTTCATCGGCAAAGGCGGTCTGGATAGCTTCTGTCAGGCTTTTTGAGAGTTCTGTAGCCACCTGACGGGAAATTTGCACTGTCAGGGCATCAAAGCCAGGCATTAGCTTTAGCCCCTGATAGGCGGGTGCCTGGCGCAGTGCCCCGACAACGCTGTGCTGTAGTAAGGCATCAAGTTCGGGTTTGATTTTAGGCAGTACCTTATACACCACGACATCGCTCAGGTGTTTGGCGATCGCCTGCACTTCATCCACCCCATTGATATCGACATAGCGGCGGCTAGAGGCGTTCAGCAGCCAGCGACTAATGTCGCCATCGCGCACCAGTCGCTGAGCCTGATCAACCACCCGCAGCAGCACAATCTCAGTCAGCTCTACGGCAAACTGGCTGACCAGCGCCCGGCTGAGGCGGTTGCGAGCCGGGGTCAAATTTACCCAGCGAGCCTGATGTATCCGAATCGTCACCGGAATCACCCGCAGCCAGCGCCATACGCCAATAAATAGCGGCACATCGTAAATGCGCCAAAGCATCGCGTCGATCCAGCTAGTATTGGGATGGCGGCGGCTGAGAACGTAGGTGCGGGCTAAAAATTCAGCCGCAAACAGAGCCATAAACCAAATATCAATCTGCCAAAACAGGTCAATAGGTCCACCGCTTTCGCTAATGCCCCGATAGTAGTTGGTCTGCATCAGCGGTCGGATTTGCTCGTCAAAGAAAGCCAGTTCGCCTACCGCGCCGTTAGCTTGCAGGTAATCTTCACTCCAGAAGGTACGAAAAGCTGTTTTAGAAGACTCGGTGCCCACCCGCTGGCGCATCAGGTTTTTGATGCGTTCCAACGTGCCAGACTTCCCGGCTATCTCAAACGGGTTCTCATCGACGATGACGACGCTTTGCTCTCGGAGCTGGTCTAGCAGATTTTGGCTGGTGCGAGCGGACAGATCAGAGGCAGCCGGATCGCTAGCTAGCCTTTGCTCCAGATTGTCTACTAGCGACAGATAGCTGATCGTTGTGCGCTCAGGCTCAATGCCTTTAAACCGCTCGCCGTACCAGACAGTCGGCTCCGGCCAAGTCTGTAAGTACGAGTCGCGAAAGCGAATGTAGCTCATGTCGAACAGGACCAAGCCCAGATTGACTAGGGCCAATGCCGCCATCAGGCGCTCAAACCAGGTGGTTCGTCGGGGGCGGCGTTTTTTAGCAGTGCCAGCGGGCGATCGCACCCGAGATAGCCCGGTCATAGCCTATATCCCTTGTCATCGTACTTTTCAGTCTATCGGTTTGAGGGCGGTCTAAGTCTGGTATCTCAGGATGCTCAGCCCATAGAAAGAAAAGCCTGCCGTTAATTATTACCCCGAGATAAGATGAGAGCAGCCCTTTACCTTTCTTTACGAGCACAATGGTCGCTACTGCGCTGAGTTCTCCCATTCCCCCCGCCCAAAACGGAGCCTACTGGCAGTGGCGCGGCCACCGGGTGCACTATGCCCATGCTGGTACAGCCCACGCCGACGACTATCCACAGAGACCTACCCTGCTGCTGATTCACGGCTTCGGCGCTTCGACCGATCACTGGCGCAAAAACATGGCCGAGCTACAGACCGATTTTGAAGTGTACGCCCTAGATCTGATTGGCTTTGGCCGCTCTTCTAAGCCCAGCAGCGGCTACAGCCCAGACCTGTGGCGCGATCAAATTGCCGACTTTATCGATCAGGTGATCGGTCGGCCAGCGGTCGTAGCGGGCAACTCTATTGGTGGCTACAGCAGCCTGTATACGGGCGCAACTCGTCCTGAGGCCGTAGCCGGAGTCTGTATGCTCAATGGCGTCGGCTCTTTCAGCGAGCAGCAAAGCAATCAGGAGCCCAATCCCTTTCAATCGGCCATCGGTGAACTGATCAAAACGGTGGTGCTCTCGCCACTGCCGAGCTGGGTGATCTTTCAATTTGTGCGGCAAAAATCCTACATTCGCAGAACGCTAGAGCAGGTATATGTCAACAAAGCCGAGGTTACCGATCAGCTAGTCGAAGATGTCTATCGCCCAGCTACCGACCCCGAAGCGCCAGCCGCTTTTGCCGCCCTGTTCAAAGCCGAGCGCGGCGAATATGTCGATACGCTACTCGACCAGATGACCTGCCCGCTTTTGTTAATTTGGGGCGATGCGGACCCGTGGATGAATACTTACACGCGCAGCGAACTCTTTCAAAAGCACTACGCCAACCTGGAAGAACATCACCTGAATGCCGGTCATTGCCCACATGACGATGCCC
Source organism: Leptolyngbya sp. BC1307 (assembly GCF_002286735.1). GTDB lineage: Bacteria > Cyanobacteriota > Cyanobacteriia > Phormidesmidales > Phormidesmidaceae > Phormidesmis. The sequence goes on from NZ_NRTA01000075.1 coordinate 9,796, forward strand.
CCGCCGAGGTGGATGCGCTGCTGCGGAACTGGGTGCTTAAAACGGTGGTCGGCGAGTCGGCCAGCCAGTGGGTGCCGCTGGGCAGCTAATAACTGGGCAGCTAGAAAAAGGACTGCAAGGGTCTATCGCGCTTGATATACAGCGGATGGCGAGGCTGGCCAGAGCGGTTGCGCTGCTGGCAGGTGAGTTTGCTTTGGTACGGGCTGAGTAGCATCGGCCCGGCTCGGGTTCAGCATGACAAAAGCGACCTGCGGGCCTGACGCTTGCCACTGGCGACCGAGCTGATAGCGGTAGCGGCCTGTCGCATCAAATATGGCTGTTCTTTTGAGGGTACTTTCTGCTGTCAGGAGGCTCACGAAATCAGTTAACACTTGTTAACATTTGCTGTATTGACGATGACCTATTGAGAGGCTGGCTTTGAAGGTTTTCTTAGATTTTGAACCGGCGCTGCGGCGCAATCTGATTATTTTCTTCGGTGCCTCGCTGTGCTTTTGGGCGGGTTTGGCGGGCATGTTGCCCAACCTCTCGCTCTATATTGAAAGCTTTGGGGCCAGCAATCAGGAAATTGGCTGGGTAATGGCGGCCTTCGCCTTGGGTCTGCTGGGCCTGCGCCCAAAAATGTCTCGCTTTACCGACAGTCAAGGGCGTAAGCCCGCGCTGCTGATTGGGATTGTGGTGATTGCGATCGCGCCACTGCTCTATCTATCAGTCGGGCTAGTGCCTGCGGTCACGCTTACCCTGCCGGTGATTGGCTGGCAGGTCAACTCTGCGGTGGCTCTGCTAGGTCTGATTCGGGCCTTTCACGGTATTAGCATTGCCGCCTTTGCGACAGCTTACAGCGCTTCGGTAGCAGATATGGCTCCGTCTCAAAATCGGGGTGAGCTGATTGGCTATATGAGTCTGTCAAATCCGATTGGCATGGCGCTAGGGCCAGCGCTGGGCGGCTACTTACAGGGCAGCTTTACTCTGGCTTTTTTGACGATGACAGCGCTCGGCGTAGTCGGTACGCTGTGCGTTTTGGTCAGCCGCGAACCCCCGCGTCCACCCGCCTATCATCTGACTTATGAAACCGCTACTGGACAGGCCAGATCTCAAACCAAATCTCAAGCCAAACTCCAAAACCGCTCCTTTTGGCGTCTGATCTTTGCCCCGCACATTCGGATTCCGGCTGTGATTTTGCTGATGGTGGGCATTGCCTTTGGCTCGATGGTGGCGTTTGTGCCGCTGTATGTCAGGGAGACGGGGATTGCGATCAATATCGGCCTAATCTATACGGTGAGTGCGATCGCCTCCTTCACCATCCGAGTCGTCTCCGGTAAAGCCAGCGATCAACTCGGGCGTGGCCGCTTTATCAGCCTGGGACTGATCTGCTACACCCTGGCTATGTTTACCCTGGCCCTCTCGACCAGTGCGCCGATGCTGCTACTCGCCGGAGCGCTCCAGGGCGTGGGCAGCGGCACGCTGATCCCCATCATTGCCGCCCTGATGACAGACCGCTCACGGCCAAATGAGCGCGGCCTAACCTTTGGCCTATGCCTGACCGGGTTTGACTTGGGCATTGCGCTAGCCGGGCCGGGCATGGGCCAAATTGCCGACGCCAGCAGCTATGCCGTTGTGTTTGCTCTTTCGGGCCTGATGACCTTCATCGGCCTACTGATTTTTATCACGACATCCAGCAAAGACCTGTCCCACTCAGTGCGCTTCGCCTTGCGCGGTGGGCGGGATGTCTATGCGCTCAAAAGCTAGCCATTGAAAGCTGCCACAGTCCGACGGTTCGCAACTAAAAAAAGACAAAACAAAAAGGTGTCAGGCATTTCTGCTTGACACCTTTTTTTGAAGCGAGCCTGGAGAGATTCGAACTCCCGACACCGTAGTCCGTAGCCACGTGCTCTAGTCCACTGAGCTACAGGCCCTCATCGGGTTTTAATAGTAGCACACCCCTACCGCCCTCTGACCACCCAAATCAATCAAATTTTTCAGCCAAATCGTACAGCTTTCTCTGTCCTTTCCATCGGCCCCTTCATGAGTAATTCGACTCCGCTTGATCCCATAACACCGCTCACTCATCTGGATTCACAAGGCCAGGCCCAAATGGTCGATGTTTCTACCAAAGACGAGACCGTGCGTCAGGCTACGGCAACTGGGGCAGTGTATATGCAACTATCTACGCTAGCGGCGATCGCAGCAGGCAATGCACCCAAAGGAGATGTCATCGGCACGGCCCGGCTAGCAGGCATCATGGCAGCCAAGCAAACGTCACAGCTAATTCCCCTATGCCACCCGCTGCCGTTGAAAAAAATTGAAGTCACCATCGAGCCTGACCGCGACTTACCCGGCTATCGCATTCAGGCCACCGTCAAAACCAAGTCCGAGACGGGCGTAGAAATGGAAGCGCTAACAGCGGTATCAGTCGCAGCCCTCACGCTATACGACATGGCAAAAGCACTAGAAAAATCCATGCGAATCAGCGATATTCAGCTGCTAGAAAAAATCGGCGGCAAATCCGGCCACTGGCAAACCCCCAACCCCTGATCCCTTTCCCCTTCCCCCTTTCCCTTTTCCCCTTCCCCCCTTCTCCCCCTTCCAAAGTTAACCACCCCACCCCTCAGGGCCATTTCATTTTCATGGAAGTGAGTTAACGTTTAGCATCTAGCCCTTTCGTCGGATGACTCATGAGCTTATCTACAGCAACGCTGCCTGCAA
>NZ_NRTA01000076.1 GCF_002286735.1 Leptolyngbya sp. BC1307
CTTTTCATTCTTCTGTTACAACAGATTTCTCGCCCTTTGACCACTCATCGTTACTTTCCTCAATAATGCTACTTACCAGCGGTTATTGAGCTATTGCCTGTATCTTTCTGAGTATCCAAGTTCTAGTCTCACCAACCCATGCAAAAGACAATCAAAAGAATCTACTGGCCAACGCTTTAACTAAATCTCGTGTCCCTGATAGGGTAGTCGTTAGACATTCCGCTGCGATTAACTCACAAATTTCTTGAGGACGGAGCCGGTGCACCTCGCAGCATCCCTTCTGTACTCAGATCCTCATCAAGTTCATCCCAATGAATTCCATAACCACCACCGCAAATTTCCCAATTTGAACGTTGAGCGGGTGTGGCATTAAGGAGTCTTGGGTACCAAACTATAGGTACAGTGATTATTCGCCCATCCATCAAATCGACGCTAATGGTTTCTTCCGTAAAGTAGACATTTTTAACTCTCTCGTCAGCCCGAATTGCCAAAATACCCATACCAAGCCTCCCATAGTTTTTTCTGATTTTCCTGAATTATCGATTGCAATGTCCGAAGTTCTTTAGCGCTAAAACCAATGTTGCTAGCCAGGCTAACGGGTTCTAGCCAAAACTTAGCTGATGAAGCATCGCGGTCAATATGTATGTGTGGTGGCTCATTTGGCTCATGGCTATAAAAATAGAAGCGGTAGGGGCCGATTCGTAAAATTGTTGGCATGGCTCTCATTATATATGGGTTGCAATGTCTAACAAGCGCTTGCACAGTGCGGTTGATACATGCTGCTGCTGTTGAGTTATGTTTGACTTGCCGCCTGTGAACCGCAGGCCGTTAGCCAATCAAACCAAAGTAGATCACCAGTGGTAAGCCGAGGGCGATCGCCTCTCAAGCAATACTCCCGCGCTTACGCGCTTCCTTAAACGAGGTGCCAACATTCTTGGGGCCAGCATTAGGCTCAAGGCCGTATCGAGCAGTTCGTTATCTTTCACCACCCATGCGGGAAACTCCACCCGCACCACCTCAGCCCCCACATGCACATAGCAAAAATACACCGCATGGTCGCCGTAGCAGCTCAAAATATGCCACCGGAATTTGCTCTAAAAACCAATAGATCAGCGAGCCATCAGTCAGCGCCAGGGCATGCACATCTGCATCTTGGCTGGCGGCGGTCTCAATTCCCAATTCACCCAGCATGACGGCTTCGGCGGCGGTGCGCGATCGCGTCAGCAGTAGCGTATCAACCCCTATTCAAAGGCGTCAACTATCCAACACATCGAATCTTGATAAATACGTAGAATGGCCCTACGCTCTATTGCGCTTCTGTCATGAAAGCCCGAATGATGTCGTCAAAATTGCGATCGCCCTCAAACCCTAACGCCCGCGCCTGGCTAACCTCAAAGCGGCTAGGCCAGCTCGCCACAATCTGAGAGATAGCTTCATCAGGCTCATACCGAATCTTTTCAGCAGCAGAACCCGCAACCCGTCGTAGCGCGTCGATCATTTCCTGCACAGTGATGGTGATACCGGGCAGATTAACCGCGCGGATGCCTGCAAAGAGATTGGCTGAGAGACTTAAACTGTGGATCAAGTTGTTAGTAACCGTGCCCGGACTCGAAAGCCACAGCGGTAAACTCAGATCAACCGGGCAAACGGCAGTTTCGCCCTGAAGCGGCTCGCGAATAATACTGCTGGCAAAAGAAGACGCTGCCGCATTGGGCTTACCCGGTCTCACGCAGACCGTCGGCAGTCGCAATACCCGGCCATCGATAAAGCCTTTACGGGTATAGTCATTGACGAGGAGTTCAGCGATCGCCTTTTGCGTGCCATAAGACGACTGCGGCATCACCGCTGTCTGATCAGAAACCACCGCTGGCAGCTCCCCACCAAATACCGCTAGCGAACTGGCGAATATGACCATCGCCCCCGCTGCCTGATGTCGCACCGCCTCTAATAAATGGCGCGTACCGTCACAGTTAACCGCCATTCCCAAATCAAAGTTAGCCTCAGCCTGAGCGCTCACCACCGCCGCCAAATGATAGACCGCCGTCGTTTTGGGCGTAACCAACCGCTGCGCCGACTGCGGATCGGTGAGATTGGCCTGAATGCTGGTCACCCGCACGTCGTCTAAAGGGACGGGCGGCGGCACCAAATCTGTCAGGATCAGCGTTCGCAAACTGGAGTCTTTGAGCAATTGCCGGGCGAGCCGCTGACCCAAGAAGCCAGCGCCGCCAGTGATCAAAATGTGCATAAGCAGGCGAGATAGCGTCAGCTAGATGACTTAGGAATTGGGACTTAGGAATTGGGACTTAGGACTTTAGCGCGTCAAGCGTTGGGCGACGACTTCGGCGGATCGCCCGACGCCCGCACCGACATCACTTTGCGCAACAGATCAAACCAGAAGCTTGCGCCCATCGACAGGGCTAAGGCCGTAATTAACCAGCCGATCAGCCGCTGCGGAATCAGCGGAATGGGCCAGTTGGCCTCAGCCGCTTGCTGCGCCGTGATCACAGCTTCAGTCCGCCCAATTGGCAGGGGATAGTCGGCTAAGATATCGCCGACCGCCGCGCCGACTAAGCGCAAATCTCCTTCTATGCGCTCTGAAAGCTCGTCGATAGAGAGATCTTCGGCTAGCGCTTCAGGGCTGTCAATGCCGCGCACTTCTAGCTGCTCAGCCGTTTGCACAATGCTATTGCGAATGGCCTGGTCAGTACTCAGCCGCTGAAACATATAAAACGTATCGGCATTGAGGGTAAAGGCGATCGCCAGCCCAATTAGCAACCCGACCCCCTTCACATTGCGCCGATAGACGCCGCTCGCCCGCTCCATGCCTCGATCAAACCAGGCTTCTAGCTCAGTTTGCAGCTGCTGTAGCTCATTACCTGTCGTCTGCACGCGCGCTTCTGCTCGGCTAGCTAACGTTGCCAAGCTCATACCCAATTCAGGCGGAATCACTTCCTGCTGCAGCTTTTCTAAGGCTCCCCACACTGCGCCGCCTTCTCTTTGAGCGAGCTCTACCAGCTCGGCATAGGTCGGGCTATCGGGGTCTAGCAGCGCTGCCAAATCGCCAAGCGTGGGCCGCAGCCGGGTCAGCAGTGCATTTTGCTCATGCCCACTCAGCAGCCGATTGCGCAGATAGCGAACCCGACGCAAAAATGACTGAGCGATCGCCGCATCGGACAGCGGCACTTCGGTCGCCATCGTCTCAAACGCCTGTAGCTGGCTCAAGATCTGGTTTAGCGCGGCTTCCAAGCTGACGCGACGGGCATTAAGATCGGCTGTAACCTGCGCTAGCTCCTGGTCGAAATAGTCCATTTCGGCGCGTAGCAGAGTCTCGTCACCGACCTGGGCACGCAGCTCAGAGACCGTATTGTGTAGCGGCAGCTGCACCTCAGTCTGAATAAACTGGTTAAAGCGCGATCGCACCAGCACCTGCTGAAATTCTTCCAGCCGCAGCCGCTCGATCAAGCTAGTTGCAAACGTCTCAGCCGGAATATAAGAAGGGCCGCTGGTTTTGTTGCCAAACACATTGCGGCTAAAAGTCAAAATACGATAGACAGCGCCAATCGCATGTAGCCCGCTGCGCAACCAGCTTGCCAGCCGTCCCTGGGCTTCGTAATTCAAATTTGAAATCAGCGGACTGTCGTATAGCCGGTCGGCTAGCGTCTTAGCCGCCTGCCGATTTTGACCCCGCTCTTTGCCTTCAGCGCGAGTACTATTACCGGCCAGTAATTGCTCAATAGAGCGTTTCAAATGCTCGGCTCGCCATTGAAACAGCGCACTCAAAATCTCTTGAATTTCGCTGGCAACCAGACTCAAAGTCAAGTAGATAAAAATGAGTCCGACGGCAATCTCTATAACAATTGGCAAACTCATAGCAGCGGGCCTAAATGCGACACCGATCCACCGTAGACAGGTTGGCTATACCGTACCACCTTACGGCAGCCATCAAAAAGCATGTGTCTGAAGTTTAGGCATATCGGCAAAAAATAGAAAATTCTAGCCGACAAACTGACCGATATTACAGCAGCAGGACAACAGCATCTGCGGCTTTAAAGATAGCCGGGCAGCTGACCTCACATCACTGATTTGCAAGATTCAGCCAGTTAGCTGATACCCAAATAAAATCTCAGCTTAATACTCACCGTAGAGCTACGTTAGCTATCTTCTATCTCTTCATCACCGCCGCCTAGCTGCTTTAAATGAATGTGCTTGCGCCCTAACGAAATCTCAAACTCGTCGCCCGGCTTTAGGCCCATCAGCTTGGTATAGGCCGAACCAATCAGCAGGTTACCGTTAGATTGCACAGTAATACGATAGCTAGCGCTGCGGCCACCCCTGCCATTGCCACTCTGAGTGCTGTCAATTTGAATACCCTCGGCCTCAATCAGCGCATTGAGGAACTTCATCATATTGACGCGGGTGACACCTCTTTTGGTGACGGTATAGTATCCGCAGGTCTTAGCTTTCTCCTCACGACTGAGGTGCTCTAGCTCTTTCACCTTCTTGAGCAGCGCTTTGCCTTTCAGGGCGTCTTTGTCTGGGTCGTTAACCATTCATTCCACTCTCTAGACTGACGATAGATATCAAGTGACAGAGGCAATCAGTAGTCAAAGCTATATCTTGGCTCTGTGATTCGGTATAGATTATAAAGATGAGTACAATGCGATTATCAAGCGCTGGGCGCAGCAGTTGCCATTCGCATATTCTTGATTGGGACTTTTTATCAGTCTGGGTTTTTAATATAAAAGCATACTTCTAAACCGGAGTAAATATATCAGAAAAATCTCCTAGACGCTGACGAAGAACTGCTTGTCTAACTTGTATCAACTAACATTATCAGCCATCAAACATCTTGAAGTTGTTTTTGCAGCGCCTTTATTTTTCTCAGATTGAAGCTTAGTTTTAAGGGTTAAACTTGAGCTAGAAAAATATTTCGAGAGATTTCGGTTTCACCGCTTTCAGCAAACTGCGAATTCGACACCTCTAGCCTTTATGAAGCTTACGACTCGCGGCCACTATAGTGTTAAAGCTCTGTTAGATTTGAGCCTGCAGCCAGCCGGGAGTCTGTCTTCGGTCAGTGCGATCGCCGCCCGGCAGCACTTACCTGCGCCCTATCTAGAAAAGCTTTTGATTGAGCTGCGGCGATCGCACATCATCACCTCAGTTCGCGGGGCCCACGGCGGCTACCGGCTAGCTAGACCAGCCGCTCAGATCTTTCTCGGCCAAATATTAGAGGCCGTCGGCGAATCGGTCACCCCTTTGGCCCAGACGATAGCGCCCCAGCAAGCCGAAGACTGGGTGACCTCTATGCTGTGGCAGCGGCTACAGCAAAAGCTCAGAGAAGCCTTCTACAGCATTACGCTAGAAGACCTCTATTACGACGCTCGCAGCTGGCAAGCCGCTCAGGGCGAAGGGGCTAGCTTTGTGGTCTGATTTGTGGTCTGGGTGGGACGGATTTTCCGATTCGTTAGCGGGCGTGGCTGTCTTAATAGCCGCTGCCGGGTTAGACTTTGCGGTCGGTGATCCTTGGGCCTGGCCTCACCCCGTACAAGCTATGGGTAAGGTGATCAGCGCTTGCAGTCAAAAGCTGATCGCGGCCCGGCTACCGGCCAAACCGATGAAGCTGGCAGGGGCGATGCTTGCCTGTCTGCTAATTGGCGGCAGCGGACTGCTAAGCTGGGCCGGATTACAGGCATTGAGCCTGATCTCACCCTGGCTAGCGCGAGCGGCAGAGGTGATATTACTAGCGAGCTGTCTGGCAGGGCGCAGTTTGCGGCGGGCGGCTGAAGAGGTCTTACAGCCGTTAGCTGAGGATGACTTGACTGGTGCTAGAGATCGCCTCAAGTACTATGTCGGTCGAGATACCGATCAGCTCTCAGCCGCAGAAATTTACCGAGCGGTGCTAGAGACTGTCAGCGAAAATGCGATTGATGGAGTGCTGGCTCCTCTATTTTATGCCCTGCTAGGCGCGCTAATGGGGATAGCTGGGCCGCTGGCGATCGCCTACAAAGCTGCCAGCACACTAGATTCTATGGTGGGCTACCGGGAAGCACCTTATACCGATCTGGGCTGGTTCAGCGCTCGACTAGAAGATGGTCTCACCTGGTTGCCCTGTCGCCTAAGCGTGCTCACTATAGCGCTGCTCTCAGGCAGACCAGGCCATGTTTTAAAGATTTGTCGGCGAGATGCAGACGCCGACCCCAGTCCCAATGCGGGCTGGAGTGAATGCGCCTATGCCGCCGCGCTCGGCGTTCAGCTCGGCGGAGCTAATGTCTACCGAGGCCAGCTCAAGATTAAGCCGAAGCTAGGCGATGATACCCGACCGATCACGGCAGTCGTGATCTACCAGGCGCTACGGCTAACTCGCTGGAGCTTTTTGCTTGGGTTGACTGCGGGCGTTTGCCTGCTGCTGGCAATCTAAACCGGCTTCACTTTTCTAAACGCCTTCCTTATTCAGCTGGCCTATTTATAAAGGCCATGAATGCGTATAGGAATGCAGCGTTTCACCCCTATTTAAGCGATAATTTTCACTTCGCTGACGTTTTACGCGCGGGTTAAAAACTGATGGCTGAAAAAATTGTCAATATTCTTTCTGCTGATGAGATTCGCCGCACGCTGAATCGGCTCGCCTCAGAAATTGTTGAGCGTACAGCCGACCTGAGCAATCTAGTGCTGTTGGGTATCCGCACCCGAGGGGTCCCTTTAGCCGAGGCGATCGCCGAACAAATACAGCGGTTAGAAACCATCGAGATACCCACAGGCGCACTCGATATCACCTTCTACCGCGACGATCTCGACCAAATCGGTGCGCGTACCCCCGCTAAAACCGAAATCCCTTTCGACTTAGCCGGTAAAAACGTTGTCTTAATAGACGATGTTATCTACAGCGGGCGAACAGTACGCGCGGCACTCAACGCCGTTCATGACTATGGTCGGCCCGATATCATTCGGCTAGCCGTCTTAATCGACCGGGGACATCGCCAGGTGCCCGTCCATCCCGACTTTGTCGGTAAGCAGTTGCCCACCGCCAGTGACGAATCGGTGCGGGTCTTTCTCTGGGCGACCGACCAACGAGACGGGGTCGAGCTGACTCAGGCAGGCTGATCCCTGCTGATCCTCCCAGCGAGCTACCTTACGATATGTGCGATCGCCGTCATCCTGCCCTTGAGATTGCGGTAAATTTAAAATTCTGCTGACGCGCCATCCTTAGGCAAACGCGAGAAATTAGCTTTGAGACCTTCCCCTTCTGTCCCAGTGAATACCTCAGCGAATAACGGCGCACTCAACACCCAGACCCGAAAAGCAGACCATCTGCGCGTCTGTCTGGAAGAAGATGTCCAGAGCCACCGTATCACCAACGGTCTGGAGCGCTATCGGTTTACACACTGCTGCCTGCCAGAACTCAACCGCAGCGAGATTGATATTTCCACCACATTTTTAGGCAAAGCGATCGCCACACCCTTGCTCATCTCGTCAATGACGGGAGGCACTGAGCAAGCCCGCCTGATCAACCAGCGACTGGCACAAACAGCACAACGCTACGGCCTGGCTATAGGTGTGGGCTCTCAGCGAGTCGCCGTCGAAAATCCCGATCTAACAGCGACGTTTGCGGTGCGGCAGTACGCGCCCGATGCTCTGATATTTGCTAACCTGGGCGCGGTGCAGCTGAACTATGACTACGGCCTATCACAATGCCAAAAAGCGGTCGATTGGCTAGAAGCTGACGCTCTGATTTTACATCTCAATCCGCTGCAAGAAGCCGTACAGACCGAAGGCGATGTTAACTTCAAGGGGCTCTTTGCCAAAATCGAGCAGTTGGTGAAAGCCTTGCCCGTCCCGGTCGTTGCGAAAGAAGTCGGCAACGGCATTTCGGCAGCGATGGCCCAGCGGCTGATAGAGAGTGGTGTCGCCGCCATTGATGTAGCGGGGGCAGGCGGCACTTCCTGGGCACGGGTAGAGAGCGAGCGGGCTAAAGACGCTAAACAGCGACGGCTGGGCAATACGTTCGCAGATTGGGGCATTCCCACAGCAGAGTGTATTATCGGCATTCGGGCACTCTCTAGTGCACCAGGAAGTAGCACAGCGGTACCACTGATTGCCTCAGGTGGATTGCGCAATGGCTTAGATGCGACAAAGGCGCTGGCGCTAGGGGCAGATCTAGCAGGCATGGCACTGCCGTTTCTCCAGGCGGCCAGCCAGTCTGAAGCGGCGATCGCTGAGCTATGTGAGGCGCTGATCGCAGAGATAGTGACGGTTCTATTTTGTACGGGCTGCGCGTCGCTCTCTGAGCTGCGTCAGGATGGAATTCTATGCCCTGCGCTGCCGGCAAGCTGACTTGAAAGTGTCACCACCTGGCGGCTAGGGCGCTACCTTAGATTTAGTCCAGTTCAAACCTCATTCTTCAGCAGGTAAACCAGTAACCGATGCGAGATTTTTTCAAAGTTGCGGCGGCGAGCGCAGTAGGCACTTTAGTAGGGCTGTTTAGTCTGCTGCTGCTGTTAGGCATTGGCGCTTTCGGGTTGGTGGGCGTACTGCTCTCCTCTACTAGCGCCGAGTCAGAAGTAGAGATTGAAGATAAATCAGTGCTGGTGTTTGACCTATCTACCGATATTGTCGATGGGGTGCCATCAGCCGTGGGCTCATTGTTTAAAGCGTATGGGGCGGAGCGCTCGATATCGCTATACAGCACGCTGGAGGCGATCGCGGCGGCTGCCGAAGACGACAGAATTTCGGGCATCTACCTGAAGGGAACGCCTAACGAAGGGCTGGCCACATTGAAAGAGGTTCGTCAGGCGCTGAGCGACTTTAAAGCCTCTGGCAAACCGATTTGGGCTTACAATACCGGCTTTAGTGAGCAAGATTACTATCTGACTTCAGTGGCCGACAACCTGGTACTGGCCCCGGTAGGGACGATGAAGATCAATGGATTTCGCTCGGAAACTCAATTTCTAGCCAACGCGCTGCAAAAGTACGGCATTGGCGTGCAGGTACTGCGAGTAGGTCGCTATAAGTCGGCAGTAGAGCCCTTCATCAGGTCGAGCAGCAGCCCGGAGTCAAAACAGCAGACTGAAGCGCTGATCGGCAATCTTTGGAAAGATTTCTTACAAACGGTGGCAGGCGATCGCGCCGTCACACCCGAGCAGCTTCAAACACTTGCCGATGAGGGCGGCCTGATCCAGTCCGATCTGGCACTTTCGACCGGCCTAGTGGACCGGTTAGGATTTTACGACGAGGTGCTAACAGAGTTAAAGACGCTCACGGGCACCGAAACCGAAGATATCGAGGCAGAAGCTTACACTGACGAAGACGAAGACGTTTTTCCGCAAACGGCGCTCGCCGACTATGCGCAAAGTGTAGCCAGTGATCGCAGTAGGGAACAGGGCGATACGGTGGCGATCGTGTATGCTGCAGGCAACATTGTCATGGGCGACGAGATCGCACCCGGCTCTATTACTTCTGAAGGTTTAGCTGCAACGCTGCGCAAAGTGCGTCGGGACAAGGATATCAAAGCAGTTGTGCTGCGGGTCAACAGTCCGGGCGGTAGCGCGATCGCCTCTGAAGTCATCGCCAATGAGATGACGCTGCTGGCTGCAGTCAAGCCAACCATTGTTTCCATGGGAGACTACGCGGCCTCGGGCGGCTACATGATCTCAGCGCCAGGGGCCAAAATCCTCGCCTCGCCCACCACCATTACCGGTTCTATTGGCGTCTTTGGCCTGTTGCTTAACTTTCAAGAAATTGCCAACGAGAACGGCATCACCTGGGACGTGGTCAAGACCGCTCGGTTTGCGGACATGCAAACCGTTGCTCGACCACAGTCTGAAGCTGAACTCAAGATTCAGCAGAGCTACGTAGATACACTGTACGACCGCTTTATGAGTATCGTCGCCACAGGGCGAGACATTCCTAAATCGCGGGTCAGCCAGGTCGCTCAAGGCCGGGTTTGGACAGGAGAAGATGCGATCGCCGCTAACCTGGTAGATGAACTGGGCGGATTAGAAGATGCGATCGCCCTAGCCGCCGAGACGGCCGAGATAGAAGACTATCAGGTAAACGAATTTCCCAAACCGCTCTCTCTAGAAGAACAGTTAATAGACAGCTTATTTGGCGCAGAGATCGCCACTCGCCTGCCCTGGAATAAAGATCCATTAACCGACGAACTGCTCAAGCTGCGCGAAGAATTTACCCTGCTAGAGACCTTAAACGATCCTAACAACGTTTACATGCGGCTACCTTTTACAACAGATATTGAATAAAACTGTCTGTTCGGACGATCCCTTAAATGACGACACAAACAAACTGGTTTCGCCCTGACGTAGCGGCGATGCAGGGCTACGAACCAGGCGAATGGCCCCCTTTAAACGCGGGCGTGCTCAAGCTTAATTCCAACGAAAATCCCTATCCACCTTCACCCAAAGTGATGGCAGCGCTAGCTGAAATCAGCGGCGAACTGCTGCGCCGCTACCCTGATCCCCGTGCACAAGATTTTTGTCAGGTGGTCGGCAAAACCCTTGATGTACCTACCGACTGGGTTATTGCTGGCAATGGCAGCGACGACTTGCTAACGCTGCTGGTGCGATCTTGCGCGGCGGGCCACCACAGACCGCTGGCCTATCCCACGCCAACTTACGTGCTCTACAGAACGCTAGCGGCAATTCAACCTGCTAGCACTATCGAAATTCCGTATGGTCCCAACTGGCAGCTACCGGTGCAAAAACTCTTGGCAGCGCAGGCAGCAGTGACGTTAATTGCCTCACCTAACAGTCCTTCAGGGCATATCGTACCGCTGGCAGATCTGAGATTGCTAGCTCAAGGACTCTCCGGCGTCCTGGCAATCGACGAAGCCTATGTAGATTTTGCCGGTCAGACGGCTCTAGATCTGGTACGAGCCTTCCCCAATGTGATCGTGCTGCGGACACTCTCTAAAGGGTATGCACTAGCGGGGCTGAGGTTGGGCTTCGGCTGCGCTCAGCCCGCGTTGTTAAAGGGGCTGCTCAAAATCAAAGACAGCTATAACGTAGATGCGATCGCCCTGCGGTTAGGGACAGCGGCTATTCTAGATCAAGCGTATAAGGATGCGATCACCCAAAAAGTTGTTTCAGCCCGAGAGCAGCTCTCAGCGGAATTACAAACGATGGCCTTCCGCGTATGGCCATCTCACACCAATTTTCTGCTGGTGCAGCCACCACATGACACTGCTCAGTTTCTATACAAAAGCTTAAAAGCGCAGCAGATTATGATTCGCTATTTTAACGAGCCAGCGCTAGATAACAAACTGCGAATTACAGTGGGCACCTCCGAGCAAAATGCACGATTAGTCAGCGCAATCAAGCAATTACTATCAGCATGAAAGGCCGCTTCATCATCAGCAAAAACTACCAAGACTAAAAGCCTAGTCTCAGAGAAACCACCCCTCAGGCAAAGCCAAACAAGCCAAAAGAAAAGCCCGGCTAGTAGTCAGCCAGGCTTTTACAGTCAATCAGCGGCTGAGGAATACAGAAAAGTTTAGGCCGTCTCAACTAGCTGAGGCTCTTCCGTCACAGCTTCATCTAGCTGCTCTTCCATATTGCGGATAATGTCTAAGTCAATATCCAATACGGTCATCTTCAGCCCAGCCTTAGGACTATTATCTACCTTAGAGATAAATGGATTAGGCTCAACACTACCCGTACAAATAATCAGCGACCCCTTTCTCAAATAGGGCAGCTTCCGCCAAGCCACAGACTTCTCCCAGATACTCAGCGAAACCGTAAACGATTCCTCACGGTTTCGCACCCCACGAACATAGAGAGTAGCCTGAGCCACATCTGCTTTTGCACCGCTTTTCAACGTCACCGTCTTGATTTCAGCATCCGCTGCCAGATTACCACTGACCACCCACTTATTAAGACCCGTACTTGCCATCGCTTTGCCTCTAACTAGATAAGCATTTTGCTCATCTCAAGATGCCCAATGCTATCAGCCGCACTACTAAATGTTTCTACTGAAAAATCACCTGGCTTTCCACAAACAAACCCCCTTAACCTTTAGGTTAAGGGGGTTTGTTTGATATTAAGACCTGGCATCGAGCTATTTTGACGAGGGGCAACCCCCTCACTATCTTCGCCGCTGCAATGTTTCACAATCGAGTTCGGGATGGAGTCGAAGTGGGTC
>NZ_NRTA01000077.1 GCF_002286735.1 Leptolyngbya sp. BC1307
ACTCTGGCTTAGCGCTAGACTCATTCGTCTCTTCGACTGTACCTCCACCCGCCTACGCTCTGTCATTTTATCGCCTACCCTCTTGACATTTAATAGCAACTAGTGAGAACGCTGTCAGCATCAAGGAAAAACCGTTCTCTCAAGATCTTCAGATGGCCTTGTCGAATCCAGACTGCTGCTTTTGTCTGCAAACTTTGCCAGTAGCGCAGGGGTAGGCACGCATATCAAAAGGGCTTTGGGAACTACTTCCACGGTAACTGGGGTAGTGCCCAAGCACTCTCCATCTGCATGGACATCTAACGGTGGATAGCTTCTAATCTCAATCTTAGAGGCTCGATAAGTCTTAAGCCGTTCGTGGGGCAGCCGTTCGCCCCGCATAGCTGTAAAAAGTTGGCGCAGGTGATCCCATTTGGAGGGGTTATCGATGTAGATTACGTCCAGCTTGCCATCGTTCATTTTTGCGTCAGGCGCTAAAGCAAACTCTACCCCATAGCGAGGGCTGTTGCAGATATTGACTTGCAGCGTGCGCAGACGACGCATCCGTCTACCATCGAAGCGCAAGACCAAACGGTGCGGTCTAAACTGTAAAAAAGTTTTTATCCCTAAAAAGGTACTTTTGAGGGCAGCTAGATAATTTTTCTTGATTCCCTCTTTGACTTCATCTCCACAAGGAAAGAGTGAGGCTTCTAGACCCACGCCTACCACTTCCATGAAGTAATAATTGTTAGCCTTGCCCATATCAAACCAACCGCACCCACCCTCTACCAGTGTCTGGATGGCTTGGGTCAAATCGTCGGGAATATTCAAGCTACCCGCGATGTTATTGCGCGTTCCGAGCGGAATAATGCCTAGCATAGTTTGAGTATGCGCTAGCCCGCGTGCTACGGCTTCGATCGTGCCATCGCCTCCCGCTACAATAACAAGCTCAGCGCCCGCTTGGGCGGCAGCAGCAGCCAGACCTTCACCGTCTTCATCGGGTGTGGTTGTACAGATTTCAGCTTGAATACCTTGAGTTTGCAAAGCCTCTGTAAGGTCAGTTAATAATTGAGGATTCTCGGCAGGTCCAGAAGTAGGATTAATGATGAGTCGAGTATTCATCTTTGTAGTTCTTCTATTGGTTTGAAGCTGAAGATATTTTAAGGGCGTGGGGTTGAACCTGATCATACACACTCGCTTCGCAAAAGGTCTATTGTCCGTTAGTTATGTCCAAACGATGGGGAGCACATCATTCTCTAGCGGAAAAAACACTATCGAGTTATTCAGTCAGATAAGCACATCGCAGCTTGAGAATTTGCTGCAAGCTCTCAGTGCCTCCAGAACGACTCATTATTGTCACAATGTAATAACTTAAACCTTGTCCACGTCCAGAATTCATCGTAGGAGATGTGCTCAATTCCGAAGAAGTCGAGGCAGAAGGCAGGGCTATTTCACCATGAGGACGCCCTATTAGCGCCAGTGTCATCCCACAATTGATGTCTGATTGCGCCCTGCTCCCAGCTTCACTCTCCAGAATCCCGAGTCTGGTCGGTGTGGGCAGTTCAGGAGTTACATCCGAGTCTGATGAGTAGGACTTTCACCTACATCCAACTGAGAGTTCAGCCTTAACATCCGAGGGGATAGTAGGCTGGAAGCCTTTGTCTATAAGGATTATGTCATAGCTTCTGGGCCTCAACGAATCGCACGTGGACTATACCTTTTTGGGGGTTAGTGCAAAAAAAACCAAGTTGATTCCTCCTTGCACACTCGGCTTATCTACATCGCACCGCTACTTTGGGGCCTAGTAGCAGCAAGCGTCTTCTCAGCTTCACTAAAAGCTCGGAAGAGCCGCATTGAGACGATCTGATCTGCCTACTCTAAAGTGTCACCCGGCGTTGAACCACCCCCAAAGCTTGAGTACAATTGTCCCGAGAGCAGCACCCGCTGCTAACCGAGCATGAGCATCCGAGGCTTCATTATGAAACCCCCTCTCTGCCTATTCTGCAAGCTTTTGTCCTGTACTGAGATGCTTAGGTGATATTACGGACAGTATCAATCGCTATTGAACAGTCACAGATCGCAGCACAAACATCCTTTATATCCTGGTCGTTCATATCGAAATAAGAGGGTAGGTTTAAACCTCGTCCTGACACCTGATGAGTCACAGGTGTCAGATGACGAGAGCTTAGCTTGTACATTGGCATGTCGGAGATTGGGTAAAAGTAGGGTCTAGTTTCAATGCCGCGTTTTGCGAGTAATTGCATAAATCTGTTGCGCTCAGCAGAAGTCCACCCATCGACTTCCATACAGACTTGCCAAAATACATTTTCTGCCCAGTGAGCGGTGCGATTGAGTTTAATTTTGGGATGGGAAGAAAGATGTTGGTAATATTGTTCAAAAATAGTTCTTTTTTTCTGGACAAATTCATCGATGCGTTTCATTTGGGCGAAGCCGAGCGCTGCTTGCAGGTTAGTCATGCGATAGTTGAATCCGATTTCAGTGTGCCAGTATCGCTGGGTGGGGCTCATGGCCTGAGAGCGTAAGTGCCGTGCTCTGTGATAAACGTCTGTGTTATCAGTGGTGAGCATTCCTCCTTCGCCGCAGGTCACAATCTTGTTGCCATAGAAGCTGAATATGCTGCAATCTCCTAAAGCACCTGTTCTTTTCCCCTGAATGGTAGCACCGTGAGCCTCAGCGGCGTCTTCTATCACAACAATATTGCGGGGCTTTGCGACAGCCTGAAGCGCCGGAATGTTAGCAGGGTGACCGTATAAGTGAACCGCGATAATAGCCTTCGTTTTGGCGGTAATCGCTTGATTAACCTGTTCGACATCTATGCAGAGTGTCTCTCGATCAACATCTACAAAAACAGGCTTTGCACCTGTATAAGTAACCGCGTTAGCCGTAGAAATAAAGGTAAGATCGGGAACGATGACCTCATCGCCAGATTGGATGCCGTAGCTCAAAAGAGCGAGGTGTAGGGCGGTTGTCCCGCTGGAGGTGGTGAGGGCGTATTGGGTGCCGCAGTAGGCTGCGAAAATCTCTTCAAAGCGATCAATATAGGCTCCCTTTGAGGAAACCCAGCCAGACTGTACGGCATCTGTTACGCAGGAGATTTCTAGCGCCGATATAGAAGGTTGAGATAGAGGAATGCGATAGTCCATTATTGACAGTACATTGTTGTAAGTGTGAAAGTTGTAAGGGTGAAGGTTGTAAGGGTGAAGGTTGTAAGGGTGAAGGTTGTAAGGGTGAAAGGTGGTATCGCCTGACGCTGTTGGCGCAGAGGCGGAATTTATTAAGGAAAGTGAGATGCAAAGAGTTTGGCGTTAACGTCTAGGCTATGCCGGCAATACCAGGCTCTGGCCTGATCCGCAACACTTTGGCACTGTTGCGCTGTCCAGGTAGATAGATGTTCCCCACTGATCGCATACTGTTTGTCCACAAAAACGCCATCGGGTTCTGAAGGGTTGTATCGAGTGCAAATGGGCATTAGCCCGTGGGCACAAAACGCTGCAAAAACCGAAGATTTGCCAAGGTCTCCGGGGAATCTTGAATAGTCTATGAGTCCGACTATTGAATCCAAAAGAATCTGACGAACGGTTTCAGCCGGTTGAAACCCCATTTCCTTGAAAACGATAGGTTCAAAGCTATTCGGATCTAGATTCAGTGGGGTACCGATGTCGCAAATCTCTTGAATGCCAAGTGCGTTACAGGTCTGTATCAGAGATGCTAAATCGCGATAGGCACGTTTGCGGTCAGAGCCCCCAAAGACAACGAGTTGTGGTTTGCGCTTGTTCAGCGGTTGGGCTTGATTGGGCTGAGGTTCGCCAATGGTTGAAAAGTCTGGAATGCACGTGACTGACGTGTTTGTCCATTTCTCCAGGTGAGTTTTAAAGTGATGGCTGTCGGTGATGACAGCATCTGCAATCCTTGCAAGCCTACGAGAGACAAGGCTCTGTAGGGGATTGAGGGCTCTGAAGCTTTTCCACTTTAGAGTCGGCAGTTCATGGAACATCACGACTAAGGGTAGAGTGCGCTGGCGGGCTAATGTCTCTAAGGCGTAAGTCAACCAGAAGGGAGCGTCTAGCTTGCCCTCCAGGTAAGGATAGTTACTGTAATGAAGAATGATGCCGTTGATGTCTTGCGGAATTAGGGAGAGAAAGCTGTCGGCTGTGTGAGTGAAAAGTCGATGGGTGTAGAAGCCATCTGTCTGATTGGGCGTTTTGCTGTCAGGACGAAATGCCAAAAACTCGGTTTCCTGTTGGTAAGACTGGGAAAGTTGCTTGGCAAGCAGTCGGGCGTAGTCGCCTACGCCATCGCTGTAAGGGGGCAGGCGGGGGACGATTTGGAGGAGTTTGGTCGGTTGAGTAGTCACAGGCAATACCGGAGATTTTGACGGATAAGAGAGGTTGCTATTTTTTTAGATTGGAGTTTACTGAAGGCTGTTGAGATATGATTTAACCCGCTCGGCCAGTAGCGGGCCAGAGCGCTGGTTAAACAGATTGCCAAAGAGACCTGGAATATTTTCGATTTCGATTTTCCCCTGGGTGGCCGACTGCCAGCCTAAGTCCTTGCCGTAAAGCCAGTCTGTGATTTGAACCTCAGCGCGAAAGAGCTTTATAGAGCCTGAGTAGCTTTGTGGCTGGTAGCGATCTGAGGCGATTACACTAGCTTGATGGGCGCGATCGCTTCGTTCTTCATAAGAGATGGCAGCCTCTCGAACAGACCTTTCTGTTGAACTCGCACCTCCGTCAGAGACGGGCTGCGCCGGTGGAATCTCCTCAGCACCCCGCCGCTGCAATTGCTGCCAAATCTTCTTGGGTAGCTGGGTTAGCTGCTTGCGGCCACCATGGTAGTAGTAGCTTTTACGTAGGGTAAAGTAGCTGAGCTGAAGCTTAGTTTGCAGCCAGCTTAGAGCATTGCGTGGCGCGGCGCTAAGACAGTAGGCGTCAACGGCAATGATGCTGTCAATTTTCTCCCCTTGGGCCTGAAGCTGTCTGGCGATTTCAAAGGCAACGGTACCGCCAAAGCAGTGCCCACCCACAAGATAGGGGCCAGTAGGTTGCACCTTTCGGATTTCTTGAATGCAGGTAGCCGCTAGCTCTTCGACTGTACGATGGGTAACGTTCTGGGTGTTGAAGTCCGGGCGCTGCATGGCGTAAAAAGGCTGGTCTGGCCCTAGCAGCCATGAGAACTTAGTCCATGTGAGGGCATCGGCTGAGCCACCATGAAAGAAGAGGGATCGCCGCGATCCTTCTGGCTGGATAGGCACCAGACTAGAAAAACGGCCTGCTTGTTGCTTTTGTTTGGGCAATTTGGTGGTGGAAAGCGCGTTTACTTGAGTATCAGAAAATTTGGCGGTGAGACCGATTACGACTGCTAATTCGGCAATGGTAGGTTGCTCGAATAGCTGGTTAGGGACGAGGTTGAATCCGGCTGCCCTCGCCTGAGAGACGATTTGAATACTGAGAATGGAGTCGCCCCCCAGATCGAAAAAATTGTCATTAATGCCGATAGAGCCAAGGCCAAGAACGCGCTGCCAAATTTTCAAGAGGCGCTCTTCGACTGGCGTACTAGGGACAGCAGATTGATCGGGGTTCAAGATTTTTTTGAACTGAGGTGCAGGCAGGGCACGAACATCGATTTTGCCGTTAGCGGTGCGGGGTAAAGAAGGTAATGGAACAACTGCGGTCGGCATCATGTAGGAGGGTAGGCTTTCTTTTAGGGCAGCTCTGATTACTACGGGATCAGATTTGGCAGCGCTGGAGTATAAAACAACATAAGCGAATAGTCGCTGAGGGGAGCTATTTGCTGTGTTTTCTCCTTTTAGCTGATAAAGTCTTTGGGCTAGGGCTGCTCGCTGGCCATCTGAGAGTGCAGCGACTCTCTGGTAGAGTTCCTTTTTCATAACACTGCCTCCTGATATATAGATTTGAGCAGGGCTTCAACAATTTGAGCAGCTCGTTTTTCATCCGAATAGCGACAGCAGCGATCGCGCATATTCCTAACTTCATTCTGGTAAGCGGTATCGGTTAATAAAGTTTGAATGTGGCTGCGCACTTTAATCGCGTCGTCTTTTGACTGATCACCTGTGAGCGCCAGCCGGTGATAAACCGCTCTCGCCTGATTGCCATTTTGATCGTCATGTCCGCGAGAATAAAGCAACATGGGAACGCCCGCTTGAACGCACTCTCGAATGGCGTTGATTCCAGCATCCATGACAGCGCAGTCTGCCTGCTGCAATATCTGAAGGGCAGGAGCCCAGGTAAAGGCATGAACATTCTGTGGTAGAGAAGCGCCTAATTGCTCGGGGCTTAGCTGTCCGCCGAGGCCCACGACTAAATCCCAATGGGGGCGGGTGGAAACCGCTTCTATTATCTTTTGTAAACGCTGCTGACTGCCTTTGACGAAAGTGCTACAGCCGCAGTAGATCAGGCACCGTTCGGGGCTAGAACGGCGTTTTTTGAAGATCTGTTCTAAAGCTTCGTAGGTGCTCCCGGCCACCTGCGGTTCCGGTCGATCTTCACGTATCGTCGGGCCGATATAGTGCATTGAGGGGTGAGGAACGTGAGGAAAATCCATCTCTAAGGCGTTCATACAGAGAACAGGAAGTTGATCGTGAGGATAGGGCACTAACCATTGGGTAAAGCCAAATCGCGATGGAAAGGGATGGCCGATCTGTTGTGCATAGCAGCGGAGGATCGAGATGCGATCCACTCCGGCTTGTTGCCAGCGATCGCGCTGATATTCTTTCCATTTTCGCCAGCTATAGCGCAGCCAAGTCCACTGAATCCCCAACCACTGACCGCGCCATCCTTCGCCGGGAACGACGCGGCTATGAATGGGTGGTAAGTTAGATCGTCTCCACACGGATAGAAACGAGCAGAGTAAAGCGGTGGGAATCTGGGCGGCGACTGCTGCCATAATATGGGCGTGCATTTCGTTGTGAATAAGCAACAGGTCAGGAGAGAGCGATCGCATCTTTTGCCCGAAGTTTTGAGAACCGTTTTCAACACCTAGCGTCTTAACAGCCTGCTGCTGACGCGATTGCACAGTTCGCAGCTTTTCCCACCAGCTCAACGGTAGACGGGCAGCGGGGAGATCGCGCTCAATCTGAACATAGGCAAAGCCTTGCGTGCTGAGTCGTTCTTTAAGATCGTCAGGGCTAGCGTAGGTAATGCGGTGTCCTGCTTGCTCTAGCTGTTTTGCGAGCGCAAGCGTGGTGTTGAGCATGCCGGTGTATCCAAGCGTGACGCAGACGATATGAGCCATGCTAGTGGGCCTCCTGAGTGGCGACTGTCTCGACAGACATCAGGAGTGCCTCCGCCTGATCGGGAGACAGGTTCTTGAGTGCTGCCACTAGCTCCTCAATGCTCTCTGTGTTGTTCTTAAAGGTCGGTTGTGACTGCGCTACCACTATCGCTTCTTGCACCGATTCTTGGGCTCTCAGCGCGTCTTCAATCTCGCTAAGTTCAATTCGATACCCACGAATTTTTACTTGGCGATCGCATCTACCTAGCCACTCCAGATTTCCATCCGAACGGTAGCGGCCCAAATCGCCAGTTCTGTAGCTTCTAGAGCTGCCAGTAAGACAAGACGCTTTTACGTAAGCATCAGCGGTTTTTTCTGGCTGGTTGAGATAGCCCTGAGTAACGCCATCACCGCTAATATAAATTTCGCCAACTGCGCCGATAGGAACAGGCTGAAGCATTCTATTTAATAAGTGGATTTGGGTGTTAGGAATGGGTTTGCCGATGGAGATAGGGCCGGGGGGTAGCGCTGCTGGCACCCGGTAAGCGCTGCACCAAACAGAGCCCTCGGTAGGGCCGTATTCGTTGTAAAGATCAGTGGTGGGTAGCTTCCGGTAGTGCTGCTGGGCCAACCTGCGAGAGCAGGCTTCACCGGCAACGATAACGGTTTGTAGCGTGGTCAGGTGCGATAAGTCAGCAGAATTTAGCAACAGGTCGTAAAGCGTGGGTACGCAGAGGGTATGGGTGATTTGGTGGTGGTCGATTAAACCGGCAAGCTGTTGCAAGTCTTGCTCAATATATCTGGGGGACAGCACTAATGTACCGCCCTGGCAGAGTGTCCAAAACAGCCCAGCGATAGAGCTATCGAAGGCGATAGAAGATAGCAGTAGGAAGCGCTTAACCGGCTGAGCATATACCTGGAAGCGGGCTGTCGTAGAATGAACTAGGTTTCGATGGCTGACCACTACGCCTTTAGGATGGCCTGTAGAGCCGGAGGTGTAAATAATGTATGCCGGATCTTGTGGCTGAGTCAGATTCTCTGGATTGGTCGTTGGATATGACTTAAAAGTCTCTTTGTCTAAATATAAAAAAGGAACAGACTGGCCAGACAGGAGAACTGACTGCTGAGTGACAATCAGGTGAGGATTGATATCTTGCAGGCAGTAGTCAAGGCGAGATTGGGGGTAGGTGGGATCTAAAGGGACATAGGCAGCACCTGCTTTGAGGATGGCCAGGATGCCGACGACCATGACTAGAGAGCGGTGGAGGCATAGAGCGATCCGTTTGCCGGGGGTGACGCCGTGCGATCGCAAACAATGTGCGAGCTGATTGGCCTGCTGGTTAAGTTGGGTGTAGGTGAGTGAGTGGCCTGCAAACGTGATAGCTGTCGCCTGAGGCGATTGCGCGGCCTGAGCCTCAATGAGCTGGTGGATGCACAGGCCATAGGGGTAGCCAGTCGGCGATTCGTTGAAAAACGATTGATCAGCAGGCGTCAGGCGCGGCAGATCGCCTAGCCTGCATTGAGGCTGGGTGACAAAGCTGACGAGCAGTTGCTCAAGATGGTCGAGCAAGCGGCTGATGGCGGCTGCTTCAAACCGGCCCGGATCGTACAAAAGCCGCAGGTCTAAGCAGCCCTCTTTACCGCTAAAGAGTCCTCTATTTAGCCCCTCATTTGGAAAAACCAACAGCGCCAAAGGATAATTGCTCTGTTCTACATATTGCACGTTGCTAACATCAAAGCCCGTCTCGGGAACTGAAGTCGCCGTCAGGTTTTCAAACGCCACAATGCTTTCAAACAGAGGACTACCTTGAGGCAAATTGCTCCAGCGCTGAATCGCGGTTATAGGAGTTGCTTCGTATTCTCTTATATTTAGCAATTGCTGCTGTCGGGCTTGCAACCAAGGAATCAGGGACTGCTGAGAATCGATAGATACCGATACGGGCAGCGTATTGATAAACAAACCCACCATCTTTTCAATATCTCTAAAGTCGGCTGGGCGACCAGAGAACACTGAGCCGTAGATGACCTGGGTACAGTCAGTTGGAGCAGAACGACCAAAATCACTATAGTGACTGAGCAACAGAGCCCAGGCTCCCTGTACGAGCGTATTCATCGTCAGCCGAGACTGCCGCGCCAGCGTAGTCAGCTGCTCTAATCGTTCAGCGTTAATCTGTTTTGACTGCTGTTGGTAAGGCTGGTTAGCGACAATATCTCCTGAGCGAGCGGCTGGTAGCGGAGTAGGCTCTGACAAGCTCTGTAGCTGATCTCGCCAAAAGGCTTCTGCTGCTGACAGGTCTTGATGCTGTTGCCACGTCACGTAGTCGTGGAACGGGCGAACTGAACCGCTAGCATCTTCAGAAAGTGCCGCATAGTCAGCGAGCATATCCTGCCAAATGAGCTGTAGCGACCAGCCATCATACAGCAGGTGGTGGCTACTACAAATGAAGCAATAGGTATTTTCACTCAGCCAAATCAGGGCCAACCGGAAGGCAGGAGCCTGGGTTAAGTCGAAGCCTTGAGCGCGATCGCTCTGTAAAAACTCAGCTAGCCGAGTCTTCTGCTCAGCCGCCGTCAGCGATCGCCAGTCTATCTGCTGCCACGGTAGCAGTACCTGATCTCGCACGACCTGAAGCGGCTCATCTAGCCCATCCCACAAAACGGCAGTCCTCAGTACCGGCTGCGATACCACCGTTTGTTGCCACGCCTGCCGCAACCTTTCGGGCTGAACATCGCCGCTTAGCGTACAGATAAATTGGTTGAGGTAGACCCCAGCCTCCCGATCAGCAAGGGTGTAAAACAACATGCCTGACTGTACCGGCGTCAGGGGGTAGATATCGATGACATTGTGCCATGGATTCTCTCCTGCCGCCGAAGGAACGCTATTTAGCAGGATCGAAAGCTGATTCCTCTGTTTTTCTGTGAGTTTTGCCAGAGCAGAAGCCAGCAGAGAAGCAGATGGAAGGTCATCACCTAAAACCGTATTGGCCGCTTTGGGGATAACCACAGCGGCTAGCTCAGACACTGTAGCGTGCTGAAAAATCTGGTTGGGCGATATGGCTAGCCCAGACTCAGAAATCCGCGCTGCGATTTGAATCGCCTTAATAGAGTCGCCACCTAAATCGAAAAAATTATCGTTAACACCCAAAAAATCGACAGACAACACCTGTTGCCAAATTTGAGCTAGCGTTTTTTCAAGCGGTGTTTGTGGGGCAACAAAGCGCTCTTGATCGGCCTGATGACCTATTTGCGGTGCCGGAAGAGCCTCCAGATCGACCTTGCCATTAGGGGTGAGTGGAATTTGTTTGAGCAGAACAAAGTGGGTAGGCCGTATATTGCTAGGCAGATGCTGAGCCAGAAAATCTCTCAGCGCTGCTGCCGTCACAGGATGTTCTCCACGGCTCACATAGTAAGCCACTAGCTGGTTAGAACTTGCCTGTTCTCTTTGCTCAACCTGCTGAACATCTGTCTGCCGAACAGCCGTCACCACGCAAGCTTTGACTTGGGGATGTGCGCCTAGGGCGGCTTCAATTTCACCTGGCTCGATACGGATACCGTTCAGTTTAATTTGGCGATCGCACCGCCCTAAATACATCAGCTCATCATTCTCTCCCCAACGCCCCAAATCTCCCGTACGATAAAGCCGTTCCCCTTCTCGCCAAATGAATCGCGCTACGGTCAGCTCAGGCCGGTTCAAATATCCTCGTGCCAGCCCAGGGCCACCAATAAAGATCTCTCCAGTCTCTCCCTCAGGCGTAGCCTTTAGAGACTCATCAAGTAGATAAATACTGGCTCCTGCCGCCGGATGTCCGATAGGCACTGAAGTAGGCGAATTCAACACATTTAAAGCCGAATCGAACTGCTGGATCATGCAGCCCACCGTAGCTTCAGTTGGCCCGTACTCATTAAAAAGGGCGATCTCAGCGCCCGTCTCAACCTTAGATCGACTGCATATTTCACTCGCCAGCGACGTTTTTAGATCTTCTCCCCCTAGAATTAGCACCTTCACTCGACTCCCCAGCGCCATTCCCTGTACCAGCGCGAGGTGAGAAGGTGTGAGCTTAATAACATCCACCGCGTTGTCTTGAAAAATACGCTGTAAGGAAAGATCGATAGCAGCCTCGTCTTCGGGATAGATGACAACCTGGCCGCCCGACAGTAAAGGCACATAAATCGAAGTTACGGTCAAATCGAAAGTCAGCGGTGAGAACAGCGGAAAGGCCAGCGCTTCTCCGTGGGTATATTGCTGCTGAGCCCACTGTACATAGTTAGCTAGGCTCCGATGCTCAATTTCTACGCCTTTCGGCAGACCCGTAGAACCAGAGGTATATAGGCAATAGGCCAACTGCTGGAGAGTGGGCGAACCGGACAAATTGTGATTAGGGAGCGACGCTAGATTAAGCGCGTCGAGGGCTAAAACAACCGCTTCTCCAGTCAGGCGGTCTGTCAAGTGAGACTGGGTGAGAACCCAGCGGGCCTGAGTGTCTTGCAGGACGTGTGAGATTCGTTCTTTTGGGTGGCTCGGATCGATTGGGACATAGGCTCCGCCTGCTTTTAGAACGCCCCAGATGGCGATCAGCATGTCAGGAGAGCGATGAAAGCACAGTGCCACAGGCGCTTCGTTTGGAATGCCCTGATGCTGAAGGAAATAGGCTAGTTGATTTGCTTTGGCGTTGAGCTGTTGGTAGGTAAGGGTGTGGCCGTCGCAGATGAGTGCGATCACCTCGGGCGACCGGGCAGCTTGAGCTTC
>NZ_NRTA01000078.1 GCF_002286735.1 Leptolyngbya sp. BC1307
AGATGGTAGTCCTCGACGCGTCGCCCGTAGCGCAGGTACCACTCATCCGGCGCAATTGTCGTTAGCCACTCGGGTGCGACTGTGGCCAGTTCATTCAGGGGGTTTTTGCACAACCCCTCAAAAAGGTATAGTCCACTTTGAGACAGTCAAGACTCACAATGATAGGGAGCGCAGTAGCTGTTGAAGGATTGCATTCATATCAATGCTTTTAGGCATCTTCCCAAACTCGAAGCGGCCATGAAAATTGATATGCTGCCATGCGACCGGCGAGACTAGAGACAGCGCAGCCACCCGAGCCGTATCGCTGCTGAAGTCACCATGAGTGACTAAGTCGGACAGGATAGCGGTGTTGTAATAGATGATGCAGTTCGTGAGCAATCGAGCACAGTCGCCCCAGATCTGCTGCTCGTATTCGGTCTTGAACCGTAGCTTGCCGAAGTTGGCATAGGAGATGGCCCTGCGTAGCTGGTGATAACTCTCCCCACGATTGAGCACCCGATGAACATTCTGCCTGAGCGTCAGCGAATCAACGTAGTCCAGCAGGTACAGGCTTTTAATAATGTTGTCGTACTCCCATAGCGCTCGCTTGGTTCTATTTTTGCGGGCATAGGCGCTGAGCTTTCCAACAATCACACTTTGGGTAACCGTTTTGAATGCAAGTGAGACCAGGATGCGCTGGATGTTCTCCCACTCGTCAATAATCAGCGTCGTATTGATTTTGCGGATGGGCTGAAGTAAATGCCCCTCATCGTATTGACTAGGATGTTGGAAGCCGTACAGCGAGGTGCTGACGCGGCTATAGAGGTCACGATAGCGAGGCGCGAACTCATATCCAAAGCAGCTCAGGAGGGCAAAATTAATCTCATTGGTGCCATGCGTATCGGTAGAATGCACCTCCGGCTGAATATGCGTTGTGTTATTAAACAAAAGGTCAAAGACGTAGTGACTCTCATGCTCATCGGCCCCGATGATTTTGGCATTGACCGGTATATGGTTGGCCACCAGAGAGTAGGAAACGACGCCTTTTTTCAGGCCAAAATACTTAGGCGAATGACGAGCATTGACGGTTGAAAGTTGGGTTTCAAATTTCTGTCCATCACTACTGGAGTGCACTACATTGCCAACATCGTAGTGATGAAACATCGGCAGCTCGGCGGTCGCATTGCTGACCAGATCATTCGCGGCCCTGAGGGTTTCCAATCGAATGAAATTGTCAGAGGTTGCCGCCAGGGTGTGATAGTCCAAATCGGAGGACTGGCCCATGCGCCCCAGTCCCATATTGGTGCCCCAGGCAATCAGCGCCGCCATTAGGGTAGGCTCATCAGCATCTTGCTTGGTGTAGCGTCCTAGTAAATGCTCGAAGGCAGTCATAAACTGACAGCGCTGATTGACGAAATGCAGAACGCTACTAATGTTGAGCTGATGGAGCGGGTCAAAGAAGGCATGATTAATGGGATCACTAGCTCCCGGAGAATGCAGCGTCCATCGTGACTTTGTGCCTCGCTGCTTAACCTCAAAATGCTCATTCTTACCGGTGATGAGCCGTTCATTCACTGCGACGATGCGAGCTTCCAATCGCCCTTTGAGGTCAGCCAAGTGGTCTTGAATCGGCTGATTGAGCATGGTCAGTCCCGTTTTTTCGATCAAAGCGGCCTTCTGTTGCCACCGTTGCTCATCAATGAGATCGTCTTCCAGACTACGAAAGCGCACGCTGTCGCGACAGAAGACATCGCCCGATTCCAACCCATTGCGCAGTTGGCGGTAGACCAGAAACTCATAGCGGTCTGGCAGCAGCTTGGCATCAGAAGCGCTAGCGTCATAGAGATAGCGCTTCACGGCCTCAGGAATGAACTGCATCGGGAAGCGATCAGTTGGGTATTGCGTGAGCGATCGCCCTTTTTGAAAAGCGCTCTTAAGGAAGTCAATCGCCGTCATTAGCGGTGCCCCTGCTAACGAGGTGGCAAACTCAACTGATAGCAAGACGGGCCGTAAGTTTCGCTTAAACTGAGCGGCGAGCGTGTCAACGTGCCCCCATTGAAAGGCCGTCTCATCGAACTGGGCTTGGCTGACGATATGCTCAGCCACAAAAACTAGCTTTTGCCGCTCTAGGATTTCAAAGGCTCTGGCTTGAACCGTTTGAAAGGAGGCATCCTCAGGAATGCTGTTATCGGTGAAGAGCTTGAGGACTTGGCCTGCCTTTTCCAGGTTCTGGTTATTCTCTATGCGGTACTCGTAGACCCGCTCTTTAGCGGCATCCTTGGTTGAATCGACATAGCGTTTGACGTTGTATCTCAGGCTACTAATCAGGTTGTCGTGCAGGCGCTGATAGCGGTTGAGAATGAAGCACAGCAGATAGACATGCACCATGCCTTGAGGTAATCGTTTCAGCCTAAAAACAGAGTAGTACGTGACCAGCGAGGCATAGTACTTGATGCTCTCATTCGATATTTCTAGCGCTGGCAGCAGGTGCTGGGCAAGGGGATAGAGCGTTTCGATCTGCTCACCGCGATGAATCTCGCGCTTGATTTCGCCCAAGCTGAAGTCTCTTGGTTCTCGCTTTAATTGAGTGATTTCATAGAGTCCTGGCGCATCTTCCATGAGCTGATTCAACGCAGCGATCTCTGTTTCTGTAAGACGATCATGAACAACTTGGCTCAGCCGATTTTGTTCATTGACGATGGCCCCAGAGACGATGTTTTGGAGGACACTATAGCCCGGCGCGACTAGCCGCTGCGCCTCCACATAACGCAATAGCTCACGAAAGATATAGACCGGCTTTCCGCAGACGCTAGCGGCTTGTGAAGCTTTGTCAGCCAACGTTTGACGTGCGTCGTCATCGCAAATGCGGTAGTTGCACAACTCTAAAATGAGCCGTTGCTGCTTGAGACGAGTCACCTTTGAAATCGTGATCTCAGTCAGCTCAGCATCAGGAAAGTAGCGTTCTTGAACGTATTGGGCATCGGCTATAGCAGTGTCAACACTGAAGTCAAAAAAGAGGCGACGCGCCTTAAAGTAGCCGAGCTGTAGAATGGCATGGATTCGAGACTTAATGCTGTGAAAGCGATTAAGTGCAGTAGTTTCACGCTCCGAGAGCGTAAAGTACTCAGTCTGCTCTTCCGGCGTGAAGTGAGGCACACCATACAGGTTTTCAATTTCCTCATCGCCCAAGATTTGAAGACGCTTCTGGGTCAGGGTTGCGGCTGGCTCTGTCATCGTCATGTTACGGGTTTTAGCTTGCTGATTTCTCGGGTGCCTTGTATGCCGTGCCGCAATAGGGGCAGAAGCGGTGTTTCAAAGAGGTAATCGGTGACTCACACTGAACGCAGCGGTGACGCAGGCCGCTGCCACAGCGGAAGCAGTAGTGAGCATGGATATGCAACCACATTGAATCTGGGGCATTACCGGGTGTCCAGCACTGGGGGCAAAACTTCAACGCACCTGTTTCCTCGACCGAAATACCCTTAGCCGCCGCGTCCAAATGCGCTTCGGGGATATCTAAGGCATAGGCCAGCCCTTTACGAGTCTTTGTTTTGAGCACCGTGGTGTGGCCGTGCTCTATTTTTCCAATGCTCTGGGCATGGATGCCGGACTTGGCGGCCACCGCCCGCTGGCTCATTCCGAGGGCTAGCCGCCGCCGTTGGACATACTCAGCCAGCGATTCTCCGGGCTTGGGGACAGTTGATGATTTCAAAGTATTACGATAACCAGCACAGCAACCATTTCCTTAAACAATAAAGTAAAGGTACAGCTTTCCCGCTATCGTTCACTATTCTTACTACCGATGTCGATTCCCTTAGCAATGGTGGCCACGCGATTTTTAGACCGACCTGGTTTAGCTAAGAAAACGGTGGAATCTTATGAGCGGACGCTGATGCCACTGCTCAGTGAGTACGGCAGCTGGCCGATAGAAATTTGTGATCGCGAAATCCTAACCGACTATCTTAGTGGTCTCTCGCACCTGGCCTATACCACTCACCACCGGCATCAGGCAATTATCCAAGCGCTGTTTAATTATGCCGTTGAGCAACACCATATAAAGGCTAATCCAATTGCCAAGCTGAAACGGCGTAAGCCAGACGCAGATAAGGGTGAGCACAACTCGGACGAAACTATCCGCTATCTGATACCAGGCCAAATTAAGCAGATGTATCGGGCTATTGAAACAGATTGTCGCACCCATACGATTGTGAGATTATTGCATCGCAGTGGAGCCCGAATTTCAGAGGTGCTTACCCTTGATCTCGACCAAGTAAATCTTGAACAACAGAAGTTTCAGGTGATTGGCAAAGGGAATAAGCAGCGATGGTGCTTTTACAGTGATGATGCGGCGCAGCTGCTCACTCAGTACCTGAAGCACTATCGGCACCGCCGTTGCCCTGCGCTATTCACTGCACACCAGCCAATAGCGAGCACGGTCAGTCGGTTGAGCTATCGTACCGTTCATCAGAACTGGCGACAGCTAATTGCAGAGACGCCTGAACTAGAAGGTGCGAGGCTGCATGACTTGCGTCATACCTTTGCCACGGAGCGCGTTGGATTGATGGGGATTGAGGAGTTGAGGGCATTGATGGGGCACGAATCAATTCTGACGACCCTGAGGTATCAAAAGGTCACCTCAGCTCGTGCTGAAACAGTAGCTCAAAGTGCTCTTAAGACACTAGCTAATAAGCCTGCATAATATTCAGCCTGCATCTACTAAACAGCTATACGACCGCAAGGTATCAAGGATACTCTGCTATCGCTAAATACGGAAAGACCATGATGAGTCTTGACTGTCTCAAAGTGGACTATACCTTTTTGAGGGGTTGTGCAAAAACCCCCAGCATCGGCGAATTGGCGGGCGCGCTTGGGGGAGTAGTCTTTGGTGAGCACAAGGGTACCCCCGCGATAACATCCAGTTGATATCTGCGCGGCTGCCGCCACCGCTATCAACGCGCACCAGCGTCTGCGCTCTTTTCTCGGGCGACTGGTCAATCGCTAAGGTCTGCTCGCTCGCTGCTAGCAACGGTTGCAGGGCTGTGGTCAGTTGTACGGTGCCAGCAAACGTGCGGTCACAGACCACTTCGTCGTAACGGGTGGCGAGCACCCGTCCGAGTTGTCGCCCTTTGCGGTTGCGTTTCCCGGCAAAGTAGCCCTTGGTGGCAAAGGCGGCTTTGGGGCCGCAAGGTTGACCGCTCATGTCCACATCCAGGATCTGTAATTGCTGCGCGTAGTCATGACCGTAGCCTTGACTATGCTGCCGATAGATCTCAGCCACCGCTTGCTCGATTTCACTCACATTCTCGGCCGTACTCGCATCCAGGGTCTCTTGAATCACCGATTGCTCAGCGCAGCGCAAGCGGCCAAAGGCTAGCTGCAAGCCGGGGTCGCTGCGCAACCGCTTATTCACTTCCACCATCCCTTGCGCACCGCAGAGGATGCCGATGAAGCCATCGTATAGCTTCTCTGTGGGGCTATCTTTGATCTGCTTTTGCGCGATGTTGACGCGATTGCGAATCGGCGCAAACAGGTCAACGCTTTTTAGCTTTGCGCCGAT
Organism: Leptolyngbya sp. BC1307; assembly: GCF_002286735.1. Taxonomy (GTDB): domain Bacteria; phylum Cyanobacteriota; class Cyanobacteriia; order Phormidesmidales; family Phormidesmidaceae; genus Phormidesmis. The sequence continues at coordinate 5,537 of NZ_NRTA01000078.1, forward strand.
GCCTGCTAGAAACGTACGCGCCGATAGATGCTCTGTGCAATCGCTGGCTTCATTCAAGACGGGGGGGTAGACTCTAAGGTATGCATAGTGATGAACCTGGGTTATTTTTTTATTTCTCCAGCGTTCATCAATTTTCCTCTTTTGGCAAGGCTTTCAGCTTTTTTGCTCGCAGCACACTGCCCCTTATTTGGCCGAAATTTGGGTGCTAAAACGGGGTTGCGTTCGCTGATGCAACGCAATAGCTTCATCGATGCATTCGACTATGCAGGAATTCGCCCTCAGTGTTTGAATCTATCCGTAGCTTCTTAAAAGCTAAACCGTATAACCCTTAATGGAAAAGCCTTGTAGCCTTAGCGACCATTTTATACGAGAGCCTATTAGTCAGAAGCTTTCCCCCTAATAATGAGTTGGGCAGCTTCAAGTTATTGGTGGAGGCAGTAGTTGAGATCTGGTTCGTCAGTCTTTAGAATCAGGCTGTCTGGGAGTCTTTTATAAGTCAAGATGGCGCTTGCTTCCTCAGTAAACTAATGATCGCCACCACCAACTGATCGGGTTCGATGGGCTTAGCAATGTGTTTCTGAAAACCTGCCGCGATCGCTTGTTGCCGATCGATTTCTCCAGCGTAGGCAGTTAGCGCGATCGCCGGAACCCGCCCGCCCCGCTCTGGTGACAGAGACCGCACCTGTCTAAGCAACGTATGGCCATCGACCTCTGGCATTCCAATATCACTCACCACTACATCGGGCTGAAATGACTCCAGAGCGGTGAGAAATTCAGCGGCAGAGGCGACGGACATCACTTCCGCTCCAGCCTGAGCCAGCATCACCGCGAGCAGTTCGCGGCTGTCTGGCTCGTCGTCAATGCTCAGCACACGGATACCGGTTAGATCCAGGTTTTGCTCTCGCGATGAGCTAGATTGATCTCTCTTTGAGTTGACGTTGAGCAGGGGTAGCCTGACGGTAAAAGTAGCGCCTTTCCCTTCTCCAAGACTGTCAGCGATGACGGTGCCGCCGTGGGCTTCGACCAGTTGATAGACAATCGCCATGCCTAACCCCAGCCCGCCGTGGTTGCGAGTCACAGAAGCATCTTCCTGGCGGAAGGACTCAAAGATGTGGGGCAAAAAGTCTGGACTGATGCCTTTGCCCGTGTCTGTGATGGTGATCTGCGCTTGGTTGTCGATTTGCTCTAGCCGAATGTCGATGCGGCCGCCGCTGGGCGTAAACTTGACCGCGTTGGTGAGCAAGTTCCAGACTATTTGCTGGAGCCGAACGGCATCTCCGGATACTTGTCTGATATCGGAAAGCACCGGATGAATCTGAATGGACTTGGCGATCGCGGCAGTCTGCACGGTGTCGATGGCGGACTCAATCACCCATAACAGATCGACAGGAGCCGTATTCAGACTCAGCTTGCCGCGCAACACGCGAGCCATATCGAGCAGGTCGTCGATCAATTGACATTGCGCTTTGGCATTTCGCTCGATCGTGGCTAACGCTGTGATCGTTTTGGCGGCATCAAGTTTGCGAGTTTGCAGCAGTTTTGTCCAGCCTAAGATCGGGTTGAGCGGCGATCGCAACTCATGCGAGAGAATGGCTAGAAACTCGTCTTTGATGCGGTTGACTCGTTCTGATTCTGCTAAGGCAGCTTGTTTCTGTTGTAGGATACGCTCACGATCGCGTTCAAGTTGAACGCGATCGCTAATATCATAAGAGATGCCAACTAGCCCGATCACCTCTCCAGCTTCGTTGTAATAGGGTGCTTTCATCACCAAAAAGATGTTAATTCCATCGGCAGATTCTTCCACCACTTCCATTTGCCCCGATGACATAATCCGCTGGTCATTTTCCATCACTCGCACAGCATCTTCGGGGGATGAGTAGAGATCGCTATCGTAACGACCAATCACCTCAGCAGCCGTTTTGCCCAAGGCGGTCAGGGTAGCTGGATTGGCATAAATAATCTGTCCTTGCCGATCTTTGACAAAAATTGGTGTGGGGACGCACTTATTGATCACATCCAAAATGGCATTCTTTTGCCGCAACTCTTCTTCGGCACGTTTTTGCTCTGTGATATCCCGCGAAGTCGATAAAATCTGGACGACTTGTCCCGCACCATCGCGAATTGGTGTGACCGCCACATCCCACCATTTGGGGTTGCCCTTGACAGTCGCACAAAAGCCCTGAAATTTGCCGATTTCACCAGACTTCGCTGCTGTGAATGCCGCTTCTGCCGCTTGCCGATGTTCACTTTCCCAGAAACAGAGCCACTCTGAATTTAGGTAGGGAGTCAGGTCGTCAATCTCTAGCAGACACATGCCCCCGATATTCATGTATAAAAGTTGTGCGTTCAAGTCAAGAACTTTGATGCAGTCACTGCTGCTTTCTAAAACGCGGTTCTTAAACTCTTCGCTCTGCTGTAAGGCTTCTTTTGCCCGGATGCGATCGCTAATATCTGAGATAAAGCCAACTAACTCAACAATTTTACCCGCCCCATTCCGTTTTAGCTTGCCCTTTTCCCATACATCAATCCAACGACCATCCGTATGGAGCACCCGATATTCATATTGGTAGCGATCCTGACCATTCTCAATTTGGGTAAAAAACGATTCGATATTGGGCTGGTCTTCAGGGTGAATCAAGTTAAACCACCATTCTGAAGTGGGAGGTGCATCCTTTGCCTCAACCCCAATTAAATTAAACAAGCCATTGGAGCGAAAAACAAAGTTAGTGTCCATACTCCATTCAAAAATAATTCCCTCTACTGCCTGCGTTGCTGCTTCAAAACGTTGGTTAGCTTTTGCTAAGGCAGCTTCAGAACGGATGCGCTCGATCTCGATGTAAATTCGCAAAATCAATTCACCCATCAACTCTAGTTCGTCCTCCCGCCAGACGGATGGCACTCGGCGATGGACTCCCATCAAGAATTTCAACTGACCGTCACTTATATATGGTATGGAGACAGAGGAGAGAATTTGCCAAAACTCGTAAGCAATTCCGTTATCTTTAATGTTTGGTTCTGCCCTCACATCGGAGATGGCAACTTTTTGTCCTGCTTTGAGCTGTTGCACAGCGATATCGCTGTGGTATTCCGAGAGGCGATGGATGCCTACAGCATTGGGAATATCGCTATCGTTGTTGGAACTGAAAGCTCGGGCTTCATCGGCGGCAACATCTACATCAGCAAAGGCGACAATCGAAGAATCAAACCACAGGCGGATCTTCTCCCCTACTACATTCATAATTTGATCGATATCTTCGATGACGGCAAGGTCTTTTTGGATCTCGGCAAGAAAATTACTATTGAGTTCTCGCCGCTTAAGATCTTCAATATCAATACAGGAACCAATGTAGCCTAAGAATTCTCCTTCTGGGGTAAAACGGGGGTGAGCTGTATCCACAAACCAACGGTACTGCCCATCAAAGCGTCTGAACCGATATTCCATTCGGAACGGTTCTCTGGCATCAAAGGCGGTGAAGTAAGTATCTAAACAAAATTGTAAATCGTCGGCATAGACTCCTTCTGCCCAACCATTACCCATTTCTTGCTCTAGCGTTCGTCCCGCATAATCTAACCAAGGCTGATTGAAGTAATTGCAGAGTTTATCAGTTCCAGACATCCAGATTAAAACTGGAGCGGTATCCGCCATATCTCTAAAACGAGCTTCACTTTCAGCTAAGGCTAGTTCGGCACGGGCGCGACTAATGCGCAGATATAGCCTTGCCGTTAATTCATCAATAAGTTCTACTTCGTCTGCACGCCAATTAGAAGGTTCGCGGCGGTGACATCCCAGCATAAACTTCCACTGACCGTTGCTTAAATGGGGTGAATGCATGACAGAACGAACTTGATAAATCTCATAGGCAGCACCACCGTCTTTGATATCTAGATCGGTGGTCACATCGTCAATAGTTATAGTTTGCCCTGCTTTGAGTTTGGCTAAATGAATTTCACTAAGATAGTCACCAAGACTGTGAGTGGAGACTCCGTCAAGAATATCGGCATCACGATTATTGTATATAACCATTGCTTCATCGGTAGCGGTATTAATATCGACAAAACCCAGAAGGGAAAAGCTAAAGAAGCAACGGATCTTTTCGCCAACCACGCTCATAATTTCGGTAGGATCTGACAAGATTGCTAGATCTTTTTGAATTTCAGCCAGAAAGTTATTGTTGAGTTCTTGGCGTTTACGATCGCTGATATCTTTTACTACGCCATACATCCTTACGGGTTCGCCCTTGTCGTTATATTCAAAGGCTGCTCTAGTCCAGATCCAGCTAGTTTCTCCATCTATGCGCTGAATGCAACATTCTACTTCCCAATTCGTATGATTGGCGATCGCTGTCTCAAATTCTGCATTTACCCACTCGCGCTCGCGGGGAATTACATGAGATAAAAACATCGCATAGTTCCATTCGGGCAGAAGCAGATCGTAACCAAAAATGCGATCATGCTCAATCGAACGCCAAGCCTGCTTGCTAACAAGATCTAAATCCCATACGCCCACATCTCCTGCTGCCAAGGAAATCTCTAAGCGTTCTTGGATCAGCTTTACTCGTTCTTGAGCAAGTTTGCGATCAGTAATATCGGTAAATAAAACCCCAAATCTAAATTCTTGAGGTGCATCTATCGGAAAAGCTTTTACCTCAAACCAACTCTTCATAGCCTTAACTTCATGCTCAATAAGTACTGACTCTCCAGTCAAAATCACCTTGCCATAGGTTTCTATCCAAAAAGGTTCTATATCGGGCATAATCTCTAGCGCAGTTTTTCCAATCACATCTTTCAGTCCAGTAATTGGCTCAAACAGGCTATTAGTTTCCAAATAACGATAATCTACTGGCTTTAGTTTACTATCAAACAACATTTCAAAGATGACAAAGCCCTTATCCATCTCATTCAATAGAGTATCGTGGCGTTGCTGAGCCTTAAAAAGAGAAGGATGGGGATCCTCGGAGGAAGTTTTGGCGCGATCAATCTCAATTACCAAAAGTTCTACGGCGGCTTGCAACTCTGCTGACCAAGTTTCGGCTGCACCCAAGGGAGTTTGCGACCAATCATAGGCACTCACCAGGGTTCCGATTTCGCCAGTTGACAGATCTTTCACAGATTATCCCCTTAATTAAATATTTTGCTCAGGGTTGGGTATCCAAATTAGGTAAATTCTTACAAAATTTACTTTGATTAATTTAGCAGAAATAGTTCAATGGCACTGACTTAAGGAAGCTATTAATAGCCAAAACCCTTTCAATATAGGAGTTTTCGCGATTTGACTCCGTCCTTTAGGACAGCTAAATTGGCGCTGGGTTGATAAAGGGGGTGCCGTTGTAAGCCGGGGTTAAATGAGTAATCGTACAAAAACTTACGCTAAGGCTGTATCCCCTTTCTGACAAGGCTTAGGTGCCCCTCCTTTAATGTAATACGCAACCCTAATTCATCAGCTGAGCTTATGGCTTTAAATAGATGAGATCAGCCAATTGGACTGAGGTTGGACTACTTTTCTCGAAATATCACGCTGATAAAATTCTTTGGTGAAAAAACTAGGCTTCTACCCCTTGTCCAGTCTCTGGGGTCCACTTCAGGTTGCCCCGCACACAACTTTTTCAACCCCAAAAAAGCATTAGCTGAAGTTATCATCCGCGATACGATCGCATCGGTTGAAGCGATACCGTTTCCTTAGCGTAAGTTTCTGTACGGTTACTCACTCAACCCCTAGTTGGATAGACTTTGCCTTGGGTCAATTGTGTCTCATGATGAGTCTCTACTGGCTGGATTCGATTTTATAGAGTGTGTCAGAAAGGGCCCGATACTGTTGGCGAACTCAGCAAGGGCTAAAAGTCGGTAATCTTGAGTCAGTTTTCCGCTCAGGAAGTGCGATCGCCAATGTCTATGAAGCCGCAACCGATAGCCTCGATTCCAGCCGATACCCAGCGAGTAGCCAGAGCCGCCTTTCCGAAAGGCAATCCCTATGTGACGCTGCGAGATGAACTCGGCACGGTGTTCGAGGACGCCGACTTCAAAGCCTTGTTTTCAGTCACAGGCCAGCCAGGACTAGCACCGTGGCGACTAGCGCTAGTGACGGTGCTGCAATTTCGCGAAAACCTATCCGACCGCCAAGCCGCTGAATCCGTCCGTTCGCGCATCGATTGGAAGTATCTGCTAGGACTAGAGCTAACCGACGAAGGGTTTGACTTCAGCGTCCTGAGCGAGTTTCGCGGACGGCTGATAGCGAGCAAGCAAGAGCATCTATTGCTATAGGAGTTACGCATTGACAGCAAAACGAAACTATGGTCAAGCGAAAGTAGCTTCTGTTACGTTTTCTAGAATAAACTGTCGAATGACGGGGACAAA
>NZ_NRTA01000079.1 GCF_002286735.1 Leptolyngbya sp. BC1307
TCAACCACGCCCCGATAGGAGCTGTGGCAGATCAGCACCAACCCCAGCATCAGCTGGTACAGCCAGTTCTTGGTCACCGGCAGATGGAACAAGACGTCATCACCTGGGGACGGCACAAACGACTCATCTAGGGCTTGCTGAGCTTTGTCGACCTGCTGGCAAACGAACTTCCGGCTGACCTGGTGCTCTGCTGCTAGATGACTGATGGGGACTGATCGGGAGAGTGCCTGTATGCCAAGATTTTGACGAACTTCGGGGGATAGACTGGCGGCAACGGAAAGGGTTCGGCTCATGGATTGCGATGGCGACGCCCGCTGGAAGCGATCGCGGTGGAAGGAGGTGGGCAACCACTCAGCCTACCTGATTGCTCCCAAAGTGTGACCCCGAATCAAACCACGCCGCAGGGATTTAGGAATGCTCTGTAAAACGCTAAAAATTCTCACGGTGCTGCCTTCTTCTTTCATCTACAATCGCTCGGGCCACAGCTTGGCCTGGGGCAAACGGCTGTTTGCCCCTATAGCGTTGGGGGGCTAACGTTCTGCCGCCATTAGTTGGTCTGCTGGGTGGCTGCCTGGTAGCGCCGATTGATCTCGGGCCAGTTCACCACGTTCCACCAGTTCTCTAGGTACTCGCCGCGCTCGTTTTGGTAACGCAGGTAGTAGGCGTGCTCCCACACGTCGTTGCCCATGATCGGGTACTGCCCGTCCATGATCGGGCTGTCTTGGTTGGCAGTATCGACAATTTCGAGGTCGCCGTCGCCGTTGCTTACCAGCCAGACCCAGCCGCTGCCAAAGCGATCGCTACCGGCTTCATTAAACTGCGTTTGAAACTGGTCAAAACTGCCAAAGGTTTGCTCAATGGCCTGGGCAATTTCGCCTGTGGGTTCACCGCCGCCCTCGGGGCTCATAATCTGCCAAAAGATGGTGTGGTTGAGGTGGCCACCGCCGTTGTTGCGCACGGTGGTGCGAATGTCTTCGGGGATGGCATCTAGGTCGCTCAGCAGTGCTTCTACGCTCTGGCCCTGCAGGTCGGGGTAATCTTCCAAGGCCTCGTTGAGGTTGTTGACGTAGGCGGCGTGGTGCTCGTCGTGGTGCAGCCGCATGGTTTCGGCATCAATGGCGGCCTCTAGGGCGGCGTAGTCGTAGGGCAAGGGCGGTAGCTCAGCCGGGGTCGCCAGCAGGCGATCAGGGTAGGCGATCGGGCTCACCTCAGACTGATTGGGGGCTGGGGCATCTGTTTGGGCCTGGGGCACATCCTGGCAGGCCAGCAGCAACATCAGGGCCGCCATGCTACACAGCAGAAACTTAACCGGACGCGTCAAACGTTTCATCTCGTTAATCTCGAATCGAAGTTTGCAGTAAAAAACAGAGTTTAGAGAGTTCAGAAGACAGGGCTCAGGAAAGTCCTGGGCTTGGGGGGTGAGGCGGCCCGCGGCGATCGCACCCCGTTTGGTCACGACCTCAGCCGACCGCGACCGGAGTCAGGGGAAGATGAGCGAAACAGTCCTAGGGGTGGAGCCAGGGCCAGCCCTACCTCTTACTTGTTAATGGGGAACCAGCTCAATCGTTACCTATCGATGGGCTGAAGCCAGCCGGAACTCTCTCCAAAGCCATAGATGGTCGATACGACAACCCAACGCTTCTAGCCATTGGGCCAGTTCGTGGTTGCTGTTGTGCCAAAGAGCATAGGCCTAGAGCATAGGCCTGCCCATCCTGGGTCAGGGTGAGATTGGTCTCGGGGTTAAAAACGTACCCCGCCGCAATTTGTCGCTCAAAGCGGGTGCCTAGATCGGCGATTAGCTGGCCAGTTTGGGCCCCAGAGGCAGCAAAGCTCAAAAATCGAAACCCCTGAGGCTCAGCGATCGCCCAAAATCGGCATGGTGCAAAATTGGCCGTTTTCGGGTAACACTGGCACGACAAATTAGGCCATCATGACGATGATGGTCTGGCTCTCATTGGCGTTTCTAATTAGGCCTGTTGGCAGCGATTAAATCCGAGGAGTTCTAACCAATGGGGATGACGTTCTCCCGTCATTAATTCCGTTGGACTCTTGCCTACCCGCTCTTCACATTCACTGCGCAAGAACCGACGGGAATTCAGAAAGAACTGTAGGAGACTGAGATAGTCAGGCCCGAGTTGCTTCCTGAGGAAAAAGTAATTCCGTAAACGAGAATTTAGATTTTCGACCATCGAACTGGCTCTAGGCGTCTGCTTCATCGCCGCTTGGACGGCTTCGTAGACGGGATGGAATTGTCCAGATAATTTTTGGTGAAGCTGATTCCAGGCTTGCCAGTAAGCGTTGGAAGTAGGCTGTTTGCGGAATAGCAGGCACATCTCCCGCACCCGATTGAGCGGTGTTTTCAGGTTCTGAGCAATGTCAGCAAGCTTGTCGTCGAGCACCTGAGCAAACCCCAGAATGTCGTCTCGCTGATTCTGTAGCGCCTTGCGTAGAACGCGCACCTGCTTGCGGCCCATCCCTTCTCTGCGCTGGAGTTCTGCCACCACAAAGTCATAGAGTTCCTGCCGTTCTGTGAGTGCTGGGCCAGCCAGTTCCAGGACGTCGTGGTTTAACCACTGGATGAGGGTTTTGACATCTCGTGCCAGTGAGGTCGCGCTCGACTCATACTGACGAGCTAGGGTCAGTTTTTTAGAGACGCGATTGCCTTGCCCCTTCTGTTGGGCAATCACCATCTTCTGCTCCACGTCTTGGCGGCGGGTAGTGGCCCCTATCGCCTGACGTATGAGACTATTCGAGACGGTCTGACATTGATGCTGAAGGTGGAAAACATCGCCATGACAGGGTATCGCCTCCCCAAACGCCGCCTGATGTCCTGCCCGCAGTCCACTGCCAGCATCGGCGATTGTCCGCGTCGGCGCGAGGCCTTGGTCTACCGCATCCAGCAAATGGCAGCCCCAGGTATCGGCATCCCGATACTCAGCCAATTTCAACAGATAGCAGTACGTCGAAGCGCCATCCATCCCCACCAGCACTGGTCGATGGACCTGAAAAATTTCGTCTCGCAAATCTATTTCAATCGACGACAGGTCTTGAGCCGCATTGATCGCACTGGCTTGCTCTGCTGCGGTATTGAGACGGTTGCGAACCGTACTGGCACTGATAGCCACGTCAAAGACGCCCGGAGTAACTCGACGACGCCTCGCAACGAACTATGGCAAATCAACACGAGCCCGAAAATCAATTGAAACAGCCAGGCTTTAGTGATCGGTAAGTGAAAGAGGATTTGCTCGTCAGGCGCAGTTGGCTCGAAGGATTCGTCCAAGGACTGCTTCGCCTGGTCGCTCTGGTCATAGACAAATTTGCGACTGACTTGGTATTTAGTAGCCAGATGGCTGATGGGTTTTGACTTGGCCAGCGCCTCAATCGCGATTTGCTGGCGAGTCTCGGGGCGCAAGGTGGCGGCAACTGAGGATGCTGAACTCATGAGTTGGATCTCGCAAGCGGTGATGACAAGCCTTGAGTATCACGGCTCTACGTCACCCCCAGACAACCCAGTTGGGTGCCGTGCAAGGCTAAACTTTTCATCACAAAGTGTTACCCGCTTTTGCACCGAGCCCTTATTTCTCAGGCGGAATACCAAAGGCAACAGCAGTCTTAGCTGATATTGACCTCACAAAAGGCCCCGATAGCGAATAAAGACCAGAATAGCGGCCCAAGACCCTAGCGCTACTTTGATAGCGACTAAAACGTTGAGTATAGGAATCCAACCGCCGCTGAGCAGGGTGCCTAGCTCCCGATGAGGCAGCTCTATGCCCACCAGCGTTAGCAACGCCAGCACAATGAAAATCAAAACAGAGATCTTCTCCCACATGGCGGCATGCCAGCGATGATAAATGGCCTCCATCCACTCCGATGACGAGGTAATGGCGACCAGTCCGATGGCTGTGCCGCCAGCGACCCCTGCTGCAAACCCACCGCCTGGGCTCAAATGCCCCCGAATGGCCAACTCTACGCTGACTAGCGCAGCAATCGTCGCCCCTAGCCGGGCCAGCACCACCGAGGGATGATCGGTGAACTGATAGACCGTCGGCGAGGGCTGTTCGTCGGCTAGCAAGAACCGCACCCCCATAATTGCCAGGGTAAATACAACCACTTCAAAAATCGTGTCATAGAGACGGTTTCTAAAAATGATGCCGGAAACAGCGTTAGGGACGCCGCTCTCTTGAACCACGGCGTCTACAATTGCTAGCTCGGCTGAGTCCATCGCTGGATTTGGGAAAACCAGCATTTTGATGTACAGCGCGATGCCTGCCGCCACATAGATCCACTTCATGGCTAATCTTCTACTGTGGTAAGTGTGTCTAGTTGGGGGCTGTCAGTTTGGCTGGCGATCGCTGAGTTGACATAGGTGAGCTTGACCATATCTGGTGGCAGTTCAGCCTGCATAATGTCGTAAAGTCGCCGGACTCGGGTCTGAAGATGTGAGATCTGCCTGTCTGATGAAAAAACTCTCTCTCTTTCCAGATCAAGCGGCACTGAGAGAGCGGTATGAATCTCTCGATTGGCCAGTGCTGCGCTCAGAGTGGCCCTGCTTGGATAGGGCACCAGTTCGAGTTGCATGTGGTATTTGCGTAAGCGTTCGCGTAAAGCGGAAAGGATGGGTTTTACTGTCGCAGGCTCTGCCTTCGAGTCAGCGTCTAAAACGCCGAGTTTCATATTCAGTGACGAGCGCACCGCTACCGCATAGAGGGTAATCGACAGCATGGTGCCCACGAGGGCTTCGGTTAGGGCAACATCGGCTGCGCCAAAGAGGGCGTAGACCAGCGCGGCGATCGCTCCCAATATTCCCCTGACTACCAGCGCATGGTAAGGATTTACCTGGAGCACTAACAGACAGGCCGTCAGCGGCAGTAGCGCGGTAATCGCAATCAAATAAAAGTCTTCAGACATTGCGCCCTCCATCTGTAGAACAGTAAGCCAGCACATACCCCAGCACCGTATTCCAAATCGCCAGAGAGATCAGAGCGAAAATAAGCAGCGGCCATTCTTCAGAGATTTGGAGCAAGAGCCCCACGACAATAGCCATAGAACCCAGCGTATCGGCCACCGATAGGCTGTGCAGCTTGAATAAGACAGAACGGTGACCGACGAGCGGCCAGGTTCCCCAAAACCAAAAGACAATGCCCACACCAAAACAAAGCGTGCTAAAGAGATTAATCATAGTTTGTTCATCCGTCTCATCAGATGAGCGAGCAGCATTAACGAGGCGTTACCCAAGCTCAAGATCAGTACGCCAACCACGCCGATCATCCAGTCGCCGCGCAGCACAGAAACCACCAAAATCATCATAGATGTCTTAGTAGAGATACTGGCAAAGGCCAACATTTTTTGCCAGATATCTTCATCCTGACAGGCTTCATAAATCGGGATCAGCAGCGCTACAATCATGGCCATGAGCAGCCAGTTTAAAACCTCACTCACGGTCTGCGCCTCCGCTTTACCCAGTGAACTTCGTTTTGGCCATCCGCGTGACGCCTGACGACAATCGTTTTTGGCGTAAAGGTGACCAAGAAAATATCTAAAAAGATCAGTCCGGGAGTTCGGTGCGATTCGCTAGGTTCCAGCGTAATCTCCTCCTGCTCGTGAGGGTGCAGTATCATTTCAAAGGCCTCAAAATAGGCTTTAGGAACAGCCACCACAATTTTCCATAAGATTTGCAGCCAATCTTTGAAGATGTCTGGTGCTGCATAAGATCTGGCCCCAAATTTGGGCAGCAGCAGCGCCAGGCTGACGCCAATGACAATATTGGCTAAGCTCAGATCGGCTGTCAGCAAAAACCAGATAGACAGCCGCAGCAGTAAGTCTCGATAGCCGATCATGCCACCACCATCCAAAACAACAGCGTTAGCATCAGGCTCATGCCGCCAATTAGATGTTCAAACTTCTCGGCAGCACGGGGTAGCTGAATAGAGAGTTTTTGAAAGATTAAGAAGTAGGCGAGCCAGCCAAGGGCAATCGTGACCAGGGGTTTGACAATATTGGTGAGCGTATAGGCTTCGTAATAAAGACCGTTGGCCAGCACTAACCCGCCCAGCAAGAGCACAATCGCGGGCCAGAAACCAGGCTTTGGATTGGCTGTGCTGTCGTCGTCGCTGGCTGTACGGCTGTGGGGTAGAAAAATAAATTTAGCAAACGAAATCGCAGTGCCGAGGGCGGCCACGTTCATGCCAACTACTTGCCAGGGCACCAGATTTTTTGTTGTTAAAATTTTGGCACCAAAGCCAGAGAGCAAAGGGAAGCCGGAGATAGAAAAGCTGGCGATCGCTAACACCACCCAAAGAGAAGTCGGTATTGGGTTTTTCTTGAGTACCTTAATGTCTCGGCTCGGTAGATTACCCACCGTGAGAAAGAGAGCCGCTTTTACCAGACCGTGAGTCAGAGCGTAGAATCCACCCACGGCGGGCGCGGCCATGATAAAGCCAAGCTGAGAAATGGTGCTAAAGGCGAGTATGCGCTTGGTATCTTGCGCTAAAACCGCGTAGCCTACGCCAAATAGCGCCGTAGCAACCCCAAACAGACGCACAATCGGATCGATTTCAGGCACCATAAAGGCGAAACGGACTAAAGGGAAAACGCCCGTTTTTACAACAACACCTGACAGCATTGCCGATACGGGCGTATCAGATTCGGAATGGGTGAGCGGTAGCCAGAGCCCCGAGACAAAAATGCCGCCTTTGGTGAGCAGACCTAAGAAGATGAGGGCGATCGCCTCCGTCGGGGCTCCCCGCAAACCCGTAAACGCAAACGAATGATGGGTCTGATAGACCAGCGCTGTCCCCATTAAATAGAACAGCATGGCCGTATTGCTAACAAAGAGATAGCGCAAGCCCACCCAAATAGAGCGGTCAGTCCGGGGATAGGCAATCAGCAAAAAGGCAGTAACGCCAATGACTTCTAGCGCTACATACAAACTGATCAGGTCAGCGCAGACAAACACGGCATTCACGCTGCCGTGCAAAATGATGGTTTGCGTATAGAAGAAAGCGGTCTTTTGACTGCGCCAGCAGTAGAGCACAACGGCGGCTGTAACAATCGCGTTGGTTAAAATAAAGTAGCCGCTCAGCTGATCGATCAGCAGCGTTACCCCGAAGCTATCGACCAGCTGCAGGCTCAGCGAAGAGGGCTCAAAAATTCGCCAGAGCCCGTAGCCTAGCGAAACCAGCGAGACGGCCAGCGCTAGCAGGCGAGCCAATCCTGGCAGCAGGTAAATACTAAACCCTACAAACAGCGGCAGGGCAATCCAAAACAGCGTCAGGGAAAGTGTCAGGCTCATGGACTGTTACTCTCCTCAATCTCGCTGCATTCTAAAGTCGGGTTGTTCCGAGAGAGCTTCATGACGCCCACCAGCATCAGCGCCTGAATTGAAAAGCCAATTACAATTGCTGTTAAAATCACCGCTTGAGGTACCGGATCGGCGTAAGCTACTGGCTCAGGCTGCGAAGCAATCGGCGTAAAAAAGCCGCCTTGCGCCGCTATTAAAACGTAAAAAGCAATCACGCCAGTGCTCATCACGTCCATTGAGATAATTTTCATCATCAGATTTTTTTTCAAGATAATGCCAAAAAATCCACACAGGACGGTGGCAAAGATGCAGGCTTCTAAAACAGACATGGCAAGCTAAATAGCGGGTTCTTAAAAAGAAGTCGGTTTTCTGGAGCTATAGATAAAAATCTATTAAAAAATCAAATCCATTGATAAAAGTCTACACAAAAATGAGTAAAACTGAGTTATTTGCGAATAACCATTTTCAATAGAAATTAAAGTTAATACTTATTGACCCGGAGAATTAGACTTAAGAAATGGGTAAAGCGCGTTTGTTCCTGACCTCGCCCTTGGAAAAGAGAAACCCAACGGGAACTGCTGACCATCAAGGGCTGTGGCGTTGTTTTTTAGCCTTTATCGGGTGTACGTTGGCGCGATCGCTAGCTCAGATCAACCTCTTCGTAATATTCTACATATCGATACTGCCGCTGGGGTGATGTTGCTTGCGCGGATACAGCAGGGCAAGTTGGTATAGAAAATGACAGCCATAATTGCCTGAAACTGTATATAGCCCGCCTGAGAAAAAGTGAGTGGATTTGATGTGGCTGGCATGTATATCTGAACAATTGGTCATAAAGAAACCCGCTAAAATAATCCTGAGCAGTGGGTTTTCGATAGAATTTATAGTTCCTACTGTTTTTTCGTCGCCGCTTTTCCCCTGTCCATAAGCTTTGCTTACATGTCTTCTTCTTCCGGTGACTATTACCGCCGCCTCCGCTTGCCTCGAAATGCCAGCCGCCGAGACATCAAAGCCGCGTTTCGCCGGCTAGCGCGGCAGTACCATCCTGATCTGCACCCTAACCAGCCGGGGGCAGCAGTCAGATTTCAGGCGCTGCAAGAAGCGTACGAAGTCCTTATAGATCGGGTGCAGCGTCAGCGTTATGACCAGAGCCAGCAGGGGGCTGATAAACGCTCGGCTAATCCACAAACGCCTTCAGACTTCTACATTCGCGGTGTGCGCTACCTGCTAGCGAGCCGTCACCGGGCCGCCCTGAGCGACTATACGCAGGCCATCAGGCTGGATGACCAGTTTGCAGAGGCTTACCTGCGCCGGGCTGAGGTGCGTTACGAGCTAGAAGATGATTCGGGCGTATTGGCTGACTGCCAGCAGGCGATCGCCCTCAACCCTACCGAAGCTAAAACCTACTACTTTCAGGGGCTCGCTCGCTACCGGCTAGGCTATGTGCAAAGCGCGATCGCCGCTTTTACCGAGGCAGTGACCTGTGACCCGGACGACGCTCAGTATTGCTATCGGCGAGGGCTAGCCTATCAGGATCTTGGCGATCTGCACGAGGCGGCTAGAGACCTGCGGCGAGCGGCGAAGCTCTACCGTGAGCAGGGAGACCTGGCTAACTATCAGCGGCTCCAGGTGTATCTCAAGCCGTTTGGTACTGCCGGACGATCCCGGCCTATCCGGTTTTTGGGCGGTGTGGGTCAGCGATTGGCGGCGCTAGTACCAGGTCGGGGGCGACCGCGATCGCGCCCAGCCGACGCGCAGGCCGACTCTTTAGTCGAAAGGCCCCCGACTCGCCCGACCAATCGCACCTCGTCACGCCGTACCCCCTATCAGCGCCGCTGGCCGCTATCGCGCTCTTCAGAGCAAACCCGCTGGGCTAAAGGCGTCAGCTCCCGGCCCGGCCCGCATGAGCCAGTTGCCCGGCGACCAGAGCGGCGATCTCTGGGGCTGATAGCGGCACTGCAACTGCTGAGCAACCCCGCTGGCGAGATGGTGCCACTTTACCAGCGGCTATCTTCCCGGCAGGCTAGCTGGGCGGGCTACAGTTTGGCTGTGCTGGCTAACCTGGCTTTTGTGCTAAGCACGATGGCACATTTCCCGACTCAGAGCTGGCTGCTGGCTTCCTACCTTTGGGCTGCGGGCGGGCTGATGTATGTAGCGATGGTGCTGACGGTGGCGATCGCTCGCGCCGGCTGGCGCATTCGCAGCCTGTGGGTAGCTCACGTCTATGTACTGGGCATCGCAATGGTGCCTTTGGGCCTATTGGCAGTCGTCAGTGCGATCATGCCAGTCGTGATAGCGCAAAGCGTACTGCTGCAAAATGTCTGGGTGATTTCTGGGCTGATGGCGATCGCTGTTCTATGGGCCTTCTCTCATGCGCTGCTGACGCTCTACATCGGTTTGGTAAGAATCCATACATTTCCTGAGCGGGTCTCTGCCTGGTTTGCACCGGTTGTCTTAGCTTCAGGCATAGCAGCCGGTGCGGGCACCTGGATTGCTTTAGCCGTCAGATAAGCTTGCTGAGAGAAAGCGCTGCTGCAACAGTTTTCCAGCTTTAAGCAATCTTTCATCAGAGTTGTTGCGAAGTGGTAGAAAGAACGGGCCAAACACCCTCTTACCCCCCGTTTCGTCCTATGCAGCCTGTAGATAGTGGTTATAGCTACTTTAACGCGCTATTTCGCAACAGGTCTAGTATCTATGGTTTTCTCCGCTGGCTGTGATGCTTTAGCGCAGGCAAAATAGGCATTAGTTTAGGAACACTTCATCAACCAACCAAAATTGATGAAGCCTGATCCAATCTGCCCGTAAATCCAGGGATTATGTGGGCACTATGGAAACACTGATGAAGCTAAGGACGTTTTGCTAGAACTTCACAGCAACCGCCTTACTGCTAGCAGCAGGGACGATTGAAGTTGCCAGAATGCGAATCTTCAACCGACCCAACTAGCACCTTGGTCAAAACAGTCAGTGCAAATTAACACGTATAAATACTTAACAAGAGGGCATCACATGGGTAAAAAACTTTCGCCGCTGTACGCAGAAACGCGCATCCTGCTAGGTCTTTGGGCTTTAGACACGTCGGGCTATGTCTCTAAAAGCAGCTTTGTCCCCAGCTCTAAAGGGAAGGCATATTCAGACGCCCTAGCTCAGCTAGAGCAAGACGAATCACTGTCTTTCCAAGAAAAGAAAAATAGAAAGGTTTACACGCTGACTCCTGCTGGTGAGCATCGACTAGCGAAAAACTTGGCTGATGAAGAATTCGCTTTTACGACCAATATTGGGCCAAAGGTGACTAATGCGCTGCTGAAGAGGCTGCGGCAACGGGGCGAGGTCGCCGAAGCTGCTCAAACTAACGGCAGAGCCAACAGCAATGGCAAAGTCGCCGAAATTGGCTCTGCTGAAGCCTTTTCCAAGGTTGTATTAAAAACATACGATCGACTGAACCAGGACTACAACTTGAATGACTTGGTACCGATCTATCGCCTTCGTAGGGAGATTGGTGATCAGGTTTCCAGATCAGAATTCAATGAGTGGCTGTTAGACGTGCAGGCAAACGACCTGGTACAGCTGACTGGCGGAGAAATGCCGAATATCACTCAAGACCAGCGCGAAGACTCCCTCTCGATTCCGGGTGGTGGAATGCGCTTTTATGCCAAACGCCTTTAAACGCCCAGCCCCACTTTCTGCTCCAGCTATCTCTCTCATTAAAATACCAATCATGGCATCTAAAGTTTCATCTTCAGAGGCGCTGATGGCAGCGCTTCAAGCTAACAACCCATTCGAGAAGCCCCCAGTCGTTAAAGAGCAAAATATTTGGGGAGAGTCCTTCCCAGACGTTGCTAGCCTGAACGCACACGCTTCTGATGCTGTCTTTAAAGCTTTAGACAAAGTCAGGTCATCAGATTCGAGCCTGGATAAACAGCAATTCCAAATTCCAACTAACGGACAGTGCTTGCGAAGAAACGTATCAGCCGTTCAGCGAGAAATGGAGTAAAGTTCACAGCAGCCCTAATCCGCCAGGACACAGCCG
>NZ_NRTA01000080.1 GCF_002286735.1 Leptolyngbya sp. BC1307
CTTTTCATTCTTCTGTTACAACAGATTTCTCGCCCTTTGACCACTCATCGTTACTTTCCTCAATAATGCTACTTACCAGCGGTTATTGAGCTATTGCGTCACTTCTTCATGCCAGTACACCGCATCGATATCTAGCGTTTTAACCAGCTCTGGAATCTCTTCCTCTGCCTTGCCTTGGCGAATTACCAAATTACTCCCCTTTGCTTGCAGCGATCGCCGCAAATCCGCCACAGTCTCAATCAAAAACTTAGCCCGGTAAGCGCCCGTCTTAGGAAAGCCAACGGCAGTTTGACCGAAATGGCGCGGGTCAAAGCAATAAAGGGGAATGATTTTGGCCTGGCGTTCGAGGGCGCGGTGGAGAGGTTCGTGGTCGTGCAGGCGGAGATCGTTACGAAGCCAGAGGAGAATGCGCATAGAAGATGAAAAGCGAAGCCAAAGAACAGGCCAAAGAATAGGTAGGATTAGGCATGATAGGGTAGCTGGCGTGCGATCGCCACTACAGGGAGACAGATAAACGTGACTGCAAATAACGGCCTAAAGACACAGCTAGAAGCTGCTTGTGATGATCTGTGGTGGAGCAGCGAGAGCGACTATCCGGTAGAAGTGATCTGGTTCGCGGCTCCAGCCGAATCAGCCGATGGAGATCAGGAATCTTTGGTTCGTGAGCTAATAGGCTGCGAAGGCGAGGTAGAGACGGTTAATATAGAGGATTTTTTTTCGCGATCAACTGCCCCAAAAAGCTGGCACACCGCCGAAGACAAAGCTCAAATATCACGGCTACAGCAGCTCAAAACCCTCTTGCAGTCAGCGCTGTCAAATCCGAGAGTCTACCGCTGTGGTGAAGTAGAAGTTAGCGTCTACGTAGCGGGCTACACCCCAGATGGCGGCATTGCCGGGGTCAAAACCACACTCGTCGAAACCTGAGACCTGAGACCTGAGACTAATCTTCACCTACTGGCTCTCACTATCGGCTTTCAAGGGCCGCTTGAATATTTTCAGGCACTTCTGAGAGCAGGTCATAGCCGGTCGCAATTTCGATCCGATCAACCGTCGTGCGATAGGGTTGCCAGCTAGATTGAATGCGATCGCTATTCGGCATATCTACCGCAATCACCTCCGTGCGCTGCGTCACCGCGTCTGTAGGGCTATCCAAAACCACAATCACCTTCCACACCCGACTCGGCACCGTTACCTGACCCACAGTGCCCTTATCACCATAGACGCCGCCGATCACGTAGAGCGCCTTGCCCTGCTGCACCAGGTCGCGCCCGTATTCTTCGAGTTTGCGCCAGGCTCCCCGGTTATTATTGCTTACCTGCGGAAAAATATTCGTCATCAAAAAGGTGATCGAATTGTCTTCTGGGTTGGCCGTGCGATCGCCTGATGGCACCATATGCCCCCGGTCATAGCCACTGCGACGATATTCACCTGGCGTCACCCGGTAGAACCCTGCCGGCAAACTGCTATCTGGGCGAAAGTCATCCTGCCGATCAGTTTGGCCCAGCCAGCGACTGTCTACCCGCCAGCTCGCCCAGTTCAAAACGTCACGCGCCTGGCTGTAAGAGAGCACATACTGCTCCCGCTCAATCAGCCAATTATTCGGATTTTCCTGTCCGGCATTGTTGGGGTTACCCAGTGCTAAATGCTCGCTATTAGAGAAATAGGTCGCTCGCTCTAAGGCGGGTGCTATCGGCGGCAGGCTTTCGCAAGCCTTACCATTTTGGTCTCGGTCTAGCCCGTGCAGATCTTCTCTGAAGGCATCCAATACCTCCTGAGCGGCTGCCTGGCTGATAAAATCGCGGCAGTCGCAGTAGCTATCGACGCAGGGCGGCAGACTCGCGTAGGGATCGCTGCTCGGCAGGCGACTGCATCCGCTTAACCCGCTACTGATCGCCATCACAATGGCTATTGCTCGCGATCGCCCCGAATAAAACCCTCTAAACTTCTGCATAGCCCCTGAACATTGCCTATTTTAATACATCTGTTCTATAGGCTACAAGAGCCCAAGCCAGATAACCAGCCTTTTTATAGTTCCCTACCGAAAAGCTAGGACGGTATACTTAGAGCCGTAATGCCTTTGGAGTAATCCCGTTAACGGCCTTCAAAGATAAGAATGTCTACCCGACAAATTGTCAACTATACCCTGTAAGTTATGTTTAATACAGTCGTTTCCACGCTAAAAGCCTGGTTCCCAGCTCCTGAAGTTCAGGCTCACTGCGATGGCCCCTGCGGTGTGTACGATCCTTCCTCCGCCCGCATCGCCGCCGAAGCCGTGGTCTCCATGACCAAGAAAATTCTCGACCTGAAGCATCCTGAAGGGGGAGATGCTCAAGCCATGGCGTCTTACCAAAACACCATGTCTCGCTATATCGCCATTAAAGAAGAGCAAGCCCAAATCACCAAAGACGAGCTGCTAATTCTCTGGACGGATTACTTTAAGCCTGTCCATCTTGAAAAGTATCCTGACCTGCATGACACTTTTTGGAAAGCGGCCAAAACTTGCTCCGCCTGCAAAGTAGAAGTCAGCACTCAGCACTGTCAGGAACTGATGGACGCTGTGCAGAAAATCCACAACATGTTTTGGGCAACCAAGGAGCGCGATGTCTCCTGGTATACCGCTAGCTAGCTAGGTTAAGCCTTTCATAAGGCGATAAATAGAAAGCTCTGCAAGTCTGTTTTGGCAGTCTGCAGGGCTTTTTTTGATGTTGCTGGTGGATCATTGCAAAGTGATAGATGAAACTGAGGCGTAATTGGAGAGAAATTGGTCGCTGGATGATGGGCAAACGCTGGCGATTTTGCGTCAGCGGAAACTCCATGCTGCCCACGCTTTCTCCTGGAGAAGATGTGCTGGTCACCCCCGTTCAAGCGCAGACCAAGATCTCTCCGGGCGATATTGTTGTCTGTTGCCATCCGCTGAAGCGAAATATTCGCCTAGTTAAGCGGGTGAGTGAGACTTTTTACGATGGCGGTTGCTATGTACTCAGCGACAATGTCAGCGAAGGTAGCGACAGTCGCTCTTTTGGGGTGGTTGGCCGAGAGCTGATTATTGGCCGGGTGACCAGTCGCTTTTTTTAGGCTGTGGCCAACCGCCACAGATGTCGTCAATAGAGGCTATCACGTAGATCTATCGACTAAGCGCCTGCGAACTATGAGAATCTATAGACTGCAAAATGAATCCGAGAGCGATCACTCCATGACTGCTACCCTTCGACCCGCTACGCCTGATGATGTACCTGCTATCTTCTCGTTCAGCCAGGCGCTCAGTGAGTATGAAAAGCTTGCTCATGAGATGGTGGGTACCCAGGCAGATTTACATAAGGGTCTATTCGGCCCACGCCCCTATGCGGAAGCGATTGTAGCTGAAGTCGATGGCAACATAGTGGCCTCAGCCACTTACTTCTATAGCTTTTCGACCTTCTTGATGAAGCCAGGTGTGTATTTAGAAGATCTCTTTGTGCTGCCTGAATACCGGCGGCGTGGGATTGCGACGGATCTACTGAAGTATTTGGCAGCTCATGCGCTCAGTCAAGGCTGCGGGCGACTGGAGTGGAGCGTACTCGATTGGAATGAAGATGCGATCGCTTTTTACAGACGCATCGGTGCAGTCTTGATGGATGAATGGACAGGCTGCCGCGTCTCGGGCGAGGCGCTGGTAAATCTATCTAAAGATCGAGAGCTGAACAGCTGAACAGCAGTGGATAGATATAGCCGCCGATTGCAAAGCGATCGCTTTGCGGCAAAATAGAGGTAACCTTCTCACATTTCGCTATGAAATTTTTTGAAAAACCCGGTGCCGATGTCGCCGACCGCGTTCCCCCCGGACAGCACTTAGCCAAGGGGTTCCCCGTACTTACCTATGGCGATACGCCGCAAGTGAGCACAGACGAATGGCAATTTACGGTTTCTGGCCTAGCGCAGAATAAAACGTTCTCCTGGCAAGACTTCATGGATATGCCACAGAGCGAATTCACTGCCGACTTTCACTGCGTAACGACCTGGAGCAAGCTAGACGTGCAGTGGCGCGGGGTGAAGATAACTGACTTCTTAAAAGAGATTGACGTAGATCCGCAAGCGGTGTATGTGATGGAACACTGCTATGGCGACTACACCACCAACATCTCATTAGAAGACTTTGTGCGAGAAGAGAACTTTTTTGCGCATACGTTATTTGACGAACCGTTACCCGCTGAGCACGGCGGGCCGATGCGGCTGATAGTGCCTCATCTATACGCTTGGAAAAGCGCCAAGTGGATTAACGGCCTGGAATTTCTCAAGGAAATGGAGCTGGGCTTTTGGGAGCGCAACGGCTATCACCAGCGGGGTGAGCCGTTTGCAGAAGAGAGATACAGCATGCGGTGAGCTGAGCCAGGTCAAAGCTTAGACTGACTGCGCCAGATCTCGTGGTAAGGACGGTGGGGAGAGTCGTCTAGCTGCTCAATCAGCTTAAAAGTGGGCGTCTCTTTCATTGAGTCGTAAGCCGCGTAGCCCAGGGGCAATAGCGTGAAAAAACCGAGGGTAACGCTACCGGCTACGCAAAGCCCTTTAACGGCTTTGGAGGCGCGCAGCGATTCGATGTACTGGCCGCGTTCGTGAAGTCTTTTAACCTGAGCGGCTTGGATAAAAGCCGGTATGCCAAAAGGGGGAAATAGCAGCAGGGCAGAAAAGGCGGTTTGCCAGTTGCTCGGCGGGCAGGGCTGACCTTTGTAGAGGTCGTAAGACTGGCTCCACTCGGGGCGATTGACTTCTGCCAGGTGGCCGATGAGCTGAAACCGCTTGACTTCGGCTAAATGTAGGGGCACCAGGTGCTCGCGAATCAGGTCGGGCAGGGTGTAGTAGTTAACGCCGGTGCCTAGCTGGCGGTGAATGTGGATGTCGAGCTGGGAGCCGTTGCGATGAACCTGGACGGTCAAACCTTTGGCGGCTATGGGGGCTTTCAGCAAAGCGCTGAGCTTAGCATCCCTGGCGGCTTTCTGAACGTTTTTGAGATTCTGTTTGGCTTCTTCTAGGGTGAAGTCATTGCAGACTGCTAGCTCCCAGTCGGTGACTGCACCGGGAATATCGCCGAGTTGATAGCGCAGATTACCGCGCTGCAAGTAGGCGGTAGTCATGGTGGGGTTAGCTTTTAGCGTCGCGTCCAGGTCAGCGATCGCCTGACTGTGACACCCCTGACTCAGGTGAACCAGCGATCGCTGGTAGTGGGGCTCAGGGTAATGAGGGGAAAGGGCGATCGCTGCTGACCAGTCGGCTAGCGCACCGGCTTCGTTACCGGACTGCTGACGCAACAGGCCGCGATGATAGTGGGCCTGAGCCGCTTCATGCTGACATTTGGAAGAACTTGCCGCCGCCTGAATGACTGCTTCAAAATCAGCCGTTGCGCCTGCAGTATCTTTGAGATGGGTGCGGCTGATACCGCGCATGACTAAGGCTTTTGGCGGATGGGGATAGCCTTGCTCTAGCGCCTGGGTGAGGGCCGCGATCGCCAGCGGATAAGAAGTTTGTCGGGCATAGGCCAGCCCCCGGCGGTAGGCTAGCTTAGCCGACTGCTGCTGATACCAAGTCTGCGGCGATAGTGACATGCAAGTTCCCTGAGTGCCAAAGTAGAGGTCAAACGGTAGCGCTGGTTTACTGATTCACAAGCAACGGTCGGTCGATAATCGAATCGCCTACGTCTACGGTTGGTCTATTTCTATACCAGCCTAGCTACCCTACTGATATAAAGAAATCAGCGCTAAGACCGAAGATTTACCCAACAAAGTGAACAGCTACCTTTCCGTATTTTCTTTTAATTAGACCGTAAAAGCTTCGCTCTACAGTAAGATCTGCATACTATTGACCGCTACTTTACTCATCAGTTTTGCTTGAATTAAATACGCATGATTATTCCGGTAGCGCTATGCTGACTAGGGTTAATCGATGCATTTGAGGAAAGATGTCGGTAGCTCCGATTGTAAGCGTCAAAAACCTGACCAAGCGCTTTGGTGATACGGCGGTCTTACGCGGCATTAATCTATCGGTGTGGCGCGGCACGGTGTTAGGGGTGCTTGGCCCCAATGGTGCGGGCAAAACGACCGCAATCAACTGTCTGACTACGCTGCTCACACCCGATAGCGGCGAAGCGACGATTGCTGGCTATGATGTGGTACGCCAGCCTGAAGCAGTGCGATCGCTCATTGGCCTCACCGGTCAGTTCGCAGCGGTCGATGAAGTGCTGACGGCGCGAGAAAATCTGATTTTATTTGGCCGACTGCTGCGGCTTTCTGGCAAGGCGGCTAAGCAGCGGGCCGATCAGCTGCTCGACCAGTTTGATCTGACGGCAGCGGCGAATCGGCAGGTGAAAACCTTCTCGGGCGGGATGCGTCGCCGGTTGGACCTGGCTGCGAGCATTGTCGTTTTACCGCTGGTGCTGTTTTTAGATGAGCCGACGACCGGCCTCGATCCGCGCAGCCGTCAGCAGCTCTGGGCCGTGGTCAAAGATCTCAAAGCTCAGGGCATCACGATTATTCTCACTACGCAGTATTTAGAAGAAGCCGATGCACTGGCTGATCAGATTGTGGTGATCGACCAGGGGCAGGTCATTGCTGAGGGGACAACTGACGAACTGAAGGACCGAGTCGGCGGTAAATTTTGCGAGCTGCGTCTGGCCAATTTAGCAGATGTGCCCAAGGTTAGGCATTTGCTAGCTGATATGGGCGATATTGCCACAGGCGAGATGGGCGATGCGGGGCCGCTGGCGATCGCCGCTCCCAAGGGTGCCAATACGCTAACTGAAATTGTCCTCCGGTTGGAATCGGCGAGCATTCCACTGGCCGATATCTCTCTGCGCCGCCCCAGCTTAGACGACGTATTTTTTGCTCTGACCGGGCACACCACTCAAGAGTAATCGGGGGTCTCTTGCATGACATTTGTCCATCACGACGTGGCTGAACTCGCTCAGCAGATGATCGCTCAGCGTCAGGAAACTGGCTGGCGGCGAGCGATTGATGACAGTCTGCTGATTACCGGGCGCAATCTCATTCGGCTGCGGCGCAATCCGGTGGTGATTGTAGCGATCGCGATTTTTCCGATGGTTTTTCTGCTGGGCTTTTGGATTGTGGGCCAAAAGCTAATGGCCGCGCAGGGCGTCAACTACATTCAATATTTAGTGCCGATTATTAACTTGCAGGCGCTGTTTTTCTCGGGGCTAGGTTCGGCGGTCATGCTGGCCAAAGATATAGAGACTGGCATGATGGAGCGCTGCCGGGCGATGCCGATTGCTCGCGTCGCCGTGGTTGCTGGGCTGACGCTGGCCTATATGGTGCGGGCGCTGCTGGCGACAGTGGTTTTGCTCATAGTCGCTTACGGTCTGGGGTTTCGTTTTGATGGTGGGGCGATCGCGGCTCTTGGCTATCTCGCGCTGGTGATTCTTTTTACCGGCACCTGCATCACGGGCTACAGCATCTTAGCGCTCAAGCTCCGTAGCCCCGCCCTAGTGAATGCAGTGGCAATCATTCCCTATACGCCTTTACTTTTGCTCAGCAACGGCTTTAGCCCCACCGAAAACTTTCCAGACTGGCTACAGCCCATCGTTCGCTATCAGCCAGTTAGCGTTACCTGCGATGCCCTGCGCGCCCTGAGTGAAGGCAGTGCTGGTAGCTGGCCGCTATTCTTTGCAAGCTTGGTTTGGCTGTTAGGACTGCTATTGCTTCTAGGCGCGTGGTCAGTCCGGCTTTACAAAAAGCTGTCGTAAGAACTGTTGCAACCTATCTTTATTCGTCACCTAAAAACGAGACTTAGACCATGCCCCAAAACAATGCACTGCCGCAATTTGAGGGTGAGCGCACCGATACGCTAGATCCCTTTACCATTGCCGATATGGTCGCGGCCCGTCGTGAAGGGGGCTTTTGGCGCACCATCCGCGATCTGGCTATCGTCGCCCAGCGCAATATTCTACTAGACCTGCGTAACCCAGCCGAAGTGCTGGTAGCTACGGCCTTTCCAATTTCTCTGCTGTTTGTGTTTACCGCTAGCTTTGCTCAGGTGGTCGCGCCTGGCGAAAGCTATAGCAGCTATGCCCAGTTCTTGCTGCCATTCAGCACAGTGCAAGGCTTTTTGTTTAATACGGTCAATATTGGCGACATTTTTTATAACGATCTCGATAGTGGCATGGATGTGCGGCTGCGAGCGATGCCGATTGCTCGGCTGTCAGCCATCGGTGGGCGGCTGATTTCATCCGGGGTACGGCTACTGTTTCAGCTCAGCGGCATCGTGCTAGCGGGCCATCTGCTGGGCTTCCGCTTTCGGGGCGGTTTTTTAGAGACGGTTGGCTTTTTCTTGCTGCCGGTTGTGTTTACTCTATCGGTGTCGCTGATTGCCCTTTACGTAGCGGTCGGGGCTAAGTCTTCAGAGACCATCTCTGCGGTGCTCAACCCCTGGATTTTGCCGTTTACTTTTCTGAGTGTTGGCTATGTGCCCAAGGAGGGGTTTCCAGACTGGGCGCAGGGCTTGGTTACTTATAATCCAATTTCTAAGGTAGCTGAGGCGATGCGGGCTTTAGCTAATGGCGACCCGGCGATTGGGTTAGTTGGGATCACGCTAGCGTGGAGTCTGGCGCTGATTTTGGTCTGCGGGCCGCTGACGCTAAGAGCCTACAAGCGCAGAAGGTAAGCGTATGTGAAAAATATGCAGAGGGAAGCTCCTTATCCTCAAGGGAGGCTCGTTTGGATGGCAGCGATCACAGCTTCAAGTTGCGAGTTCATGGCAAACCTTCCTGTAGATCTGGTTTGATACTGTTTGAATTTAGCAGCGATCGCCCAATAGCTGCTTTTGCTTCCCCTGATTATAAGGAAAGACAAGTGCAAAGTCTTCACGCGGAGCCGCCTAACGTTCCTGCTGAGCGGCTACAAGTGATATCTGCAACATAACAAAGACTCTCGTCAGTCGGCTCCAGCAGTGTGTTAGCCATCACTACCGTCAACTCGACTCGCCACGTTGTTGCATCGTCTGAATATACGCCACATGCACGGACTGTAAACGGTGAACGAATTCACCGAGATGTGCCAGCGGTAACTCCGTAGAGAAGGACTCATTGGTGCGCGTATTCTCGTCGGTGAAAACCACTGCATCGTTTGGACGGAAGGTCGAACGCGCGTGCGCCACCGCGTTGCGAATGTGGCGTAGATAGTTGGTCGTGGGGTTGTCGGAACGGTAGTTGGTTGTTGTGTTCTTTGTGTGGACGCGCAGGAAGTCATTGATTGCGTCGTACTCTGCTGAGTATGCGTTCTGCACGATTTCCCGAGGTAGAACGAGCATGGCGTACAACGACATCATGGCACAGCCTTGATTATCGACGCAGATCGAACGGAGCTGATCTTTGATCCACGGTGCTCCAAACGTCATCCCCTCGAAATATGCTGAGGTAAGGAGGTCATTGTTCTTCAGTTCGACGAGCAGAGACACCGTTATGTAGCTCTGAAGTATCAGGTTGTCTTCTTGGGTGAACTCCGTCGTCATCTTTTTGCGTGCTCTTTGCTGGCTAACGTTGTCCATCACCCGCCGTAGATAACCTGTGCATCATAACCGATTAACTCTCGGCGGTCGGTGTGCATGGGCGTTGTTAGACTGCCTTAGTAGGATATGTCACCTGTTAGTGCCTGAACCCCAGCGAGCCTGACGCGGATCTTCATATACAACTAAGTTACCGTCTGTTTGAAAGGCTGCATATTGGACGCTTCCAAGACGAATGCGTGTCTCAGCACCAGATGTACTGATCTGCTTTGTTCTTCCGTCTACTGTCGATGCCATTTTTTGAGCAGCATCGGCTTTGCCGACTGCATTGTTAGCAGTACTTTGAGCGTTATTAGCTCGGTTGACCGCATCATTGGCGGTAGCTTGAGCAGCATCGGCTTTACCAACTGCATCATTGGCGGTAGCTTGAGCAGCATCGGCTCGGTTGATTGCATCGTTAGCAGTACTTTGTGCTATCTGTACTGCCGAATTTAAACCATCAATTTGCTCTGATTTTTCTTGAAAAGTTCCAATCTTTTCATCTAGTTGCTTAATTCGAGCGTCCAAATCTCTGATCTGTTGTTGCATTACCGAAAATGAAGTCATATCGTCCTCGAACTGATCCCACAGTTGATAAAGTTGACCGTATTTGACAAAACCCTCTAAGGCTTTATCTTGCAAACTAGAGTTTCTACCTAAACAAGCTAATTGCCAAGCTCTCTCTTGCAGATCGCTGTATGTAGTTTTTATACTTCTTGTTTTTACACCTCCATCTAATCTCTCAAACTCTTCATACAAGCGTTTTATGTCTTTGCATTCAAGATAATCATAAAGCTTGCCATCTCCAAGTAGTCTTAGTTCACCACCTGCTATGTTGTTTTCCTCCTTACAACTTTTATGTCTTTTGAATTCGCGCCTCTCAGCCGGATCAAACAAGTTACCAAGGTCAAATTCCTCCAAATCGACATATATAGGACTTACGCATTGACAGAGTAGCCAGCCTGTATGCTGGCAGGAGCCCCCTTCTTTTTGAGTGATCGCTAGGCCATGCGTGAGCTATCAAAACCATCTACAGCCCAGTGCGATAGCACGCTCTACACCTTATTTTTGCTCTCAGAGCCGAAGTATGTGAGCTGCGTGCGGCTCTCAGAAATTTTGGCAGATTTGAGCCACGATAGCGTGAATCGCTTTTTATTACGCGAACGTTACACGCCCAAAGACCTCTTTGACGAGGTTAAAGGCGAGCTGAACCTAGAATCCGGGACGCTCAGCGTAGACGATAGTGTGGAAGACAAACCGTATCGCGACCCCAGCAAAAGTGCCTTGGTGGATTACTTTTACTCTGGCAAGCACAAGCGACCGGTGAAGGGACTCAACCTAATTACTCTGTACTACAGTGACCCCTCCGGTCATTCTTATCCGGTCAACTTCAGACTGTATGACAAAGCAGCGGGCAAGACGAAGAACGACTATTTTAGA
>NZ_NRTA01000081.1 GCF_002286735.1 Leptolyngbya sp. BC1307
CGGCGCATTGAGTTTTGCTACACCCCGAAGCATGGCAGTTGGCTGAATGTCGCAGAGAACGAGCTGAGCGCGATGACCCGTCAATGTGTTGACGGTAGACGATTCGAGGATATCGAAACCATCCGCAGCGAAATTGCGGCTTGGTCAACGGATATCAACAACACTCAACGAGGGGTTGACTGGCAAATGAAAGTTGAGGATGCTCGGTGTAGACTGATTTCCATTTATCCTCAAATTAAGCTCTGACGCTCCACTAGGACTCATTCTGGAACTCAAACCAAAGCTTTCGGAGCCTGTGCAAGGTCTCAAAGCATTTGCGCCAGCAGATCGGCCTCACCAGATTGGGCTAATCTACTACGCCTTTCGGATCATGATTGCGATTGGCTTTTTCTTAGCAGCGCTAATGCTGTGGAGTGTATGGCAATGGCTGCGCGGCAAACTCGCTGACGACACAATTGGCAAACAAAAGTGGCTAATGCGCGCCTGGATTTTTGCCGCGCCCCTGGGCTATATTGCCACCGATTCAGGCTGGATTGTTCGCTGTGTAGGACAACAACCCTTGACGGTGTATGGAGAAATTCGGACGATCAACACCGCTTCACACATTCCCTCAGAGACAGTTTTTACTTCGCTGATCGGCTTTGTTGCACTCTATAGTTTGTTGTTCATAACGACGCTATATTTTGGCAGGCGAATCATTTGGACACTGCTGCTATTTTTGCTGTCATTTATTGGCATCGGTTTGATCGTATTTCCCTATATTATCCCAACTAAAATCACGATATATCAAGGAGCAGCTTCGCCTAGCGCGCTGGTATTTATGCTTATTTTTGTCGGATTTCTGATTCCTATTATGCTGTTTTACGACATCTATCAGTACGTCGTATTTAGAGGTAAAGTCAGCAGCGCTAAATATGGTGAATAATTAAAGCGTGACTTGACCTTGACATCAGTGTCAAGGTTTACACTGAGGCTGTTCAGATCTTGCAAGCATCAGGGTAATATGGCCAATACTTTCTTCTCAGCACCGCCAGCTACGCGGCTCTCTCAGCGATCGCGTGACTTGCTAAAAACGTATCCTGAGGCGATCGCCGCTGCTATCTGCGCGCTGCTCACCCTATTGGGCTGGCTGGCACTCCACGGTAGCTGGCTAGGACTAGGCGTCTGGATTTTACTGGCGGCCTACGTAATTGGCGGTTACGAGAGTGCTCGCGAAGGGCTGACGACCCTGTGGCAAGAGCGAGAGCTGGATGTAGATCTGTTGATGATCGTAGCGGCGATCGGGGCGGCTACGTTGGGGCTGTGGCAGCGGGAATATTTTTTGCTGGTCGATGGCGCGGTGCTGATTTTGATCTTTGCGATCAGCGGCGCATTAGAAAGTGTGGCGATGCACCGCACAGAGCGCAATATTCGTAGTCTGATGCAGCTCACGCCAGATACAGGGCGGCGAATGTTGGGAAGTGAAGCGCAGTTAGTGGCGACAGCAGATTTGCAGGTGGGCGATCGCATCTTAATCAAACCGGGTGAACTCATCCCCACCGATGGCATCGTGCGGATCGGTAGCAGCACTGTCAACCAAGCGTCAATTACGGGCGAATCTGTGCCGGTAGATAGAGAACCGGGCGATGAAGTCTTTGCCGGAACGCTCAACGGCAGCGGAGCCCTGACGGTAGAGCTGCACAAGCCGCCCGAAAGCAGTCTGATTCAGCGAGTGATTCGACTGGTGGAGCAGGCCAAAACGGCTGAACCGCCTTCGCAACAGTTTTTAGAAAAGTTTGAACGGGGCTATGCCCGAGTGATTGTGGTGGTTGGGCTGCTGCTGGCGACGGTGCCGCCGCTGCTGCTGAATTGGAGTTGGGAGGTAACAATTTACCGGGCGCTGGTTTTTCTGGTAGTGGCCTCTCCCTGCGCGCTGATGGCGGCGATTATGCCGACGCTGCTCTCTGGTATTGCTAAAGGCGCGAGGCAAGGCATTCTCTTTAAAGACGGTGCGCAACTCGAAAAGATTGGGCAGGTCAGGGCGATCGCCTTCGACAAAACCGGCACGCTCACGACCGGCATTCTCCAGACCAGCGACCTGATGGCAGCGCCCGGCATCTCCGCTGATAAAGTGCTGCAACTAGCCGCCTCGCTAGAAGCTTATTCAGAGCATCCGATTGCTCAGGCTGTGGTAGAGAAAGCCCAAAAACGAGAGATCTCTTTACGGCCCATGACAGCAGTGCAGGCCACAGTCGGCCAAGGAATTTCAGGAAGCTTGGCGGGAGAACCGGTACGGGTGGGCAAACTCGCTTTTGTTAGTGCAGACCTGGCTTCAACCTTAGATTCTAGACTAACTTTCGATAGTCAACGGCTAGAGTCTGAAGGCAAAACAGTGATTTGGGTGAGCGCTCACGGTCAGGTATTAGGGCTGCTGGCAGTGGCCGATCAGGTACGGCCTCAATCGGCTCGCTTGCTGGCTATTTTGGCAAAAAACCAGATTATGACTGTCATGCTCACAGGCGACAATGCGGCCACCGCCCAAACCGTCGCGCAAGCCGTTGGCGTGCAAACAACATACTCAGATTTGCTGCCGGAAGATAAAGTAGGGGTGATTCAGCAATTGCAACAGCAGTATCAGCAAGTGGCCATGGTGGGAGATGGCGTCAACGATGCCCCGGCACTCGCTCAAGCCTCGGTAGGAATTGCGATGGGCGTGACGGGTAGCGATGTGGCGCTGGAGACGGCTGATATTGTGCTGATGGGCGATCGCCTCGAAAAGCTAGAACAGGCGATTCAAATTGGCGCAAAGTCACAGCGTATTATCAAACAAAACATCACCCTAGCGCTAATCTCTATTTCGCTGCTGCTAATCGCCAACTTTCTGGGTGAACTCACCTTGCCAGCGGGCGTTCTGGGTCATGAAGGATCTACGCTGTTGGTCACACTAAACGGGCTGCGGCTGCTGCGAACTTAGGCCCTTCAGATCCCCCTGGGGCGCATAGCAACAGGTTCTACAGGTGAGATATGCTCAACAAGCAAAGCAGCAATGTCTGCTCGCATCCATTGAGAGGATACTTACAAACGATGGCCTACGAACTTCCTGATTTACCTTATGACTACACCGCACTAGAGCCCCACATTTCTAAAAGTACTCTAGAATTTCATCACGACAAGCATCATGCTGGTTATGTCAACAAATTCAATGCGGCTGTAAAAGGAACTGATTTCGACAGTCAGCCTATCGAAGTTGTGATTACATCTATTGTCGATAATCCTGAGCAATCAGGATTATTCAACAACGCTGCTCAAGCATGGAATCATACCTTTTATTGGGAGAGCATGAAGCCTGACGGTGGCGGTAAGCCATCGGGAGAGCTAGCGAAAAAAATTGACGCTGACTTTGGCAGCTATGACCAGTTTGCAGAAGCCTTTAAATCAGCCGGGGCCGCTCAATTTGGCAGTGGCTGGGCCTGGTTGGTTTTAGACGGTGGCACCTTAAAGGTAACCAAAACACTCAACGCTGTGAACCCTTTGACCCACAATCAGGTGCCCTTACTAACGATGGATGTATGGGAGCACGCTTATTACCTGGACTATCAAAACCAGCGCCCTGAGTATATTTCTACTTTCTTAAATGAGCTGATGAACTGGGACTTTGCAGCTCAGAATCTAGCGGCAGCATAAGAGTTGTCTATCTTCTGGCTCTGTCTGCGCGGCTAGTCTAGCGCGAGGCAGAGCCATCTGTAATTTTTGAGAATTTTTTCAGGCTTATGTCTCAACCGGATTATCCCCAAATTGTGCTCTCGTTTGAATATCGGGGCTGGAAAATCGAGCTAGATCGAAGCGAAGAGGACGGACAGATTGTTTACGCAGTTTGGGCCAATGACGCGAAAAGTAGCGTGGTAGCTGTTCCCTATGCCGCTTCTCAAAAGCTGGCAATTCAGCGAGCAAAAAGATGGGTAGATTACCGGCTATCTCAATAGACTGACCTTTTAGAACGCCTTTGAAAAGCTTTTAGAAAACTCAAATTTCGCTCTAATATCCCCTCCCCCCGGATTGTTTCAGTCTGTTGAAGACGATACGATTGGCTTTGGCTTGGTGTTATTTGATTCATAGGTTCCGACTATTCAACATGCAGATACTTAAACGGAAACGTCTGATTGAGGGGTTAGGCGTTTTACTGGCTAGCTGGGCGATCGCAAGCTGTGCGCCCACAGATACCAACACAGCAGAGAACACGGCTGAATCTGCCCAATCTAGCTCTGCTGAACAAATTGTGCTAGCCATCGGCGGAGAAGGCGAAGAAGGCTACGACCCAACCTTAGGCTGGGGACGCTACGGAGCTTCGCTGTTTCAAAGCACCTTGCTAAAACGCGATCAGGATCTAAATATTGTCAACGACCTGGCGACAGATTACACCGTTAGCGAAGACGGCAAAACCTGGACGGTTACTATCCGAGAAGATGCGGTATTTTCTGATGGTGAACCCCTGACTGCTGCCGATGTTGCCTATACCTTCAACAAAGCAGCAGAGAGCGGTGGTCTGACCGATGTGACGCAGCTAGAGAAAGCCACGGCTGTAGATGACACCACCGTAGAACTCAAGCTGAAGCAGCCTCAGAGCACTTTTGTCAATCGTCTGATTACGCTGGGAATCGTACCCGAACATGCCCACGGAGAAGACTACGCCCGCAATCCAATCGGTTCTGGCCCTTACAAGCTGGTGCAGTGGGACGAAGGCCAACAGCTGATTGTAGAAGCCAATCCTGACTACTATGGCGAAGCACCGGGCATTCAGCGGCTGGTATTTTTGTTTGTAGAAGAAGATGGCGCTTTCGCCGCTGCTAAAGCTGGGCAAGCGCAAGTAGCCGCCGTGCCGCAGTCGCTAGCAGTGCAAACCATTGAAGGAATGAACCTCCGCAATGTAACCAGCGTAGACAATCGGGGGCTGATGTTTCCCTACCTGCCCGCAAACAGTCAACAAACGCCCGATGGTGACCCGGTTGGCAACGATGTGACAGCTGACCTAGCGATTCGGCAGGCCGTGAACTACGCAATTGATCGTCAGGCATTGGTTGATGGCATCTTAGAAGGCTATGGTTCACCTGCCTATGGCCCGGTGAGCGGTCTGGCTTGGGAAGAGTCTGAGGCCGACATTGAAGATGCGCAGCCCGAAAAGGCTGAAGAGATTTTGGCTGAGGGCGGCTGGGCTGATAGTAATGGAGATGGCATTGTCGAAAAAGATGGGCTAGATGCTGAATTCACCATCCTTTACAAGGCTGACGACAGCATTCGGCAGGCGCTGGCACTCGCTACCGCCGAAATGCTAAAACCGATTGGCATCTCTGCCAACGTGGAAGGAAAAAGCTGGGATGATATTGAGCCGTTAATGCACAGCAATGTAGTGGTGTTTGGCTGGGGCAGTCACGACCAAACGGAAATGTACAACCTGTATCATTCTCAGTCGGCGCAGGGAGACTACAACAATGCAGGCTACTACGCTGACCAGGCAATTGACAGCATGTTGGACTTAGCCATGGGCGCACCTTCGGAGGCGGAGGCCATCACGTACTGGAAGGCAGCGCAGTGGGATGGTGACAAAGGGGTGACCACTAAAGGAGATGCGGCCTGGGCCTGGCTGGTGAATCTCGATCATACTTATTTCGTCGATGAGTGCTTGGATATTGGTCAGTCTCAGGTAGAGCCCCACGGTCACGGCTGGCCGATCACGGCGAATATCGCTGACTGGCAGTGGACATGCGAATAGGCTCTCTTGCAGTATTTGCGGCGCAAAAGCTGTTGCGCTTAGGACTGTTGCTGATGGCAGTCGCCGTTTTTACTTTTGTGCTGCTGAATTTTTCGCCGATTGATCCGGTACAGGCGTACATCGGCGCAGATATGATGCAAATTAGCGCCGATCAGCAGGCGTTGATTGCCGAGCGTTGGGGACTCGATCAGCCAATGTGGAATCGCTTTCTCGACTGGTTAGGACAGCTATCCCAGGGCAATCTGGGGACTTCGCTGGTGTTCAATCGGCCGGTGAGTGAGGTGATTGCTTCGCGGTTTCAGGCGTCTTTGCAAATGCTGGCGATCGCGTGGCTCCTCTCTGGTCTCTTGGGCTTAGCTTTGGGCATCTTAGCGGGTGCGTTGGCCGGAAGCTGGGTAGATCGGCTAATTCGGCTGTATGCCTACACGCTGGCCTCTTCGCCTACCTTTTGGGTGGCGCTATTGTTGCTCATCGCTTTCGCTGTCTCTTGGAAGATTGCCCCGATTTGCTGCGCTGCGCCGCCTGGTGTGCTGTCACAAAATGTCACCTTCTGGCAGCATCTTCACCATCTGCTGTTGCCTGCGCTGGCCCTGAGCATTATTGGCATTGCCAATATCGCTCTGCACACCCGCCAAAAGCTGATTGAGGTGTTGCATAGTGACTATGTGCTGTTTGCCCTGGCTCAGGGAGAAAGCTTGTGGAACGTCGTGCGCTATCATGGCTTTCGCAATATTCTTCTTCCGGCAATTACCTTACAATTTGCTTCTTTGAGTGAACTCTTTGGCGGTTCGGTACTCGTAGAGCAAGTGTTTGCCTATCCGGGCTTGGGCGAAGCGACCGTGCAGGCGGCGCTGCGAAGTGATATTCCCTTGTTGGTTGGCATTGTATTCTTTAGCGCTTTGTTCGTCTACACTGGCAACACCCTGGCAGATCTGGCTTATCCAATTATCGATCCGCGCATTCGGTTGGGAGGTCAAGTAAACGGATGACGATTACTGCTGATACAGCAAGCCTATCTCGGCAGCGTAAACGACGACAAAATAGCCGACGGCAACAAACCTTAGCGGCGATTATTTTGGGGACGCTCTTTCTGCTCGCAATCATCTTGAGCCCCTGGTTTCTAGGAGAGTCAGGGCTAACTACCGTCCTCACGCAGCGCAATCAGCCGCCCTCGTGGGGTCATCCTTTTGGTACCGACTGGCTGGGGCGCGATATGTTGAGGCGATCGCTTCATGGCCTCTCCTTAAGCCTACGAGTCGGGCTCTTGGCCGCTAGCGTTAGCGCCCTAATTGGTACTGGGCTTGGGCTGGCCGCCGGTACCTTTGGCGGCTGGGTAGACGCGGTGATTATCTGGGTGATTGATGTCTTCTTCAGCCTGCCTCATTTAGTCCTGCTAATCTTGATCGCCTTTGCAGTCGGCGGCGGCACCAGGGGCGTGATTATTGCCGTAGCGCTGACCCACTGGACGAGCTTGGCGCGCGTGATTCGAGCGGAAGTATTGCAGACCAACAGCGCTGACTATGTGCATTTATCTCGTCAGCTAGGCAAATCTTCCCTCTGGATTGCCCGTCATCACATGGTGCCGCATATTGTGCCGCAGCTATTGGTAGGATTAATTCTGTTGTTTCCTCACGCTATTCTCCATGAGGCGGCACTGTCTTTTATTGGCATTGGCATATCACCGCATTTACCCGCAATCGGCATCATTTTGGCGGAGTCGATGCGTCACCTTTCGACCGGCTACTGGTGGTTAGGCGTCATGCCTGGGCTTCTCCTGCTGCTGTCGGTAAAGGCGTTTGACTGGTTGGGTGAGAACTTGCGATCGCTCCTCGACCCCAAAACTAGCCAGGGATAACCATGCTCTCTATCTCCAACTTGGGTGTAACCTTCACTCAATACGACCAGGGTCTCCGGCGCAAGCAGCTTGCGGTGATTACCGATTTAGATCTAGACGTGCAAGCAGGCGAAGTCGTCGCGGTGGTGGGCGCGAGCGGTTCGGGAAAAAGTCTCCTGGCCCATGCGCTGCTAGGCATTTTGCCAGACAATGCAACCCTCAGCGGCACAATGCAATTTCAGGGAGAGACCCTCACGCCGCAGCGCTGCCGGGCACTGCGCGGTAAAACGATCGCCTTGATTCCGCAGTCAGTCGGGTATTTAGATCCGCTGATGAGCGTTGGGCAGCAGGTGCAGCGGGTGGCGCAGCTAGCCGGACAGTCTAAAGCAGCCGCCAGGATAAGCGCGCAAAAAACCTTTGCGCGCTACGATTTGCCAGCCGCTACGTACAACCTTTATCCTTTTCAGCTCTCAGGCGGTATGGCCAGACGGGTGCTTGTTTCGACTGCCGTCGTCACCCCGGCTCAGCTTGTGATTGCCGATGAACCCACCCCAGGGCTCCATCCTGACATTGTTACCGAAACGCTCAATCACCTGCGGGAATTAGCCCGCGAAGGGCGCGGCGTAATTTTGATCACGCACGACATTGAAGCTGCCCTGCAAATTGCGGATCGGGTCGCGGTCTTCTACGCGGGTACAACCGTAGAAATTGCGGCAGCCAAAGACTTTTCTACCGGGAATTTGCGCCATCCTTATACGCAGGCGCTCTGGCGATCGCTCCCCCAAAACGAATTTGTACCCGTCCCAGGCAATCAGCCCAGCCCGGAGAATTTGCCCAAAGGCTGTTTGTTTGGCGATCGCTGCCTCTGGGTGAGCGAGCCGTGCCAGGCAGAAAGGCCGAAGCTGAGAAATCTAAAAGACGGCTGGGTGAGGTGTATTCATGCTGAAAGGTAACCATCTGTGGTTTCGCTACGGTAAACAGTTGCCGTGGGTCGTTGAAGAGAGAAGCTTAGCGGTAGCGCCCGGTGAAATACTGGGGCTGATGGCACCCTCGGGCTATGGTAAAACCACGCTGGGTAAGCTGCTATCGGGTTATTTGCCGCCGATCAGAGGAACGGTGAGCGTGAACGGGCGATCGCTGCCCCCAAAAGGATATTGCCCGGTGCAGCTCGTCTTCCAAAATCCTGAGCTAACGGTCAATCCGCGCTGGCGCATTCGTCAGATTTTACAGGAAGGCCGTCCGCCTAACCCCGATCAGCTAGCAGCCTTTGGCATTCACCCCGGCTGGCTAAACCGCTACCCGCACGAGCTCAGCGGCGGTGAACTGCAGCGGGTGGCGATCGCCCGCATTCTTAACCCAGCCACGCAATACCTGATCGCCGACGAAATGACCGCCATGCTCGACGCCAATACCCAGGCGCTGATCTGGCAAACGGTGCTTGCCTTTGTCAGGCAACAGCAAATAGGGATGGTGGTGATCAGTCACGATCTGCCTCTGCTTAAGCGGCTGTGCGATCACATTTTGAACCTGGACAATGATGCAATGCCTGCAAATACAGCGGCGTTCTCCAGCGGCGTTCGCTAGACAGTTTTCTCAACAATCTCGTTACAGTTATCTTAAAATAAAGCTTAAAATTCTTACGCTTATTAGCTGATACAGCAGCTTTTCAACTTCACCCAAAGCAACTCAATGAAACCCTCGTCAGCAGATCATCATAGCTCGTTAAAGGGTGACCACCTACCCAGTCAGGGCACCGACCACAGCCATAGCGCTGATCACGTCCACAGCGAAACGTCTCAAAGGCGAATTATCAACCGGCTTTCTCGCATTGAAGGCCACCTGCGCGGCATTAAAACGATGGTGCAAGATGATCGTCCCTGCCCAGATGTATTAATTCAAATTGCGGCGGTTCGAGGTGGATTAGACCGGGTCGCCCGCATCATCTTAGACGAGCACCTGAGCGAATGTATCACCCGAGCTGTCGATGAAGGCAATATCGAAGCAGAGGTAGCCGCGCTCAAAGCCGCCCTCGACCGCTTTATCTGACCGCTGATTTGTCTAAGGATCGAGGATTAAATAACTTGACTCCTAAGAAACACAAACTAATCAACCTTGAAAAGCCTCAATTGTCGCCATGGGGACGACAATTGAGTTTCTTTCAGGTTGATCGAATAGCCAGCAGTGCTGTTCGTGAGGGGCTCAGATCTTGCAGCAATCTCGATAAGCCCGGTCGGGCAATGATTTGAGGTCAATCTGAAAGCTTTGTTGGGCAGCGATATCGGCACTATCACGTATGCGTCTGAGTAGCTCGATCCAGAGCACAGAAGGTAACAATCTCTCTAAGGCTAAGCGAGAGGTTGCCTTCCAATCTAAAACCGGCGGCCAGGCCCAGAGGTCAATCCAATTCGCGAGCAGATAAGGAGAGCGAAAAAAGTGGGGAAAACGTTGAAAACTCGTCGAATAGTACAAACGATTTTATAAGGGTTCATGCTGAATACCGACGTTGATTGTGGGTTGAGATCGCCGATCCCAGGATTGAGAAGGTACGCATCTGAGCGGGAAGAGTACGAATTTCCGAGATTTTCCCTGATTTTTTTCGCTCTCCTAAATAGAGTCGCGCTCAATTGGGCCTCAATTGGGCACAGCAGCATCCAGGAAAAGCTCGCGGGCAGCTCGTAGCCAAAATCCTCAAATACCGCTTGCGTAAAAGCAATCACTCGCTCAGCGCCTCAGCGCCATCTTGAGCTTTGGCTGTTTGGTGCGATCTCTCAAAGTTAGGATACGCCGTTGTCAAAAAGTCATTGCCAAAAAAGTCCAAAGTCTCGAATACACCTTTGGCATAGAATGCTTGAAAGCTAGATGCCTTCTGAGATTCCTGTTGGAATATTTCCGAACTACCGTCAGTTCCTTTAGTAAAAAACAAGCGAGCTAAGGCAATCAAAAAATCAGGATCGTCATGTCCCGTAGTGACTTCTCGGGCTGCTATTTGCTGCCAAACTAACGGCAAGCAATTGAGCGCAACCGCATCAATGCCGCGCAAAATGGAGCTAGCTGAAAGCGCTAGCGGTAAACCTGGTGAAGAAAGATGAGCGTTAGCAGAATCAATGGCTATAGCCATAAGAACAATGTCCTAGTATGTAGATGCTGGCAATCGGTTGATAAAATTGTCGTGACATTAAACTTGTTCAAGAACTTGCTGAATTTCCTGTAGATACTATAAGATAGGAGTTACGCATTGACAGCAAAACGAAACTATGGTCAAGCGAAAGTAGCTTCTGTTACGTTTTCTAGAATAAACTGTCGAATGACGGGGACAAA
>NZ_NRTA01000082.1 GCF_002286735.1 Leptolyngbya sp. BC1307
TCTGGGCTTCGCCGCAGAGCTTTTTCTATCCGCCTGGCCAATGTGCTATTTGTTACTTGACTAGAAGCTCTGCTTTTCCCGCCTTGAGTTGATACCCCTCTAGAGTTGAT
Organism: Leptolyngbya sp. BC1307; assembly: GCF_002286735.1. GTDB lineage: Bacteria > Cyanobacteriota > Cyanobacteriia > Phormidesmidales > Phormidesmidaceae > Phormidesmis. The sequence continues at coordinate 111 of NZ_NRTA01000082.1, forward strand.
AGATTTGAATTCGCACGCGACAATATAAAGGGGTAGTCGTCAGTTTAGGTAAACGACTGGAGAGCGATCGCTAACCCCTTCACTCGCGTTTCAGACTCTCATTACTGATGCGCCAGAGGCGCTCAATATTTTTAGCCGGAATCGTCAGATGCAGCACATCTCCCGGCTGCAAAACTTCCTCCAGCAAGTCCCAGCCGTGCAGCTGCCGCTGAGCAGTTTGCAAGTAAAGTGGCACCAGATCGGCCTCGACGGCAATATCTTTAACCGGCTGCTGACAGAAAGGATGCGCTGGCGTAATCAGTAGCGACAGCGCAATCCATAAAATCTCGCCGGTGACACCGCTGCCCAATATCCGACCGCCAAGAGCTGCCGCCGCGAAGGCTGGCGCAGCAATTTCAAAAGGGTTTAGAACAGCGGTAAAGTCAAAAACCTGATCCATCCGATCACCCAGGGCCGAATTGTTACTGCGGACAACAATCGACAGATGAGGAGCCAGTTCTTTGGCCGTCAGTGAGATTTCTAAATTAGCCATATCGTCATTAGTCACCGCCAGCAGGGCGATCGCCCGCTCTACATTCGCTGCCTTCAGCGTCGCCGGCAAAGTCGCATCCGCCACAATCACCGGAATCTGCTGCGATCGCGCCGCGCTCAAAAACCGGCTATTATCATCTCGCTCAACCACGACAACTTTATGCCCCTGACTCATCAACTGCTGAGCAATTTTGACGCCAATTCCGCCCATGCCGCAAATCACGTAGTGACCCTTCTGAGGCACTTGGGTCACCTCCCAAAACGAGCGCAAACGAGAGCCTAGCACCAGATCATTGAGCAGCGCGTAGAAAACGCCAATCACCCCAGCCCCGACCAGCATCATCACCGCTGTGAAGACCTTCATCACCGCTGACGAGCGCTCAGCAATATCTTCATTACCCCCCGCGCCCGTGATCATTCCCACCGAAAAGTACAGGGCATCTACCAGCGTGCTCTGATTCCAGCCAAAGTTAACGTAAGCCGCAGTCGCCACTAAAATCGTCGTCAGCAGCAGCAGCGTGACGAGCAGCCCAGCGCGCAAATGTCGCTGAAACTGCCCCAGCCAAATCCAGCTCTTCTTAAATCGTTCGACGAGCGAGGCTCGCTGCGTTTCTATTTTGGGACGGGTGCCGATAATCAGGCGATCGCCCGCCTGCAGCCGTCGCCCTAAGCTCATGGCCTCTATCAGGCTAATCTCAGCGTCAGAGGTGAGATAGTAAATGAACATGCGGGTAGGGTCATTCCACAGGTCATTAATAGAGCGATCGCACCAGGGATGATCGGCGTGAATATATTCTTCGTGAATTGGCCAAATGTTGTGAAACAGCCTGAGGTGACCAATGGCCACCTGACTCATAGCGGCAAAAGTGAAAATAGGCGCTGAGAGTTCGGCCACGCTCATATTTGAGTGGTGAGGTAGCGTGCAGTCGAGGCGATCGCCCAAGCTCTGATTAAACAAGCGGTTGATAATCTTAATGCGAGGATTCAGCAGCCGCGCCTGTAGCAAAATCTCCAGATTGACCGCATCGTCATTGTTAGCAATAACAATCGTCTGCGCCGTCTCAATGTTCGCCATCCGTAGGGTATCGGCAGACAGCAAATCTCCTACAACAATGTCTTCTTCATGGGGGATCGGATATCTGTTGACGCCCACAACAGCCGCCTTCTGCTGACGTAAAAGGCAAAAAATGCGATACCCGATAGACTCTAACCCATAGACAATTATTTGAGGCGTCATCGGCTTTGCCTGGACTGAGGCATACTGGAGGCATACTGGCCAACCTCCAATGTAGAAAGTTTCGACGCCCCACTTCTGTAATCGCGACTACTCTTTTCCGGCGAAGTCGAGATTCGCTAACAATTTCATCTAGAACAATACTTTGAGACAGCTGCCCGTTTCAAGCCAGATGCGATTCGCCCAGGACAATCAGCGCTTGTCCTCTTGGTCGCCTGCGGCCTGGCTGAAACCAGTTGGTTAGTTAGGATCGAGGATTAAATAACTTGACCAATCTATCCAGCCACCCTTCGACTACGCTCAGGGTTCGGTGCTCGACGTCTCCGATGGCTGAGCGTAGTCGTTCGCAGAGCGTCGCCACAGGCGTTAGCCAAAACCAATCAGTCTGTGAAAGTGACTATTATTCAACCTTCATTCCTTAGGATTGCCTGCTTGCTGATTGTTGGCGGTGCTTTGCTCGCAGTCTTGGATTTTTTCGCTCCTAATATCTATCCAGGAATATCTAGAAAGCTGGTTTTGCTAGCGACACCGTCTCAATCAGCGGACAAATATCTCCGGGTTCAGGCCGAGGCTTTGTGGCTGCCCACTGATCGCGATACGCTTCTAGCTCACTTTTAAACGCCTTCATTTGCTGAATTTGAGCGTCGAGCTGCTCAATTTTTTCTTGCAGGAGCGATCGCACAAACTCACAGGGCACATCTCCCTGCTGATGCACACTCAGCACCTCGCCAATCTCCTCTAGAGAAAAGCCCAGCGCCTGTGCCTTCCGAATAAACTTCACCTGCTGCACCGCCATCGGGGAGTAGTAACGATAGCCATTCTGACCGCGATCAGAGCTGAGCAGCCCCAAGCTCTCGTAGTAGCGCAAAGCCCCCACAGCCATATCGGTTTGCTTGGCAACTTCGCCAATCTTTAAGCGGGTTGCTACAGCCATCTGCTGATCCCTTTAGAAGAACTCCCTTCACTCTAAACCCTTCAGTCGGCTATAGAGTCAACCGTATGAACAGACCGCTATTAAGGTCACAAGACTTTGGTAGGATACACGAGCCTTTATAAATCAAAAAGCGTATGTTTGGCGCAACTTTTCAGCGAGTGACGCGACCGATCTCTGCGGGTCTCACCCTAGACCGCTTTGCTTTTCATCAGTGGCGAGAGGTGAGCCTTTTACACCGGCTGCTTTCGCCGCTGCGCAACTGGCGGCAGGGGAGCTGGCTGCTGACCTGGGGCGACGGCATTGCCTGGGTCTTTGCCGCAGCAACCATTGCCCTCGCACCCTACGTTTCGACCGCGCTGATCGGCTGGCTAATGGTGGCAACGGCAGGCTTTTGGCTGCTGCTGACGGTGAGCGATCGCGCCGAAGGCTGGCTCACCCCCTTGCACATTGTCATCATGCTCTACTGGGGGGCGATGCTAGTCGCGACAGCCCTATCGCCAGTAAAAATGGCGGCGCTGGTAGGACTGGCAAAGCTGACCCTAAATATACTGCTGTTTATGCTGCTAGCCCGCGTTCTGCGGATTAAAGAGCTGCGGTCAGGGCTGATTTTGGTCTATTTATTAACGGTGCTGATCGTGTCAGTTTATGGCCTCAGGCAGTGGTTTTTTGGCGCAGAGGCGCTAGCTACCTGGGTAGATCCCGAGTCCAACATGGTCGGGGTAACGCGAGTATACAGCTACCTTAAAAATCCCAACCTGCTAGCAGGCTACCTGATGCCCGCCGTCAGCTTTAGCGCGATGGCCGTGTTTGCCTGGCCCAAATGGTTGCCCAAACTGCTGGCGCTAGTCATGTATCTCACTAGCAGCGCCTGCCTGATCTTTACCCTGAGTCGGGGCGGCTGGCTCGGCTTTGTCGCCATGTCATTTGTTAGCATCGTGCTGCTAATGTTCTGGTGGAATCCCAAGTTTTCACCCTTCTGGCGGCGGTGGGCGCTACCTTTGCTGTTGGGCTGCTCGGCAGCGGTTGTCGTAGCTAGTGTATTGCTAGTGCCTCAGGTACGCGATCGGGTGATGAGCATGTTTGATCCGCGCGGCGACAGCAGTAACAACTTTCGTCTGAATGTATACGCAGCGGTGTTTGAGATGATTAAAGCCAGACCGATTATCGGTATTGGCCCTGGCAACGAAGCCTTCAATCAGGTCTATCCGCTCTACCAGCGGCCTAACTACACGGCGCTAAGTGCCTACTCTATCTATTTTGAAACGGCTGTGGAAGCCGGCATTTTCGGCATATTGTCGTTTGGCTGGATGCTGATTGTCCTCTTACAGCAGGGCTGGGCGCAGTTAGGGCGATTGCGGCAGATGCGACAGACAGATGCTTTTTGGCTGATGGGGGCGATCGCTGCCATCGTCGGTCTGCTCGTACAGGGAACTTTCGACACCATTTGGTATCGCCCCCAGGTAAGTACGCTGTGGTGGATGTTGCTGGCGATTGTGGCGAGCTTTTATGTAGATGTGCGGCGGAAATATCGGGAGGTGGAAAATTAGAAAAGGGAAAAGGGGGGGATGAGAGGGGTTCAGATGGGGTTACCGGTAGAAGCGGCGGGGCTGAGTGAGGCGGATTCGGTGGCGATCGCCCAGCAAGTCCAATGGGCAAATGTGCAAATGCCTGCCGGGCCGGTAGCGACCAGCTACATTTGCAGCGGACAGGGGATACCCGTGCTTTTGCTACACGGGTTTGACAGCTCCCTATTTGAATTTCGGCGATTGGTACCGTTACTAGCGGAGCCTGCTCAAGCCCATCATCAGGTATATGCGATGGATTTGCTAGGGTTTGGGTTTGGCGATCGCCTCGCCGCTCAGCCCGTAGATCCAGCCGCCATCAAGCAGCATTTGCTCGCATTCTGCCAGCAGGTGATCGGTCAGGCGGTAGTGCTAGTCGGCGCTTCTATGGGCGGTGGTGTAGCCATAGACTTTGCCGTGAGCTACCCCGAAGCCGTCAAGCAGCTAGTGCTAATCGACGCGGTCGGCTTTGCAGCGGGGCCAGCCATTGGCAAGGTGATGTTTTCACCCTTAGACCGTTGGGCCACCAATTTTCTGCGCAATCCCGGCGTGCGCCGCAAAATTAGCGAAAAGGCTTACTACGACCGCACCTTTGTCACCCCCGATGCAGAGCTATGCGCCTCGCTACATTTGCTCATGCCCCGCTGGCAGGAGGCCCTCATCGCCTTTACCAAAAGTGGGGGCTACAACTTTTTATCAAAGAAAATTCCGCAGGTTAAGGTGCCGACACGGGTGCTGTGGGGCCGGCAGGATCAGATTTTAGGCGTAAAAGATGCCACGCGCTTTGAGCGGACCATTCCTCACTGCCAGCTCGTATGGATCGAAAACTGCGGCCACGTCCCTCACTTAGAAAAGCCCCAAGAGACAGCCGCCCACATTGCCGATCTCCTTTAGCTAGGATAGAAGCCTGACATCATAGAAAAATAGAATGCGCTACTGGAAAGGATTGATCGGATTAACACTATTGCTAGGTAGCTGCCAGGGCATCGCCTTACAATCCGAGTCAGGCCAGATCGAACAGAGTCAAGATCAGCCGACCTCAGCCGAAACCAGTAGCTCAACAGAAGCCACGGCCCCCCCAGAGAGAGCTCAGATTTCGACTCAACCGCTAAATCCTGAGCCGATCAATATCTCTGTTGATGAGCTGCCAGCCCCCTACGCCTCAGACAGCGCCAACCAGCCGCCCAACGTCATTGCGCCCCCCGCCAATGCCAGTCTCAACGTGCCCGATGGATTCACAGTCAACCTCTTTGCCGAAGGGCTAGACAACCCCCGCTGGCTGGCCCTTACCCCAGACGGTGACGTGCTGGTAACTGAAACGCGACAAAATCGCATTCAGCGCCTGGTAGATGCCGATGGCAACGGCGTCGCCGAGACCAAAGAGACCTTTGCCACCGCCCGCAATGGCTTAAATATCCCCTTTGGCATGGCCTTCGCCGAAGGATCTTTTTTCTTAGGCAATACCGACGAAGTTGTGCGGTTTCCCTGGACGACCGGGCAAACCGCCCTAGAGGGCCAGGGCGATCGCATCGCCACCCTGCCCGGCGGTGGCTACAACCAGCACTGGACGAGAAATGTTGTGGTTTCTCCTGAGGGCGATCGCCTCTACGTCTCCATCGGCTCACAGTCCAACGCTAACGAGGAACCTGCCCCACGCGCCTCGGTGCAGACTATGGGCTTAGACGGCAGCAATGCCCGTACCTTTGCTAGCGGACTCCGCAATCCGGTCGGGCTAGACTTTCATCCGACAACAGGCGATCTCTATGCCACCGTCAATGAGCGCGATGGACTAGGCGATGATCTGGTGCCCGACTACTTCACCCGCATCCAATCCGGCGAATTCTTCGGCTGGCCCTATGCCTACCTTTCGCCCAAAAATTTAGATCCGCGTCAGGTCGTGAATGGCGTGAGTAAGGCTCCCGATTTGGTACAGGAAACGCGATCGCCTGACGTTCTTTTCCAGGCTCACTCAGCCGCCCTGGGCCTCCAGTTTTACGATGGCGATACTTTTCCAGAGCGCTACCAAAACGGAGCCTTTGTCGCCTTTCGCGGCTCCTGGAATCGCAGCGCTGGCACGGGATATAAAGTTGTTTTCATCCCCTTTGAAAACGGTAGACCGACCGGCAGCTATGAAGACTTTTTAACCGGCTTTTTAACCGACCCCAGTGTACCAACCACCTGGGCCAGACCCGTCGGCCTCCTCGCGATGCCCGACGGGTCGCTGCTGATTACCGACGAAGCCAATAACAGAATCTACCGGGTTCAGTACGCAGGAGCTTAGAAGCTGCGTACTGGCGATTTTGACCAATGGTGTGATGGTCTGGGCCTTTCGATATACCCACGCTGCGGGCTATCCCGACGACCCCAACACCCTGCAGCCGCTGTGTCACTTCCTTCAGGGTAGTGCCTTGCCTCAGCACATGCTGGCGAAAGCAACTGTCAACCAGCCCATCAGCTGAAATGTTGTTAGCATCAGTGTGCCCCGCTATTTAGCAATGACTGATGATTACCGTCCACCATTTGAACAACTCCCGCTCTCAGCGCATTCTCTGGCTGCTAGAAGAACTCGGGCTTGAGTACGACATCAAACGCTACGAGCGTAACCCAGAAACCATGCTAGCACCCGAATCGCTGCGCCAGGTGCACCCGCTTGGCAAGTCGCCTGTCATTACCGATGACGGTTTAACCCTGGCCGAATCGGGGGCAATCGTAGAGTATTTGGTAGATCGCTACGGTAATGGAAAGTTAGCACCCGCGCTTGATACACCAGAACGCTTGCGCTATACCTACTGGCTGCACTACGCGGAAGGCTCAGCCATGCCGCCGCTGCTGCTAAATCTTGTATTTAACCAGGTTGAGCAGAAAACACCCTTTTTCCTGCGGCCCATTGCCGGGGCGATCGCCGGTCGCGCCCAAAGCTCATTTATCCAGCCCCAGATTGCCCTCCACCTGGACTACATGGAATCAGAACTCAACAAAGCCGAATGGTTCGTCAACGACAGCTTTACGGCTGCCGACATTCAGCTCAGCTTCCCATTAGAAGAAGCCGCCACCCGCGCTGGACTTGCCGCCAGCCGTCCCAAGCTCATGGCATTTTTAGAGCGCATTCACGCTCGCCCGGCCTACCAAAGAGCGCTAGATCGTGGCGGCAAATATGACCTGATTGGAACCTGACCGGCTGAGAGTGAGCCCTAGTGCCCGCCGTGACGAACTTCAGTGCTGCGCTCTAGCAGGTGCTTCAAGACCAAAGTAACAATTGCCAGGCAAGCGAGTAAGCTCCACCTGATAGATGGCAGGGTTACTCGCCAAAAGGTTTGCCAAGAAGATACGAACCTTCGACCTGCCGGGTCAAAGTCGTCATGATCAGAGCGTACTAGCACAAACACACTGAGCTGCTATAGACCGGCTTGATCCCGCTAATAGCCACCCTTCAACTGATCGAATTCGCCCAGTCCTTCGCCCAAGCCAAAATCTCATGGACTCCCTCTATGGTGGTAGCTTCAGCATAAAGCCGTAGCACAGGCTCTGTTCCGCTGAAGCGAATCAGCAGCCAGCTATCGTCCTCTAAGTTGAACTTATGTCCGTCAATCGTTAGGCAGCTCTCCACTTTGCGGCCAGCCACTGCCTGCGGTGTACTCGACTGCAACGCTTTCAGCAGCTTAGCGCGCACTTCCATATTGGCTAGCGGCAGGTCAATCCGGTCGTAGGCCGAGCTAAATCCGGTTTGCTCACGCAGCGAATCATTCAGTTCGCCAAAGTCTTTACCGCTCTGCACCACCGCTTCTAGCAAATACAGCGCCGACAGCAGCGCATCCCGTTCGGGAATATGGTGGCCATAGCCGATGCCGCCCGATTCTTCGCCGCCGATCAGCACGTCGGCCTCTAACATGCGATCAGCAATATATTTGTAGCCAATCGGCGTCTCGTAGAGCGGCAGGTCGTACAGCTTTGCCAGCGCTGGGAAAAGGTTAGAGCCACTAATTGTTTTCACCACTTCGCCCTTCATGCCTCGGCGCTTGGTCAGATGCTCCATCAGAATCGGGATCAGCACTTGAGAACTGAGGAAATTGGCGTTGCCGTCCATACCGGCGATGCGATCGCAATCCCCATCAAAAATCAGCCCGACCGTCAGCCCCTGATTTGTCTTATTCTCAATCGCCTCAAACAGCTTAGGAATATACTTCGGCAAAGGCTCAGGCGCACCCCCCGCAAACAGCGGATCGGCCTCGCCATTAATTTCATCAATCTCTCGCTCCAGCAATCGCTGCAAACCTGTTGCCGCTGCCCCATGCATCACTTCAGCAAACACGGTCAGCTTACCCTCACTCACCGCCGCCCGAATCGCCTCAATATCTACCATCGACTGTAGCGCAGTGCAATAGCTAGGCCAGGGGTTGAAGGAAGTAATGCTACCCGGCGTGTCAGCTTTAGGTACTGCGTTCCCTAGCCTAGCTTCAATCTTGCTGGTAACTTCGGGCGGTACTGAGCCACCAAAGGCACTTTTCACCTTGAGCCCTGAGTAAGCTGCCGGGTTATGGCTAGCCGTAATCACCACTGCCCCTAGCGCCTTCTGGTCGAAAGCCGCCCAGCTAAAAGCAGGCGTCGGCGCAAAGCATTCAGACAACATGACCTCGTAGCCAGCGGCTGCGATCATGTCAGATGCGTAGCGAGCAAAATCAGGCGACAAAAACCGGCGATCATAGCCAACAATCACCGTTTTGCTACCGTTATCGCCGTAGGTTTGCTCCAATACCTGAGCTGCCAGAGCCGCTACTCGCCCCACCCGCTCAAACGTAAAGTCAGCGGCAATAATGCCTCGCCAACCGTCTGTCCCAAAACTAATTTCTTTACCGACAAATGCAGAGGGAGACACTGAAGCCATAATCGAGTCGCAATAAGTATAAAAGTTAAGATCTATCAGGGGTTGACCGGCTTAGCGCTGGTGCAGCGTACCGACAGACACCCACGAAGTGTACCGAGCGGAGCCGCACAAATACCAGCCGGAATGCCCTTAATTCTTCAGAGCCGCTCTGGGTCAATCGGGATAAGGAAGCGGTGAAGTCTTTGCGCTTATTTTTACTGCCTAAGACTTGAGAGCCTGTGATAATCTTAATAAGCGATTGCTCACAGTAGAGCAACATCGCGGGATGTGGCGCAGTTTGGTAGCGCACCTCGTTCGGGACGAGGGGCGCGATACTTGATTTTCAAAGGTTCTAGCGTATCAGGTCTGTAGGATCTACCATTTTTCTACCAAACGTCAAATATTTGTTTAGAGCAGCGGTAATTTTTAGTGTCGAAAGAAAAAGCAGAAGTGGTCTAGATGCACCCTCCCTACAGTCTCAGCTTAGCAGGGAATAGAACCGTCGGGATCTACAGATGCGTTGTGCCCTACTTGTGGGAAGACAGCTTTAGTGCATAGCATTTCTGGCTATTGCTGACTCTGACAACAAAACTTACGTCACTAATAGGTCACTAAATATACACGCAAGCATACATGAAGATCTACAAGTGAGCATACATGTTCACTACTAATTTTACGTAGTATATTTCCACAGACACTTACTGGCTTTTTCTATAGTTGAGCATGGAGTGACAGTCAGAATTGTTGATTATCTGGGCACTACAGGAACAACGCAACAAGAAGAATAATGCAACCAGTGATAATTCTGTGGTTTGGCGAAAAACTAATGCCCCATTTATCGTGAATAAAGCTCCATAGATGAGAGGTTATTAACAATCCGATAATTACTACTAAGAAACCTCCAATCAGTGCTTGATCTTCTCCAAACATGAAGTTTAGCCGCAATAGCTCAATAACCGCTGGTAAGTAGCATTATTGAGGAAAGTAACGATGAGTGGTCAAAGGGCGAGAAATCTGTTGTAACAGAAGAATGAAAAG
>NZ_NRTA01000083.1 GCF_002286735.1 Leptolyngbya sp. BC1307
ATGGAACGCTTACGCCTGGAAGCCAACCGTACGAGTCAGTCACAGAATAAGTTAAAATCGTCTGATTAGGAGGGTATCCTTATGGTCGCGCTAAAACCCATCTTTCGATAGGACTTGCCAGGGCGGTCATTGAGCTAGGCAAACGCACCAAGTTCTTCTCCGCCACTGGCTTGGTTCAACAGCTACAGCAGGCGAAGCTACAGCTCGTGCTACCCGCTATGCTCAAACGCCTCGACCGCTACGACTTACTGGTGATTGATGACTTGGGCTACGTCAAGAAGTCTGAGGCTGAAACCTCTGTGCTTTTTGAGTTGATTGCCCATCGCTACGAGCGCAAGAGCTTGCTTATCACAGCAAATCAGCCATTTAGCCAGTGGAACGATATCTTCGCTGACGACATGATGACAGTTGCCGCTGTTGACAGGCTCATTCACCATGCGTTGATTGTCGAGATCCACTCTGAGAGCTACCGAAAGCGGTCTGCCGCAAAACGCGGCGAAGATGCCAAAGCCCCAGCTAACAAAGAGGATAGCTCCTGGCGATCGTAGGTGTCGCGCCGTTGGCGAAGCCTCTCCCACAGAGAATCATAGGTGTCGTTTAAATGTGGAGGAAAAACCCTTGCTCTAATCCAGTCGTTTTATAGCTGTCGTCTAGGCGCACATGTAGTTGACATTTGATACTCGGACGCTAAACACGTACAAGGGAACACCCTTTATCCCTCTTGTGATAAGGGCTGTAGCTATTTTACATGCTCTAAAGGGAACACTCTGCACAACCCATTATTTTGATACAAAGGGAACACCCTCAATCTATATCTACGCAAGGGCTTTAGACAATATTATGCTGTTGAAGGGAACACTCCCTTGAATGACGACTGGACGGCAGAAACTGCCAGGACTGAGTAGCCAAAAATGAGTGCGGCACTAAAGCCTTCTTTGCCCAAGCCATCGATCTTCAGGAGGATGTGCCAGAGACGGTTGCCACCGATGGTCTGGCTTCCTATCCTCGGGCGATTGAGGAAGAACTGGGCCAAGATATCCAGCACGAGGTGCGTCCCTGCACGGCCAATCCGGTGGAGCAGAGCCATCGGCGCATTAAGCACCGCTATTACCCAACCTTGGGCTTTGGCGAGTTTGATGCGGCGCAGTGGTTCTGCCGCGCGGTGGATGAAGTGGGCAACTTTCTGAGGCCGCGCTCCCAAATGGCAGAATTCGTGTGTCTAAGTGAGCGCAGGCAGCGATTCGTGAAAGGTGTCGAGAAACTGGAAGCGTTGTTCAAGGCTGCTTAGGCCAGATTGAAAGGGGGTGCGATCGCTTTGAGGCTGATTCGCCCCTATTTAGCTACCCAGATCTGACGGATTCAATCAATCCCTAAGTCGTGTTGTTAGACGACCAGCGCTTGTCCGGTACACCAATACACCATCAGACAACCCTGCACAAAGCCCAGAAAGAGAGTTAGCGCGTCGTTCCAGCTGTCGTTGTCGCGGCTCAGTTTGGCCAGGATAATGAACAGCGGAAAAATGGGCAGGGTGTAGCGGGCCATAGAGTCGATGCCTGCGGACAAGGGAATTAGCAGAGAGTACATGCACAATAACCAGTAGGCAAAGCCGATTTTTTTGTAATGAAGGGTGGAAAGGGCTAGGGCGGTCACGCTAAAGCTCAGCTCTAGCAATATTCTGGCATTCCCCTGAGCCAGACCCTGCTTGAGGGCCTTCCAGAGCACCACCAAGGGATTCAGAATTTGCCGATCCCAGGCAGCCTGGTTGGTTTTGAAGTAGAAAAAGTCGCCCGTTTGTTGATAGCTGAACAGGCCAAAGCAGATCATGCCTACCGGCACGAGGGCGAGCCAGAGCACATCCAGGCGAATGCGGTTGAATTTGAAGTCGATGCTGCGCAGATATTCCCAGGCGAGAGGTAAGACGATGAGCACGCCGAGGGTGCGGGTGGCGGAAAGCAGCGCGCCTGCTAGGCCTACTGCGAGCCAATGGCGGCGCTTTGCCAGATAAAAGCACAGCAGACAGAGGAAAAGGTAGAGCGATTCGGTGAAGAGGCCGGAGAAGATGAAGGAAACCGGGTAGAGGAAGAGGAATTTGACAGAGAGACGGGCGGTTTTGCGATCGCTATTCCCCTCCACCAGTTTGTAAAGCAGGTAGCAGGCTCCCAACAGACACAAATTAGAAACGATCAGCCCGGCAATGTAATAGTTGCCCCCCAGAAGGGTGCCCAGGCCTTTCATCAGCATGGGATAGAGCGGGAAGAAGGGAAAGTTGGTTTGATCTGGGCTATCAGGAATGGCCCCAGCAGCAGAGTAACCGTTTTGGACAATGTCCATGTACCAGAACGAGTCCCACACGCCCCAAATATCTAGCCATTTAAAGGATGACCAGCTAAATTGCTTGCCATAGCCCGTCTCGGTGAGAGAGTGGGCCATCAGACCAATCAGGATAAGGGCTAAGCGGGTGAGCAGAAAGAGGCTGGCAATATAGCGAAATTCTGTGAATACCTGTCGGGGTGGAAGGGCTCGCTTAGGTTGACTAGATTGACGGATGTGGTTCAAAAACATGAGGATTAAGGTGGTACTTCAAGAATCAGACAGATACCTTCAGACGGCGTTATCAAGTTTTAGAAGGATTAGAACGCGGGACTAAGACAACACGTAAACAGTCGCCGTCTGAAGCTCTAGAAACAGGGTGGCTGGCCGGGCAATCGGCTGATTGTCTCGAATTTCGAAGGTCGGCCATAATTCCGGCTGGACTTTGGGGCCAGTGTCGGCAAAGTCGGCAGTTTGGTAGTCTGGGTAGTCTAGATAGTTGCCTGCGAGGTGAATAATTCTTTTGGGATGAATGACGTAGTCGCCCGCCTGACAATTGCTAACGGCGGCTATTCCCTGGCGGGTAACGTAGGTGTCAATGTAGCGGTATTGATTGTGCTCGGAGCGATTGCGGGCGATACGCGGGCTACAAAGTCTCGCACCTTCAGGCAGATGGGCTATCACTTGAGCGACTTCTCGGGTGTTCATCAGCCGTTTGGGGCCGTACTTAGCAGCCATGAACTGGGCGTCGTGGGATAGGTTCTGCCAGCAGGAGAGGGCAATAAAGACCGCAATGGCTGAGTGGTAGTAGATCGCCCGACTCCCCTGAAAATCTGCATAGGCCAAAGTGATCGCCGTTATCACAATGGGGGTCATCAATATGAGACTTCTGTAGTAGGCAGCAGTTTGGCCCGGATCGAGATTGCTCGCGGCCAACAACAACAATCCCCACGTGGCCAACCACACTAACCAAATATCTTGATCGCCTCGGAATTTTAAGAAAGCAACGCTGCTGATCATCGTGATCGCCAAAGCCAAAATGACAGCGGCTGCAACCGAGGTATTCCAAAAGTACACCTGCCGAACGCTGTTGAGATAGTGCAGCAAAAAATTTATGCCTTTCTCGCCCAGGGCGATCGCCAGAGATCTATCCTCATCGCTGCCGGAAACTGTCAGAATCGTTCGCACAATAGAGCGGGTGTTGCTAAAGCTACTTTGCAGTTCGCCAATCCAATAAGGCGCAAGGGCGATCGCCGCCGCGAGCAGACCCAGTCCAGGCAGCGCCAGCCGCAGGTTAGCACCCATCCCTTTAAAAACCTTCCCCATAAATGCCAGAGCCGTAATCATGTAAACAACAGGCATGACAAATAGAGCGGAAGTATGCAAGCTCACCAAAATCGCGAGGACAACCCCACTGGCAGTCCAGGCTGGAATTTGAACTTTCCAGGCAGACAGATGTTGGCACTGGATAGCATAGATAAGGGTGAAGAGCATCAAAAAGAACGGCATTGCGCTCGGATTCCACTGGAAATTGCTAATAAAAATATCGGCAAAGAGAAGGCTATACCAGAAACCTGACAAGCCGCTCAGAAAGAGCCGTTTGGAAAAATGAACGCCCGTTAGGAGCCTGTAGGTTAAGTAGATGAATAGCGGAATAGCCAAAAAAGAAAACAGGGCATTGGGGAAGGCCAGAAAGACTGGAGCCTGTCCTAGGAGCGTGAAGGGAAACACCAAATAGTAATAGAGGGGCGGAATGTGGAATCCAGCCAGGCCGAAGCCATAGGACTTAGGCCCCATCGCGGGCAACTCTCCTTGCCAAATATCCATCACCACAAACGCATCCCGAATTTGGTCGGGGTCGGGGCCAATATCAAAAGTCACGTACTGAAAAACGGCAAAGATGCGCGTAACCATCCCTGAGATAATCGCCAAGGCAATCAGGACCCATCCAACTCTTTTCAGAAATTTTTGATGCTTAGAGCCTGTCAGCTCGTGCTGAAGCGGGCGACGCCGTACAATTATTGCTTTCATCGTTGAGTCAGCTTGAGAAAGCTGTTGCTATCTGTGCTATTTGTAACTCACATCGAGTAGCAATAGAAAACGAAACAAAAAGATAGCATAGAGATATATCAATAAGCACATGAAAAGCTCTGCGGAAAAGCCCAGAGGCGGGGTTCATGCGAGAGTTACACTTTCCTAGCGATGGGTAGAGAGGTCGTCGAAACTACTCAAGCAGGGCGTATCACCTATCAGTCTGAACTGGTCAAATGCGTTAAGGCCAACTGCTGCTGCGCTACAGGTGAGAAGCTGCATGGCCCCTACTGGTATGGCTATAGCAAGGAAAACGGACGGCTCAAGAGTTGGTACGTTGGCATCACAAAAAGTACTAACTAACGGACAACTTGGAGCGCTTTTTACGGCCTTTTTTACGATGCTTTGTCGCGCATGAATGATCGGTCATGCCTGGGCACCAGCAGCAAACGGTGGCTTCACTCGATCAACCCTCCAAGACATCAGCGCTTGAGGCTACAAAATATCGATAAAACAGTACCCTCAACCATCGGTCTAAAGTAATTAAAAATAGATACTCTAGCCTGCTGCTATGAACTGTCTATGCGCATTATTCGTTCGGGGTGTGCGTTTTACCTTTGTCTCTATGTTTCACATCAGGTGAAATTTCAACAATAGGAAGTATGCTCCCAATCCCTTATTTTATAAAGAACCTGTGGATCGTATAAAACTGGCGAGATTGAGCTTGCGAACGCACCTAAAAGACTATCTCCTATTCGTAGAAGCACTTTTAGAATTTATAACGTATGCAAAACACATCAGTCTAAATCAAGCATACAAGCCTATTAATTGGGCTGACTTTTTAAGATTTAAAGCATACTGACGCAACGTATTCGATATACTCTGCGCCAGTAAAGTGTGACTAAAGCAGAAATCAAGTGCGATCGCACTAAGGGCGTCTGTTAGTTAGTACTTTTCTAAAAAGGCTCGATTTCGGTCTCTACATCCCAGTCTTCACAGGGCTTACAGCCTTATGGCTAGATTTTGCACGAGTCGGGGCCATACCCCCACTGAGCACACACCGCTCGTGCTCAGCCGCTCTAGCTCTCTGCGTTCCTGCTCCTTGAGCTCAATCTCTTTCCGGGGCATTGGCATCTATACGTTTCATTGTTTTACACTTATTGTACTAGGCACGATAGTGACCTCTCTCATCTATGGATTCAAGCTGGATGCCACGCAAAAAGAGAGCTGCCAGCCTGTTCGTTAGAATCTGCGAATTGATGTCATGCTGTTTAACGACTAATTGCTCATATATCGTCCAGTTGACTGTACCAACAATACTACTTACCAAAGTCTCTATTTCTACAGGTTGCATGGCTAAAAAATGCTGCTGCTGAATACCATCCTCTATGACCGAGCTTAGAATCCTTCGATAATTCGCTCTCGCTTCACTGAGCTGCCAGCAATTCCAAATTCCAAGATACGGACAAGCTCATCAGCGCTTCGTAGCTGATGAGCCATCAGCGAGGACAGCAATCAAGAAGTGTTTCTCATCTGTTTGGCAGACTTCTTCTTCTCATCGAGCATGAAGTCGAGCAATGCCGCCCAGCTCTCGAACCACAAGTACTTGGTGAGCGCCAGGATGTCTCGAAAGAAGCCTTTTCGAGTGCCCCGCTGCTGTCGAAGCCTTTGATAGGGCTCGTCGGCTAGATGTAGCACCGTATGAAACAAAAATGCTAGCAGATTCAGGGTCAATAAAAAGGCGGATAGGTGCTGTTGGCCATGCCCAAAGTTGTGTTTGAGATGGTAGCCTTTGGTTTTAAGCTCGTTGTGGTTCTCGTTTTCGGTCTTCCACCGGCAGCGACCAGCAGCGGCAATCTCAAAGGCTTGGGAGTCAGTGATGGGATGGTTGGTAACCCAACTATTGACATGGAGCACCTTCGCGTCCGATGGCTGCGACACCGTCAGCTCACACCAGTTGACCGACAGCGCAGGGGCTTTTGAGCGCAACGGGACATCATTGAGGTAGCGGACTTGCCAGACCTCATGGGTTCGACCCTGGCGCTGCGTCTGTTCAATAGTCTGGACGTTACCGTTAGCCGCATTGAAGGCAATCCAGTCATAGAGGGTCGGATGCGACTCAGGCAGACACACGAAGATAAAGTTGAAGCCCTCTGCTAAAGCCGCCTCGCACATTGGCTGACGACTGAAAAGGTCATCGCCGAGCAAGGTCACCGCCTGCTGCTCAAATATCGCTGGCGCTGAGCCGATCCACCGTTTCGCCGCAGCTTGTTCACAATCCTGCTTGCTGTGACCGTCTTGAGGGGTGATAAACGCAGGCGGCAGCGAGACCACAGCCGCTTGACCTGGCGCGACAATCACCGGCAGCAGCGCTTTGTGAGAATAGCTCACCTGCCCATTGCGATGGGTGCGCGTCGAACAACAAGGGCAACTTACCTTCTGTGAGCTGTAGTATTCGGTGCCGTCCAGCGCCACCAGCAGGTTATCGTCGAGTTGCTTGAACCGCTCTAAGTATCCCCGCCCCTGAAGGCTTCGATAGACGCTCACGAACACGCTAAACAACCCTCGGGCCGCTAGCTGGTCAAGGATGTTACGAATCTGCTCTACGCTCGGTATCTGCGCTAGCCCAAACAAGCTCTGGGCATTGTCCCGACCGCTGCGGCTGTTTAACTGGCGCTGATACTCTAGAAACGATTCGCTCTGCATAAAAAAGGCCGAAAATGCCCCCAGCACTGCATCCCTGACGCTGTAGCTAGTCGCATTGCTGGGTTGGCGCGGGTCGCCCATCTCGTCAATCGCGCTGCTCAAGCTGTCTAACAGGCTATCGAAACTGAGACTAGCGGGGGGCATCGGCTGTGTCCTAGCGGATTAGGGCTGCTGTGAACTTTACTCCATTTCTCGCTGAACGGCTGATACGTTTCTTCGCAAGCACTGTCCGTTAGTTGGAATTTGGAATTGCTGCTGAGCTGCTCAGTGGCCTGGTGGTCGCCATAGCCAATTTGCATAAAGAACAGCTTGGCTAGACCCCTATGCTTTTGAAAGTATGCCAGCGTCTGGACGATGACAGCCTTCAGTGATCGCTCTGGAGATGGCTCGCTAGCAATTGCATCTTCTATCAACGAGTGCAAGCTGCCCAGCCGATGAACCATCACAGCGGCTAGCAGATCGCGTTTGCTGCTGAAGTGTTTGTAAAACAGGCCCACAGAAACACCTGCCAATTCGGCTATCCGCTTCGGCTGTGCCTGGTCATAACCCTCACATAGTAACGTTTCCCCTGCCTCTAAGAGCGCTTGATACCGGCCTTCGATATCATACCGAGGCTTTTGAGTAGATTCGGTCAAGGCAGTTGTCTCGGCGATTTTTTGGAGGATAGGCTTGGCCAACGCAATCGCCTCTTTCATCGTGTTAAGCTACGCGAGTGAATATTATTCATTCGCTTTCTACAGCTTAGAGGAAATCTGATGGCTCAGCAAACATTTGTCACTGACAATGAGCGGCAATAGCTCAATCTAGAGGCGTTCCCAGGGGCTCAGCTTCTATCTCTAGCAGTGCCTGTGCCAGGGGGCTCTATCCATCGACTGCGCATGGACAAGGGAACGGTGATACCGATTCACTCCCATCCCTGCGATGAATACGTCTATGTTCTAGCTGGGAGTATTAAAACCGGGCCGCAAGTTTGCGCCACTGGCACCTTTTGGCATACGCCCGCACAGGTCGCCCAAGGGCCACACCAGGCTTTGTCAGATGTAGAGCTGCTCACCATTCGATTGGGCGCTATGGGGCACTTTGAGCAGAGCTAATGGCAGCACCACCATTACCAACACCGGCCCACCCTCACCTCACCGACCAGCAGTAAAAGGCGATCGCTTTCAGCAGGCTACGTCATCGCTCCCAGCAGGCTGAGCCATCGCTCTCCCGATAAGTACCACCCTACAGCATTGGTAATCTATTAATCTGGTTTTCTGGATTTCTGGATTTCTGGAATAGTAAACCTGCGCGGTGGCGTGGGCAATAACCAGCGCCCTTACCACCAGCTTCACCGCCCAAGGCCGCAGAGAAACCGGCACCACTGGCAGAGAAAAGCATTAGGGCAACTTACCGCGCTGAGCCATCAGGCTGGGTCACAGAGAAGGCTTTGCCAAAGACTAACTACGTTTGCGTTTGCCCATAGACCAGGCGATCGCTCCCTGTCGGCGCATACAGGTAAGGAGAGGTTGCTGTCGCTATTGGTGATCGCTTCCAGCGGGCTGTGCCATCGCATCCCCGATGAGGACTGTATCTTTACAACAGGCGACCGCTCTGGGTGGTAATCGTGTTTAATCACGACATCACATCACACAACCACAGGCAGACGGTGAGGTGGCGATTTTCTTGAAAGACTACGTGATCGCTTCTCTCCCTCGCCGCAGCACCCGCATCTGCGCCAACTATCCCAACGCGGCGTCAATGATTGGCACGCTGAGATGTGAAATTGAGGAAACCACCAGGGCTACTCACGACCGGGCTTCGCTGTATGGAGGCGATGGCGAAGCCCGCTGAAAGTGATCGCACGGCAGGAGGCCCATAGCGGTATTTGTCATCCTGATCCAAAAATAACTATGCAGTCCCTGGAAGAAGCACACCCATGACCTCAAAGCATATGGCCGCTAAGCAAGGCGATCCGGTGTCATAGGACTGAAAGCAGGATGCGCTTGACGATTGAGTAAACTGGGCTTATGTATCTGCAATCAAATTCAAAGTTTCCTGGCGGCAGTTCTGAGAGGCATGGCGAAAATGAAGACGAGTGTACATGGAATTCAGAGAGATTACTTTAAGTAGCTTCATCTGATAAATCCAACAGCTGCTGGTCAATCGTGCTAGGAAGCAAATAGAACAACGGAATCAGGATATAGAGAAATAAGCTCCCCCTCACCGTGACTAAAGATAAGAGCGCCGCAATCAGATACAGCGCAGGATAGCCAATGCTCCAAAAAGACGCTCGACGGATGAAATGACGGTCGATTTTGGGATGACGATGAAGATACTGTTTGACGATATAGAACCAGAGTAGGTTGTATACCGCTCCCGTCAGGGCCAGCGACAGCCCATAAAACATAACCACGGGTTGAAGCGTACTATATTCGCCGATGAGCTTAGTCACTTGAGTGTTGTGCTCTCATGAGAGAAAAATCATCATATCGCGTCTGAGGTAGACTAGGCGTTAGGTTCAAAGGTTTTGAGCAGGAGGTGAAGGATGCAGTTGCCGATTGTTGCGCCAGCGCCAGTGGTGAGCAAACATGCCGCAGCGTTTCGTCATTTGTTCAATGACGAGCGGGCCTATCAGCACTTCCAGCACTATTTAACCGGGCTCATCGTCTTAGAAAACAAAAGCCTATCGAATATCAGCCGCTGTACGTTGGCGAGCGCCGATAAAAGCAACCTATCGCGGTTTCTATCCTCAGCCCCGTGGCATCCGCCAGAGATGAACGATGCGCGTATCGAGTATGTGCTGAAGCAAACGATACTGCATCGACTCACCGCAGCAGGTTCTAGCTTTATCCTAGATGACACGATGTGTGAGCATGTCGGCAGTTTGTTTGAGTATATCGACCGCCACTACAATCACAGCAATAGCACCTACCCGCT
>NZ_NRTA01000084.1 GCF_002286735.1 Leptolyngbya sp. BC1307
GAATAGTGGCGCAAATCGTCCCAACGCTTCTAGTATTTCCATTTCGCAGCCAGCCGGTTATGACAAATCTATTGTGCTTGCTGCTTTCCTATTTGGCAAAATGGATAAAGTCGAGATTAGGACTTGCTTGAGATGTTTGCTTGAGGTGGATCGACGACGTTAGTGAGGGTTGTCATCAGGTACATTGGCACCATGGCCAACAGGCAAATACCCCATTGATTCCACGTTAAGGGCGCTGTTTCAAACAGTCTGTTCATCAGGCTCCATTGACTGAAGATAACCTGCAGCGCAATGGCTCCTGCAATACCCACAAACAAAATGGGGGTAGGGGTGATAGAAGATGCTCGGCGATGCAGGAAATCGCCTATGCTGCTCCATAGCTGGCTAAGACTCAACAGATAAACAATTCGAGCCGACACCAGTGACTGAATCGCCATCGTGCGAGCCACGGCAATGTTTCCGGTCGTTTCCTGTGCCCACTCGAACATACCAAAAATAAGAACCCAGTTAAAGAGAGAAATAAGCACGATTCGGCGCAACAGCCTGCCCGTGATTAAAGGCTCGTAAGGATCGCGCGGTGGTTGCTGCATGAGCCCAGGAGTTTTAGGCTCAAATGCGAGGGGAACGGTCATTGTGAGAGAATTGATCATGTTTAGCCAGAGCACCTGGAGGGAGAGAATCGGCAGGGCGCGACCTAGCAAAACGCTGATTAAAATTGTCATCGACTCACCGCCGTTGACAGGGAGGAGAAAAGCGATCGCCTTGCGTAAGTTTTGATAAACCGTGCGACCTTCTTCAGTGGCCGCTTCAATAGAGGCAAAGTTGTCGTCGGTCAGCAGCATATCAGCAGATTCTCGGGCAACCTCGGTGCCTCCTTTACCCATAGCGATGCCAATATCAGCCTGTTTCAGCGCCGGGGCGTCGTTAACGCCATCTCCGGTCATGGCGACAATTTCGCCGCTGTGCTGAAGCGCTTCGACTAGGCGCAGCTTTTGGGTTGGTGCAACTCTGGCAAAGACGCTACCGTCTTCTACCGCCTGTGCAATCTGGGTGTCGTCCATCGACTCAATTTGTTTTCCTTCAAAGGCCAGTACCTGCCCGTCTTTTTGAATGCCCATGCGCTGCGCGATCGCCCGTGCCGTTGTAATATGATCGCCCGTAATCATTTTGACTTGAATGCCCGCCGACTGGCAGGTTTTGATAGCGGCGATCGCCTCGGGCCTGGGCGGATCGATCATCCCCTGCAACCCTAGAAAAACCAATGCCGACTCAATATCTTCGTGGGCGACCGAGTGCTGATCAGAACCTACTTCTTTTTTCGCGAACGCCAGCACTCGCAGCCCTCTGTCTGCCATGGCTTCAACCGTTTGGCGAATCGTTTCAGGCGCTATCTCAATAATCTGGCCCTGATCGTTTAACTGCCCGGAGCAGCGGCCCAATAGCGCCTCTACTGACCCTTTTACATACACCACCCGAGGCTCTACATTGTGCAGCGTAGCCATGTATTGATACTGTGATTCAAACGGAATAGAGTCTAATCGGGCGCTAGCGGCGGCGAGCTTAGACTGATTCAAGTCAGCTTTGGCTGCTGCTGTAATCAAGGCCCCCTCTGTGGGGTCGCCCACCACCGACCAGGCTTCTTCCTCCTGCTTTAGCTGAGAATCGTTGCAGAGTATTCCTGCTATCAGGCACTCCCTTAAAGCAGGAGGCAAATTGTTCTCTAACCGATTTTTGACTGCCCCGTTCTTCTCCCCGTTCTTCTCCAAGTCATCCGCTAAGCCATCGGGTTCTAGAAAGATTTCTCCTTTCGGACTGTAGCCACTGCCACCAGCACGATAGTGTTGTCCGCCTGCATAAATGGCCTGTACGGTCATTTGGTTTTCAGTCAATGTTCCGGTTTTATCAGAACAGATGACGGTGGCACCGCCTAAAGCCTCAACCGCTGGCAGCTTACGAATAATGGCGTGACGGCGGGCCATCCGATTGACCCCAATCGCCAGCGTGATCGTGACGACAGCGGGCAAGCCTTCTGGAATGGCGCTAACAGCCAAAGCAACGGCTGACTCAAACACATAAGCCCAAGACTCTCCTTGCGCAATCCCCGCGACGAACGTCAGGGTGGCCACCGCTAAAATAGCGTAGAGCAAGGTACGGCTGAACTTCGAAAATTTACGGGTTAGGGGCGTGCTGAGGTTAACCAGCCCTGCTATAGACTGAGAGATTTTCCCAACTTCAGTCGTAGACGCGGTGGCTACCACAATGCCACGCCCCTGTCCGAAGGTGACGAAGCTGCTAGCGTAGGCCATGTTAGTCCGTTCGGCCAGCGGCGTGTCATTAGGGAGATTTTCCGTAGATTTATTGATGGGTAACGATTCTCCCGTCAGGGCAGACTCATCCACCTGCA
Source organism: Leptolyngbya sp. BC1307 (assembly GCF_002286735.1). Lineage (GTDB taxonomy): Bacteria > Cyanobacteriota > Cyanobacteriia > Phormidesmidales > Phormidesmidaceae > Phormidesmis. Next base: position 2,405 of record NZ_NRTA01000084.1, read on the forward strand.
AGTTTCGCACCTTCAACAGTCTCAAATCGGCGGGAACTTTGTCTCCTGAGCTCAGCATCACAATATCGCCAGGAACGAGATCTCCAGATGGGACTTGCAGCGTTTGCCCCTCTCGGATGACGGTGGCTTCAGCGGTGACCGTTTTGGCTAAAGAGGCGATCGCCCCCTCTGCTTTGGACTCTTGCACATAGCCAATAATCGCATTAACAACCGTAACGCCCCAAATTACGGCGGCATTTGTCCAGGAACCCAGGAAAGCCTTAATTGCACCTGCAACAAGCAAGATGTAGAGTAGCGGCTCATTGAACTGTAGGAGAAATCTAAACCAGGCTGGCTTGCCAGGTTTGGACTTCAGCTCATTGCGCCCGTGAATTTCGTAGCGGCGGGCAACCTCTTCTGCGGTTAAGCCTTGATCTGTGCTACTGCTGAAAAAATCAGTCACTTCCTGTTCAGGCAGGTGATGGTAGGGCTGGGGTGGTTTTTGGTCTGGCATGATGCTGATATGCAGGGATAAATTGAGTTTGAAGCCTAGCTTTTCTGTTCAACTCGGAACCAGCGATACCCATAGGGTTCTAGCGATATGAGCTGAGGGTTTTGTGAGGATTGGGTATTTGAGGGTGGGTAGGCGCGATCGCCAAATAGATCCACCAAATGACCCGACGACCCAGACTTAAGCATGACGGTGCAGGCTTGCTCGGATAAGTTATGCACAGTCAACACCGTCTTATCTTTCCAAGCGCAACAGTGGGCAAACACACCCGGCTGGTCAGTCTCAATAATTTTCCAATTGCCCCAGCCAATTTCTGGATGCTGCTTGCGAATGCGAATCACTTGGTCAAACCAATTGAGCAACGAATCAGCCTCTCGCTGTTGAGCCGTGACATTAACGTTAGGGTAGCCATATTCGCCCTCTGAGATCACCGGCTTAGACAGGCAGGCAGGTGCCGCCGTCGAGAATCCGCCATTGGCCTTTTCTGACCACTGCATGGGCGTCCGAACGCTATCGCGACCGGGCAAAGACAGATCGTCACCCATCCCAATTTCATCGCCGTATCGAATTAGCGGAATCCCTGGCAGCGCGAACAACAGACTGTAGATAAGTTCAATTCGCCGCCGATCTCCGTTAAACATCGGCGGTAGCCGTCGCCGTATCCCACGTCCATAAATTTGCATCTGCTCTTCTGGGGCAAAGGCTTCATATATTTTGTCGCGCTCGGCCTCGCTGAGCTGATCGAGCGTGAGTTCATCATGGTGGCGCACAAAGTTGAGCCATTGGCATGACCGGGGCGTTTTTGGGAGTTGCTGAAGCCCCTCTGTGAGCGGAGCAGATTGCTGAAGGGCCAGTGCTAAGAACTTTTTCTGGTTAGCGAAAAAGCTAAACAGCATATGCATTCGGTTGCCATCGCCAAAATAAGTTGCAAATGCCTCAGATTCTACATTGGCCTCTGCTAGCAACACCGCCTCTGGATTCCTGGCAGACACCGCCTCCCGCAGATCTTCTAAAAAGCTTTCCAGCTCATACTGCTCGGCGAGAACTTCTACATTTTTCACAAAGTAAGGAACCGCATCTACTCGAAATCCAGAGACGCCTAGCTCTAGCCAAAAGTGAACAATTTTACGGATTTCGTCTCGCACCACGGGATTAGAGATATTTAGGTCGGGCTGTTCTTTATAAAAGTGGTGTAGATAGTATGCGCCCGCTTTGCTGTCGTATTCCCAAATGCTATCTTCGGCATCAGGGAAAATAACCTCGGCTGGATCGGTTTCGGGAGGGTCGTTTGCCCAAATGTAGTAGTCACGATACTTAGAATTTTTATCGGATCGCGCGGCCTGAAACCAGGGATGCTGAATCGAAGTATGATTGATCACGAGATCAATCATTACGCCAATGCCGCGTTTTTTAGCTTCGTGCATAAATTCAACAAAGTCACCTAATGTTCCTAGCCGCGAGTCCACACTGTAGTAGTCCATAACGTCGTAGCCATCGTCCCGATTGGGCGAAGGATAAAACGGGTGAAGCCATAAGCAGGTGATTCCTAGCCCCGAGAGATAGTCTAGGCGCTGAGTTAGCCCAGGGAAATCACCCACGCCATCGCCATCTGAATCCATAAATGTTTCCACGTCTAAAGAATAAACGATGGCGTTTTTGTACCAGAAGTTCTGCATAGCTATTTTCTTACGCCGGTTCTACACCGGCTGATTCACTGCTTGGCTTTAGTTGTTGCGATCGCTACACTACCGAAGTCTTCGACGTAGCGGCGATCGGTCGGTTGCCCAATCGATGAACTTAAAGGTCTGACTCACTACTGGGCTAGTTGCCCTGTTCTCCCGGCGACCGCTTAAATCGCGGAGTCCTTGCAGGTCTAAAAGGCTAAACCCAACTTTAGAGAAAAACGGTAGAAGACAAAACAGGGCGGTATCTGTCGTTTGGCCGATGAGTCCGAATCCAGATGGCCCAATTATCCAAACGACAGGATAGGCCACCCAAAACACTGTGAAATAGATTAGCAGCCGATCATACAGCTTTGAGAGCGCCGGTTCTTGAAGTTTGCTCTTAGCGCGCAGTGGCCCCCAAATGCCCTGTAGCACAATCAAAAACGCTACCACGCCGCAAATATACCAAAGATATCGCGCCCAGCTACGTTCTGATAAGTCCGCCACTAGCCCGGTTACAATAACAATAACTTGAGTGCCCATCAGTGAGCTAATCAGCACCCAGTCTTTTTTGATGAACTGCATCGCGGTTAAAGACAGCGCTAGCAGCAGCAGCGGCGTAGTGACAATCCAATCTATGTAGCGAGCATAGTGCGTTATCTGACCAGCAACCTCTACCTTGCCCTGACTGATCGCCATTGCCATATAGACCAATCCTGACCATATCGGAATGAAAATAGCAATCAAATACTCATACTGGGGTACCCCTTTGGGGTTACGGCTCAAAATCCAGAAATGCGATGCGCCGATAGCCATCCCGACGACATAAAGCCAATGAAATAGTGACTGCCAAGCCATAACACACCTCTGTTGAATGTATTCTACGTTGAATGTAGTCTACAATGTAGACTGCTATTCTACAATGTAGACTGCTGTGTAGTGGGCTTTTTCGCTTTGCTATACCGCCCACGGCCTTTATCTTCCTTTAAGTTAGGCAACAAAAGTGATCGAAAGGTGACTATGCGATGAAGCCTTATATCCTGCCGATACCCAGAGAAGATGCTGTCACAATTACATTATTTTTTCACCAGAAGCTGAGATGAGTGCTGACGCAGGTGTGGGTTATAAATATCTCGGTAGAAGGATGGTAGAGCTGTGAAAATGAGGCAGTGGCTAGGGATTATTGGGCTTGCAGTCGCTCTCTACATCCTTTGGCAGGTTCGACAGCTTTTGCTGCTGGGATTTACCGCGGTCGCGCTGGCCACCGCGATTAACCAGCTAGTGCTGTGGCTTAGAGGGCGGGGACTAAAGCGGTCTGTGGCGGTTATTCTCAGCGTTAGCTTAATGGTTGCCGTACTCATGGGCATTTTTGTACTGGTTGTACCCCCGTTTGCTGAACAGTTTCAAGATTTAATCGATCTTTTGCCGGACGGACTCTCGCAGATTCAGTCAGGAATTAACTGGCTAGAAGATCGGGTGCTCGGCCCAAATTTTCCTGAGATTCCCGATGCCACCGGCTTCATTCAACAGCTCCAGCCATTTGGAACTAGCCTAGTACAGCAAGCTGCCGATATTTTTTCTAATTCGATTAGTTTTCTACTCAATTTTTTGCTGGTTCTGGTACTGACGTTAATGTTGTTGGTAAATCCACAGCCTTACCGCAACGTCTTTATTCGTCTTTTTCCTTCGTTCTATCGCCATCGGATTGATCGTATTCTGACGCGCTGCGCCCATGGACTCGGCGCTTGGACGGCAGGCGCACTATTTGAAATGATATTTATCGGTACCCTGAGCGGGCTGGGCTTGTGGCTGCTGGGCGTACCGCTAGCGCTGGCCCATGCCGTACTAGCTGGTCTGCTAAATTTTATTCCGAATGTTGGGCCGATATTGAGCGCTGTACTACCCATGGTGATCGGGTTTTTAGATGAACCCTGGAAGGCGATCGCGGTTTTAATCCTCTACATCGTGATTCAAAATGTCGAGAGCTATCTGCTGACGCCTATCATTATGGCAAATCAGGTCGCGCTTTTGCCTGCTATCACGCTGGTTGCACAGCTATTTTTTGCAACCAGCTTTGGCGCGCTAGGGTTAGTCATGGCGCTGCCACTCACGGTCGTTGCCAAGATATGGATCGAGGAACTGCTGTTCAAAGATATTCTTGATCAATGGCAGTGAGCGTCCCCCTAGTTTTTTCCTACGGCTTTTTGGATGACACTATGCTGAACCATATTCGTAGCAGCCTTCGCATCCGTGTTAACCCTCTACAGAAAACCAGAGTAGATCCTAGTTTGCGCAAGCAATTGCAAGCTGATTTGTCGGACGAATCTATCCTTGATGCCTCCTATTTGATTTTGACGGTTAGCGCTTGTGCGATCGCGACCCTTGGCCTACTCACCAACAGCGCGGCTGTGATCATCGGTGCTATGTTAATTGCTCCGCTTATGCTGCCGATTAGAGGGCTTGCTTTTGGTGCCCTCCAGGGAAATGTTGCGCTCTTTAAAAAAGGGGTGGTCGCGGTCGCTAGCGGCACCTTCCTATCGATTGCGATCGCCTACGGCATCGGTATGCTTGTTCGCATCCCTAGCTACGGTAGTGAAGTCTTAGGCAGTGAGGTACTCGCTCGCTCGGCTCCCAATTTGCTTGACTTGGGTATTGCAGTGGCGGCTGGAAGCATCAGCGGCTATGCCAAAGTTGAACCCAAGGTTTCTACTAGCTTGGCTGGGACAGCGATCGCTGTGGCCCTGATGCCTCCTGTCTGTGTTATCGGGATTGGCTTAGCACAGGCTAATAGCTCACTGAGCCTAGGTGCAACCCTCCTTTACATCACCAATCTGCTGGGTATCACCCTGGCCTGTATGTTCGTTTTTCTACTGGCGGGATACTCGTCTTTCCGTCGTGCAAAAAGAGCCCTTGTGTGGACGCTAGCGCTAACAGCAGTGCTGGTTATTCCGCTGAGCGCTAGCTTCGCTCGACTGGCACAGCAGGCCCGACTAGAATCTGGTTTGCAGCAGGCTCTAGTTAATCGGACGGTGACCTTTCAGCGATTAGAACTGCTTAGAAGCGAAACTGACTGGCTCACAAATCCACCGGAGGTGCGGCTGAATGTGCGGGCCAAAGCCCCGGTTACCCCTCGTCAGGTGGCGCTGCTAGAAGAATTTATTGAAGAACAGACGGGCCAAACCTTCGTTCTAATTTTTGAAGTAGGCGAGATAAAGGAAGTTCGACGAGAAGACGAGTTGTCTGAATGATGCTCTCAAAGTGACCCTTTCCGGCGTCAGGCAAAGACGGAAAAGATTCCAATGATGGAGTCACTTTTCGTTCACAATTGAAGTGGATACTATTTCTGTAGTTGCGCTGATTAATCAGAGTTGGGAGGTTGTATATGAGAAGCCTATTAATGCATAGCCCGATTGCGATCGCTCTCTTTTGGATCGGCAATTACTTACTCATTACTCTCTTACCGCTCTTCGTTTTGCTAATATATCCGCCGCCAGGCGCACGCGGGTTTTGGGTTGACTTCTCAGTTGCGCTCGGCTTTATTGGCTTAGCAACCATGGCCTTGCAATTCGTGCTGACGGCTCGCATCAATCGCATTGAAGCCTCATACGGCGTTGATATTCTGCTGCAGTTCCACCGGCTGACCTCTCTGGTAGCGTTCTTCATGGTGTTGCTACATCCTGTCATGCTGTTTGTTGTTCAGCCAGAAACGCGACAGCTGCTGAATTTTTTAGAAGCACCCTGGCGAGCGCGACTGGCTATCTTAGGAACTCTGGCATTTGTTGCTTTGGTCGTAACCACTATCTGGCGAAAGCCACTGCGCATTCCCTACGAACCTTGGCGAACCTCTCATACTGTTCTCTCAGTATTAGCTGTGGGCTTAGGGTTAGGACATGCCCTGGGCGTTAGCAATTACCTAGCCTTGTTTTGGAAAAGGATGCTATGGGGCTCAATGGCCCTAATCGCGCTGTGGCTAGTGGTTTATGTGCGGCTTATTAAGCCTTGGATGATGACCAAGAAGCCTTACCTAGTCGAGGATGTGATTCCTCAAAGAGGGAACGTTTGGACGCTGACGCTGCGTCCGTGGGGGCACGATGGATTTCGCTTTCAGCCCGGTCAATTTGCCTGGTTAACTTTAGATATTACGCCCTTAAGTATGCGAGAACACCCTTTTTCCATGTCTTCCAACGCGGATCATTCCGGTCGTATTGAGTTTGGCATCAAGGCATTAGGCGATTTCACCAGCACTATCGAAACTGTCAAGCCAGGGACAAAAGCCTATTTAGATGGCCCTTATGGTGTATTCACGGTTGATCGCTATGGAGATGCAGCCGGATTTGTACTTGTTGCCGGTGGCATCGGTATAACGCCAATGATGAGTATGCTGGCAACCGCAGCAGAACGCAAAGATGACCGCCCTTACCTATTAATTTACGCCAGCAAAACCTGGGACGATATTACCTTTCGTGAAGAATTAGAGGCCCTTGAAGCGCAGCTAGATTTAAAGATTGTTCATGTTTTGAAAGAGCCTCCAGAAACATGGTCAGGCGAACAGGGATACGTAGACAAAGCGCTTCTTGATCGCCATATTCCGAAATACAAAGCAACCAGACAGTACTTCATTTGCGCCGCACCTAAAATGATGGATCAAGTAGAACGCGCTCTACACGATTTGGGTGTTCCGGTGCCCCAAGTTCACATGGAGCATTTTAATCTGGCTTGATACTGGCTTGATCACAACTCAAGCCTAATCTGAGTTCAGCAGTCCATCGGTTGCCAGATTATTTCAAAAATCTCATTCTCAGAATCTCATTCCCAAAATATTAATCGAGAATCCTTACTATGCGCTATAGCATCATGCTCCAACTCGTCGGACTCATTACGCTGGTGCTGTTGGCTACAGCGGCTATTTTTGCTTGGCTGCAGAACCGTCCTGCTGTTCAAAGTATTGAGCTAGAAACCAGCAGCTATGCCCTTGAAACTGTCAGATGTGAGTAGTCAGATAGAGCCGAATCGCCATCAATGCGATCGCCTCTTCTTCTATTTTTGATTAAGTCGCCTGGAACAACGCCTCCAGTACCTCAATCCCTTCAACAAACCGCTCTCTGCGATTGCGTAGAGATACGAATTCTGCCCAGAGTTCAAAGCAGTGCTGCTGCTGTGGGTCGAGCAGTTTTGGGGCTGTCACGATAGAAACTAGGACTTACGCATTGACAGAGTAGCCAGCCTGTATGCTGGCAGGAGCCCCCTTCTTTTTGAGTGATCGCTAGGCCATACGTGAGCTATCAAAACCATCTACAGCCCAGTGCGATAGCACGCTCTACACCTTATTTTTGCTCTCAGAGCCGAAGTATGTGAGCTGCGTGCGGCTCT
>NZ_NRTA01000085.1 GCF_002286735.1 Leptolyngbya sp. BC1307
ATAACCAGAGCCTAGAAGTAGTGGCTTGGCAATAGCGTTTCTTACTGGTTTATCGAACAGCGTCGCTGTTCGTAAAAGGCTGAGATCTTGCACCATTGTCAGTAAGGGTTGCGTTGAGGGCCAAAATCTGAAAAAAAGGGCGTAGAAAAAGTTTAGAAGACGGTCATTAAAACCATGCTTCAGCACGCCCAAGGGCTAGTGTATAGCCTAATTTCACTCATGCCTAGTGTCTATCAAAAAGCCAGTCTAAAAGCCGTTTTGGGGCTATTTTTAGATGCGCAAGGCCATGCACTACCGGAACATACGCAAATCAAGTCAGCGAGTTCGCTCAGTCGGTTTTTTAATCGCTATCGTTGGCCAACCCGGCAAGTGATCCGCACTGCCCGCGCAGCCATCCTAGAACAGCTCGCTACACATCCCGTCCGTAAGGGTGTGCCAGTGCGGCTGCTGATAGATTTAAGCACGCTGAGAAAGACAGGCAAGTTTTGGCATTTGAGCACGCCAACCGAGGACATCAATGCGCCTGAGCCCTGGGTGCGAATGCTCAATGGCAAGCGTGGACTGCATCTGGTCGTGCTCTATATCGTGATTGGCCAGCGGCGAATACCGTGGAGCTTCCGAGTCTGGCGCGGCAAAGGGCGACCGAGCCCGAATCAATTGGCCTGTAAGCTGTTGGCCAGCGTACCTAAGTCTCTGATAAAAGGCAGAACTGTGATTGTGCAGGCAGACACCGAATTTGGCACCGTAGAATTTCTCGGTGCCGTCCGTCAGCGCAAGTGGCGAGCCGTCGTTGGGGTGAAAAACAGCCGTCTATTACAAGATGGGCGCAAGCTAAAAGACCTTCCAGGCAAGGCAAAACGGGGACTACAGGTTTACCTCAAGGATATCGACTACCCGCTTACAGTCTCTTGGTTTTGGCTTAAACGAGCGGACAATCAGCGAGAGCTGCGCTTTGTCGCTTCGACCCATCCTTATTCTGGTGTTTACCTCATCCGCTTAGGCCGCAAACGTTGGGCTATAGAAGGTTTCTTCAAAACCGCTAAGCATCAGTTTGGGCTGCATTGCTTTGGCCAAAGCACCAAAATCGGCGTGTATCGTTGGCTTGTACTGTCGCTCATTGCTTATCTGCTCGCCCATTGGGTTGACCTCTGGGCTTGGCCACCCGTCTTAGATTGGAAGGCCACCGCTAGGTTAACCCTAGAAAAACTGCTGCCCTCTGTGCTCTGGTTTCAACTGCTCAGACAAATCAGGCGCAATGTTGATATTGCTGCTCAATTTGGCTTTGAAATCATCATCAAATCATTGCCTGATTGGGCTTATCGAGAATGGTGAAAGATCTGAGTTAAGGTTTTACTGGCAGCGCTTACTGTATCGTTTACGTTCATCGTCATGACTCAGCTCACTACCTTTACACTGCAACCGTTTTCTCCTACTGCCCAAACAACAGATCTCGCTATTAGCGGCTCGCTGGTGAGAAGTCAGTCTGTTCTATCGATTGTTTATCGGTTTGAGGGAGACTTTGACAAAGTGGTAATTCCGCCAGTGGGTGAGGCGGGCGATCGCCGCGATCAGCTCTGGCAACAAACGTGCTTTGAGTTCTTTTTAGGTGAAGGCCCCAACAAAGCAGAAACCGACCCTTACTGGGAGTTTAACCTCTCTCCGACAGGCGATTGGAATGTGTTTTCGCTGGCAGGCTATCGTCAGGGTTTGCGAGAAGAGAGGGCGCTAGGGGCGCTCCCGTTTACCGTTCGTACGGCGCAGACTCAGCTGCAACTGGCGCTAACGGTCGATGTGGGAGAGCTTGTTGACCCGGCTCAACCGCTGCGATTGGGCGTGAGTGCAGTGGTGGTGCTGGCGAGCGGCGAAGAGACTTTTTGGGCGATCGCTCATCCCGGCCCAACGCCTGATTTTCACCATCCTGAGAGTTTTGCGCTTGAGCTACTGCCGTAACGCATCCTGTCAGTAAAGCCTGTGGTAGGTTTAAAGAGATTTACCAGTCTCCCAGAAACAACCTCATCGGATCATTAACCACCATGTCTGAGCGCTCAGGAGGCCAGTCTCAAGCTAAAACCATTTTCCTACTCACTTCGATGGTGGGCTGGCTAGCCGTGGGCGCATCGCTGATCTATCTGGTGCCAGTAGCGGCTCACTGGCTGCGCCCCTCGGAGCTGACGGCAACCTGGATGACCACCCTCGGGCGGAGTGGCTACGACCCGATGCTGGCAGTCGTCGGTGGGGGCACGGCGCTGGTGCTGACGGTTGCAGGCAATTGGCTGTGGTACGAGAAATTTGAAGAGCGCTAGGCATACCCTCGCAAAACATGGAATGGCATGATGAAAACCATTGGGCTGCTCGGTGGCATGAGCTGGGAGTCAACGATTGAGTATTACCGGCTGCTGAATGAAACCGTTAAAGCAGAGCTAGGCGGACTGCACTCAGCGAAGATCGTAATGGTTTCGGTCGATTTCGAAGAGATTGTAGCGCTCAAGCATGAGGGCGACTGGGACAAAATTGGTCAACTGCTCGCAGCGGCTGCCGCCAAGCTAGAAGGGGCCGGGGCCGACTGTTTGCTGCTGGCGACCAATACCATGCACAAGGTGGCCGAGGCGATCGCGCTCTCAACTTCTCTACCGCTGATTCACATTGCCGATGCGACGGCTGTAGAAATCAAACAGAGCAGGATTAAGCGAATTGGGTTGCTGGGTACCCGCTTCACTATGGAAGAGTCTTTTTACAAAGATCGGCTGATCCATCAGCATGGCTTGGCCGTGCAGGTGCCCAATGACGAAGACCGCCGCTTTGTTCACAATGTCATCTATGACGAGCTTTGCCTGGGTAAAATTCGCCCGGTATCGCGCGATCGCTTTTGTGAAATCATCGCTCGTTTGGTCGCCTCGGGTGCTGAAGCTGTCGTCTTGGGCTGCACAGAAATCAGCCTGCTGGTTCACCCCGAAGACAGCGTCGTGCCCTTATTTGATACGACGGCTATTCACGCGATCGCCGCAGCTAAGTGGGCGATCGCGGCCTAGAGCTGCTTAGCCAACTCTGGGTAACACCGCCAGTAGCCCGACGAAAATCGTTTTCTGGGCGAGTCCAGTTATTCGCCGAATTACTGAGATATCTAGCTAGGGATATCTAGATATAAATCGACGTAGATTGCGAACGGCTGCTGTGCAAGCGTCTGTAGGATTAGAAACCTTAAGGCTATTTCCCCCTTACAAAGAAGTGCAGTAGGCAGCTGTGGAAACAGGCACAGTGATAAAACATCTCGGTATCGCTTCTTTAGAGCGCAAACTGAGGCGATCGCTCATAAACATTGTCTCTCTCGTTAAGAGATGCCATAAATAGACTTCTCACTTCTGTATAAATACGGATATAGAGAATAGTCTAGCAGGGTGTAAATACCTGACTGTCAGGCAGTTTCCGGATAGTGACAGCAGGCGAAGAGAATCTATTTTGTAAACCAATAGACACTGCGGCAATGCTTGACTTTACAGAAAGCGATATTTCAGCTGGCTTTAGCGACCGGGTGTTAGCTGAGCCCGCGAGAGTGAAATTATCACGGCCAATGCGGTTAAGTCACGCTAGGAACGCAGACTTTCTACATCGGCACTCAGCAGGTCTCTAGCATTAATCAAAACCCCATTATCCGCAGCTTTGACCCCAGCTAAACATGCCAGCCCAAATGCGCCTGAATAGCCAAGCCGGATAGGTCTGTCGGCAGATGCTTTACGAAAGGGGCAAGCTTAGGATAAAACAGACTCAAATCAGCAGGCAGCAGGCCCTAGTCAAAAGTACGGTGATTACGGCGGGCAATCACCACTGCTAGAGCGGCTGCTTCTGGCGATGATGTAGTTAGTCAGTAGTCAGTCAAAGGATCGCCGGCAACGGTAGTTCTAAGCTGATTCTAACCGAGGGCTCAGTATCTCTGTATAGGCTATAGCTTCTCAAGACAGAAAAGACCTTATCACTCCTCCCCTTAAAGTTCAATTCTAATCCAAGGTATTGAAGTTATGTTAAGATAAACTCATAACGATTTTGAGTTAAGCAAACGTTAAACGGTATTTGACGATAGGTTGGCGGCTTTCGACTGCAGGTTTTGAAGTGCAGCGCGCATTGGCTACTAGCCCCCCTATTGATTCCTTAGAAATTTTCGGCGGAGGCCCCAAACACCATGGCTACATCTGAAGCCCGCACCACTAAAAAGAGCGCTACCGCACAGGGCGCTGAAGCAAAAGCTAAAGCAGCTAAAACGACTGCCAAGACGGCAGCTACGACGACTAAAACTAAAAAGACAGCCAAGCGTAAAGCCAAGCCGCTGTACACCACTGACGCAGTGCGTGCCTATCTACATGAGATTGGCCGCGTCCCTCTGCTCAGCCACGAAGATGAGATCGTGCTGGGTAAGCAGGTACAGCAAATGATGGCGCTGCTAGAGATCAAAGCAGGGCTGGTTGAACAGCTGCCAGAAGACGATGCCTCTGAAAATAATATTTCTCAGGCAGAGTGGGCGGCCGCCGCTGGCATGAGCGAAGATGAGCTGAGCAATCACATGCGTCGCGGTCAGCGCTCCAAGCACAAAATGATTGAGGCCAATCTGCGGCTGGTAGTCGCGGTTGCCAAGAAGTACCAAAAGCGCAACCTGGAGTTCTTAGATCTGATTCAAGAAGGCACTCTCGGCTTAGAGCGTGGGGTAGAAAAGTTTGACCCGATGAAGGGCTATAAGTTCTCTACTTACGCTTACTGGTGGATTCGTCAGGCGATTACGCGGGCGATCGCTCAGCAGGCGCGCACAATTCGCTTGCCGATTCACATCACCGAAAAGCTCAACAAGATCAAGCGCGTTCAGCGGGAGCTATCGCAGACGTTAGGGCGCAGCCCCAATGCGGCTGAGATTGGTGAAGAGCTAGAACTAGAGCCCAAACAGGTACGCGAGTATCTTTCGATTGCCCGTCAGCCAATCTCTCTAGATGTGCGCATCGGTGATAACCAGGATACTGAGCTGCAAGATCTCTTAGAAGATGACGGTGCTTCGCCCGAAGACTACACCGTGCAGCAGTCTCTACGCCAGGACATCTTTAAGATGCTCTCAGAGCTGACGCCTCAGCAGCAGGAAGTGATCAACCTGCGGTTTGGCTTAGCCGATGGCAATCCGCTTTCTCTGGCTAAGGTCGGTCAGCGCATGAGCATCAGCCGTGAGCGCGTCCGTCAGCTAGAGCAGCAGGCGCTGAAGCACTTGCGTCGTCGGAAGGCTTCGATCAACGGTTATTTGGCTGCGAGCTAGTCACTGGCTAATTCGATGAAACATGACTAATTAAAAAGTGGACGGTGAGTTGATGATCTTGCCGTCCACTTTTTTTGCGTTTATGAGCGGGTGCTTTTGAGGGCGATCGCTGCCGCCCGTAAAGGGGGAAGCAGTGTAAGAGGCACTGCCAGATCGTTTAGATCGCGAAAGTCTGGATTTTTTTCTTTTCTGGGGCCGTGGTAGTCGCTGCCGCCAGTCATCAGCAGGCCGTAAGTTTGGCAGTATTCTTCTAGCTTGCGGGTCTGGCTGGGGCTGTGCGTGGGGTGGTAGACCTCAATGCCCGTCAGCCCGGCTTCGACCAGCTCTGGCAAAATGGCTTCTACCGTGCCGCCGCGAAAGATGTAAGGATGTGCCCAGACTGAGACCGCGCCGCACTGTGTCAATAGCTCAATGCCTTCTTGAGCTGTAAATTTTTCGTAGGGGACGTAGGCGGGGCCGTCGTCTTTTAAGAAGCGGTCAAAGGCTTCTCTGTTAGATTTGACGTGGCCTGCTTTTTTGAGGGCGCTGGCAATGTGAGGGCGGCCGGGTGCCATCAAGCCGGATAGGTCAGGCAGCTCAATTGGGTAGCCCAGTTCGGCAAGCTTTGCGGCCATTTCGCGGGCGCGGCGTTTGCGGCCTTCGACTCGTTCTTGCAGGGGCGATCGCAGCTTCTCCGCATCCGGGTAAAAGCCCAGAATGTGCATGGATCGGCCATTGTAAACGGTGCTCAACTCCAAGCCGGGGACGATTTCTAGGTTGAGCAGGGTGGCGGTGGCGATCGCTTCGTCCCAACCGGCCATCGTATCGTGATCAGTAATCGCCAGCGCCTTGACGCCTTTTTCTGCTGCGAACTTCACCAGTTCTGCGGGTGTAAGACTGCCATCGGAACAAGTTGTGTGGCTGTGAAGCTCTAGCATAGGGGCAAGTGTGTTTGAAAAGACTTAGCTTCGTTCAGTATCGCTCGAAAGCTATTTTTTGATCTGCTGTGCGAACCAAAGAGCGGCTTTCCCGTTCGATTCTTGCGCCGTTTTCTGAATGGTGGCTTCTAGCAAGGTCACGGATAATCCCGTCAGGGCGCTAGAGGCTTCGCAGGTTTGGTAGGTGCCGGTTTCATCCAGTCGGAAGATGAAAACGCGGCCACCTCTTATGTCGATTACCCAGTATTCTGGGATTTTTAATGAGGCGTAGAGTTTTTTCTTTTCGTCTAAATCTGTGGCGAGCGTTGTGTCTGAAACTTCGCCGATAAAGTCGGGCACAGGCCACTTGTTTAAATCAACTTGTCGCTGTTCTCCCGGCTCCCATCTTGGATAATTTTCACCCAAGTAAACGACGAGGTCGGGAGCGCCTGCCTTGAGCGGTTTTTTCTCTAGTAGGCAACGACCTAACGAGGTAAAGGTTTGGTCGGAGTTTTGTGCAAACCATGCAAACAGCAGGGCTATAAACAGGTCGCAAATGGCTGCGTGGTTAATGCCTTCCCAACCCATATCAACGACCAAGACTGAGTTTTCATCGAAAAATAGTCGCCAGTGCTTTTCATCGAGTTCAAGTTCGTCACGGCGATCACAATACTCTTCCCAAGTAGCGGGTTGCCAGCGGTAAAGTGGGGTTGGCTGTGGGCTAGGGTCAGAGGGATAAGTGACGCTGAGGGCAGTCATGGGTGGGCGTTTTGATAAGGCCGATGCTTTAAGCGTAGCAAACTTCAAGTTTATGGAAAGTTTTTGATGATTTGACCTGTCGTCGGGATGACTCTCTATAATTTGGCTAGTTGCTCTGAGATTCTCTATGGCTGACCCTGTAACGTTTACGGCTAGCGCGATCGCGAACCTCGCCTTTCAAGAATTCTTGCAAACGAGCGCTGGCGAGCTGGCAAAGAAGTTTTCGGCAGCGGCCATTGCGAAAATGGGAGAGTTGCGTCAGATGATATGGAACCGATTGCAGGGTAAGAATGCAACGGCTGAGATAGCTTTGTCACAGGCGGAAAAGGGTTATGAGGGGTCAATTGAGATTGTCTCGACCTTTTTGAGTGTGGAGATGCTAGATGATGAATTTGCGGAGCAGGTGAGGGCAATCGCCCAGGAAATTCATGCGGGCAAACTGTTAGACCAAAGCAGTATGGTGCAAAACAACAGCGACAATGCTACTGGCTATCAGGTTAAGAATGAGGGCGGTGAGAACTACATGGGAAATATCACCATCCACAAGACTTGAGTGGAGTCGTCTGACAGAGATCGGACAAAGTTTGCTCGCTCAACCGGAACGCCTCAGAATTTACCACGCAGTGGGGCGGTGACGTTTGTTGGGCGTGAGCAAAAGCTAAAAGACCTTCATGCGCGGCTTCAGTCAGGGAGCCGCCTTGCGATTACAGCAATTTCTGGGATGGGCGGCATTGGGAAGACGGAACTGGCTTTGCAGTATGCGATCGCGCAATTCCAGTCAGGCTATTACCCCGGCGGTATTTACTGGCTGCGGGCGAGGGGCCAAGAGATTGCAACGCAAATTACGACCTTTGCGCAAATGAACCTGAGGCTGACGCTGCCGGAGGGAGAAATTGACAAGCAGATTCAGCACTGTTGGCAATATTGGCCTGAAGGCGATGTGCTGGTTGTGATTGACGATGTAACGGATTATGGGGCGATTAAACCCCACCTACCACCTTCAGATTCTCGGTTCAAGCTGCTAATCACCACGCGCTTGAATTTTGGGCGGAGTGTGGAGAATTTTGCGATTGAGGAATTGGATGAAGAGAGTGCCCTGGCGATGGTGGAAGGCATTGTGGCGGATGGACGCATTCAAGCGCAGTTGGCAGATGCGAAGGCACTGTGTCAGTGGGTGGGCTGCTTGCCCTTGCGTCTGGAGTTGGTGGGACGGTATCTAGCAGATGATTTGGATTTGTCAGTTCAGGAACTTTTGGCAGAGTTGGAGGAGACTCGGCTGGATGCTGAGGCACTGCAAGCAGTGGAAGCTGGGATGACGGCTGATCTGGGAGTAATTCAGGCGCTAGAGTTGAGCTGGCGGGAGCTGAGTGGGCTAGAACGAGATTTGGCCTGTTTGCTGGGGATGTTTGCGGTTGCGCCGATTCCTTGGGCACTGGTAGAAAAGTGTTTGGCTGAAGTAGATGCCAAGAATTTGAGGAAGGCAAGGCAGAATGGGTTGTTGCATCGCAGCTTGCTGAAGCGAGTGGGCGACAATCTCTATCAGCTACATCAAATTGTTCAAGAGTTTTTTCGGGTGAAACTTAATCAACAAATCAAGCAGGGTGACGCTATCAAATCATCGTTTTGTGGTGTACTCGTAGAAGTTGCGCAAAGCATAGAATACAGTCTCACGCTTGCCCAAGCAAATGATGTTAGAGGAGCCATTATTCATTTAGAAGAATTAGCAAATTGCTGGGCTGATAGCCTGAATGACGAAGCATTGAAAGAGCCATTCACAGGGCTCGGCTATTTTTATAAAGGTCAAGGGATTTATGTCCTAGCATTGTCTTGGTATTTAGATTGCTTGAAACAAACTCAGAACAGATTTGGTGAGACTCACCCCGATGTGGCCGCTAGCATGGATAATTTGGCCAACCTTTATAGCGTCCAAGGCAAATATAGAGCAGCAGAGCCAATGCATGTAAAAGCGTTAGCAATGAGAAAGCAGTTGTTAGGTGAGACTCATCCCTCTGCAGCAACTAGCTTGAATAACTTAGCCAATCTCTACTACCACCAAGGCAAGTATGCAGCGGCAGAACTACTGTATGTAGAAGCATTAGCGATGTGTAAGCAGTTGTTAGGTAGGGCACATCCTAATGTAGTCACCAGCCTGAATAACTTAGCCCATCTCTACAATGTTCAAGGCAAATATGAGGCGGCGGAACCGCTGTATACACAAGCGTTGGCGATAGGTGAACAGTTGTTAGGCGAGGCCCATCCCTCTATGGCCACCAGCCGATGCAATCTTGGTGTTTTATATCACGAGCAAGAAAGTTACTACTTGAGTGTTGTGCTCTGACGGTAGAAAAATAATTGAGGCGTTATCTAGCGAGTCATGCAGGCACCCCCTTATTCTGCTTGTCAAACAATTTGGCAAACACCTGCGACGCCGATTCACCCTGTTCAAGACAGTCATGAGCAAAGAGGATTAGCTTTTCTATCAGCGCTTGCGATTGCTGGCGACAGACCTGCCCGATGGATTGTGTGAGCTGGGTAGGGCGCTTGCCCGGAGCCTTTGTCGGGGGTGGCAAGCAAGCCAAGTGCAAGATTGAGTAAGCCACGAACACCAACGTCCAATGGGTTTGAATGGATTCAAAGGTTCGCATCCGATACTCATCAAGCCCGAGATATTGCTTTCCATCTCGATAAAAGGTTTCTATCGGCCATCTTTGTAAATATTTGGCGAGCACCTGTTTGGCTGACCAGTCAGCGCGATTGGTCAGCAGCACAGCGTAAGTCCCGGTGAGCTGTGCAGTTTCAAAGCTAATCACTAAACGCAGCTTGCCAAAGCGGGGAATTCGGCAGCAGAAGGTAAAACA
>NZ_NRTA01000086.1 GCF_002286735.1 Leptolyngbya sp. BC1307
GTTATACCCAAGGCAGATGGGCTCAGTTTTGGGCCAAAATTAACCAATATGGATTTTCTCTCGCTTTTTAAGCCTACATCAAATTCAGGTCACACCCGTCCTAAACATCATCGAGCGGTTGGCAAAGACGGCGAACAGACCCGAGACATTGGCTGTAAAACTCGGCCTCCAGACCCCGGTAAGAATTCTCTATATTTAGACGGAGATATTTGTACTTTTGAGACAAGTATCTATAGCCGAGCATTTTTTCTGTAACATAGAATACATAATCTAGCGTGAGTTACTTGACCATGACTATAAATGCCGGTGCTATTCAGTCTGTCGTATCACCCGATTCTGCCCATGATCATGCTGTCTTTCAGCCGGAAGGTGGGCTATGGGTCTCCCTGCGCAACGCTCCCTCTGACTACAGCCACGATGAAGCGCTGCTGCTCTGTGAAGCTTTTCCGGGAGAGTGGGTTTCTTGGGTGCCTGGGTTTGGTGAAATTACGCTCAACCGAGGTCAGTTTTATCAAAATGGGTAGACCTGATTCACTGGAGTGGTTTAAAACCCGCTGATTTTGGGTCACACTCGCAGCACAAAATAGACCATCATCGGCGATGGCCTGTCTGGCTGATTACGCCCGTCTGGCTGATTGCAAAGAAGTGGCCAGGGATGACGGCTCTAAGCAGTAGCGGCCTTATCGAGATATTGACTGAAAGGCAACATTTCCGGATAAACCGCGAGAACAGTGTCAACAAAGTCGTCGCTCATAGAAAGGTGATCACGTAATGGAAGTTCATAGCAAGTATGGATTGAATTTGCAAAATCATCAGGGTTCAATGCCTATATAAACGGTAGCGCTTTCGTTTATTTTGGGTTTAGTCTTCTGGGTTGATTACTCCGCCTGTGTCGCATTAGGTAAGCTGCGGGGGTGAGGTAGAGGGTAAGGCAAGGGAAGGGAAGCTGCTAATACCGTCTGCGATCGCCAAATTTCGCCGAAATGACCCGCCCGAAATTAACTATCAAACGGGCGTCCATGATGTTGAAAGCGCGATCGCATCACCAATCAACATCAGCGCTGCCGTTGCGATCGCCAACAGCTAGCCTGACGTGCTCTGCGTAACGGTGTGGCGCTGAGGCGTATCGCAAACACGCCCTATTGAACCGGTCTTTGACCATCGCCCTAACGCTCAACTATCCCCAATGTTTTCAGCGTGGCTCTCTGCGCGATGCATTGGGCGGCAGTTGCACCAACTATGGCTGTACGCCTTCTAAAGCTTTTTTAGCCGCTGCCCATGCCGTAAGCCGCGCTCGACAAACCGCAAAGCTAGCGTACACAAATATAAAAGTTGGGGAGCACCCGAAGAGGTGCTCCCCAACTTTATGAGTCACTGAGAATCAGAAGAACTAAAGTTTTCCTTAATTCTCGCGGAGCTTTTGCTCAATTGAGGGATCTTTCCAACCCGCTGGCTTCGCACTCTTGTTAGAGGAGGGTTCCTTTAGGGTCTTATTTGCCGCTGAAGTTGCGCTATTGGCAACATCCTTAGCTTTTTGAGATGTTTGATCGATGGTGTTTTTGGTCGCAGGTTTTACATCATTAGTAATTGTTCTTTTGGCAGAATCTGTAACCCCGCGAACATCTGCTTCATCAATTTTGCCTTTTACAGATTGGCTTACGCCGCGAACATCCGCTTCATCAATTTTGCCTTTTGCAGACTGGCTTACGCCGCGAACATCTGCTTCATCAATTTTGCCTTGCACAGACTGGCTTACGCCGCGAACATCCGCTTCATCAATTTTGCCTTGCACAGACTGGCTTACGCCGCGAACATCCGCTTCGTTGATCTTCTGCTTTGCAGACTCAGCCAACCCTTTGACATCGGTTTCATTAATCTTTGATTTAACGCTATCAAGGGTACCTTCAACCTGATGGGTAACGTTTTCAGCTGCATCCTTAATTGAACCCGATGCATTTTCTACTTGCTGGTCTATGCTTGTAGCGGCTTGATCACCAATGGCTGCACCTGCGATCGCGCCACCTATAGCACCAATGGCTGCACCCATTTTACCGGCGACCATGCTACCAACTGCCGCGCCTGCAACACTACCTCCGGTTGCACCAACAGCTTTAGCTACGGTATGTTCACCGCTTTGACTTTTTCCAGCCTTCTCTGTCTGCTCGGATTGGGTAGAAGGGAAATCGGTAGACTGGACTACAATATCATTAGGCTTTCCAGATGGCTTCTGGTTACTGCTTGCACTCGTCATAAAGCAAATTCTCCTGAAAGATAACTTTCTCTTAATTTCTGTTTAAAGTCTATCAATCAAGACCAAGGGATACATCATCTCAAGGGCTAGTCTTTCTAGAAGCTCTTTTAGTCAATAGTTATAGGCTCTGCTATCGATTCAATCTTCTAATGCTCAAACAACCATTCACTGACATTATTAGTAGCTCCTGATATCGATACAGCAAGGATTCCGAAGGAATAGGTCAAATTAACCTAAAACCTTGAGGGCTAATCAGCTTTCTTAATGAATTCAGAGCGTGAATCGATGTGGGCTACGGATTGGCAGGCACTGCCTACCAAATTCACTCCCTGCCTACGTTTTTGTCATCGCACCCCAGCGAATGACCTCAGAGCAGTGCCAGCAGCGCTAGATGGCCTGGGTAGAAGCCGTAAAACCAGCGGGCTTTGGGGCCACGCTGTCCGTTGAACGCAATAAACAACAGCGGCACGACGGTAGTTGGAAGCTGAAACGTGCCAGCATACCCTGCCCAAATCAGATGAAACCCAACCCAGACCAACCACCATATGAAATGAGAGCGAAAATAGCGAATCAGCAGTATCAGAATGATGCCGTAGCTGCCATAGCTAACATTCAACGCTTCAGTGATGAGCGCTGCCGATATCCACACTGGCAGCATCAACGCTGGTCGCTGCCGCGCCACTCTCAAACACACCAACCCTAAGAGCAACTGAAACAGAATATTCAGCTGCTGCGTGCCAAATGTGATCTGATAGATCGGCTGAGAGATGAGCCCTAGCAGCCCTAGCCGCAAGCCGTAGCGCCAAATGTCTTTGGTGTGTGCTTCCCCTCGTATTAGCAGCCATATAAATAGGGGAAAACTGACGCGCCCAATCACCCGCAGCCAATCAAGATCGGGGTAAAACAGCACACCGATATGATCCACCACCATAGTCAGCGCTGCAATGAGCTTGAGGTGGTAGCTGGTAAGCCCAGTCATAGCGCGGGGTAGCATTGATAAAAATGGATACTGTTGTTTGATAGTTAGGCGCTCAGAGGCCACCTTTTCTTATGTTACGCCTTGCCACCTGGAACGTGGAGCGCCTCAACCTGTCAGAAGCAACCCGCCGCGCCCGACTGCTCACAGCCATGCAAACGGTGCAGGCTGATATTTGGGTGCTCACAGAAACCCACACAGCGCGCTCTCCTGGCTCCGGATTTGCCTCTATCACAACCCAAGGCAGACCGCCTTGGTGAACCCGGTGAAACCGTCGCGTTTTTTCAGTAGACCTGTTGCGTACGAGAAGGTCAACAGCCGATTCATGTTCTCACTGAGTCAAACCTTCCATCCAAGATCTGGAGGAACAGTAAGGTAGGGTGTAGGCAACAGATGCTGCTGTGCGATCACAAGTCCCTTATTGAGCGCCAACAGCCGATCATCCAGCCAGTGGTCTTTGGGAATAATCTCAGCAATCCCCAGATCTTCGAGGCGTCTCTTGACCTTTCTATTCGCTCCGATCACCATCACTTCTCGGCCCTCATCAATAGCCTCTTCGATTGCATTCTCAATGGCCAAGGCAGAGGTAACGCCCAAAACGGGCACTTCGCTCAGATCAACAATCAGCACGTCGTAACCACCGATCGCATTATGCTCTCGTGCGATCGCCTTGGCCACTCCAAAGATCAATCGCTGGCCGACGTTGCCACAATCACAGCGGTGACAATCACGGTCATCGGCCCGGTCGGCTCAGAAATCAGGCTAGGGGTGCCGCCAAACAGAGAGGCAAAAAAGCCCACCAAGATAGCGCCCCACAACCCTGCCGAGGCTCCTGCCCCCGAGGCGATACCGATGGCCTTGGCCTTCGGTAGGGCGACCACCGCAGCGGTTAAGCCCCCCAGAAAATCTCCCCTTACATTGCGAAAATTGATTCGATTGGTAATTTGCATAGTGGATTGACTTGTTAAAAATCGGTTCAAACTTAACGGAGCAGCAGCACCGGAATTTGGCTACTTCTCAAGAGCTGAAGCGCGGTGCTGCCAATCACTAAATGGCGCACCCGGCGGTGGCCATAGGCCCCCATCAGCAACAGGCTGATACTGTGCGCCTCGATGTATTGAGCGATCGCCTTCTCGGGATCGCCAATGGGCTGACTGACCTTGGGTTTAATACCCGCCTGTTGCAGCAGCGCCACGGCCTCGGCCAGCACCTGAGCCGCATTCGGGTCTAACTCCGCCTTGACAGCCATCAGCAGATGAATATCCAACGGCTTGAGGCTGGGGGTATTGGCCAAAAACGTCAGCAGCCGCTGGCCGGTGGGGCTGCCGTCGTAGGCCATCAGCAGCCGCTCTAAGGGGGCAAACTCGCGGGGGGTGACCAGGCAGGGCTTGCTGCTGCTGCGCACAATGCGATCAACGTTGGCCCCCAAGTGGCCCGAGGCAAAATCTGCCGCTTCTCCCCGCTTACCTAGCACAATGAGGTCGGCGTTGGTCTCTAGGGTTTCTAGGTAGTCAACCAAAAATCCGGCTTTGTGGATTAGGTTGACGGTCTTAACCCCTTGGTTGTTCAGAGTTCGCTCGGCATCGGCCAAAATCAGCTTGGCTCGCTGGTGGTTGAGTTTCGCTCGCTCATGTTCGACCTCTACCAGCTTTTTCAGCAGTGATTCTGAAGCCCCTAGGCCAATGCTGCCACTGAGGTTGCTGGCTTCAGCGGTGGCCTTGCCCCGCGAGTCGGTGACGTAAAGCACGTCCACGCTGGCCCCCATGCCCTGGGCAAACCAGGCAGCGTAGGGGTAGCTGCTCTGGGCAAAGGCAGAGCCATCAGTACACAATAAAATGCGTTTCATAAGTGACCTAGTTTTCTTTAAGAGCTGTAGGGCTGGGGGTGGGCAAGGTGTGGACAGCCAGTTTCTCCACCAAGGTGGCGCTGGCTTCGTTGAGACCAATCACCTCCACCTCGGCCCCGGCTCGGCGAAATTTATTGACAATCTTGTCTAAGACAGCCACGGCCCCCTGATCCCACAGGTGGGCGTGGGTGAGGTCAATGGTAATGTGATCCACAAATTCGTCGAAGTCAAAGGCCTCTAGAAACTCTTCGATCGAGACAAAGAAAATCTGCCCCGACACGCTGTAGACCCGGTGGCTACCGTTGTCTTTCAGCACCTTATCCACAAACACCAGTTGGGCAATTTTGCGAGAGAAAAACACCGTACTCATGACGATACCCGTCGCCACCCCCAGGGCAAAGTTGCGGGTAAAAATTGTCACTAACATAGTGGTCAGCATCACCGCCGTCTCGGTGCGGGGCACCTTGGCCATGTCGCGAAATGAGGCCCAACGAAAGGTGCCGATGGAGACCATAATCATCACCGCCACCAGCGCCGCCATGGGCATCTGCCGCACCCAGCGGCTTAAACCCAAAATAGCAAACAGCAGAAAAATCCCTGAAGCGAGGGTGGAAAGCCGACCTCGCCCACCTGACTGCACGTTGATCACCGACTGGCCGATCATGCCGCAGCCTGCCATACCGCCAAACAAACCACTGATGAAATTGGCGATGCCCTGGCCCTTAGCTTCCTGGTTTTTGTCGCTGGGGGTATCGGTCAGGTCATCTACTAAAGACGCAGTGAGGAATGAGGCCAGCAGCCCCACCACCGCCATGGTTAGCGACGTCGGCAGCACAATGAGCAGAGTTTCGAGGGTCAGGGGTACTTGGGGCAGCGCAAATAATGGCAGCGCTGTGGGCAGTTCGCCCATGTCGCCCACGGTGGGTACGTCGATGCCTAGAGAAATGGCCGCTATGGTCATTACAAACAGTGCCACCAACGGCGAGGGCAGCGCCGTGGTGAAACGCGGCAAAATATAGATGATCGCCAGTGATAGGGCCACCATCACATATACCGCCACAGGGACGTTGGTGAGCTGGGGCAGCTGGGACAAGAAAATCAGCACCGCCAGGGCGTTGATGTAGCCCGCCATCACCGCTCGGGGCACGTAGCGCATCTGGCGGCCTAGCCTCAGTACTCCAAAAATCACCTGCAATACGCCGGTTAGCAGGGTGGCCACCAGCAAATACTCCAGGCCATAGTCGCGCACCAGGTCGATCATCAGCAGGGCCATAGCCCCGGTGGCGGCAGAAATAGAGCCGGGTCGTCCGCCCAGAAAAGCTGTGACCATAGCGATGATGAAGGAGGCGTAGAGGCCTACCTTGGGATCGACCCCAGCAATGATCGAAAATGCGATCGCTTCCGGTATCAGCGCCAACCCCACTACGGCCCCCGCCAAAATGTCGGCCTTGGGATTAGCCCACCACTCCCGTTTAAGGGTGCGAAGGTTTAGGGAGCGAATTTTGAGATTGCGGATGTTCAATGGTTCTCCTCTATCCTGAACAAAAATAAAACTTATCGAGTCGACAACGGGCTGGCTCGAATCAACAAACTGGTCTGCAAGCTTAGGACGCCGGCAGCCTGGGACTATGAAAAACCTTGGTTCTAGAGGCAAAATGGTGAGATCTGATGCCTTGCACCATCAGTAGCAGCCTTAGCTACTGACCCGTTGAGGTTTAAAAAACGTAAAGTTGTAGCGGAGAAGCCTGATAGTGCGATGCTCAGGGGATCGGCCTCAAAAGCGATCGCAGTTGTCTACCTCAACCCCTAGGCTGGGTTACTCTCCATAGGTCCCAAAAGCCGATAGTCGCTCCTGGAATTCCTGTAACCGTTCTGCCTAGGGCAATATTTCCCAGGGTTAGGGGGGACTCGCTACCTGCCAGTTGCTTTGAGAATGCCTTGAAAAGAGCACCATAGCTCGTGAGTATATTTTGCTTAATGTTTTGTTACCTATGATTATATAAAAGCAAATTGGCGACAGTGTCTAGAGGTAACCAAAACAGAGAAGTCATCGGGGAAATTCTGGAGGCTGTGGTGACAACCAATGATGTGCTGATGGCGCAGTCTGAAACGATGTTCTAACGCAGATTGAGGAGCCGAGCAAATTTTGACAGATGGTGCTAGCACACCGGCCCTCACCGCTTTGTTTGCCTGGGTTACTCTGCAAGCAGATGAGCGGCCCTGATGCAACCGCTCTGGGCTGACTGCTGTTCCAGGCGCTCAGCTTACTTGACCAATAACATTGCAGCCGTCGTGCGGCCAAACTCTTCTGGCGCGTACTGTAGCCGAGCGATCGCCCCCGGCCATAGAAACGTCCCCGGCGTCACTGATCGCACCAAATAGTGAAGGCTGTACACACCCGCATCGAGATGGTCGCTGTAGGCGAGAATGCGATCGCTATAAATCTGCTGATAGCCTATTTGCCAGCTATCTGCCTGCGCCTGCACCGCCCCCGTCACCGTCTGAAAAGTCGTATCGACCGCTTCGAGGCCAGCAGGCAGCGGGTCAGTGATAATCACATGGTCAACCGGATGGTCGGCGATAATCTCCAGGCCCACATCGAAGACCTGCCCGACAGGTAGCGAAGTTTCTTCGGTCGCCTCAAGCCCAAACCGATGGAGTGCCTCAGTCTGATTGGCCGGATAGATCTGGCGCGTGATTCGCAGACCGTTTAGCCGTCCGGGTGGGTTTCCCTTCAGGCGATAGCGATAAGCCGCCAGGTAGTGCAGTTCGCCCTCGCCTATTTTTTGGAGCTGCAAATCAGAGTGGCCGCGCGGAAGCTCCGCGATGGGGATGCTCACCTCAGCGCTGACTCTCTCATTCCCCTGAAAAGCTTGACTCACAAGGGTGTCACCCGCCAATTGCGCCGTCGCCTTAAAGTTAGGCGGGGCAGGCAACCGCTGGGTATAGTCAACCAGCGCCATCAGCGCCTGAGCATTGTCGTAGCTTGTGCCCCAGGCACCATCCTGCCGCTGAGCTAACAGAGATTACACCAACCGGCTGAGCTGTTCCGGGCTTTCCCCTCGCGCAATCCACAGCCGAATTGCCTGCGATTGTGCCGCCGTTTGAGAGTTTATCCACTGCCACTGCTGCGGCAGATTGACTGTAGCCGTGCGCCCTGTCTCGTAGACGGTTTCCTGTAGCTGAAGGCATCTGTCTCTGCACCCAGGAGAGAGCTGAACTCAATTTGTGCTGTGCCCGGCTGCTCGGCCACCATCGTAAAGCGATAGGCAGCAGTCCCGGCGTCAGGCTGGTTCTGTTGTGTGCGGCGATCGCCTGCATCAGCAAACTCAAGACCCTCACCAGCCTGACCTTCGAGCTGTAGCTTGCCGCCTTTGCCGGTGGTGTTGGTGACGGTGAGACCGGCCTGGAGGCGATCGCCCACCCTTAAAAACTGCGGCAACAGCGGATTGGTGATCAGCGGCTGCGTCGCTACAAAGGTCGCATCGCCCTGCCCAAAGCGTAAATTGCCATCGGTCGCGACCACCATTGCCCGCCAGGTGGTCAGGTCATCTGGCAGTTCAAAGCTCACGGTCGCCTGTCCGCTGTCGTCGGCAATTACCGATCCGTTATAAAAGGCCAGCGCCTGAAAATCTTCTCGTAAGCGTGTGCTTGCCGCTGCATTAGAAAATCCGCCGCCGTAGCCCCAGCCTTTTTCCAATGGCGAAGACAGCGGCGATAAGGTCACATCCTGCCGATTGTCGGCAAAGCGCAGGCTAATCGGCTGCTCCGCATATACCGTTTCCACCAAATCGGGCGGGCGATAGCCGCTGAGCCGTAGCACTGCCTCATTCACCACCATCACTGTGAACTGCCCAGAGACCGGGTTGTTCTTCTCGTCTTTGAGCGTGAGTGAAAGCGTTTCTGTTTCAGCAGGTTTTAGCGATGCCAGCTCCGGCTTTACCTGCACGCTCAGATATTTACCTGCCAAACTGGTCGCAAATGGCGCAAAGCCGATACTGGCCAGATTGTCTAAGCTGCCCGGATCTTTCAGCGCCTCCAGCGGTTCGCCCCGACGCACCAGCACTGCCACTTCCGGGAAAGGCTTTAGCGCCGGTAGCGATGTGGTCGGATCAGCATTAGAGGAATCATCGCTGCGATTGTTGGGATTGCAGGCTGCGAAGATGAGGGCGATCGCCAACCCCATTACTCCGTAGCCTACTCTTTCCCACCAGTGCCGCATTTGGCCCTCTCCCAGGAATCTGTAGCTTCCGCTACACCTGTCCTAACCAAAAAAACGGACGAACCCAAGCGAATCACTACAATTCTTAAATTAGCCGCTATTGGTCTTAAATTAGCCGCTATTGGTCAGTGGGTTTATACTCTAAACGATTAAGAACTGGACATTTCCGGGATATTAAGGTGAAATACAGTTGTCGCGTCTAATCCTCCTGAGAGATGATTACTCTAGAATTCACCGAAGCCGATATTGCAGCGCTTGATTATGAGCGCTA
>NZ_NRTA01000087.1 GCF_002286735.1 Leptolyngbya sp. BC1307
GTCATTGACCTAGACAATGGGCCTGCCGTCAAAAGCCAGCGCACCCAGTTCATCAAGCGCATGGCGCAGTTTGCGCAGCGCGAGCAGATGAAGATCCGCCTGGTTTACTATCCGCCTTATCACAGCAAGTACAATCCCATAGAGCGCTGTTGGGCGGCGCTAGAAAACTACTGGAATGGCGCTATCCTCGATACCGTTGAAACAGCCTTACGATGGGCGGCAAACATGACTTGGAATGGCTTCGAGCCCATGGTTGAGCTAGTCGAGGCGACTTATCCGAAGGGTGTCAAGGTGACCAAAGATGAGTTAGAGCCGTTTGAGCAACAGTGGCAGCGCTCTGAGACGTTGCCTAAGTGGGATGTGACGATTGTTCCGATATGAACGGTAGATTATTTGTTTGCGAGTCCCTTAGGCAGAATTATTTCTCCCTAATCTAATATGTTGGGGAATTAGGTGGAATATTTCCCTCTAATAATAAGTTAGGCTGCATAACTACTGATGAATACATGAAAAAAGAGGGAATATTTTAAAGAAAGTTTCCCATTAATTATCTATATGTCTTCTGAAATTCAAGATGAATATGCGCTTGTGTTAGATAGCTTGATGCCATCATTGAGAAATTCGTATGAGCAAATGAAGATATTATGTTCTTCTGATTCGAATTTCGACTATTCTCAAGCTATTGCTAATCGGTTACGTGCTTTTTATCTTGCACAATTGGGAACAAAAGAGTTTCTTGACAAGAAAGTTGCTCAAGCAGGTTCGGACTTTTTCGTAGAGACAATCCTCTTTTTTATGAAGCTGTTCAATGATGTAGAAGATCTTGGGCTTGAAATTAAGTCAGAACAAGCTATACAGCGCAAACGTAATTCTCTACGTCCTGATATAACAATTTGGCGGGGATCAGAATTGCTCGCTGTAATAGAATGTAAAACACAACTTGGGTGGCACCGCCACAATTGGGATACTCATTTCAAGGATCGTGAGAATAAAATAAAAGAGTCTTTCCCAAAATCTCAAATATTTCTTGTGGTAATGAGTGGTAGCAACTGGCGGGGTTTTGGAAATGATCCAAGAGTCGGCAAGCAGTTATTTTGTCTACTAAAAAGTGGTACTTGGCCTACCACTTTATCAGTTAACTATGATGAAGCTGTAATAGAGACTCGTATTGAAAAGCTGTTTCATCAGCTTGTGAATTTACGATCTGATACCTCCTGCATAGCTGTCTAACAAGTAGCTATACCCGAAACGGGTCGCTCTCTACCGGTTATAATGCAAAGTGCGATCGCCAATCTTGTAGAATGCGTTAGTGCTAGCGTAACGCATCATCCCATGCAGTTTTTAGATTGATCTCGTTCTGCATAGAAGGTCTATTATGATCGCCTTCACAAACCTACAATAAAGGCATCCATTATAGGAATATCGATGCCGACCCCTCCCTCACCCAGAGAGATATTAGCCACGCTGCTGCCTTTTCTCAAAGTAGCCGGAGCCTATGCTCAGCAAATTCAGCAGCGAATTGCTAGCCATCCTGACAAGTTTGAAGATGGCCACCTCTTTAGCAACGCCCTGACCGATGCCGATCTCTCTGTGCAAACCTTCGTAGAAGTCGTGCTGCTGGCTAAGTTTCCCGATCTGCGCTTTTACGGCGAAGAGTACGAAAAGTCTTACAATACCAAGTATTTTCGGGCTATTGACTTAGGCCCGCAGGGCGACTACCTGATTACGCTTGATCCGATTGATGGCACGCGCTACTACACGGATGGGCATGACAATTACATGATTATCCTCACCGTGCTCAATGCCGACGGGTTTGAAGCGGCCCTGGCGCTGAGCCCAGCTAAAGACTGCTACTACTACGCGCTACGGGGCGAAGGTACCTTCAAAGGTAAACTGAACGACAGCTTAGATCAGTGTCAGCCGCTAACGGTCACGAACCCCACCGAAAAGGTGTTTTTGGGCTGGCAGATTAGCCCAATGGCAGAACAGGTGCGATCGCATTATCCCGTCGTCAATATCAACACAGACTACTCCGCCGAGACTGTCGTACCGTCGATCAACGGCCTGCTCACAGGAGAGATTTCCGGCGCTATCTTAGCCAGCGGCCAGTTTATCGACACCGCTGCCCTCGCCTTTATGGCCAAGGAGATGGGCTATCATCTGACGACCTACACCGGCAGTCCGCCGCCAGCCCTATCGGCCTGTGAAGACTACCGTTGGCCGGGGCTGATCATCTCGGCAACAGAAAGTATGCAGCAAAAGCTAATCGAGATTATGCAGTCTGTCTAGCTTTTGTATTTAGCCATAGAAAAAGCCCGAACAAATCCTGGCAAGCGCCCACTAGAGAAATGTTCGGGTTTTTAAGCTAGGCGAGATGACCGCAGACAAGGGGCTTATCCTTCGCCACCCTCGCCGCCTTCACCGCCTTCACCGCCTTCTTCTTCCATCGGTGCTTCTTCTGTTTCCTCCATTGGGGTGGTCTCTTCTATTGGTGCTTCCATCGCATCGCCCTCGCCTTCGACGGCGTCTCCCCCTTCCGTTGGCCCGCCACAGGCAGTCGCTAATGAAGCAACCAAACCAAGAGAGAGAAAGAGTTCAGCAGCCTTTAATTTCTTCGCCATACGTCGTACTCAGATGAGGTAAATAGTTTTCGAGTTCATATTCTACAAGTGATGACACCCAATATCAATAGTATCGAAAACGCAAATCGAAAAAACTATCGTCAAGCTGCCGTAGCTTGATGCCTCATAGTCGGAGCTATTAGCAATCTTGCTCGGGATAGATTTTTAAGCAGGTGAGTCGCCAGATAACAAGCAATCGCTTACAGTGTTAATAGGAATAGTTACAGACAGTGATAGCAGCGCGGAACGGGCGCTAGCTTTTATCTGAAGGTGGCGGTGCGACTGCCTTACCTTTCATCTCGTCGATTTCTAGCAGGCTAACCACAATACTTGCAATGGGAATAGAGAGAAAAATACCCAGCAGCCCGGCCAGTCGCGCCCCGACAATCAGGGCAAAAAACATCACCACCGGGTTGATATTGAGCGAGTCTTGCATAACGCGCGGCATCAGCAAATTTTCTTCTATCTGCTGTAGCACCACGCAGATAAGAACAGACTTTGCGGCTAGCACTACGCTCTGAGAGAGCAAAAACAGCATCACGATGCCAATGCCTATCGTAGAGCCAATGCCTGGGATAAGATCGAACATGCCTGCGATCACAGCTAGCGTCAGCGCATAGGGCACTTTAAAGATCAGGAACGTCACTAGGGTAGCAGAGCCAAAAAAGGTAGAGAGCAGCAGTCTGCCGCCAAAGAAACCCAGCAGACTACTTTTGACGGTCTCTGTGACCCGGTGACGATAGACTGACGGTACCCTTCTTAGCAGTAACTGCCAAAGGCGATCGCCATCTAGCAGCATAAACAAAGTCACTACCGCGATAAAAATCAGATACAAAAAGTTGGTGAGCAGGGCCTGCACCAGACCAATGCCCGCCCCTAGCAAAACCGCCGCCTGGTCTCGCAGCTGAGCGCCGATGGATTGCAAATCGACCTGCAAGTCCCACTGTTGTAGCCACTGTTCTAATGATTCAAGGCGAGGCGAGAGAGAAGTCAGAAATTCGGTGACATTATCAATCAGGGGCTGCCCCTGAGAGAGCACAGCCAGGCCAATCGTGGTTACGAGGCTGCCAATGACCGTAAGCGCCACGATAAACACCGCAAACACCGCCACATTGTGCGGCACAAACCGCCGCAGCCAGCGCACCGGCTGGCTCAGCAAAAAAGCTAAAATCGTCGCTGAGGCAAAAATCACGACGACAATTTCAAAATAATCTAAAACCTCGATGGCCGCCCAGCCGCAGGCAAACAACAACAGATATCTCAAGAGGGAGGAGTTGTTAAAATATTTCAAGAGCAGATGGCCTTGCCAGTCGGCACGTCTATGAGGGTGGGTCGGGGAGAGCAGCGTTTGCTGAGGGATCTTGGACTAAGACAAAGGGCTGCACAATCAGCGAGGTCAGGCGTTTATTTTCGCGGCTCCAGACGGCGAGCTGCTCGGCATTGGGCTTGCCAACTAGCTGCTCGGTAATCCAGCGCGCGACGACTTGAGTATTGTCAGTCGCTAACGCCTCTCCCACCGCTAGCAAGTCTAGCTGCGAATTGACTACAACCACCGCGTCGCGCTGGACGTGGGGCTTTAGCCATTCCCACTGAACAGGCCCAACCATTTCTTTTAGCTCTGCGCGCAAGTCCTCTGCCATGAATGCTCTTAAACCGTTGACCACTAGCGATCGCCCACTAGCTATGAAGGCATTTTACCGCGTCAGCGGGGGCCGTTAGCGACCGAGGTCGTGCAGCGTGTGAATTTCGTCGGCGCAGCGTTGGGTGATGGCCTGGAGTTCGGCCTTATCTGTGGTGGCCGGAGGGGCGATCGCGTCTCCAATGCGAACCGTTACAGGCGCAGACCGGGGCAGCGCTGAGCCCTTGTGCAAAATTTTCTCAGTACCCCACAGGCTGACAGGCAGCAGCGGTACCTGAGCTTTCGCCGCAATCAGGGCAGCGCCCAGCTTTGGCCCCGGAACTCGGCCATCGGGAGTGCGCACCCCCTGCAGAAAAATGCCCACAGCCCAGCCATCTTCTAACTGCTTCAGGGCCGCCCTGATCGCGCTGCGATCAGCCGATCCGCGCTTGACCGGATACGCGCCGTAAGCCCGAATCGCCGGGGCTAACACCGGCACCTCAAATAGCGAGTCTTTAGCCATAAACGACACCGGCCTACGCAGGCAGCTAGACAGTACCGGCGGGTCAAAATAGCTAGCGTGATTGGCCACGACTATCAGCGGCCCTGCCATCGGCACCTTTTTGGCCCCATAGATACGTCCGCGCAGGTAACCATGCAGCATCGGGCTGACTACCGACCACTTAAACAGGTGGTAGAGAGCTAAGCTGATGAACGGTTCGCGATTTTGGGCCATGAGGGTCACCACAAGACTGCCCAAATCTTTGCACATTTCTTTGCATATTTTCTGGCCTTCTACACGGGATTGAAGGGAGGCAGCGGCCAAAGTTTGAGATAGGTGACTAATTCATGTCGTCGGTCAGACCGGCTGGCTTGTCTTGATTGTATTCAGGTGCCCAGGGAGGCAACCAAGGCCATTAGTCACATTCAGGAGCCGACTATGGTATCGGCTCCTGAATGTTCGCAGGAAAGATGTATCCGTACGCTGCTATCTCTTCTCGGGAACAGGAGATGTTCCCGATGAGTAGCTACCGAGGCTTGGGTTCGTAAACGACGGTCTCTATGGGTTGAGAATAGGCAGATGGCTTCGTCACTAATTTTTCAGGTTGCTCGTACAGACGCTCCGAGGCGTTGGCATAGCCAAACAAGGCCTTAACTTCAGATTTGTCTCGCTTAGCAGATTGATAGAACGTATTTTTTCGGAACTGATAGGTCGTCTGGTACAGGGTTTTTTCGAGGCCGTTAATAGCGGTCAGATCAGGCCGAGAAATTCTTTGGACAGGCCGATAAAAATGGTCCTCATCGGGCTGTTCTATTTTAAACCAAGGTTTGGCTTTAGCCTCTGGTATGCCGTATCTTAGCGCCGCAGCGGATCTGGGCTGCAACAGCTCTGAATGCTGATAAGCTAGCGTGGGGTTGTCACTGGCCGCAATCTGATTCTGCTTCCAGTTTTCTAGCACGCTGCTAATATCGAAGCCTGCCGCCCGTTGGAAGTGCCATAAGCCGCCCTGCAAGAAGAAAAAGGCTAAATAAAAGTGGGCATTCGCTAACCAGACGCGGCTGGTATATCCGTCGAGCAAGGTCGGTTGAGCCTCGAAATAACGTGGCAAAAATGACGATTTTAGTTCCAGAGTAGGGCCATAAAATTTTTCAGGATAGGCCAGCGAATCAAAGCCACAGTAATAAGAGGCCGCAAAGCCTGCGATCGCAATGCCAAACAGCGAGTAAGCTAAGATGCCATCTCCCGAAAAGAAGAAGAACCGCTTAACCCATCGAAAAGGGGGCACCAAGATGTGCCAAATGCCCCCGACAAACAACAGACCGGCAACATAGATATGCCCGCCGACTAGATCTTCCA
This sequence comes from Leptolyngbya sp. BC1307, assembly GCF_002286735.1. Lineage (GTDB taxonomy): Bacteria > Cyanobacteriota > Cyanobacteriia > Phormidesmidales > Phormidesmidaceae > Phormidesmis. The sequence continues at coordinate 6,098 of NZ_NRTA01000087.1, forward strand.
GGCTGCGGACATCGAACAGATGCGTTCTATAGTCCCAAATAACAGCCGGGTCAAGCGTCGGCGCGGTGACCAGTCGGACTGATTCTGAGTAGGCATCATACAGCCCGCCAAAAGACTGCGCTTTGGCCACGAGCAGCAGCGCGCCGAAGCCCAAAAAGATGAGATGATGTCCCAAAATAAGGCCGAGCTTTCCAGCATCTTGCCATTCAAGATCAAACTTTGCGGCTCTTTTTGGGGCGATCGCCAAGCTAGCAGGTAGCTGAGTGTAGTGAAAGTAAGCGCCACCCGCCAATACGACAGCAGCCACCAGATGAATGGCCCCAATCGAAAACCAGACACCGGTATCGACAATAGTTCCATCTGAGCCGAGGCCCCAGCCCTCAGTCGCCAGATGGGGCAACAAGATCAGCCCTTGGGTGAAAAGCGGCGCATCGGGAGAGAAAACCGCTAACTCAAACAGGGTAAAGGCCCCAGCCCACAGCATAATCAGGGCAGCCTGAGCGACGTGGGCAACAATAAACGTATTAGAGAGATTGATAAATCGGGCATTTCCGGCCCACCAGGGATATCGTTCCTGGGTTTTACTAGAAGCGTACATGGCAATAGGTTGACTGCAGTAGGGATGGTCAGCAGGGGTCTACCCTTACAGGCAGACCCGCAGATTAAAAGGCTATAGAGTGAAAAGGCCCACAGATTAGAGACTCGTCAATTAAAAGCCAGCCGCCTAGCTCAGACCCGCAATAATATGGTCGAGGTAAACATCCATTTCTTGCCCTGCTTCAGCGCCCACTCGCTGGGTGACCACTTCCTTCATGGCCTGCACAGCCTGAATAGTCGGTTCAATCGGGACGCCCAGTGATGAGTAAGTCTCTTTTAACCCATTGAGAATTCGCTCATCTAAGATAGAGGCGTCAGCAGCCAGCATTGCATAGGTGGCATACCGCAAAAAATAGGTCAAATCTTGCAGGCAGGCCGCATAGCGTCGGGTTGGGTACATGTTGCCACCCGGGAGCGTAATGTCTCCGTACAGCAGGCTTTTTTCGACGGTTTTGCTAATAATGCTGGCAACATTGTCTCCAATCTGACTAGCCGCTTTAACCCGCAAAGCACCTGATTGGAGATATTGCCTGAGCTGGTCAAGGCCATTATCCTCCAGGTAGCGACCTTTCTCATCAGCAGGGTTAATTAGGGAAGTAATTGTATCTTGCATGGTGGTTTCTAGATTTGAAAACGTGGACTTCTAGCTAAAAGCATTTGCGTCTCAGCCCTTCCTCAGCTTCAGAGCCTGCAAGGGGAAAGGGGCAGGTCTTAAAAAGCCCGAATGAGCTGGTCAAAGTAAGGGCCAGCTAACGCAGCTTCTTCAGTACTTAAGACACCCATAGCAACTTGCTTTAAGCAGCGCATTGCCAGCTTTAGATTAGTCAGCGGGACGTTTAGCGAGACGTACATATCGCGCATTCCATCCAGGCCAATATCTTCTAAGGGCTTAGAATTACCGGCCAACACGCAGTAGCTCACCAAGCGGATATACCATCCTTGATCTCGTTGGCAAAGGGCAGTTTTTTGCTTGTCACCGCTATTGCTGGGGGTATTTGGGCACTGAGCCCAAAATCGCTGGCTGCCTTCTTCAACAATCTTTTGTTGATTCGCGGCTAACTTTTGGGCAGCGCTAAGCCGCGTACCACTGTCATTAAAAAAATCTTGGAGTTGAGTTAGCTCGGCGCTGCCTAAAAATCGGTCAGCACGATCTGACTGAGCAATCACTTTAGCTACGATACTCATTGACGAAACCTCCTATGGTTCGACTTTTTTGTTTTGAGGGAAAATCTACTTTTCCATGATTTCCAACAGGATAAAGCCTGAGGAAATTAGGCAAATCTCGAAAAAGTTAACGGTTGCCTCGGCAAAAACTAGAGATCTATTGTTTTACAACAACAGTACCCCACAGCTCTCGCCTGTACGAACATGAGCCCTCGCAAGTTATTGATTTATGGGATATCTACAACCTCTAAAATGGCTTTTAACAGACCGAGAATTCATAAGATTCGCCAAGAATTATGAACCTACCATCTTCTAGCTTGAGCTCTGCTCATCTCATGTGAAAGAACCGTCTACTTATACCGTCAACCAAAATGTGATAGGTATTTTTCACTCGTCTTTCTTTTATCAACCATAAAAGCCTTTGAACTTATGTGGCTAGTTTTTTAAAAGGCTAGACACATAAGTTCAAGGTTGTTTATCTTTGAGTGAAAAATTTTGAGGGCTTCAATTCTATGGATAGATATGGATAGATAGGTTGCCGAAAGCAATAGGGTGCCATTGTGCCGGATAGGAAACCCACATGCACCGATGGCGATTTCGTAAAAGGCACCGAAAAAGGCACATTGAGGAGGGGTCCGTTTTAGCTGATCGCATAGCCTAAAACATAAACCGAATGCGTTTTGGCTTCAAATTGTCGTGAGGGTATTTTTCGGGTTACTTCAAATCCCAATAGATGCCCCGCCAGGACAAGTAGGGAATCAGCCATCCAGAATTTTCATGGATTTGAGTGAAGCGAGTTTGATGTTCGCTGACGGCCTCAAAGATGAACGAGTGGCGATCGCAAGGATGTCTATCAGCTAGCGCAAAAGCTCATACCAAAACTTCAACTCAAGCAGTTTTCAGACGAGTACACCGATGAGTAGCGCTGCAAAGTTATTCACGATTACACCGTATTTGAGGCAATCCGCGCTGTAGCCATTTTTGTTTTTTATCAGGTACTAGACGGCAGAGAATTGAGCCAGCTTTGAATGCTTTGAGTAGTTGGATGATCGGGGCCGAGGGTGGATGGCGATCGCTAAAGCTTGAATGTAGAGCACCTCAGCCAAATAGTAACTTGAGTGTTGTGCTCTCATGAGAGAAAAATCATCATATCGCGTCTGAGGTAGACTAGGCGTTAGGTTCAAAGGTTTTGAGCAGGAGGTGAAGGATGCAGTTGCCGATTGTTGCGCCAGCGCCAGTGGTGAGCAAACATGCCGCAGCGTT
>NZ_NRTA01000088.1 GCF_002286735.1 Leptolyngbya sp. BC1307
TGTTTTACCTTCTGCTGCCGAATTCCCCGCTTTGGCAAGCTGCGTTTAGTGATTAGCTTTGAAACTGCACAGCTCACCGGGACTTACGCTGTGCTGCTGACCAATCGCGCTGACTGGTCAGCCAAACAGGTGCTCGCCAAATATTTACAAAGATGGCCGATAGAAACCTTTTATCGAGATGGAAAGCAATATCTCGGGCTTGATGAGTATCGGATGCGAACCTTTGAATCCATTCAAACCCATTGGACGTTGGTGTTCGTGGCTTACTCAATCTTGCACTTGGCTTGCTTGCCACCCCCGACAAAGGCTCCGGGCAAGCGCCCTACCCAGCTCACACAATCCATCGGGCAGGTCTGTCGCCAGCAATCGCAAGCGCTGATAGAAAAGCTAATCCTCTTTGCTCATGACTGTCTTGAACAGGGTGAATCGGCGTCGCAGGTGTTTGCCAAATTGTTTGACAAGTAGAATAAGGGGGTGCCTGCATGACTCGCTAGATAACGCCTCAATTATTTTTCTACCGTCAGAGCACAACACTCAAGTACTTACATGCCCCACTCCCGGCAAAGGCCCAGCCATGATAGGGACATTCCAGCAGCCCAGCTTTGTTAATTCGGCCTTCTGACAATGGCGCAAGGCGATGGGGGCATTGGTCGGCAAAGACACGCCAAGTTTGCGATCGCGCTTCCCACCAAATCACCACATCCTGTTCAAGCAAGGTGAAGCGGGTTGGCTTGGCTTTATCTAGGTCTCTCACGTAGTGAACGGGATACCAAGCTTCAGCCCAGTCAAAGTGATCGGGATCTAGCCCACCCGCTAGCAGTGGAGAAAGGCTCTCAAGGACTGATGAATCCGAGATTTTATTTTGGGTAGCCGTCATATGCTTGAGGGAAAGCCGTTTGTACCCTTCTATTATGTTAGGAAATGTCACTAAAGAACAAAATCAAATCGGGCCTGCTTACCGTCGGCAGTGTCCTGAATGGCCATTATCAGCTCCGGCTGGAAGAGGAAATCGCTTTCATTTAGAGGCTCTTCGGGTAAGTAGAGTTGAGTGGTCAACACTGGGCGATTAGGTGCCTGCACTTTGATATGTAAGTGGCGAGTCCGCCCTGGATATAGCCCTGGAACAATGGTTTCGAGCCAGTAGCGGCCCTTTACGTCCGTAAACTGGTGCCCTCGTAACTTGTTTCCCGTATTGTCGTACCGCCCCTGAGCATCGGTTTGCCAAACATCAATCAGGCTGTTGGCAAGCGGTACACAGTCTGTTGTTAGCACCTGACCGGTCACGATCAGTCGGCTGCCTGCTGTATCCGCCTCTAGTAGCGACTGGCGCTGAGGTGAGTTGGCGCTATAAAAAGGACCTGGGGTTTGAGCAGGGGTGCTGAGACCGCTATCTCCACAGGTAGGGGTGGGTGACAGGCTTTTTGGGCTAGTGCCTAAATGGGCATCTGAATATAAGTGCGGACTAGACTTCGGGGCGGTTTGGCTGCAAGCTGCAAATGTGAAGACTGCCAGAAAGGGAGGCGATCGCCGCAGGAAGCGCCGACGGCTGATGCGACCAAATCCTATTTTATTCGGCAAGTTTGCGTTCATGAGGCCATCCAAACGGAATCCGGGGTGATTCTATTTTGGCTTACAGCGTCTGAGTTTGTGGAAGGTGGTGGCGATCATTCTATTCGTGAATGCTGGTAGTGATCACCGGCTGCTAGGGATAGAGCAGCCGATTACACGATTGAGTCAATGTCGAAATAGCCAAAATCCGATTAAATGAAAAGTAGGACAGAAGGGCTGCTTCATGAGTCTCACGAGCCCCTCAATTCGGTTTAATTATGGCAAGTATTAGAGGCTGTTCTCTTTACGTGGCTAAGGTCTTAATCATTGGTTTGGCGCTATCTGGATGTGCCTCACCTGCCACTGCGCCCTTGGAGTCCTCGGAGTCCTCGGAGGCAGCGCCCTCAAATGAACTGCTCACACAGGTTCCCACGCCGCAGGTCGTCACCCTAGTAGAGTCACTAGAGCATCCCTGGGGGCTCACCTGGCTACCAGACGGCACGATGCTGGTCACTGAGAGACCGGGGCGAGTGCGCATTATTAAAGACGGGGTGCTCGATCCGACCCCTGTGAGCGGCCTACCCGAGGTGCTCGCCCGAGGGCAGGGTGGCTTGATGGATGTCTCTGTCCATCCTCAGTTTGCCGAAAATCAGTGGGTGTATTTTACCTACGCCGATGGCACGGGTTCGGCTAATCGTACGCGGGTTGCTCGCGCTCGGTTCGATGGCAGCGACCTCTCTGATTGGCAGGTCATTTTTGAGGTGAACCGGACAAAAGAAGGGACTCAGCACTTTGGTTCTCGCCTTGTTTGGATGCCAGATAGCACGCTGCTGGTTTCAATTGGCGATGGGGGCAATCCGCCAGTCGAACTAGAAGGCGACTTGATTCGCAATCAGGCCCAAAATTTAGGCAGTCATTTAGGCTCGCTGGTGCGGATCAATGACGATGGCTCGCCCCCTGCCAACAATCCTTTTGTGGATACCGCTAATGCCGACCCAGCAATTTGGAGCTATGGGCATCGCAATATTCAAGGGGTGGCGATTGATTCGGTAACGGGGCAAGTGTGGGCGACAGAACATGGATCAAAGGGCGGTGACGAGCTGAACCTGATAGCTGCTGGCGAAAACTACGGCTGGCCGATTGTGACCCACAGCCGTGAATACTCTGGCGGAGAAATTTCATCAGAGCGATCGCGCCCTGGCATGGTAGATCCCCTCATTGTTTGGACACCCTCGATTGCACCCTCTGGACTGGCGGTGTACCGGGGCGACCGAGTCCCGCAGTGGCAGGGCGACTTGTTTGCGGGTGGACTCGTCTCGCAATCTATTCAGCACATTAAGCTAGATGCCTCAGGAGCCGTCCTCAGCCAAACCCCGATCGATATTGGGCAACGGGTGCGGGATGTGGCCCAAGGCCCAGACGGATGGATTTACGTTCTGACGGATGAACCTAATGGTCGTCTAGTGCGGTTGGAGCCCGGTTAAGCAGTCGGCGACTGGATTAAGCGATCGTTGGGAAATTAGCACATTATTAGACACACAACAAGACAAAATAAACGAAGGAGAACTTTTGGAATGGTTCAGGCGAGGGTTACACTTTGAGCGCGATCAGTTAGGCTAGCGGCTTGCTGTTAGCAGTCGGTTGTGACCGCCGAATACGAGTCCCAATCTTTCCATCGCCGTCAGCTTGTCGCCCGCAGTTTGCCAAACTATTGGTATTCAGCTGCTTTCGGACTCACAGCCCATTAGCCATCTATAGAGCAATGGCACTGATTTGAGCTGAATTAAGCAGCCAGCTTAGCTTTGAGGACAGCGCGAGGTTGCCGCATTCGAGGAAAAGGTTTCGGTCTGCGTTTCACCACTCTGGGTTCATGTCGGTCAGGCCGAAGTGGAAGTAAGTCTGAAGCGATCGCTTTTAGCAGGTGAGCAAACAACCGCTGGCCGATAGTTGTGGACGCAATGGCTAGTGGTGCGAGACTCTGAGCGAAGTGTTGGCGTGTGCCCTGAAGCGAGAGCCTGGCCCTATCAGGCTTCTGTATAGACATGGAGAAATTTTGGTCTCTAAGGATTCTTGATACTCCACAACGAACGAGTTTTCAATGCTTTCAGGCGTTTCCTCTGCATACAGCCTATCAAGACTGAGCATAAATACTCAAACGTGAAAGCGTTGCTATGAAAGGATTTCAGGCTTAGAGGCCAAAATTTCTCTAACTCTATACAAGGGCCTCGGTCAAACTCCGGGATGGGGGCTACGACATCGACGCGACGTTTTTCCAGCAGGAAGGCGCAATAGAGGTGCGCCCTGAGGCGACTACCTACCGGATCGAGCCAGGCGGTCAGGATGACAGCATTCGGTTCGAGAATACCCCAACGGGTCAGCCGCCGTCGCTATTCGTGCGCTGCGACGAGGCATAAGCGACCCCTAGTTGACCTGCGCGACGGTCTGGCCTTGCGGTCTGACCGTGATCGTCCTCGCCCCATCCGTCCCTAAGTCCAACCCAAGAAAAACGCTAGCCAACTTAGCATCCTTAGCGCGATCGCCCAGCGTTATGTCCGCCTAGAGATCGTCTAATCGATGCACTGTACAACGCTCTCTGTTTTGTAGCGAACCTTGGCCTGATCGGCTGCATCATCGTCTTCAGCGCGATAACCGGCTGTGCAAAGCACAACGGCAGAATATCCTTGCTCTGGCAATCCTAGAATTTCGTCGTACTTGGCAGGAACAAAACCTTCCATAGCGCAGGTGTCGATGCCCAACATAGCGGCGCTGTAGAGAAGAAACCCGAGCGCAAGGTAGACCTGTTTGGCCGACCACTTATCCGGCTGTAGCGGAAAAGGCGGCTCGTTCAAATAGCCTTCAATCAGATTCAACAGCCCTTCTAGTTTGTCTTTAGGCACATTGCGAACCTCAGAAACGCAGTCGATGTAGCACGTCACGTCATCTGCACCGATGTCTTTTTTAATTGCAAGTACAACCAAATGAGAGGCTTCAGCTACCTTGTCTTGGTTGAAAGAATGTTCGATGAGCTGCTGACAAGTTTCTTGATTACGAACGACGAAAAATTTCCAGGGCTGCATTCCAAATGAGGAGGGCGCGAGCACCAGGCTTTGTTCTAGTGCCTTCCATACGTCGTCTGGGATTTTCTTGTCGGGAGCGAATCTTTTGGTGGCATAGCGCCAGTTGAGTGCTTGAATGATCTGATCGGGGGTAAGGTCTGGCTTGTTCATTTTTGTTTTGTAATTTGGGTTTGAAAACGACAGGATTTGTAGGTTTCACACTGGAATGGCTGCGGTCGCATCTATCTCAAACAGCATTTCATCCCCCGCCAAGCGAGGAACAGGAATAAGCGTGCTAGCCGGTTTAATTAATTCGTCTGGCCACATCTCATTCCGTTTGGCTGAGATGAGCGCTTGTTTTTCGGCATTGTGATTGACTGAAAGCAGAGTGATTTTCACGACCTGTTCTGGTACTGCGCCCGCTGCTGCTAAGGCTGTTCGCAGATTGATAAACGCCTGTTCGAGCTGAGTTTCAAAGTCGCCCATGTTGCCCTGTGGATCGCGACCGCCCTGACCGGCAATAAATACCAGCGTTTTGTTGGCAGGGACGATAACGACGTTTGTAAATCCGTAGTGAGAGGGGTTACCTAGTTCGGCAGGGTTGATGTGCTGAAGTGCTTGAGTCATTTTGAGTCCTCTGGGTTGTTTTATGTTGCTTGAAAGCTTTTCTAGTTCGCGATGGTTAACTTTCTGTTTGACTTTGTTGTCCGATGAGAACGCTAACGAGCACGACCGCAATGCCAGTTGTTTGAACAATCGATAGGGTCTCTTGTAAAAAGAAATAGCCGATTAGCGTCGCGACGACTGGGCTGAGCAGTCCCAAATAAGCCGCCGCTGTAGCCGTGAGCTTGCCAATTCCCCTAAACCAAAGCGCATAAGCTAGCGCGGTGCCAATGAGGCCCAAATAGATGAATCCCCATAGGTTGGTGCGGGTGATTTCGACGAAAGGCCCCTCTGTAATGAGAGCCACAGGCAGCAGCAGCAGTCCGCCAATCGCTAGCTGCCAAGCTGTAAAAACGATTAGCGAAACTGGCGGTTGCCATTTCTTAACGAGCACTGTCCCTAGTCCCATCGCGACTGCTCCAGCTAGGGCAGCAATGATGCCAATCGCGTCGAGCTGCGCTTCGGGGCCAAGTACAAGCAGCCCGACGCCGATGAAGCCAGCGATCGCAGCCACTACAGACAGCCAGGAAGGTCTTCGCCCCAATAGCGACCAAGCAAAAAATCCCACTAGCAAAGGCTGAATGGAGCCTGTCGTCGCAGCGACGCCTCCCGGCAGGCGATAGGCCGCGACGAACAAAAGCGCTTGAAAGACACCGATGTTCAGACCGCCTAAAATTAACATGCGCCACCACCAAACGCCTTTGGGCAGCTTTCTAAGACCGATGGTGAGCAGTATGCCGATGGGCAGCGATCGCATCGAAGCCACTAAGAGCGGATGGCCCGCTGGCAAAAACTCAGTCGCTACAGCGTAAGTCGTGCCCCAGGAAATAGGCGCGATTGCCGTTAGCAAAATGTCTGAAAAGCGAGCAGAAAAGGCTTTCATTTGAAATATCTCAACACTAAGATACTTGATGGTGAGATTTTAGCATCTATCTTGAAGATAAGATACTTAGCCCTGAGGTTCCTCGGCTTATCTTGCTGCTAAGATTGTTGATATCAAAGGAATTGAAGGCAAATATTTAATGACTTCCGATCTCGTAGATGAGATTTTGGTGCAGTGGCAGAAGGAGCGACCCGATTTAGATGCCTCACCGATGGGCATCGTCGGCAGGGTTGCCCGGCTGCATAAGTATTTACAAAAGGCGATTGGCGAAGTTTTTGCTGAATATGGCCTGAACCCTGGCGAGTTTGACGTGCTGGCAACGATGCGGCGAAATGGTGCACCCTATCAGCTCACGCCGACCGAGCTGTATAACTCGATGATGGTGTCGTCTGGGACGATGACAAACCGAGTGGATAAGCTGGAGAAGATGGGGCTGGTGGAGCGGCTGGCTGACGAGCGTGATCGCAGGGGTACGCTGATTAGCCTGACCGATAAAGGTTTCCATCTCATCGAAGCAGCGGTAACCGCTCACGTAGAGAACGAGCATCGTATCCTGAGTGGTTTAAAGAAGTTAGAGCTTGAAGATTTGGCTGGACTGATGCGCCAGCTTTTAGTTTCCCTAGAGGAATAGAACAGTTTTTAACTTCCGGATAGATAGGTGAACGATAAATGCCTCCTACTCATCTATGAACGGTTTTGTCTTATCATAAGATTAGTGTTTATAGCTTTGAGATGAGACTGAAAGCGGGTGAAATCGGTTCATTCTCAGATGAGACAGCAAAACGTTAGTCCAGAGGTCATAAATATAAATCGCTGTAGCTATTTATCTATAGGGTTATTGAGATTTCAGGTTAGTTGCGGTTTCAGCAACCGGGCAAAGCAACTAAAATGCAGACGAAAGGTCTGAAAGCAAAGCGCTTTTAAAGATATCTTCTTCATATTTTGGACTAAATTTTGCACAGTCTCACGAGTCTTATGCACCGCCACACAGGTCTAGCACACTACCCTCATAGACCACCGCCTTGAATTTCACTTAACTCAATTTCATAGCCGTTGGGATCTATGATGTATACGGATCGAGACTTCTCCCAATCAACAACGCCGTAGGGCATAGGAACTCCCATCAACTCGCATTTTTCAACAATGTCTGAGAAGTTTTGCACATGGAAGCCGAAATGACCGATGCCTCCAGGATGAGCTTTTTTAGAATCCTCGTAGAGACAGAGCTTAACAGCATCGTTGCCGATAATTCGGGAGTTCTCTTCTGGTTGCTCTTTTTTTATTTCAAAACCAAAGAGAGTTTGATAGAAAGCAGCACTTTCATCTAGGTTCTTGACACAGAGGTTAACGTGGTCGAGGGCCGTGACATTCAAAGCATGAGTGCCCATTTCAATTAGATCTCCAATAACATCAAAAATTAGACAATCGTTATATCAAGCGACTCGCTAGCCATTGACAATTTCAAAAACGACTTGGATGCCTGTGATGACCTGCCATCCAAACAGTATGGTAATCACGAGGGCGATCGCGATGTGAGTGTATCGTGCCCATTCTTTTCCTTGTTGCATTAAAGGAGCTAAGGCTGCGGCGTTTGCCATCAGCACCGTCATTCCTAGTCCAACGACGGTATGAGGAACCACATACAGCTTTCCACTATTGAGGTACTCAATTCCTAAGACGCCTACGCTGCCAGTTGTCATCAAGGCTAAGAGGAAAGCACCGAGTTGATAATGCCTTCTCCCAAATCGCTGCTTTACCAAAGCTTTCTTCAGCTCTCCGGTAGCCGTTCGAGTACGTCGAACTTGGATGCCTAAGTAAAGCGCGTAGAGCGTACAAACGAACACTACCCACATCCAAGCGGGATGGATTGCATAAAGCCAATAACTCATATTTGAAGGTTTCCATAGTGTTTGCTAAATATCCGCTATAGACGCTCTTACACGCCTACGTATAGAAGCTGAGAGATGTTGGTCGCTAGGCTCATTTTGCCAACCTCCGCCAACCAGATTTCACTGGTTTCGTCGTCATTAAGCTCCAGAACGAACTTTAATGAGGGAGAAATATTCAGGGACTGAACCTCTGATAGCAAAGCGTTTCAGTCTTAGCAACCATTTTGTCTCCGCTTCTATACGACACTGTTGGCTAACTCCGAAAGTAGCAATTAAGCAGGCTCTAGCGCCTTGAATCGAGACACTCTTGTTTTGGCCAGTGGCACTTCCTGGAACCAG
>NZ_NRTA01000089.1 GCF_002286735.1 Leptolyngbya sp. BC1307
TGTTTTACCTTCTGCTGCCGAATTCCCCGCTTTGGCAAGCTGCGTTTAGTGATTAGCTTTGAAACTGCACAGCTCACCGGGACTTACGCTGTGCTGCTGACCAATCGCGCTGACTGGTCAGCCAAACAGGTGCTCGCCAAATATTTACAAAGATGGCCGATAGAAACCTTTTATCGAGATGGAAAGCAATATCTCGGGCTTGATGAGTATCGGATGCGAACCTTTGAATCCATTCAAACCCATTGGACGTTGGTGTTCGTGGCTTACTCAATCTTGCACTTGGCTTGCTTGCCACCCCCGACAAAGGCTCCGGGCAAGCGCCCTACCCAGCTCACACAATCCATCGGGCAGGTCTGTCGCCAGCAATCGCAAGCGCTGATAGAAAAGCTAATCCTCTTTGCTCATGACTGTCTTGAACAGGGTGAATCGGCGTCGCAGGTGTTTGCCAAATTGTTTGACAAGCAGAATAAGGGGGTGCCTGCATGACTCGCTAGATAACGCCTCAATTATTTTTCTACCGTCAGAGCACAACACTCAAGTTAGTCACATAAGGAATGAAGGCCACACACATCAACAGGAATAGATTGATCGTTAAAGTTGTTCTATCTATCCCTTTTAGAAAGTGAAAGAGTGTGTGGTGATTTAACCAGAGGACACCGATGACTAGGAAACTGGTGATATAGCTTAGAAAGTACGGCCAGATCTGGATAATTTCATTGATAACGGCAGATGGCGGAACTTGCTCAAGGTTCGGAACTTTGATATCGATGGCAAGAAGCGTAATGGCGATCGCAAACACGCCGTCGCTAAATGCCTCGAATCGACTAAGGCTCATGACTGATTTCATATTCTATCCTTCTATTCGACCCTTTCCGTGCGTGAACTGAGAACTATCCCCTAAGCTGCGACCACGCTGCCATAAGTGCATTCCCAGTGAAAGCTGATCGGCCTCCCACTCCTGTAAAGCTTTAGGGACGTTGTGCCTACGGTCAACGAGCGCCTCTACCAGCGAGATCGCATTCGCCGCCGCCTTAGCGGTACTCGCCGCTGTATGAGGCCGAGGGACAAAAGCCGCGTCTCCTACTAGCGCGATTCGGTCGAACGCCATCTGCGGCACGCCCAAATCTAAAATCGACTGTACAAAAGGCTCTTTAGTCGCGGCGACTAATGTTTTGAAGGGAGCGGCAAGCACGAGATTCGCATAGTCGCGCATTTCCTGCTCAACAGCCGGAGCCATCATGCCTGGTGGAATAGAATAGTCCCTGCGTTTACCGTTTTCGTCGGTGAGCAAACGAGGTAGCTCGGTCTCCTCATCGTAGTTGACGTACCAAACCCAGTTAAACCGGCGCTCTCCAGGAACGAGCGACTCATTTTCACCAGGAATGACGTACTCCAAAATATGAGAGTTGGGAAAATCATAAAACACAAACCGCTCGGTAAATATCTTGGCTGCTTCTGGCTCCAGGTCAGCTTCATCGACCAAGCCTCGATAGCCTACATAGCCCGCGTACTGAGGCGCATAGGTGGGTAAAAGCTGCTGACGCACCGTCGAAGTTGGCCCGTCAGCTCCAATCAGCAAATCTCCAGTTTCACGAGAGCCATCGGTAAAAATGGCCGTTACCTTGTCGCCTTCTGGCTGCACCTGCACTAAGACCTTCCCTTGATGGTAATGCTCGTCTGGAAAGTGCCTTCGCATCGAGCGGTAGAGGATATTCCAAGAGGTGAGCGTCTGACGCATCGGCATTTGCTCAATGCCGCCATCTTTCTGTAAGTAGTAACGCTCAGTCGCATCAACGCCTAATTTGTCTGTAGCAATCCCCGCCCGTTGGAAGGCGACAACGACATCAGCTTGCAAAACGACACCGCCGCCTCGGCTATCCAACTCGCGAGCAGACCGTTCGTAAATATCTACCTGCCAGCCGATAGAGCGCAGAAGCGTCCCTGAGAACAATCCGGCTAATGAACCGCCGATCACAATCGCACGCTTGTCTATTGAGTTCACTGAGTCTCTCCTAAGTACTTATGCACAAACGTGACCGCCATAGCCCCTTCACCCACCGCAGAAGCAACTCGCTTCACAGAGCCGCGCCGAACATCGCCTGCGGCAAAAGAACCTGGAACGCTTGTTTCTAGATAGAAAGGCTCTCTATCCAATGTCCAAGTAGCTGGCGGACGACCTTTTTTCAGCAGCTCTGAACCCGTAATCAGATAGCCCGATTTATCGCGAATGATATGGGTATCTTTTGCCCAGTCTGTGTTAGGCAAGCCACCAATACAGATAAACAGTTTTTGAGTTTTAACCTGCTGGGTTGTATCTGTTTTATTGTCAGTAATCTCTATCTGCTTTAGAGCAGATTCGCCCATCAGGTCTGTCACCTTTGAATTAAACAGCACTTTAATATTGTCAGTAGCCGTAATTTTCTTGATGAGGTAATCAGAGAGAGAGGCCGCTAAGTTACTACCGCGCACCAGCATAGTGACCTGCTTAGCATATTGAGAGAAGTACATCGCAGCTTGACCGGCTGAGTTGCCCCCTCCCACCACATACACATGTTCGTCTTCACACATCGGCGCTTCACTCGCGCCTGCACCATAGAATAATCCGCGATTGAGGAACTTACCTTCATCAGGCAGGTTAAGCCGTCTGTACTCGACCCCGGTTGCGCAGATGTTGGCGCGAGCAATCATCTTGTTGCCATCGGCCATGTCAACATAGATGCGATTGTTGTCAAATCTCGCTTTAACGCCCTCTCTTAGTAGCAGTACCTCAATACCAAATTTGACAGCCTGCTGACGGGCTCTTTCAGCGAGGTCTGCGCCGCTAATGCCTTCAGGGAAGCCCATGTAGTTTTCAATCAGTGAACTGGTTCCCGCTTGTCCGCCAATCGCCTGACGTTCAACGAGAACCGTCCGCAGCCCTTCCGAGGCGGCATACACGGCAGCACTGAGTCCCGCTGGGCCTGCACCATAGATTGACAGATCGTATTCCTTAAATTTTGGCTGCGAGACCCAACCTAGCCGCTGCGCAATCTCTTGAATAGTGGGAGAAAAGAGCTGATGTCCATCAGGAAACTCCACGATGGGTAAGCGAAGCTCGCTCAGGACTGGAAGCCCTAGTTGACTTTGACAGTCCTCGTCACAGGTTAGCTCAACCCAAAGGAACTCGACGACGCTGCGACTGAGGAAGTCTCGAATCTCGTAGGCAGCAGGTGAGTTAGGCTGGCCATAAAGCTTTACAGTGCGTTGGGGACTTGAGCTAGAAGGGTTGGCCATGACGGTTCCGGGTTATTAGGGGCTAGAAGCGATCGGATACAATTATTTTTTTGATACCTCCAGAGCGCGAGTAGCTTTTTGCAACGCTACAACGATTGTTTCAACAGACTGTGCGCCAGAGATGGTTTCGTCACCAATGTGTATCTTGGGCACGCCGCGAGCCCCTTGCGCGATCACCTGCTGTTCCAACACCCGCACTTCCTTAGCCCCTTCATCCGACGATAAGAAGGCGTTGACAGCTTCAGCTTCTAGTCCAACCTCAGCCGCTAGGACGACTAACGTATCCACGCGGCTAATGTTCTGACCTTCGCTGAAATAGGCGCGCAAAATGCGTGTGGCCATCTCGGTAGCTAGACCGCTTTTTCCTGCTAACCAAGTCAAACGATGCGCGTTGAAAGTATTCGGTGTCACCTCAATTTTGTCGTAGTGAAATTCGACATCGTCTGATTGAGTGGCCTGCACCGTTTGCGCATCTAGCTGTTGAGAGTAAGCCCAGCTACCAAATTTGCCACTGCGGTAGCGTTTGCGATCCATCCCGGCTTCTGGCATATCTGGATTGAGTTCAAACGGTTGCCAAACCCGCTCTATTTTTATAGAAGAGTCCAATTGTTCAATCGCTCTACTCAGTCTAGATTCGGCAACTAAGCACCAGGGACAAATGAAATCAGAGGTAATGCGAATCGTCAGTGCCATGATTGATTTCCTTATCTGAGTGGCAACTGCTTCACTATAGGCGGCCTCAACAGGAATGTTAATATGGCGTTTGTGCTAATAACCTTTGCAAAAAATGCAAAAATCGTGAGACAGCCAATGGATCAGCTCGCTGCTATGCGGTCGTTCGTTAAAACAGTCGATGCCGGTGGATTCTCAGAGGCGGCCAGACAGATGAAACTCGCTGTTTCTTCAGTCACTCGTCAGATAAACAGTCTTGAAAAACTGCTCAACACTCAGCTGCTCTATCGCTCTACCCGAAGCATTTCGCTGACCCCGTTAGGACAGAAATACTACGACAGAGCAGTCAAGATTCTACAAGATGTCGAAGAAGCTAGGCTTTGTGTCACAGAGCAGACGGACACCCCTCATGGCTTGCTTAGGGTGGGTCTGCCCGTTGTGTTTGGGCAGCTCCATATCGCTCCCTTACTAGCTAATTTCTTATCGCGTTACCCGGATGTTCAACTAGACTTACAGATGAGCGACCGCTTGTCCAATTTAGTCGAGGATGAACTCGATTTAGTCATTCGCGTTGGCAATCTTGAACGCTCTAGCTCCAACCTCATTCTACGCAAGCTCGCTTCCTACACTCGTTTGGTTTGCGGCAGTCCAGACTACTTTGAGCGATGCGGAAAACCGGAGTTTCCTAATGACTTAGCTCAGCATAACTGCTTGCTATTTGCCTACGCCTCTGGGTACGGCATCTGGCAGTTTCAGCAGGCCGGTAAAACTTATGACGTGCGCGTGCAGGGGTCTATATGCGCCAATAATTCGGCGCTGCTGCGGCAAGCTTGTCTAGATGGGACAGGTGTTATCCTCATGCCGACTTGGTTGACGGGTGAAGATATCCGAAGCGGACGGTTGCAAACAGTCCTGACTAATTTTCAAGTTCAGCCTCAAGCTGAGGTGGACAGCGGGATCTATGCGCTTTACTTACCCAATCGAAGATACTCTCTTCGCGTAAAAGTGTTCATTGATTTTCTAAGCAAGCAATTGATACACTTCTAACTGAGTTCTTTTCGTTGACAGCGCAGGAAGGCTCCATACTCTGATCGTGTAGAGCGATCCTTTGTGCGATTTCTGTAAGCTTCGCCTCTTCAAGACCATTTACACCGCGAGGCAACTACTCATAGTGACCGCCTTGACTAGCTGCACACTGAAGCACCTGTCCTAACCGCTTCCAGGTTCAGCCGGTAGCGAAATATTGAGCAACAGATTCAACAAATGTACTCATGACTGCAAGCTGATCGTCAAGACTGATTTCTTGAAATGGATGAGGAATATAACCAGTCTGTCTAAACTCACGATTGCACTTGTCAATCTCAGAGAGCGCAACGTTATTTAGTGCAGGGCAGACGGCTAAGGGCATCTCAGAGACACCTATGAACTTAGGCTTAAAGTAGCGAGAAACATATGCTAGAGAACTGTTCGGATTCCCTGAACTTGATAATTTATCTTTGGGAATCGGTATCTCTAGAAATCCAGGGGCTAACGCTATCTGCGTTTCTCCAGTTGGGTCATACGAGAGCAAGGGTAAGTAGTCAGGAGTCGCAGCAGCGGTGCAATTCGCTACAACATCAACGCACTGAGAGTCAGATCCACTACCTACATAAAAGAACAAACCGGGCGAAATTAAACCTGCTGAATGCAGCGAAAAGTAAGCATCTATCTGTTCTGTTTTCTGCATCCATCGGCGAACTGCAACGCATTCGGGATAAGTATCAGTTGTAAAGTACCCTTCCAAATCACGGCAGTGCTGCGTCTCTACGCTGAGTAAGTCGCGTAAGGTAGCATTAGCTGGAATGTTTACTGTATTGCGATGTAGAAAGTCTGGGTCTACAGCGGGTACAATCTTGAATCTTACACCTGCGACAGGCTTCTGCACTAAGCTTTGAAGCATCGAGACAGCAGTCAAGGGGCCAATCGTTTCATCGGCGTGACAGCCTGCGATAACGAAGACTGTGCGAGCAGCCGTCCTATCACCGACAGTAACACCGTAGAGCGATCGCCCCTCAACTGAAACGCCAATTTCTTCAATCTGCGCACCTGCCGCTTCAGTTTCTAGAATTAGGCTATCTAGTCGTTTGAGATCAGTCCATTCCATGACAATGCTCTACATCTAACTTCAAAAGCAACGGCTCTAAAAATCGAGAACAAGATAGTCGTTACTGTAACAAGTAGAGCCGATACCACGCTGACACGGCTTCTCGAAATAACTGGAGGTCTTTTTCTACCGCTGGCTTAGTCTCAGCCGTTGGATCTAGGTGATGAGCCAGATGCGGAAACGTGTTGACGGTGACTCGTTCGGCAGCTTGATGTGTTTCATAGGCACCTCGTAGCCTATCTCCAAGCGCCCGTATCTCTGCAACCGGTAACATCTCGTCTTGCTCCCCATGTGCCAAGAGGACAGCAGGTTGCGGGCTTTTCTCTGCAAGTTCAGCAGCCCGTCCGCTTAAGTCGAAGTGCGATCGCGCTGCTTCTGAAGCAGCACTCCATGAATACGTCATCATCTCATCCTGAAACCAGTCGTAGTTTTCATGAAGGTAGTCGCGATGGCATGGTTCAAAAAAGGCCAATTTAGGGTAACACTCGCAGCACAAAGTAGACCATCATCGGCGATGATCCATTTGACTGATTTCGTCAATACCTACGCTCTTTGGAAGCGTCTAAATCCCAGCAGCTCTAGCCAATGGGGATGAGGCTGGCCAGTCAGCAATTGCTTGGGGCTTTTACCCACTCGTTCTGGCATGGTTCAACCCAGGTTCCGCCAGGGTAACACTCTGAGTCAGGGATAGATCCTTCAGAAGTCTATTTGGCCGGACTTTGAGGTTTTAATTCCCAATCAAAAGTGTTGCCCTCGCTTGAACCACGTCTTGAAAACGGCGTTTGGCGGCAAAGTTTCCTCGCGCAAAATGCACCGTCAGCAGAATGAGCTGATGGTGCAGTGTTTAGTGCTCAACCGGATGATTCATTCAGGTAGCCAAGCCGGATAGCTATGTCTGCGAAGCCTAAAAGCCCTCATAGCGAGGGCTCATGAGGATAAACAGAGCCCTCAGAATATTGGTGCAACAAAGCCTATACTAGCAATAGCTCAATAACCGCTGGTAGAAGGCAAGCTTGTTTTAGCTTGCAACAAAACAAGCCGACTCAGCAGGCAGGGCCTGAGCCGTTGCCTGAGCCGCTCTTTGTCTAATGACATCAGGCAACAAGGGAACAGTGTCATCGTGTTTGAGCCTGGAGGTCAAATATTGCCAGAACGAAAAGCCCAGCTTGCGACAGGTTTTTTTGAGGCCGACAAAGGTGTCACGCGCCTGCCTGCCCAAGTCATGGCGAGTGGTGCCACTAATCTTACGACGAGTGACCATCTCGCGAATATCAGATTCAGCGGCATTGGTATGCAAAGGCAGCGCTGGCATCTCCAGGACGCGCAGGAGTTCTGCCTTGTGGTTGGTAAACTGCTTGAGCACCGCGTTTAAGGGCGCATTGTCCTCGAAGGTCTGTGCAAAGATGGCATCAAAGCCTCGGTTGAATGCAGGTATATCGTCAGCAGAGGGGTCTTGGCGATAAAACTTCAAGGCTTGGTAGTAGGCCCACAGCTGATAGCGCAGGGCTTCAATTTCGTTGAGCTGCGCAGGGGTTTCGCCGCTCAATTTGCGCAGGGTACGTTCCATATGTATCCAGCACAGGGCATGGACGAACAAGACAAACTGCGGCGCACCATCACTGAGGATAATCAACTCAGGTGACACCCCATGGCTAATCACACTGCCGAGCAAAGCCGCTTCGGTGACCAACCTAACCGCGAGCGGGGTGACGATATCAAGGCGCTCTAAATAAGCTGCCCATGCCGATTCACCCTGACAAATCACCTGCTCAGAAAAGCTCAGTTTCTCTAAATGGCGAGACGCTAGCCCATGAGCGCTCAGGTAGGCTTGGGCATATTCGTTGAGCACATAGTCCTCAAACGGATGACGCAGGAGCTTGAGATAGTTTTGCCGGGACTTGTGCTCACTACTGCGAAAATAGGCAAATAG
>NZ_NRTA01000090.1 GCF_002286735.1 Leptolyngbya sp. BC1307
TCGGGATTGCGTTTTCGAACAAGCGCTGGCTGCACTTTTTCATGCTGTTTGTGCCGGTGACGGGCTTATGGATGAGCTCTATTGGCATTGTCGGCCTGGCGTTGAACCTGCGGGCTTACGACTTTGTGAGCCAGGAGATTCGCGCCGCAGAAGACCCCGAGTTTGAGACCTTCTACACGAAGAACATTCTGCTGAATGAAGGCATTCGGGCGTGGTTGGCTCCCCAAGACCAGCCGCACCAAAAATTTGTATTCCCTGAAGAGGTACTCCCCCGTGGTAACGCTCTCTAATAACACCTTTATTGGCGGCGGGCGCGACCAAGAATCTACCGGGTACGCCTGGTGGTCTGGTAACGCTCGACTGATCAATTTGTCAGGTAAGCTGCTGGGCGCGCACGTTGCCCATGCTGGCCTAATCGTCCTATGGACGGGTGCAATGACCCTATTTGAGGTCTCGCACTTTGTTCCTGAAAAGCCCCTGTATGAGCAGGGTGCCATCTTAATTCCTCACCTGGCGACGCTAGGTTGGGGGGTCGGCCCGGGTGGTGAAGTGATCAATACCTTCCCCTACTTTGTGGTCGGTGTACTTCACCTGATTTCTTCGGCTGTGCTCGGTCTTGGCGGTGTGTATCACGCCCTTCGCGGCCCTGAAACGCTCGAAGAGTACTCCAGCTTCTTTAGCCAGGACTGGAAAGATAAAAACCAGATGACGAACATCATTGGCTATCACCTGATCCTGCTGGGTTTGGGTGCTTTCTTGCTGGTGATCAAAGCCTGTTTCTTCGGTGGCGTTTACGACACCTGGGCACCGGGCGGCGGCGACGTGCGGGTGATTACGAACCCGACGCTTAACCCAGGTGTTATCTTTGGCTATTTGGCCGCGTCTCCGTTTGGTGGCGAGGGCTGGATTGTCGGCGTTAACAATATGGAAGACATCATTGGCGGTCATATTTGGGTCGGCCTGATCTGTATTGCTGGCGGTATTTTCCACATTTTGACCAAGCCGTTTGCTTGGGCTCGGCGGGCGCTGATCTGGAATGGTGAGGCTTACCTCTCCTACTCTATTGGTGCCGTCTCCCTGATGGCTTTCATCTGCTCTTGCTTCGTCTGGTTCAACAACACAGCGTATCCGAGTGAGTTCTTTGGCCCGACTAATGCTGAAGCATCTCAGGCTCAGGCCATGACCTTTTTGGTGCGTGACCAGCGCTTGGGTGCCAACATCGGTTCGGCTCAAGGGCCGACTGGTTTGGGTAAGTATTTGATGCGATCGCCTACGGGAGAAATCATCTTCGGTGGTGAGACTATGCGCTTCTGGGACTTTGACGGTCCCTGGCTCGCACCTTTGCGCGGCACCAACGGCCTCGACCTGGACAAGCTGAAGAACGACATTCAGCCCTGGCAGGTACGTCGCGCTGCTGAGTACATGACTCACGCGCCCAACGCCTCCATCAACTCTGTCGGCGGTATCATCACCGAGGTTAACTCTGTTAACTTTGTGAACCCCCGTCAGTGGCTGGCTTCATTCCACTTTGTGATGGCTTTCTTCTTCTTAGTCGGTCACCTGTGGCATGCAGGTCGGGCCCGCGCGGCTGAAGGCGGCTTCGAGCGTGGTCTCAACCGTTCAGCTGAACCTGTGCTCTCTATGCCTGATCTGGACTAATCCGAATCTAGCAGATAGGTAGCGCACCTGTGGAGGTGATGTGACTGCTTGCTAGTTCTAATTAGAGAGGCTCCTGCTGTTAGGTAGGAGCCTTTTCTTATGGGCAGTTCATGAGCCGAGTGATCAATTCTTGTATAGCAAGCGTACGGATGCATACTCGCAGAGAAGGCTACGCCTACGTACGCTTACGCGCCACTCAGCCCGAAGTACAAGACGGTTTTAGCAACATTGATTTAGCAACCTTGATGTAGTGAGCTAGGTGGCCAAAGCTATACGATGGGCTTACCCATTTCTAGCACAGCTATGGCAGATCAGCGCTTCGCCCTAAGCAGGGCCTTTTGGTTTAAAGTAGCTTCGGTAGCCGGGGTCTATCTGCTGCTCCAAGCACTAATTTTGCTGGTGACAGGAGTAGGCTGGCAAAAGTTTTGGGTGCTTCAGCTGGTAGAAAACTTTCAGTACTGGGACGCGGTTCATTACGCAACGCTAGCGGTGAATCCGGTCTGCGGTGCCTTTTACCTGCTGTGGCCGGCCTTGGTGAGGCAGATAGCTGCCCCAGTTGATGTAGCTACGGCCATGAGCGCTATGATTTTGGGGTCGGAGCTAATTTTTTTAGGTTCGCTGCCGCTGGCGCTGTTCACCTTTGAGCGTATCGTTAGAAATCGGTCTTTAGCGCTGCTGGCCTTTGTGCTTTACGCTTTGGGGCCAAACGCTATCTTCTATGCCATTGGCTATACCGAAAGCCTGTTCAGCTTTTTGAGTTTGCTTTTTTTGCTGAGCTTATACACCGCTGAGCAGCTAGACTTTTCAGAGGACCAGTCAAAAGGCAGACTGCTGGTACTGTACGGGACCATTTTTGGCCTGTCGGTAGGGTTAAATTTGCTACGTCCGGCTTTGCTGCAATCGTGGTTTGCAATAGCCTTCAGCCTGACTACGCTGCTGCTGCTGCGCCGACTCTCACCGTCTACTGCTAGAGACACCAGGGCTGACAGAGTGATCACATTGACCCTGCTGATAGGTACCGGCAGCGCCTTTGGCTACGCCCTGTACGGTCTGTTTTGCTGGAATACCGTGGGCAATTTTTGGGGGCCTTTTCAAGCCCAGGTGGAGTGGGGCAGAGCGCTGGCTTTTCGTCCGTGGCTGCTGCTACTGCCGCGATCGCTGCTGATGGATCTGCACGCGTTATATGCGCCGGCTCTGATATTTTTGACCTTGGGCTGGCTACTTTTTGCCGGCTATTGTCAGCGGCAGCAGATGACGCTACGACTGCCCAGGCAACCCTGGCTGTACCTATTCTTAGTGCATCCTTTGGTATTCTCAGGAATGATGGTAGTGCTGAGTAAATTTGCAAAACAATGGACGACTGCTATCTCTATCCGGTCGCCGGAGAAGGTGCTAAGCGAGTTAGGAAGCTTTACGGTGCTGTATGCGATCGCGTTCTCCGGCGTTCATTCCATCATCAATTTTCTCGTTAACTCCGGGTACTTGTACAGCACTGCTCGACACTACTTTGGCTCCCCCTATGCATTTATAGGGATTGGCGCTGTGCTGGCAGCGTTGGCCGTCCCTCAGCTCAATCGCCTTGCCTGGGTTATGGCTGCTGTAGGGCTGATCTGGCTGGGTGATCAGTGGCTGCACTACGGCACAGGGCAGTGGCTAGGGTAAGATATGAGACAAAGCCCATGCTAGACCAGCCTTACTATCTATTGCGCTCCAGATCGACAGGACAGTACTTAGTGGCTCGCCCGTCGGTTCCGGGCGGACATCCGGAGCAGCCGGCCGAGCCGTATTTGCTGCTGTTCATCGCTGACTTTGACGCGCTGAGCTATCTCAATACTCATGCAGGTGAGCTAGCGTCTCAGTTTGCGGTGGAGCAGGGCGATCGCCGCCAGATAAAATCTATCTCCGAGCGCTGGAGCTACGTCGGTGTCGGCGTCGTCAACGATCCGCTTGTGCCCAGAGTAGAATTCATGCGCTTTTGATCGCCTTTTAACCCAAGTTCAGGGACTCAATCCAGTCGCCAAGGCCGCTGAGAATGAGCTGTACACCAATGGCCATAACAAATAGGCCCAGCAGCCGACTCAGGGCATGAATGCCGCCCGCCCCTAGCCACTTAAGTAGCAGCGTAGAAGAGCGCAGAGGGATATAGATGATCGCGCCGATGAGAGCGATCGCCACTGCCGCCAGGTTCCCTGCCGTTTCAGCCGCTTGCGCGCCCCGACTGGCCTCGGCTGCCAGTCCTAAGGCCACTGCAATCGAACCTGGCCAGCCAGTAGTGGAATCGTCATCGGCATAAACGAAATATCCTTGTGATGCCCTGCTCTTTCGGTAGCATCATTATTTTCCAATTCGCTCATCTTTGACTCGGCGTTCATCGTATTCCAAGCCGCATGAAACACCACAATACCGCCCGCAATCCGCACCACTGCTAGCGAAATTCCAAAAAATCGCAGAATGCCACCGCCAACCAGCAAAAAGCCAATCAACATCAAAATCACGTTAGTCGCGATGCGTTTGGCATAACTGCGCCGCAGCGACTCAGGAGCACCTGCCGTCAGCACTAGAAAAATCGGCACGCTGCCAATCGGGTCGATAACGGGGAACAGCGCCGCCAGACTACCCAAGATGAAATCAGTAAAATCTTTGATCGGCATGGCACTCCTTGAATATGTAAAGCAGAAGCGATAAACCTACCGACCTTAGTTCCTGACGATATGTATCACAGGTCGTCCTAGAGTGAGGCTCATTGCTTATATCCATCGCTTTAGTTCTCCTATGAAGGTCACATCTTGCCAGAAGTACTGAGGAGAAAAAAGATCTTATCTCGCAAGTTAAGTTACTAGTTAATTCTACTGAGATGACGCCTGAAAATAAAATTACGGGCACCTTGTTTTCACTCTTTAAAAAATTACTTTTTGCATGATTTCGCCCAGATATAAGGGGTTCACAGCAATATTGATGACTTTTATCTAAAAAAATTCTCAATCGACTAATGCGTTTGTGAAAGCAATATATCAAGACTATTTTATATATTTGGGCTATATAAACGTCACCCTTTCATAATCACTAAAGTTCAGTCTTTATATATTTTATTCCGGATATTCAGGCTACTCAAAGAAGACAGAAATGTGAGTCTTTAGGGTTTAGTCTCAATGTTTAAATCGACAATTTGTAAGTCTAATGCCAAAGATCTGAAGTCACTAGTACGGATGGCCGTGCAAACTGGCGAGCTTGCCCCTGGCGTGGCAGCACAGATCTCTAGCTACCGAAACGGCAAGCTAACCTGCGAAGATCGTCGACTGCTGGCTATTTTGAACGATGCGATCGCCGCTGGTTGCATCGTCGAGCGGACTGCTGTGTAGCCTCAACATCGGGTGGCTCACAGCAACGTATAGAACAAAGCTATACAAAACAAAGGCGCTGACAACTGTACGGGGCTCCTTCAACAAAGCTCGGAAGCGCCCCGTATAGCTACCGTCTGACACACGCTATCACGACCAGGCACGATGGCTCTAGATTCCATTGTTTGGGAGATAAGT
Organism: Leptolyngbya sp. BC1307; assembly: GCF_002286735.1. Taxonomy (GTDB): domain Bacteria; phylum Cyanobacteriota; class Cyanobacteriia; order Phormidesmidales; family Phormidesmidaceae; genus Phormidesmis. The sequence continues at coordinate 5,196 of NZ_NRTA01000090.1, forward strand.
GATGCTAAGCGACGCCAATCGCTCGGCGACTAGGCTATGGCAACACCCAAGTATCCTTAGCGCCGCCGCCCTGCGACGAATTCACCACCAGCTTCCCCTTTTCCAGCGCTACTCGGGTGAGCCCGCCCGGATGCACATAAATATCATCTCCCTGATGCAGGACATAGGGCCGCAAATCTGTATGTCGCCCTTCGATGCCGCCGTCTACGACCGTCGGAATCTGGGACAAGTACACCGTCGGCTGCGCCATATATTCCCTCGGCGTTTCTCGAATCTTCTGGGCAAATGCCTGCCGTTCTTCGGCGGTAGAATTGATACCCACTAGCATGTCGTCTCCACCTTCGGCGCTCGCTGCCTTAACCACCAGCTCCTCTAGATGATTTAGCACGTACTCGCGATCGCTGTCTCGCCAGCACAGGTAGGTAGGTACGTTGGGCAGCAGCGGCTCTTCATCGAGATAAAACCGAATCATATCTGGCACATAGGCGTAAAGCACCTTGTCATCTCCAATACCTGCGCCGATGGCATTAGCGATCGCCAACTTCCCTTGCTGGCATAGCGCGATTAAGGTAGCAATACTGTCAGGATAGCCCTCGCCCAAGTCCAAGTCGGCAAATAGATCGGCGTGGTTTAAAAACCGCCGATTTTGGGTCACACTCGCAGCCTAAAATAGACCACCGTCGTCGATGGCCCAGCCTACTAATTGATTCAATTTCTAAGCTCTCTGGAACCGCTTAAAACCAAGGAGTTCGAGCCAATGTGGGTGAGGCTGGCCAGTGAGCAACTCCGTGGGACTTTTCCCGACCCGCTCCGGTGCCCGAGAGCGGATGAAGCAGCGGTGTGCGATTCGTTCCTGTACGAAAGGCTGAAAAGCTAATAAGGCAGGGCTTCTAAGAGATAACCCACTCAGGGTGGAGTTCGCACTTTAATCTCTCTTAGATGACAACTTGATGCTCTTATAGGTGATGCCTCTGACCAAGCCCAGAAAGCTAGTCCTATCCGCCCGGTATAAGGCGTGACAGCATAGCCCTCATTTCAACGGTTTAGCGCCAATGGGATGAAGCAGGGTTAAACGTCGGTATCTGGAAGCCTAATCTGGAAACCCGGCTAGCACGTGTGTATGAGTAAAGCCCAAAGGGCCTGAATGTATGACCGAACCATCGTCATTCATAACCAGTGAAAAGGCTGATGAGAATCTAAGGCAATGCCTGAACACTCAGGACACTGGAAACAAAAGTTACCGATTTCTAGGCCCACTCATATCGCTAGGGTGGGATTTATATCCAA
>NZ_NRTA01000091.1 GCF_002286735.1 Leptolyngbya sp. BC1307
TCTAAAATAGTCGTTCTTCGTCTTGCCCGCTGCTTTGTCATACAGTCTGAAGTTGACCGGATAAGAATGACCGGAGGGGTCACTGTAGTACAGAGTAATTAGGTTGAGTCCCTTCACCGGTCGCTTGTGCTTGCCCGAGTAAAAGTAATCCACCAAGGCACTTTTGCTGGGGTCGCGATACGGTTTGTCTTCCACACTATCGTCTACGCTGAGCGTCCCGGATTCTAGGTTCAGCTCGCCTTTAACCTCGTCAAAGAGGTCTTTGGGCGTGTAACGTTCGCGTAATAAAAAGCGATTCACGCTATCGTGGCTCAAATCTGCCAAAATTTCTGAGAGCCGCACGCAGCTCACATACTTCGGCTCTGAGAGCAAAAATAAGGTGTAGAGCGTGCTATCGCACTGGGCTGTAGATGGTTTTGATAGCTCACGCATGGCCTAGCGATCACTCAAAAAGAAGGGGGCTCCTGCCAGCATACAGGCTGGCTACTCTGTCAATGCGTAAGTCCTATAGTTTTCTGAACTTGCCAGCATTTGGTCAATCTCTTGCGAGTGTTGACTGTAGTAAGCCCAAGCAGCCTCCAGGTCAGCTTGGGTAAGGCTGGGATAGTTTCGTAAGAGTTCTGTATGGTCAGCGCCCTGCTGGCGAAACGAAACCAGCGTCCATACTGGAATGCGGGTGTTTCGTATGCGGGCCTGTCCACCGCAGACACCGGGCGTTTTTTGGATGCTATTAAGCTTGAGCTTGGTTAATAGCAGGGCGCTTTCCTCGGGGCTAAGAGATTCGATAACCTGTACGAGGGAGTCTACTAGGCGAGCGTTCATTGTTTTGCTTTTTTCCTCCGCCCTTTAAACCTGAGTGATATTCAATTTTAGCTGAATAGCATTCAATTTTTGACCGTCTAAAGCCGATGAAAACTTTTAGCGGTTTTTATGAAGCCGCTTTCGTCTTTCGCGGCTTGCGAACCTTTTTGCCCATCTCCTCATGGGTCTCTCGCTCTGATTTCTCAGTTTGGATGCGGGCTAGGAGTTGGCTGGCGGGCTCATCATTGGGGTTTTGGGGGACGAGCTGGCCGGAGAAGGCTTTTTTGAGGATGGATTGACGAAGGGCTTCAGTCCGTTGAATCTCTTTGTCTATTTGGTACTCATTTTCTGTAATTACCGTTATCTTCTCCTCCAATTCGCTAACTATCTGTTCCACCTCGTCTAATCCTAATAAAGGAACGGCTATATCCGTGATGTCGGAAATTGAAATTCTTTTATGTCCGGCTGTAGATTTCGCTTTTTTCTCGATACCTCTACGAATGTTTGGCGAGGAGAAGACCAGCTCATAAAACTTAGCCCACCTGGTGTCAACTAACTTTGCACCGTATAGCCGATCTGGATAGATGACATTTTTTGGGAAATTTGAGCCAACTAGCGCACAGTTTCCTACAAAATCGACAGTTCCATTAAGTCGGGAAAATAGAAGGATTTGAGGCTCGATAAAATCAGCGGAACTTTTAAGCTGTTCGCGAGTTAGATAGCGGACATCTGCGTAATTAATTCGACCTGACCTAACACTGCTAGAGCGAAGTATAGGATATTCCGTTTCGTGATCCACCGGGGGAGCAGTTGTACCTCCACGAATAGAAAACAGTAGTTCTTCAAAGCGAACCCACTGCCATCCTTCTGGCAATATTGAAAGGTTGGCCAACTCTTCTTTGGTCAGAGACGAAGTGACTTTTGTTTTTTTAAGTTTACTCGGCTTCTTTCCTTCCTTTCCGCCTAGCTCCCATTTCTCAACTGCTGTCTTCCAGTCGGCTAGCTGCTGCTGATAGCGCTCTTCGCGGGCCTGCTGAATTTGGGCGAGCAACTGCGCGGCAGGCACCACCTTATCGGGGTTATCTGCCCGCCACTGCGCCGTGAGTTTACCTTCAAAGGCGTGTTTGAGCAGCGCTTGACGATATACCTGTAGTTGGGCTTTTGCCGTTTGCAGGCTTTCTACGCCCTTGTCAATTTCAGAGAAGAGTTCCTCAATTTTGGCGACGATGCGGTGTTGTTCGTTGAGTGGAGCGAGAGGAAAGATGATTTTCTTAAGCTGGTTGTTCGTGATACCTGGGATTGTGGTTCCTCTACCATCAAACTTCAGGAAGTTCATATGGTATCGAAGAAAAAATAGAGAATATTTCGGAAGGACTAACTTCGCATCTTGAATTTAAGGCATGAATATCCTGACTGAAGCAGATTGAGCTGCTGGTCAAGGCAACTTTTCCCAGCCCAACTCTAGTCACAACGAGTAGAGTTTCTTCGGAGACTTTGGTAGTTGTGCTGTTTTGGATGCCTAGCTCAGAAACGTATTTTCTGACAACTATCTCATCTTGTTGTTGAATATCGGCGCTTGTTATCCAGGCTGTTCCTTGCGTCTTCTCTATCCAGTATTTTGGCTCTTTTGTCGAGGGAGTCCCACCTCCAACTATTGAATAGATCCCTGCTAAATGTGATGCTTCCCAAGACGCAGGAAAGTTATTAAAATTCTTACTTATCAAGCCACCAACACCCCATTCAACTCCTCAATCAAATCATTCGTGCGATCGCCAAACAGCTCACACATCTCCCTCGATCCGCCTTGCCCATCAAACGGCGACATCTCCAAATCCTCCCGATCTCAAAACCAGTCAGCAAGATTCAGCCCTGCCACCCGAGAAAACTCACCCGTATTGTGCGTTGCCAGCGTCGCATCTAGCGAAACCGCCACTCCCGCCTTTCTCGCGGTATGTCTTGGTCTTCTCCTGCTCGAATTTCCTCTAAGGTTGGAAAATTATCACCCCAAGAACCCGCTACAGCCCTGACGAATTCAGGCCAAGTCATTTTATCCAACTCGTCTAAGTCATCTGGCAAGCCGTCTTCTTTCTTTTCCTTATGCTGTGCCTGCACAGACTCTACAAAAGTTAAAACCTCAGCCGCCTGCTCCGCTGGCAAGGCCCGAACCATCTCACAAATCTTTTCAACAACCGTCATTGCAAGCCCTCCCTTCAGTCCTCTCAAATATTAAGCCACCAAAGCCCCATTCAGCTCCTCAATCAAATCGTCCATGCGATCGCCAAACAGCTCATACATCTTACCGAGCCCGCCCTGCCCATCAAACGGCGACATCTCCAAATCCTCCCGCTCAAAGTGAAACGAACTCATCACATGATCGCGAATCATATGCAGCCAGTCCATCTGAGGCGCATCAAACTTATCGCCACCGCCCGCATGAGCACGCATCACCCAATTTTGAAAATTGCGCCGCACCACCGTCTCATAGTCCATTAGCTGCCCGTCTACCCCCGCCACCCGCCGAATCAGGCCCACCAGCGCCGTCAGCTCACTCATTGGGTTGCCCGAGCCATTTTCTAATAGCTGATACGCCTGCCACACCCGCAGCGGCGCAAGATTAGGCCGATCCGCCCGCAGCTTTGCCAGCACCGCGCTCACCATTTCAAAAGTCACCTCCCGCCTGCGCTGCGGCTGCTGAAAATAAATACTCAGCGCCTCAATCTCATCCTGGTTCTCCCGCAGATAATCCTCAAGCTTCTGCACCAGCGCCTGCGCGTTCTCCTCCGAATTTCCCGCCCAGTCCGACGCCAGCACCTCATCAAGATTGTCGTGGTCAATCGTCTGCTCGCGATCGCGCCGAATTCCTTCTAGCAGCGTAATCAAATCTCCCGTTAGCAAGCTGCCTGCCGCCTGACACAGATCTAGCTGTGCCGCCTCTAGTGCCGCCTCATCTGGCTCACCTGCCCCTGCTGGTAAACTCTCCCGCGCCCGCGCCTCCACCTGATCGGGATCAATCACGCTCAGCAACTGCCCCACCAAAGCCCGCAGCGGCATCCCGTTATTTTGCTCACTCACCTGCTGCTGCTGCTCCGGTGTGAGCTGCCGGTCTAACCGCGCTAGCCGCCCCGCCAGAGATGACACCATCTCCGCATCGCCGTCGCCCATCATCACCCCCATCGCCAGATCGCGAAACGGCACCGATGGCTGCGTGATCAGAGGCTGACTGGGGGTTTTGAGCGATCGCGTCACCCCCACCGCATCGACAATCACATAGTGCGTTTTTGCCGACCTGGCCGAAGGCGTCACCTTTTTCAGGTCATCTTCTCCCAGCGTCCGCGTCCCTCGCCCCTTCATCTGCTCAAAATAATTGCGGCTCTTCACATCGCGCATAAACAGCAAACACTCCAACGGCTTTACATCCGTCCCCGTCGCGATCATATTCACCGTCACGGCCACGCGCGGATAGTAGTCATTGCGAAAATTCGCCAGCACCCGATCTGGGTCGCTGCCCGCCTCCACCACTTCACCCGCCTCGCTCACCGTGTCTTGCTTCGCCTTGTAGGTCACCTTCTTGCAAAACTCATTGCTCTCACCAAACTCAGTGCGAACCATGCGAATGATGTCATCTGCGTGGCTGTCTGTCTTCGCAAAAATCAGCGTCTTGGGCACCTCTGTCCGCCCCGGAAACAGCGCCGGCAGTTGCGCTTTAAATTCGCGCACCAACGTTCGGATCTGATCTGGGTTTACCACCGAGCGATCTAACTGCTGGCCCGCATACACCTGCTCCTCATCGCTCAGCTCCCAGCGCTTGCGCCGGGTCAGCTTCTCGCGCTTTTGCACCGATTGCCCCTGAAGAATGCGATCGCCTGACTGCGTAATTCGCGTATCGATTCGATACACCTCATTGCCCACATTTACCCCGTCGCCCACCGCCCGCTCATGGCTATACTCCGACACCACATTTTTATCAAAAAAGCCAAACGTCCGACTATCCGGCGTCGCCGTCAGCCCAATCAAAAACGCATCAAAATAGTCCAGCACCTGCTGCCACAAGTTATAAATCGACCGATGGCACTCATCAATATAAATAAAGTCAAAAAAGTCTGGCGTAATCCGCTCGTTGTACACCACTGGCAGCGGCTCTCTGCGCCGAATATACGTCTCCGCCGGAGTGGCCTCATCGTCCTCGCTCAGCGCCTCCCCCTTGAGAATGGAATAGAGCCGCTGAATCGTACAGACCACCACCTGAGCGCTCTGGGCAATATGCGGCGAAGTCGGGCGCTGCACCACATATAGATCTGAAAACTGGCGGCTATCGTCACTCGGCAGGTAGGCCATCATCTCTTGCTCAGCCTGCTTCCCCAAATTCAGCGTATCGACCAAAAACAAAATCCGCTTTGCCTTTACAGGCGGCTTCAGCAGGCGGTGCATCGAGGTAATCGCCGTAAACGTTTTACCTGCCCCGGTCGCCATCTGAATGAGCGATCGCGTTTTCCCTGCCTTTAGCGAGTCTTCTAAGTTCTTAATTGCCTGCGCCTGACAGTCTCTTAGCCCTAGCGCGGCGGCTGGCAAGCCTTCAGGGTTTAAAGGATTTAGGTGTTGCAGGCGCGATCGCAACGGCTCCTGAGTCAACCGCTTAGCCAGTTCTTCGGGGCGATGAAAGTGAAAGATTTCGCGCGATTGAGGCTTCGGCTCCCGGCCATCGGTAAACTGGGTCACCATTCCCGTACTTTCATACAAAAACGGCAGCGGCTCCCGGTTGTTAATCCATTTCAGCTTGGCCGCTGCGTAGCCCGCCGTTTGGGTTTCATGCGTTGTCAGCCGGTGCCCCTCAGACTCTTTTTTCGCCTCAATCACCCCCACCGCTTTGCGATCTACAAACAGCACATAGTCCGCTGGCCCCACATCCGTCTGGTATTCCCGAATGGCCACGCCTTGGGCTGCCGATAGGTTCGTGCCGCTTTTAGCCTGAACTACCCAACCGGCAGCCCTGAGCTGAGTGTCGATGCGATCGCGCGCGATCTGTTCTGGATTCTGATTTACTGCCATAGACAAATAGCCACAGACTATATGAGTTGCTTAGCTAGTGGAGCGTCAGAGCTTAATTTGAGGATAAATGGAAATCAGTTTACACCGAGCATCCTCAACTTTCATTTGCCAGTCAACCCCTCGTTGAGTGTTGTTGATATCCGTTGACCAAGCCGCAATTTCGCTGCGGATGGTTTCGATATCCTCGAATCGTTTACCGTCAACACATTGACGGGTCATCGCGCTCAGCTCGTTCTCTGCGACATTCAGCCAACTGCCATGCTTCGGGGTGTAGCAAAACTCAATGCGCCG
>NZ_NRTA01000092.1 GCF_002286735.1 Leptolyngbya sp. BC1307
GCTCACGCAGTAAAAACCGATTGATGCTGTCGTGGCTTACCTCTGCCAAGATTTCTGAGAGCCGTACACAACTGACGTATTTAGGCTCAGCTAGTAGAAATAAGGTGTAGAGAGGGCTATTACACTGGGCTGTAGATGGTTTTGATCGCTGGCGCATGCTGACCAGAAGGCTAAGAGGATGTGATTTATTCTACCACTCATAATCTGCCTGCTCTGTCAATGCGTAAGTCCTATCTCAGCTGTCAGGCTGAAGCATTTCAGTCAGGGCTTCTCGAACTCGGTTTAGCTAAGGAAGTGATTAGATACCGGCATACTGGCTGCTGTATTAAGTCAGACATTTAGGCATGATTGACTGACAAAAGTTTGCATAAAAAGAGCTGAAATCGTCTCATGACAAGGGTTGCAGGCGATGAATGAGTATAATGACTCTGGATCGCCGAAACGCCGCCAACAGGCAGATCCAGGACTTGCCCCTAATGTTTTGTCAGTCAATCAGCATTTAGGCACTTATCCAGCAGTTACGCCTGGTAAGCACATCACGCCTACGCTTATGAAACTTATCTCAGCCTTTTTGGAAGAGCTACGATACAGCCTGGGCAATAGATGTTCTAAAGAAAAGCCTACGAACATTTCGTAGACCGCGTGATGTATCGTTTAGGAATGAGATTTGCCTGACGCTCCCCGGAATTCTTACAATCTATGGACAGTCTACAGACGATTGTCTGCGATCACAGAACCTACACTTCCCAAGGATGCTCTCACAAGCATGCCTTTGCTCAGCTAATTTTGCCATTGACAGGCTCTCTCTTCATCCAGACTCAAACCCATCAATTTGAGTTAGATGAATCCGCTATTTTCTTTCTCCCTGCTAGCTGTTCACACTATTTCTACGCCCGCAGCACCAACGAGTTTTTGACGTTAGATATTCCTCAGCACTTGATCGCGCCATTGACAGCGCTCAGCGAAACAGAAAAGTCTAACGCTGCTAATAGCATTCGCCTTGCGCTAGACGACCGCTGGAGAGCGATTCGTACGCTGTTGCTGACTGAAGCCCGCGATAATCCAAAGACCGAGCGATCGCAAACCGGCAACTTTCTACCTCTGGTTGACTACATCAGTAGCCTACTCACTCAGCCTTGTTTACCCCCTTCACTACAGCATATTCACGACTACTACCGTAGCCCGCTTACCGTGACTCAGCTGGCGAAAATTGAGGGCTACTGCCTCTCTTATTACAGCGAATGGTTTAAAGAGAAGACTGGCAAAACCCCCACAGCCTATATCCAAGATTTGCGAATTCAACAGGCTAAAAAGCTGCTGCTGCATACCGATCTGTCGATCCGGGAAATCGCTCATCAGGTAGGCTTTGAGAGAGCATCTTCACTGACTCGCCTTTTTCGCCAGCGCCACTACATCACCCCACAAGAATATCGAATAACGATCTGAAATTCAGCGAATTCATTGCTGGAATCTGGCTATCTCAACCGTGAACGATGCCCATAAGCTTTTGATGGCAATCCATTTGGAAGACAATTCACAATGCTATCGAATCCAGAGCAGCGGCAAGCTACGCTCATTGGCATCTCGGCAATATTGATGTGGGCTACCCTTGCACTATTGACTGAATTCAGTGGCGCGATGCCCGCTTTTCAGCTAACAGCAATGTCATTCACCGTCGCCTGCCTCATCGGTATTGCATCTTGGGGGCACGCAGGCGGCAACCCCCTACGATATCTGAAGCTCCCAAAAGCTGTTTGGGCTGTGGGCATTATGGGACTATTCGGTTATCACTTTTTCTATTTCATCGCTCTCAACCATGCGCCTGCTATCGAAGCTAGCCTGATTGCCTATCTGTGGCCGTTATTAATTGTGTTTTTCTCAGCGCTGCTGCCCGATGAAAAGCTGAGATGGTTTCACTGTGTGGGTACGATTGCTGCATTCATCGGCGTCGGCCTCCTAGTCACCAAAGGCCAAACGATTACCTTCGATGCTCGTTACACCACCGGCTATCTAGCCGCCTTTCTTTGTGCCCTGATCTGGTCAAGCTATTCGCTACTCTCACGCCGACTCGGTTCGATTCCAACCAACGCAGTAGGTGGTTTTTGTGGGGCAACCGCTGTCCTCGCATGGCTCTGTCACTTTTTATTCGAATCAACCGTAGTGCCGTCAGGTGGAGAATGGCTCGCCATTGTGGGCCTTGGTCTCGGTCCGGTCGGACTGGCCTTTTTCACCTGGGACTATGGCGTCAAGCACGGCAACATCAAGGTTTTAGGAACGCTCTCATACGCGACCCCTCTACTATCTACCCTTCTGCTGATAGCCTGTGGTGTAGCCGAACCCACTCGGACAGTTTGGCTAGCTTGCCTGCTCATTGTAGGCGGCGCACTATTGGCCGCGATAGATTTTTTAGGTGTCTCGCAATAAGCGCAGCGGCAACTCGTCTTGGCGAGGAGGCAACAAAAGAAGCTGCCTTAGCCGGTTAGGGCTAATCTTTTGTTCGACTCAAGTCAACACTGAGTTGGTGTAGATAGAACATAGATTTTTGGCAAGAGTAGAAATTATCTATCGCTGCCCAAGTTCACTGTTAGGCAAAATCAAACTTAAGGAAAATGAGGAGTGTAGGATTGTGAATGAAGATAGAGGCAAAAATAGAGTTGCGCTTGTCACTGGTTCAACATCTGGGATTGGCATGGCGATCGCAAAGCGACTTGCCGAAGATGGATTCGCGGTTGCTTTTCATTCCAAGTCATCGGTGTCAGTTGGGCAGTCATTAGCGGAAGTGTATCCCGGTGCATCTTATTTTCAAGCTGACTTGTCCGATCAAAACCAGTCTCGTAATTTGATTGCTAAAGTTTTATCGCATCACAGGCGATTAGATGTATTGGTAAATAATGCAGGGATTAGCGCGACAATTCCACATACATCGCTTAAGGAAGCCACACCAGAGGTCTGGCGAAACCTGTATGAAGTCAACGTCATTGCACCTTGGACACTCATTACAGAGGCTGAAACCGCACTACGCCAGTCATCCAGTCGTAAATGTCCTAGCTGCATTCTCAATATTAGTTCTCATGCTGGGATTCGCCCGAAAGGAGCCTCAATTCCATATTCTGCCAGTAAAGCTGCTCTAAACCATACGACAAAGCTACTTGCCTTGAGTCTTGCGCCTTTGATTCGTGTGAATGCGATTGCGCCGGGTTTAGTTGAAACACCGATGAGTAAGAATTGGACAGCAGCACGAAAGCTCTGGGAGGAGCGATCGCCAATGGGACGGGGAGCGCAGCCAGAAGAGATTGCACAGGTGGCTTCGATGCTGGTTGCGAGTCACTATCTTACGGGTGAGATTTTAATTTCAGACGGAGGGTTAAATCTTACCTGATAGCCTCTAAACTTCCCTAACAATCCCTTTACACACCGACATACCGAGTTCTTCATGGAGTTTGAAGATTCCTAGCGACCGATAAACAGGGTCGTTGAACATGGCCTCAGAGATAGCAAATCGACCTGGGCTGACTTAGAGCGCTGGAACCAGGAGGAGCTACAGGCTTGCGTCGAAGCTGGGCTGAAGACCTGTAACTTTCATATCGAGGTGCCTGAGTAGGCAAAGGCAAAGTGAGCAACCCCTTCGACTGCCTTCATGTGCCGATTACCATAGCTTGCCCCTTTACTACGGTCGCTAAGCTCGCTAGAACACTGGGTACCAAGGGCTTCAGATCCGCCAAGCGATTGGAGGGTGCTTGTAGAACGATGACCGCAATATCAAACTGTGGCAGATTTTGTTGGAACGATAGATTGCGATCAACCGTGATGAAAACATCGAATGCTGCGGCTGCAAGGGTAAGCAGTTGGCCATTCTTAACGCCTGCCCATCCCATCTGCGGAACTGTTTTCACCTCATGGTCAGTCAGTTCTCTGGCAAGTCTGCGGTCGATACATTCGTCTAGCAGAAGTTTCATGCTATGCCACCGTACTCGCCAGCTGTTTTCCAGCCTCGTCAAGAAAGGAGACAACCTGCTGCTTCGTCACAGTTGGAAACCCATCTAAAAAGTCGTTGATCGATTCACCTGCTTTGAGATAGTCGAGAAACGTCTGTACAGGCACCCTCGTTCCCGAAAAAACTGGAGTGCCACCCATGATCTCAGGAGATGCGCTAATAATTTGGGAGTTTTGAAGCATGGGTTTTGGTCTTCGGGAATCACACTCGTCTAGTTTAATTCCTTCTAAAAGGCTTTGCGGTTGACCGCTACAAGATAGCTGCTGGATAGCATCTTGCTAGTGAAAACGCGAATGGTTACCTCATCAGGACATCCCAGCGGCGAGTGCTGGGGCGATATGAGGATGTGATCGCCGACTATGACCGGGCATTAGAACTCGATCTGAGCAACAGGAACGCGCAATTTAGGAAAGGGCCAACCTCCGTTGTCCTTGGAAAAAAGAGAATGCGATGGCGCAGCCTTCCAAGGGAATCGCCTTCCTGATAGCACGACTCTGCTAGTACCCCATCCCATTGTCTTTCGCCTTCGCTCGTTTAGACGGGTTCCGACCCTGAGCCTGAGCGCGTTTTTTCGACGTGGAATCGGGCGTTTTATCTGTGTGGTCAGGCAGGTACCTGACCACGTTCTTAGCGTAAGTCTTTGGCTGGCCGCTCCTCTGAGCTGCGGGGCTATGCTGAGCGATCGCGTCCTGGACAGCTTCTGTAGCGTGACCATCGGCGATCGCGCTTTCGGCCATAGAACTATCTAACCGCTGTTGAAGTTGCGAGTTACCTGCTGCCACTGCCGATAGAACACCGCTATTCTGACTGCTGTAGCGTTCATATAGCTGAAGAGAAACGGGCTTTGCTGGCGGCTCCTGGTTGACGCTAGAAGGCGCTTGTTCTGTTTGAGGAGCAGTTTGAGTAACCACTTGTTGACTTTGCTCAGGCATTGAAAAAGGCGTAATCTGCCCTTGGCGATAGCTTCCCAACGGTTCAACATTCAGTCCCCACAGCTCCTTGCCTTCACTCCGGGCTGCGGCCAATTGCTCAGCGATGGGCGGAGGTGCAGCCTTCTCCACCTCCGCCCATCGCTGAGCAGCCCCTGCCTGCGCCGCTAGCCTCTCATCAATCCGATGCTGTCCGCCAACGCGCAGGGCAACCGGCTCACCGCCTTGCTCTGCTTGAGCAATGACGATATCGCCTTCGCGGACACCGTAGGCAGTATGAGGTTCATAGTCGAACGTCAGATGAGATCGCCCCTCTGAGAACGCCGCTACTTCGGCCTGGGTCTGCTCTACGATGGGCAAGTCCATCACCTGCATATCGACAACGCGATCGCTGCCTGAGTTCCTAGAAAATGCAGCCATGTAGGTTGAACCCGCTGGCAGCGCAATCGAGCGAGCGGCCACCGCACCAATCAGAAAGCGACCTCCGTCAGGCTGCATCACAGAGACTGAGGGCAAGGTGACGCTATCTCCGGTCTTCGTCATAAAAGCCTCTTTGCCAAACTGAATGGTATGCGGGCTCTGCTCGACTAGCCGCTGGCCAGCCGCCGCCGAGACTTGCAGCCGACCAACCTGAATCTCAGGCACCTGGGCTAAGCGATCGCTCAAGATATCGGGAAACTGCTTCATCACAATATGCCGACCATCGGCCTGCCGCCAGAGGGCGACTGCCATCTCCTGCCGATGTGCTGCTGGCGCGTACCCTGCTGGTGGTGCGATCGCTGATTCGATATATCTATTGGCTTCCTCAAAAAGCAGGTCAGTGTCGTTCTGCTGAGCCCAAGGCACTCGACTGGTGACGGTAGGGGCAGAGATGCTCAACTTCTGACCAGGCTGCTGCAACTGCTGCGCTAGGCTGTGCTGAATTGCGGATTCGGGTGAGACGTAGCCTACACGCTCAGCCTGGGTGATGCCATGACTATCGACAAAGATGAGCTGCACGGGGAACCGTTCTTTTGGGCTCGCCCGGGCGCATCCAGATGTTGTGGGAGGACTTGCCAATAAGAAAAAAGGGATGAGATCATAGATCCCGTCCCAACAAAAACTAGTCATGATTGTATCTTC
>NZ_NRTA01000093.1 GCF_002286735.1 Leptolyngbya sp. BC1307
CTTTTCATTCTTCTGTTACAACAGATTTCTCGCCCTTTGACCACTCATCGTTACTTTCCTCAATAATGCTACTTACCAGCGGTTATTGAGCTATTGCGGCGATCGCTTCTATGGAGTATGGAGTATGGAGTTATGGAGCGAAATGACGCAGGCTTACTGCGGCTATTCAAGCATTCTCAGACGCCGATTAAACGGCATATCAAGGTGCATCGGCATTGCCACGACCAGATTCATGCGATGTGTGGGTGACAACCACCAAACTGTTGAGGAGCCGTGTGAAGGGAAAGCTTTCATGCACGGTTTTGTAGACCAGCAGGGCTGGGTGACCGCCCTGCTGAGTTTAACTACACTTTCGATTAGGAATTAAACCCTCAAAGTCCAGGTAGATAGGCTTCTGAAGGCTCTATCCCTGACTCAGAGTGTTACCTGACGGAACCTGGGTTGAACCACGCCCGAGTTTGCTGCGTTTTAGCCGAGCAGTACCATTCATCGAATTTGATGATTATTTAAGCCGAACGAGAAACTAGGGGTTCCAGATGCCCTTAAGTTGGAATTTGGAATTGCTGACCTCCTGGGTTGATTTACAAGACCGTCATTACAAACAAGATGAGGGCAACCACCAAGAAGATGCCAAATATGAAGCGGGCAATGGTAGCCGCACCTCGGGCCACGCCAGAAAAGCCCAATGCACCTGCAATGACAGCAATGACCACGGCAATAATGGCCCAAGTCAGTAAATCCATGAAATCCTGCCTAGATAAATACCCCCTAAATCTAGAGTCCTGCTGGCCTCCGGTCTTCTACCCAACGATTGAGATCCTGAGGCCCGGGCCAAACCCATCGGTATATTGCATGACTTAATAGAAACCTCACCCATCTATCCCTAAGATGATCCGAGCGGCATTCAGGTAAATCCATACCCCCAGCACATCTACAGCGGTGGTGATGAACGGGGCTGACATCAACGCCGGGTCCAGGCCCAGGGAGTGAAAGACATAGGGTAGGGCTGACCCGGCAAAGGAAGCCAGAATGGAAATGGCGAAGAGACTGATGCCCACTGCGATCGCAACCATGGCATTCCCTTGCAGTACGGTGGCCCAGACAAACACCACCACCGCCAGCATGGCTCCGAGCAACAGCCCGGCAGTGACTTCCCGCCGAATCACCCAGGAAAATTGCTTCATTTGTCGATCATCGGTACTCAGACCGCGAATCACCACCGTGGAAGACTGCGCCCCCACATTTCCTCCGGCATCGATTAGCAGGGGAATAAACGCCGCCAGCACTACCACCTGCTCCAGCACTGCCTCCTGACTGCGAATCACGGAACTGGTCAGAGTATTGGCCAGCAGCAGCACCATCAGCCAAATGACCCGTTTGCGCGCCACCGTAAACAGGTTGGTCTGGAAATAGCCATCTTCGACGGCCTCCACGCCCCCCAGCGCATAAATGTCCTCGGTGGTTTCTGCTTCCATCACATCCAGCACATCGTCAACGGTGACAATACCCACCAGTCGCTGTTCCTGATCAACAATGGGCAGAGCTAGAAAGTCGTAGCGCTGAATCAGGCGAGCCACTTCTTCCTGGTCGGTATCGGTATGGGCGTAGACCACGTTACGGGTCATGACATCGCCAATCAACCGGTCTGGAGAGGCGATGACGAGTTCCCGTAGGGAGAGAATGCCGGTCAGACGACGCTGGCCATCCATTATATAGAGATAGGCAATGGTTTCGGCCTGCTCGGCGCAGCGACGAATATGTTCCAATGCTTGAGCGACCGTCTGGCTCTCCTGCAGCGCCACATACTCGGGGGTCATAATCCGCCCGGCGGTGTCGGGCGGGTAGCCCAGCAGCCGAGAAGTGGCTTCGCGCTCCGCTGGAGTCAACTCGTGCAGTACCTGCCGCACAACCTTGGCGGGCAATTCATCAAACAGCCTGGCCCGGTCGTCGGGGGACATGCCGTCAATCACCCCCAGCACCTCCGGCTGCCGGAAGTCGCCAATCAGCTGCTGCTGCATGGACGGGCTGAAGTATTCGTAGACCTCAATTGCCTCGGTTTTAGACAGTAGGCGAAAGGCGAGAACCTGTAGGGGGGCGGGCAGCTGCTCAATGGCCTCGGCAATGTCAGCGGGTTGGGCCGGTTCCAGCAGCATTTTTGCCGCTTCAAAGTCTTGATGTTGAATCAAGTCATGGAGCTGGTCTTTCAACCATTCGGGGTAATCACTCTGCCCAGATGTCGGGGATTCTGTCAGCTCTGGTGGAAGATTGGGTTCAAAGTCTCGTGAGGTCATGGGAAACGGCTCTCTGAAGTTCTCTCAAGCAAAATGCTGCCTTAAAAAGATAGATCGTTATGGCATACGATTGCCTCCCCATGCTAGCCATCAAATGTGACTTGAAAATTACAATATGACACCTGGAAATGCCGTTCCAGCTCGTCATTTTTGGGGTCAGTTTCAATTGTTACGATGTGGGCAAATTTGGCTGGATATCGGCATGGTTCAAGCGAGGGTGTGTGATTCGTTCAGCTAAAACAGGTCAATATACCTGGGGACAGCTGGCAAGATTAAACAGAAGGAGGAATCCGAATGGCATCTTGACAACTTAGTTTTCGTGATGGTGAGATTCCATCCCTCCCTGATGCGGGAGTGACAGCATCAACCACTGTGATTGGGTTGACAACCAATTGTAGCAAGCATGGTCGAAAAGGCGGTCACTCGGAACCCGACCGGGAACCCCGTCGAGCATAGCTGGCCAAGGTTAACAACTGTGAATCCATGTCAGAACCGTCGTCATTGAAACCAAGCCAACGCGGGATTAATCCTCCTTATGGAGGTCTCCACTCGGGGAACCAGGCTTGCCCAAAACGGGAAAGGGAATCGAGTCAGGCAGCCAGGGTGCAGGGGAGTCGAAGTCCCTATGATGGTGACTGGCTTTACTGGAGTCAAAGAATGAGACACTACCCAACGGTAACGTCAGCAGTCGCCAAACTGTTGAAACGTCAATCGGGGAAGTGCTCGCCTTGCGGATTGTATTTTTGGCCTGATGACCGTATGGAAGTCCACCATCTGGACAGGAACCGAGATAATCACAGACGGGATAATCTCGCCTTACTCCATCGGCATTGCCACGACCAGATTCATGCGATGTGTGGGTGACAACCACCAAACTGTTGAGGAGCCGTGTGAAGGGAAAGCTTTCATGCACGGTTTTGTGGACCAGCAGGGCTGGGTGACCGCCCTGCTGAGTTTAACAACACTTTCGATTGGGAATTAAACCTTTAAAGTCCAGGTAGATAGGCTTCTGAAGGATCTAACCCTGCCCCAGAGTGTTACCTGACGGAACCCTGGTTGAACCCCGTCCTCAGCATAACAGGGCAAGAGCTATGCATTTCTTGCAACGGAACCCCTCATTCTGACCGGAGTATCGTTGATTTGATGACATCTATTGGGCTGGCTGGTGAGCTGGCAATTAAGCTAGGATGGCTCGCCAGGCTGAAGCTAGCCCAGACATAGCCCGATGCCAAAGTCATCGGCGAAAGTCGATTGCGCTGAAGCACAGCCTGTATGCGATAGAAAGCTTCGGGTAAGTTATTGCTGGCAATATCAGGAAACGCATGGTGCACTGAATGGTAAGGCAAGCCTCCCATCAGCCAGTTGACCCATGGAAACGTTTTTACATTTCGACTGCTGTAAAGCTGCGTCAGCTGATAGCCCCCTGTCTGTTGCCATAGCCCGTAGTGCTCCAGGTGATCGCGGGTTTGCATAATGATGCCGATGCCGCGCTCAAGCACTACCCAAAACAACACATATGCCCACAGATTGGCGTCATAGAAAAGTAACAGGCCGAACAATGATCCCTGTAAGCAGACTATCCCAATGGCATCAACTATC
Source organism: Leptolyngbya sp. BC1307 (assembly GCF_002286735.1). GTDB lineage: Bacteria > Cyanobacteriota > Cyanobacteriia > Phormidesmidales > Phormidesmidaceae > Phormidesmis. The sequence continues at coordinate 3,891 of NZ_NRTA01000093.1, forward strand.
ATCTGCTTGCGCAGCTCAGGCAAATACTTTTGCAGTGTTAGACTCCGCAAAAGGGTCTTAAAAATCAGACCAAAGCTGCCAAAAATGAAGATGTCAATTACCCACTGGTAGCGGACGTACCAGTGCTGCCATAAAGGAGCTGCGCAATATTCTGCGGCTGTCCACTGCACCCTTTCTGGGTCGCGTAGGTCGATGCCGTTCCAGCCGTGGTGAAGGCTGTGTATTTGGCTATAGGTACGTATTGGCAAGAGCATGGGCCAGGAGATCAGACCAGGCATTACCTCGTCAAACCAGTGCCAGCCGGTGAGGGTGCGGTGGGCGGCATCGTGATTGCAAATGAGCCAAAACGAATAAGCAATACTGGTGGCGATCGCCCCCAAAATAAACAGCCCTAAGGACTCACCCCCCTGGCCAACCTGCCACGTCAGGACTGTCAGGGCGATGGTAGCACTACCTAAGCTCATAAACCGTAACAATCCAGCCCATGCATTCACCGCTCTCAAATCAGCAACAGCCTCGCGTAGCTCTCGCAGTAGCTGTGAGCCAGATGGCGAATGGGTTTGTTGATCGTCAGACATACTGTGTGACACGGCGTTCACCTTCTACCAATAGAACAATAGTGTACTCCCCAACACCTGATTGTAGAAAAACAAATTGAGGAAGCGTGAAGACCCAAATATTGCAAGTGAAAGGCAGAGTCATGAACTACCTCAAAAACAGTGCTGTCGTGTCCAGTCATATTTATTTATGCTTGCTGACTAGGTTGCTCTGTAAGGGGTAGAGCGCTGCTGCTTAATATGGATACTTAATGACTGCCCAATGGCGAATGGACACAGCAGTATGATATTGGTGCAATCTAGGAAAGTTAAGAGGTATACATTATGCCATCGCCCCAAATGAGTCCTGCCGAACAGGCTTTTTTAGAAAAGGTTATGAAAAAGTCGGACATACCCGATATTTACGACGCGCGCGATATCACTATTGTTGTCTTTCGAGCCTTACGGGATTTGATGACGACGGAGGCCGCTGATCGCACAGGCGCAGCCTTTGATGATGAAAAAGTGGCTCAGCTTTGGAAGGATGACAATCCCATCGCGGCAACTTTATCCAAGCTCAGACCACCGCTTAACGTAGATACAAAGACATTTTTGCGTCGTGTTGGGCAGGAGGCTGGTGTGCCCAAAAACGTCACCGCAGAGTCGGCAGTGATTGCCGTGTTCTCAACGGTAAGGGATGAGCTTTCTCCCGAGCGCACTCAGGAAATTTCTAGCTTTTTACCAGATGGACTCAAGGTAATGTGGGAACAGATATAAAGCAGAAAGGATAAGCGTACCGACTGCTTTGAGATTTACCTAGGAGTTACGCATTGACAAATACAGTGTGACAATGCTAGGCGAAAGCAGTTTCCTCCACGTTTTCTAGAATAAACTGGCGAATGACCGGCACAAATAGCTGACGCGATATCTCATAGCAGTTGTTGATGATCCCTTTGATGCACATCGTCTGTAGCTTGCAAAAAGCACGTAGTGCACAAAAAACGTGATTACGAATAGCCTGTTCATCTCGCACATAAAAGCGCTCGATATTACACACCTGTTTAATCACTCTATGAAAACATTCAATCTGCCAATGCTCACTATGAACTTGCTTAAAGGTCTCTCGTGAGAGCTGTTTCAAAGCCTCTAAGTCTGGTCGATACAAGATGTAATATCGCTGCTCGTTTTTGAACGGCGCACAAAACACTTTGACCCAGCCAAATGCCTTGAGATAGACCATCAAGCCATCAGCTGTAATCTCTAGAGTCCCTATCTGCACTGACGTTCCACGCTCTACCGAGACCAGCCGATTATTCGCTACCCCAAATAGAAAACCCACTTTCTCGTTTCTGAGAAACTTCAG
>NZ_NRTA01000094.1 GCF_002286735.1 Leptolyngbya sp. BC1307
TGTTTTACCTTCTGCTGCCGAATTCCCCGCTTTGGCAAGCTGCGTTTAGTGATTAGCTTTGAAACTGCACAGCTCACCGGGACTTACGCTGTGCTGCTGACCAATCGCGCTGACTGGTCAGCCAAACAGGTGCTCGCCAAATATTTACAAAGATGGCCGATAGAAACCTTTTATCGAGATGGAAAGCAATATCTCGGGCTTGATGAGTATCGGATGCGAACCTTTGAATCCATTCAAACCCATTGGACGTTGGTGTTCGTGGCTTACTCAATCTTGCACTTGGCTTGCTTGCCACCCCCGACAAAGGCTCCGGGCAAGCGCCCTACCCAGCTCACACAATCCATCGGGCAGGTCTGTCGCCAGCAATCGCAAGCGCTGATAGAAAAGCTAATCCTCTTTGCTCATGACTGTCTTGAACAGGGTGAATCGGCGTCGCAGGTGTTTGCCAAATTGTTTGACAAGCAGAATAAGGGGGTGCCTGCATGACTCGCTAGATAACGCCTCAATTATTTTTCTACCGTCAGAGCACAACACTCAAGTAACTACTAAATTTTTTCTTACGCTTACCTTGTACAACTCCTAAGAAACACAAACTAATCAACCCTGAAAAGCCTCGATTGTTGTCCCCATGGCGATAATTGTGTTTCTTTCAGGTTTATTGAATAGCCAGCAGTGCTGTTCGTGAGGGGCTGAGATCTTGCACCAATCTCGATAAGCGAACACTTCTCAATAAGCCAGATTTTGAACAGCTGAAATGCTTATTCTGCCGTTGAATTTTAGACAGTACTTTAGTGCGTATGTATTGGTGCAAGATCTAAGACATAAGTAAGATTGCTTTATAAAGGAGTGCTAAGACAATGAACATTATGAAAAAGTGCATGGCAGAGGCTGTCGGCACCTTTTGGCTAGTTTTGGGTGGCTGTGGAAGTGCTGTGCTCGCTGCTGCCTTTGTCGGCGGTGAGCTAGGCGGAGAGGTTGCTTTTCCTCTGGGTCTAGGATTTCTCGGTGTTTCACTAGCCTTCGGACTGACGGTACTAACCATGGCATATGCCATTGGTCACATCTCAGGTTGTCATCTCAATCCGGCAGTGTCTTTTGGCCTATGGGCCGGTGGGCGCTTCCCTAGTCGCGATCTGCTGCCGTACATCGTTTCTCAGGTTGTCGGCGCAATCGTAGCGATTGGCGTGTTGTATCTGGTGGCCTCTGGTCAGCCTGGATTTGATACCGCATCTGCGACTTGGGCGGCCAATGGGTTTGGTGAGCTATCTCCTGGTAAGTTCGGGCTGGGCGCGGCTTTCCTCACCGAAGTGGTGATGACCTTTATGTTCTTGGTGGTCATTCTAGGATCTACCGATGGCCGTGCGCCTAAAGGATTTGCCCCGATCTCGATTGGAATGGCGCTCACCCTCATTCATCTCATTAGTATCCCGGTGACAAATACGTCCGTTAATCCGGCGCGGAGTCTGGCACCCGCTATCTTTGCAGGGCCAGAGTACTTAGCTCAGGTCTGGCTGTTTTGGGTTGCGCCCATCGCGGGTGCGCTTTTGGCTGGCTGGTTTTATAACGGGGTGCTTGCGGAAGGCTACGAGCCTGACATTATTGGTGACACGGTGTCCGAGCAGCCAGCTGTGACCCCTGTTCGCCGATAGATCCATCCCGATCTAGCCAACAGACTGAGCTAATTGGCCGAACCAAAAGCGCCTCTAGAAAGTTTTCTAGAGGCGCTTTTGGCGTGGTTCAACCTGAGCTTCGCCAGGGTAACACTCTGAGTCAGGGGGAAATCCTTCAGAAGCTGATCTAGCTGCACTTTGAAGCTTTGATGCCTACCCAAAAGTGTAATCCTCGCTTGAACCACCTCAGTTTTTCGTGGTTTTTCTACCCCGTACAGTCAAAAAGTACCTAAACCGTATAGAGAAACCATGAAAACGATGACTTGCTTGATCGGTCAACCGCTTGCGGCTGGCCCAGTTTCGCCCGCTCTTGAGTCTGTGATGGCATTGCCCGAGGCGGTGCCCGTAGGGAGTGGGGGGAGGCGATCGCTCCGTCACATTTTGCTCGGTCACCCCGAAGACATCCGCCAGACCATTCACCTGCTGCACACCCTGCACTACGCAGAAACAGTCCTATGGACCCCAATCATGACTATAGAAGAGCCGCTGACGATTCCCCCCGCGCAAGGTGAAGCCATCAGCCTACTGCAAAAACTGGTGTAGATGAGGGGCCTTCTCCTTCAGCCCCTCATCTATTGAAATAGAAAAGGCTGCTGTAAAGGTGAAATGCCTGATCCCAGTGGCTGGGAGCCCGCCGGTCGATGTCGAGATTGGAGTAAATGGGGGGGAGCAGGCTGATAAACTCCAGGGCGCTTTCGCCGAAGCGGGTAAAGTCATTGGGGTGAGGGGCAGGTGTAGATGAGTCGATCTGAGCGAGCAGTTGGTTCCACTGAATGCGACTGTTGAGCTCGTTATGTTCGCTCAGAGCAATCCCTTTTTGGTATTGGTAGAGGCGATCGCACGCTCTCAAAACAATTTGCCTGCCCGCCAGGTGAAAATCTACCACCTGCGCATAATCTTGTACTTTCTCTTTATGGACTGTCTTACCCCAAGGCCCCAAATCTACCACCTGCTCAAAGATCGGCAGTTGCCCGTCCACTCGCTGACTAACTTCGGCCCAATCAAAGCCAATGGTACCCAGCTGACCCGCCGCATTTTTGCAGACGACGGTAGGCTGAGGTGTAAACGCTTTGAAGTAACAAATCTGAAAAGTCTGGAGCGCTTTGATATCGCTGACTTTAGCCGTGAGCGCTGGCGTATGGGCCTGTTTTAGAGTCTTAGCGTAGTAGCTGACTTCACCCCAGGGGCCAATACGATAGAGGCGAAAGCCACTGGGCGGCAGTTTTAGCTGGGCCGTGTAGAGATCGAGATTGAAGATTTGGGCGAGTCCGGCGATCGCCTGCGATCGCTCAGCAGGGGCAGGGGCCGCGACAGCCAAAATAGCCAACTCATCACCACCCGTTACTCGCTTAGCCTGCGCCAGCGCCTCAGCCTTTTGCACCTTTTGCCGCTGTTGAATGCGTCCGAGCCCCGCCCGAGCCTGGCTCATAATCTTGCCGCTGGGAGAGTGCTTCAGCAGCTTGAGATAGCTCTTTTCAGCGGCCTCTAGACGGTTCGTTTGCTCTTGCAGCAGAGCGGCATATAGCCTCAGCGTTGGGTTAGTCGGATCGCTACTTTGCCACTGCTTGAGCAGCCTAGTCACTTGCTGATAATCACCGACTTCTAGCGCGGCTGCCACTTGAGCTTCCATAGCGTTCTAACGTAGAGACCAAACCAGTGTTAGATTGCCCGTTTAGCCCGGATGTCTAGATTCGCTCAGGAAACCAGATATAGCCGATACGAATAGCAAAGGGTCATTTAGCTGCCACTCCACTACAGCGTATTGGGGTCAACCCCGAGTTCGCGAAGTTTGGCCGCTAAACGGTCGTTTTGCCGCTGAGTTTCTTGTGCGGCCTGCTGCGCTTCCTGGGCATCTCTCTGCGCTTCTCGGGCATCTTGCTGTGCTGCTTGAGCGGCCTCAACAGGCGTGAGTACGAGCTGATCTTCTGGGGTGAAGTAGCGAAGCTGAGAGTTGTAAATGCCCAAAAATAGCTGTAGCTGCTGACTCCAGAGATGACCGGCTTCATTAGGAGAAATAGGCTGATAAGTACCGCCAACCAAGATGAACCCCGCAAATTCTTGGGTATCTGGATCAACCCAGAAGTACTCAGGCATGCGAAAGGTATTTTGATAAAGCTCTTTTTTGGTCGTGCGATCAACCCGAGCAGTGCTGTCAGACAAAATCTCTACGATGACGTTGGGGTACTTGCCCTCTTCTTCCCACACCACCCAGCTCTTACGGGGGTAGCGTTCGGTGTTGAGCGCCACCATAAAGTCTGGCCCTCTAAAATCGCGAGTTTTGATTTTCTTAGGGCTGTAGTAGACTGTCATATTGCCCGAGGCATAGAAATCGTTGCGATCTTGCCAGAGCATATCCAGGCAGCTAATGAGCAAAAGCATTTGCCGCAGATGGAGATCTGATTCCATTTCGGGTTCGTCACTGTATATTTCGCTAGGCAGATAGGTGCCTGTTTGCGTTGTTAGATCCTGCGTGGCAACCATAGCGCTCAGTAGGGACTGGTTATCTCTAGTTTAGATCAGAATCCCAGCGTCAAAACCCCAGCGCTGGACTACAGCAATCTGAGCTGGCGGCTGTCTTCTTCGGCGATCGCGCTTTCCCTCTCATCGTCATCTGGCGCAACAATTGCTTTATCGCCATGCGGATCTTGGTTGAGCAATCCTTGAGCCGCTTCTAAAATGTCGGGGGCTAAGGCGCTCAAGTCTTCTCGATTATCTAAATACGACTGCAAGGCGCTCAGGGGTGAGAGCGAACTGTCTACCCCGAGTTCCGGCAGTCTGGGGCGAGAGAGCTGGCTGATCAGATGAGGCTGAATGGTGTAGCTGTGAGCCGCTTCCAACACTTCACTAATCGCGCCATTATCAATCTCTTCTACCTGATCGGCTCGCAGCTTGTAGATTAATCGAATAACTTTTTCTGAAATCTCTTCTCTTTGAATGGCCGTGAGCAAAGCCGCCTGCGGGTCTGCCTGGGCGGTCAGGTCGATTTCTAGCGTTTTAAACACCCGAGCGGGTAAAGGGCAAAATTCAGCGGCTGCGTTGCCCTTCGTCACCTCTAGTAAAATATAGCCTTTGTCTTCTTTCTCTTCGCTAAAGTCCACTCGCTCAATACTGCCAGGATAGATCGCCAGAGGAGACTGACACACTTCTTGGTAGCTATGCACATGGCCCAGCGCAATATAGTCAAAACAATCTCGCGCTAAAATCGCCATCGGCACCGTAAACCCTTTGCCCACCGCCAAAAATTTCTCTGCCCCATACCGGGCCGTATCTGTCATCAGATGCGCCAGCAGCACGGTCGGAATCTCTTTATCAAGCTGGCGAATCTCTTTTTCTAATACCACTCGCAGCCGGTCAATCAACAGTTCTCCGACTTCTCCCATCGAGAGACCCTGCGTTTCGGGGCGGGTGAGCAGCGTAGAGCGGGTCAGCCAGGGCAGAGTCATCACTTGCACCGGGCCACTTTTAGTCTTTATGCGGTGAGTGGTGAGCGTGTCGCCTACGATAAAGCCAGGAACGCCCAGCGTGCGATAGATGCAGAGACTAGCACCGCCCGCGCCCTGAGCGTGCTGATCGTGATTGCCAACCAGCAGCACGGTCGGAATATTCGCTGCTACCAATCGGCAAAATTCGCCTGCAAACGCCTGCTGTACGTAGGGGGGCGGCGTAGCATCGGGGAAGGCATCGCCGCCAAAGAGGACAAGATCGACTTGCTGAGCGATCGCACTATCCACACACCGTTTCAGCGCCAGCGTAAAATCTTCTAGCCGCGTATTTAGCCCCGTCTCTGGGTTAATGCGCCCGTGGCTGAAGCCGCCACCCATATGAATATCTGACAGATGCAGAATTTTGACCATTGCCGGTGCAGTCTTATGCGTACGATTCCTTCATCATGTCCCAATGCATGAGTCTTGGCAATTGTGAGAGATCTAAGCTCGACTTTATCCATTTGGCCAAATAGGAAAGCAGCAAGCACAATAGATTTGTCATAACCGGCTGGCTGCGAAATGGAAATACTAGAAGCGTTGGGACGATTTGCGCCACTATTC
>NZ_NRTA01000095.1:2500-5582 GCF_002286735.1 Leptolyngbya sp. BC1307
AATCTGCCAGTGCCTATAAGTCGCCGGCTCATTCTTCAACAGGCACACTATCACACGTTTAATCGTGCTCTAATTGCTTGTAAGCTCACGGTTTCATGTTCTATTTCACTCCCCTCCCGGGGTTCTTTTCACCTTTCCCTCGCGGTACTCTTCACTATCGGTCACACAGGAGTATTTAGCCTTACGAGGTGGTCCTCGCGGATTCAATCGGAATTTCTCGTGTTCCGACCTACTCGGGATTCAGCTAGTATCCTTAAGCTTTCGACTACGGGACTCTCACCCTCTTCGGTTCACCTCTCAAGTGATTCGTCTAACCGCCAGATTCCATGTCGCTGTCCCACAACCCCAGTAGTAAAAACCACTGGTTTAGGCTCTTCCCGCTTCGCTCGCCGCTACTAAGGGAATCGATTTTTCTTTCTCTTCCTGCAGCTACTTAGATGTTTCAGTTCACTGCGTTAGCTCATACTCACCTATGTATTCAGTGAGCTGTATATAGGGTTGCCCCATTCGGAAATCTCTGGATCAATGCCTGCTTCCGGCTCCCCAAAGCGTATCGTCGGTAACCACGTCCTTCTTCGCCTCTGTGTGCCTAGGTATCCACCGTGAGCCCTTTGTAGCTTGACCTTCCTTGGATAGGAGAAGGTCGATTGCTTATGCAACCGAATAGCTCATTCAAGTCCTTAGCTCTCGCTACTGACTCGCCTAATCTACTCAGCTCATTGGGCTTCTTTGTTCTCAAATGTCTGCAACAGACTTTGAACTACCTTTGCTTTCTTATAGTTTTCTATGCAGTTGTCAAGGTTCTCGCTAGTCTACAAAGACCAGCAGGCTATGATGTTAAACGCTCTACTTCTCGTAGCAGCTCACATCCCTAGTTGCTGATTTTTTTCTTAGCCTGATTGCTCGTCTCAATAAAGCAAAAGCAGTCAATATATTGGTGGAGGTAAGCGGACTCGAACCGCTGACATCCTGCTTGCAAAGCAGGCGCTCTACCAGCTGAGCTATACCCCCCCTTTTGAAAGGATAAAGTATGAATGATGAACGCGGAGTCTAAACTCATCTCTCATCGTTCCTACTTCTGACTTCCGAAGTGGGCCATCCTGGACTCGAACCAGGGACCTCACCCTTATCAGGGGTGCGCTCTAACCACCTGAGCTAATAGCCCGTTTGTCTCGGCGTATCGACTTCGGCCAGACGGCCGATGTCGTAACACCTGAATAATTTGGAAGAGTCTGGACTTAACCAGTAGTAAAAACAAAACCCTCAACGACCTTAGGTGACTACAGCTAAACCCTATTCGCAATTCGCTTTCAGGTATTAACTTAGTAGGTCTCCTTCTAAGGAGGTGATCCAGCCACACCTTCCGGTACGGCTACCTTGTTACGACTTCACCCCAGTCATCAGCCCTGCCTTCGGCGTCCCCCTCCCTAAGGTTGGGGTAACGACTTCGGGCGTGGCCAACTTCCATGGTGTGACGGGCGGTGTGTACAAGGCCCGGGAACGTATTCACCGCAGTATGCTGACCTGCGATTACTAGCGATTCCGCCTTCATGCAGGCGAGTTGCAGCCTGCAATCTGAACTGAGCAACGGTTTATGGGATTAGCGCACTATCGCTAGTTGGCTGCCCTTTGTCCGTTGCATTGTAGTACGTGTGTAGCCCAGGATGTAAGGGGCATGATGACTTGACGTCATCCCCACCTTCCTCCGGTTTGTCACCGGCAGTCTCCTTAAAGTGCCCAACTTAATGATGGCAACTAAGGACGAGGGTTGCGCTCGTTGCGGGACTTAACCCAACATCTCACGACACGAGCTGACGACAGCCATGCACCACCTGTCTCTACGCTCCCGAAGGCACTCTTCCCTTTCAAGAAGATTCGTAGGATGTCAATCCCTGGTAAGGTTCTTCGCGTTGCATCGAATTAAACCACATACTCCACCGCTTGTGCGGGCCCCCGTCAATTCCTTTGAGTTTCACACTTGCGTGCGTACTCCCCAGGCGGGACACTTAACGCGTTTGCTTCGATACTGACCGGGTCGATACGGCCAACACCTAGTGTCCATCGTTTACAGCTAGGACTACAGGGGTATCTAATCCCTTTCGCTCCCCTAGCTTTCGTCCATCAGCGTCAGTAATGGCCCAGTAGAGCGCCTTCGCCACTGGTGTTCTTCCTAATATCTACGCATTTCACCGCTACACTAGGAATTCCCTCTACCCCTACCACTCTCTAGTCCAGAAGTTTCCACTGCCGATTCACAGTTGAGCTGTGAGCTTTAACAGCAGACTTTCTGAACCGCCTACGGACGCTTTACGCCCAATAATTCCGGATAACGCTTGCATCCTCCGTCTTACCGCGGCTGCTGGCACGGAGTTAGCCGATGCTGATTCCTCAGGTACCGTCAGAACTTCTTCCCTGAGAAAAGAGGTTTACAACCCACAGGCCTTCCTCCCTCACGCGGCGTTGCTCCGTCAGGCTTTCGCCCATTGCGGAAAATTCCCCACTGCTGCCTCCCGTAGGAGTCTGGGCCGTGTCTCAGTCCCAGTGTGGCTGATCGTCCTCTCAGACCAGCTACTGATCGTCGCCTTGGTAAGCCTTTACCCCACCAACTAGCTAATCAGACGCGAGCTCATCTACAGGCTATAAATATTTCACCTCTCGGCACATCGGGTTTTAGCAGCAGTTTCCCGCTGTTGTCCCCATCCTGTAGGCAGATCCTCACGCGTTACTCACCCGTCCGCCACTCACCTCCGAAAAGGTTCGTTCGACTTGCATGTGTTAAGCACGCCGCCAGCGTTCATCCTGAGCCAGGATCAAACTCTCCATTTTAGTAAAACAGATTGAACCAATCAATCTCTGCCACAACAAAAATGCCGCAACAAAAACTAACCAACTCAGTTCGTCTCAGTCTCAAGCTATTTACTAGCTATCTTTATTGCATTCTGACAATAGCTATGCTACCATCAGAGCAATTTACATTCATTAACGAGGGTCTCGTTAATTCTCTCTTCCAAATTATTCGCTTTTCTAGGTGCTACTCCTCGCCTCCGGTAGTAACCGCCGTGGCGGTCGCTCCCTTCAGCGC
>NZ_NRTA01000096.1 GCF_002286735.1 Leptolyngbya sp. BC1307
CTTTGGCGATCGCACTTCCTGATAGCGATAGATCTGCCTCAGCTTACCGATTTTTCAATGCTTCTGGAGTTCGCCAACAGTGTCCTATACATAGGCGTGATCAAAGGACTAAAGAAACGTGGTGTACAGTTCGCCAGCATCCAGGACGGCTTCGACACTTCGCCAGCAGCAGGCGGCAAGATGGTGTTTTCTGTGATAGGTGCGATGGCTGAGTATGAGCGCAACCTGATTAGAGCGCGTGTAATTGCTCAACTCCCCCCAAAAGAGTATTGCAAAAAAGGCGAAAGGTCTTAATTTAGAGGCATGGAAAAACTACCCGATTTAAGCAGTTTATCAGGCGAGGCCAAAGATGCCTTGATAGTGTTGCTATGGGAAGAAGTACAGCATTTGCGGCAGCGGTTAGAGGAACTGGAACGACCGAAGAAGACGAGCGAGAACTCAAGCGTACCGCCCTCAAAAGGGTTTAAGGCGAACAAACAGCCGCCAAAGGGAAAGAAAGGCGGCGAGCGTCGGGCGGCGAGTGTGGGCAGAACTGGTGGGGGACGCAAGCTGCATCTGCATCCCGATGAGACCGTAATTGCGCAGCTAAGCTGTTGTCCAGCGTGCGCGGCGGCGATGCCGCTGAGTAACCAACGATTACAGAGCCGCTACGAGCGCATAGAACTCCCTGAGATCAAGCCGATAGTGACCAGAGTAGAGCGCTATCAGGGGCGGTGTGACGCGTGCGGCACAGATTCAATCGCGCCGGTTCCGGGGCCTCTAGCCCCCGGCTCGCCATTCGGCCAAAGCATCGAAAGCCTGGCGACTTATCTGCGCTACGGCCATGCGATTAGCTATGAGCGAATGCATCAGTTATTGGCTGAAGTGTTCAATCTATCGATTTCAGAAGGTGGCCTAGCCAACTTGCTCACTCGGGTGAAAGACCGTCTGGATGACCCCCTATCAGAAATCCTTTCGCACTTGCGTCAAGCTGACCTGATTTGCTCAGATGAGACCAGCGCCCGAGTGCATGGTAAGAACGAATGGGAATGGGTGTTCCAAAACCCAGAGGTCTGTTTCCACACGATTTGTGCGACCCGAGGCGGCAGCGTCATCTACGCAGTGCTTGAAGACCACGAACCCGAGGTGTGGGTATCGGACTTGTTCAGTGCGCAAGCCAGTCATCCGGCCAAACAATGGCAGGTGTGTCTAGCCCATCAGCTCAGAGACTGCCAATATGCCATGGATGCGGGCGATAGTGTTTTTGCCCCTGAGATGAAGGCGCTCTTTAAGCGAGCGCTCGCCATTCATCGTCGTCGCGCACAGCTCGCCGATTCTACGCGCTATCAGTATCGCTTGGACATTAAGCGGCAACTGCGCAGGATACTAGACTTAGCGCCTGACCAAGCTGACGGCATCCGATTGAAGACGCGCTACGAAGGCATTCACGATAACCTGTTTCTATTTCTCGAAGATGCCGCTATCCCACCGACCAATAACTCAAGTGAGCAAGCCATTCGGATGAGTACCCTCTTCCGGAAAGTAACCAATGGCTTCCGCTCAGATTGGGGGAAGGATTTGTTCGCTGCTGTACGCTCTATCGTCAATACCGGAAAACGGCAGGGTTTCTCTGCGCTTCAGGCCATTCAGATTGCGCTTTCAGGCCGTTCTCTCTTTCAAACGGGTTGAGCAATTACGAGAGCGTACAATGGTGGGGCTGGCTTCGGCTCGTGCTCGTGGCCGCACGGGAGGTCGTCCGAAGAAATTGGAAAAGGGGCAGGTGAGAGCTGCGATACTCCGAAGGAGTGGCCTTGCCATCGCACTCGCTAACACGGGTGAGTTGACTATCAAAGAACTTTGTGAGCAAGTCGGGTGTTCGCGCTCTACCTACTATCGGCAGGTAGCATCCAGACTGAAACAAGCCTCCGAAGCGCCAGCATAGCTGATCTTTATGGCTGTACGCAGAAGGCCGAAAGCGCTTTATGGAATATGAACAGCCAAAGTCTCAAAGAATATTAGGCAAAAGCGATGGATCTAAAGGCTTCTCTTTGGGAACAGGCAACAGGAATACCAAAGGATAGCCTGCGTAGCTGGGTCTGTTCTTACACTGGTTATTCTGAAAGTCCAAGACGATCAGTGCATCGCCTTGAGATGGTTAAAGACAGAGCCATCGTCGTGATAGGGTTTGGCGACAGATGGCAGATAAGCTCTGTGAATAATAGAACATCATCTATAAAATGTCAGCTCTTTGCGGTTGGATTACAAGGTTCCCCACTCCTCGTTAAACATAGCGGTATTCAACATTGCATCGAGATAGAACTTCTTCCCTGGGCCGCGAATAAACTCTTTAATGGAGCATTCGCTGACTTCCCACAGAGCGTCGTTGACTTAACAGATCTTTGGGGAGAAAGCACCCTTCTCTTAGCAGAAAAGCTTAGTGAGCTAAGCACCTGGCATAGCCGGTTTGCATTAGTAGACCAATTTCTAACTCAGCGATTTATAGAATCAGACTATGCAATTCGGCCAGAGATTCAATGGGCATGGAGGCAGCTTGAACACTCCGGAGGCCACCTTTCGATTCAGTCTTTGGCGAAAACCCTCGGCTGGAGTGACCGACACTTTGCCCACTGCTTTCGCAAGCACATTGGCATCACACCCAAAGCAGCAGCCCGTCGCATTCGGTTTACAAGCGCTTACCGGCTACTAACGGCCCCTGAACACCACGAGCTTAGTGCGATCGCATTAGCCGCTGGCTACAGTGACCAAAGTCACTTCACACGAGAGTTTCACAGCTTTTCTGGTTGTACTCCAAAACGGTATCAGCAAGCTCACTTCATTGACTTACCGGGTACACCTGCTGATGTTATCGAAGATCTCTAAGGTCAGTTTTATTCAAGACAGTTCGGAAGCGTAGAGACTACGATAGCTGGGTCTAATCAAAACAGGAGTTCATAAAATGGCAGGAGAAGTCTCTTATCTGGAGATTGGTGCAGAAGATGCGGCTGTGTCCCGTACTTTCTTTGAGCAGCTTTTTGGATGGAGTTTCCATCCTATGGGCAGTAACGATGAAGGTTGGTTCCAAACACCGTCTATCAAAGCTGGACTACATGGCAACGACTCAGAACCCCAGTTTTCTATCTTTTTCGATGTGCCCGATCTAATGACCGCGATCTCAAAGGTGAAGGAACTTGGAGGAAAGGTAGATGAACCAGGCCCGGAAGAACCGAGCTTTGGTCAGTTCTGTAGCTGCCAAGATCCCCAGGGTGTTCGATTTGGTCTGCATCAGCTACCAAAGAACTGAATGCCTCTCGGTTAGTTGCTGGGCTTTGACTAGCAATCGACGCAATCACATCACCCTGACTGCTTGCTCACCCGGCAACTAGGCCCTAAAGTGGCCAAGCTGCGAAATGGGGCAATTTAGTACAGATAAACCAGGCGCGGAACGATAGCATAGGCGTTTCAGCGCCTTTGAACACGCTTAGCCGATGCTGATCGGCGAAAAGCATGTATCAGACAAAAGCTTTATAGGTCAATGGGTTTGCATCTAAATTTCCCGAAAACGCAGCTTCGCTACTTTGTAGCCTTCAAGCATTGGGGAGATTCTCGTGATAGGGGAGTGGGGCGATCGCCGCTCTAGAAGCCCGCCTCGCCAAGACCCAAGCCATCAAGCAAGGCATGATGCAAAAATTCCTCATCGGGCGATCGCAGTTGGTATAAATATTCAACGTTCTCTCCATAGTCGATAATATGAGTCATCCCGGCACCACCCCGACACCATGACCGATCTCTACCAGGGCCGCGACCCAAGAGACATCCCCACCTGGGTTTTTTTGCACTAACCCTTGTATTATGCTCGGACTGAACCGATACATTACGAAATTGCTACCTCATAATCCGTTATGGCTCATGTACGCTCAGGTGCAGTGTAACGAACTCAAACAAGCGCTCGAAGACCAGGCCATAGACGTTCAACATGTCGGCAGCACCGCCGTGCCTGATCTACCAGCTAAGCCAATCATCGATATTGCAGTTGGGTTACAGGACGAAGCTGACGTTTCAGAGGCGATCGCTAGATTGGAAAATATGAGCTACCTCTATCGTGGCGATACCGGAGAGTCAGGAGGGTATCTCTTCGTCAAAGAAACCTCTCCAGATATCCGTTCTATTCATCTTCATGCTGTTGATTATGATGGCAGGCAGTGGAGAAATTATTTATTGTTTAGAGATACGCTTAGGCAGGATACGGTTCTCAGACAGCAATACGCCAATCTAAAGCAGTCGCTCGCTCGCCGATTTCTTCACGACCGAGAGCAGTATACAAACAGCAAACACGCTTTTATTCAGAGTGTTCTCAACAGAGATGACTAAAGGTGCAATAAGGTTAAGAACGAAGGCTGGAACGGCAGAAATGCGTTGAAAGTTAACGACTAATAGTTATAAGCTCAGAGAGCCTGTGAGAGCAGCAATTCCAAATTCTAACTTAAGGACGCCCTAAACCCTTAATCTATCGTTCGTCTCTAGTCATCATCAAATTCGATGAACGAGGCTGATCGGCTGAAGCCTAGCAAAATCGTTGATCGTTTAGCCAAAATATATGTCTGCAACTTGGAATTTGGAATTGCTGCTGTGAGAGAATTACCACCAACGAACCGTTCCTTATTACTTCGTATAGACTTTACCGACGACCAAGCATGGAACCGTTTGTGCGATGCTATTCAAGAACCAAGTAAGGAGGGGTTTATAGCGTATTTTGAATACGTAAACGACCTGTCCTATGAGGGACTGACATTAAAAGAACTAACGGATGCTGCTATTAATGGTGAGAAGCAACTGAGCTACATCTGCGTTGCCGATCGAGTCACACTGACTGCTTCCGAACAACCGATACTTGTTATAGACTGCTATGACCAACCTGGGCGAACATTTCGAGTAATTCCCAGTGAAGTATGGAGCGTAGAGAATAACCTCTCTATCGCTAACATGGATTTCAGAGAATTTGCAGATAGTTGTGACTCTGACGGTATATTCAGAGGCTTCTAAGGCCATTTGAGTAGATTTAGTTCAGACAGAAGAACGGTAGTAGGCTTTGCATCCTAAGCAACCAGGCGCTAGTACACATCTGGCCTATCGCAATGCGTTTTAAACCCTCGGATACTGTTGGCTAACTCATAGCTAGTCATATGAAACCTTGTCGTACAGGGGATTCAAGCAGACTTCAGCGCTTTGAATCGGGACACTCGCGTCTTGG
>NZ_NRTA01000097.1 GCF_002286735.1 Leptolyngbya sp. BC1307
ACTCTGGCTTAGCGCTAGACTCATTCGTCTCTTCGACTGTACCTCCACCCGCCTACGCTCTGTCATTTTATCGCCTACCCTCTTGACATTTAATAGCTTTAGACCGCTCTATGCGATTCTTGGAGAAAAACTGCTCTCCTTTGGCCAGTTTCGCAAGCCTGACAGCATTGACCCGATGCTCAATGCCTGGGCCATCGTCAACAACCTCAGGGCCTTTCTGCCGGATGCGAAGAAAGCTGGCCAGTCGTTAGCCCAATTCTTTGGCGCTCAGTTGCATGGCTTGCCTTGGATGGAAGCGCTCAATCTCTCTACCGTTGTTTAGACAGACTCCTACAACCTGAAAAATCGTAGGCACTAATTCTAGATCTGTCTGGCTCCATATTGTCCAAAAGATGCCAGCCCCAGGTGTCTTCATCTCGGTGCCGGGCTCCTTGCAGTAGATAGCAGTAGGTTGACGCGGCATCGACACCGACCAGCACAGGTTTATCGGCCTGAAAGATTTCATCTAGTAATCCCACCTCAATGCCAGAAAGGTCTTGGCTTTGATTCAGCTCAACAGCAGTCGCAGCCGCCGCTTCGAGCCGGTTGTGAACAGTACCCACGCTAATCGGTGTATCGAAAAGATCGCGCAATAGTTCCACCACGCCACGATAGGAGCTGTGGCAGATTAGCACCAAGCCCAGTATTAGCTGGTACAGCCAGTTCTTAGTCACCGGCAGATGAAACAGAACATCGTCATCACCCTGAGACGGCGCAAACGACTCATTGAGGGTTTGCTGCGCTCTGTCGCCCTGCTGATATATAAATTTCCGGCTCACCTGGTGCTGGTCCGCCAAGTGGCTGACCGGCTGCGAGCGAGAAAGCACTTGGATGCCGATGTCTTGGCGAATGTCCGGAGATAAGCTGGCGGCGATGGAGAGGGCTGGACTCATGTGGGGCGTTGGCAAAGCCTCTCCTAGGAGAATCGCGAGGACGGGCAGGTGGCAAGCATTCAGCTTATTCGATTTCCTGGGAAGGGTATACGCTCACCACGAAAGTGTCACCCGGTTTTTAACCACGCCGTTTCAGATCAACCCAGAGCAAATTCGATCCCATTCTGCAAAGTAACGTTTGGGGTGATGGTGGGCGATCGCACTTGAAGATGCCTTTGCGCTTGCGCCAGAAGCGCACATATCGAGAGACCATCCGATTGTCTCACCTTAACGAATTTTCCAATAAGCTTCAACTAGGCCGTCAAACACCACCGATACGCTCTGCATCGAGCTTCTGCCTGAACTTTTTCTGTGTCATCCTAATGGCCTCGTCGTGAGCATCTTCTAGATCGTCTAGCTCAAAGACAGAAACCAGCTTTTCGCAATACTCAACCATTTCAAGCCCCACTGTTTCGGGAATATAGTTTCGTGCAATGTGTCGAGAACCGGAGACAGGTGCTTCCCAGATTTTCTTAATTTCTGCGGCGTCCATTCCGAAAAGCCCACGATAGACATAGTTCGTCCACTTGCCATATTTATAAGGGCTATTGCCACCCTGTTCAGAAATTGCGTAGGCCCAGTCTTTCCTAGCTGGCTTCCCTGCCTGTCGTGCTACCAACCACTGCTGAATCCGTTCGCTATCTTCACGGGTGTAGGTTTCTTTCAGAAACGTATATGCCTCTGCGTAAAGACCTTCAGCAGCGAACCAAGCGAGAAAGTCAATCAACCCATTCTTAGCTTTCGCGCCTAGCTTCCCAGGTTTCTTCGCCCAGTCGCGGGCCAGCTCTACCCAGTCAGTCGCTTCAATAACCTGATAGGTATTGTTATCATTTCCCAAAATTTCGGTAACTTTGAAAAGTTTGCCAGAGGGCAGTTTTAAGAATTTCCCACTGGTTTCTGAACTCTCGTCCTCATCGGTTAGTTCAATGACCCGTTTCACCAGCGTCGTTAACGGTACATCCGTATGACGGCTCATTGAACGGTAGCCCAATCCGATAGTAGGCCGATTATAGCCAAGGCCATCAGGATCGATGATGATTGCTCTGAATTCCCTATCTCTGAATTTGATAGGAATTATCTGGCCTGCTTCAAGCATGTTTTGGCGATTGAATGTGATTGTGGCGACGGGAGATACGTCACTATGAATAGTACGCTCACCGTTGGATAAAGGGAACACCCTTTATCCCTCTTGTGATAAGGGCTGCAGCTATTTTACAGGCTCTAAAGGGAACACCCTGCAAAACCCATCATTTTGATACAAAGGGAACACCCTCAATCTATATTCATGTGAGAGTTTCAGACAATCTTACACCGTTGAAGGGAACACCCCCTCAAATGACTGCTGGACGGGAAAAAGGTTGCTCTCAATCGCCGGTCTTACAGAGAGTTTGAGAGAGGCAGATCTGAGTATCTAAATAACGTCCACGTACCATTACAGCTGACATGCCTCATTTTTTATTTGATTAAGCGGCGTTGAATAATGCTCTCAGATCCTCAATACCTTTCGTGAATCGATTTCTGCAATTCTCTGAAAGATAGGCTGCGCCAACGCGCAGACACACGAATTCTGCCATTAGAGTCTGCGGCCTCAAAAAGTTGCCCCCTTCATCCACTGCCCAATAGAATCTTTGCGCAACGGCGAACTAGCCGAAGCCCAGGGTGGGGTAATAGCGGTGCTTGATTCGCCACTGGCTCTGTTCCACCGGATTGGCAGTGCAAGGGCGCACCTCGTGCTCGGTGACCAGATGCAGATCTAGAATTTCCTAACCTTAGAAGGGCTACTCAAGTAGCCCTTCTACTTCAGACAGCTTCAGCTTCAATACTCTCTGAAGCTTTTCGAGATCCTCACGGTTCGCAGATTGGAGAGTAGCGGGAGTCAGTTTCTGAAGTCGTTGAGATGTTGACTTGATAGTCTTTGAGGGATTTGTATCAGCTTCTACGAACTTTGCTTTTATTTTCCTCACAAGTTCGCGAGTTTTAGCGACTGTAAGCTGCTCGTCTAAAACCTGCTCCGTTGCTTCTAGACGCTCTTTCCGCGCTTGACGCTCAGGGATCTTCAGATTTTTCTCAGATAGACTAGCCAGGGCTAAAGCGTGTGCCCCCTTTAGCCCTCTTTCTCGAATAGCTGATTTTAGATCTAGGGGTAGCGATAACATCGGCATCAGGTTTGATCTAACCGATGGCGGATTTAGTGCCAACTCCAATAGAGATAGTAGAATTTTCTCTTCGTTAGCATGAAGCCCTAGCTGCCCGATAATTTTCTGCTGTTCAGATTGAGTATCGCTAACGAGCCCTTGAAGGCGATGCACCTGCTCTTGCCGCTCTAACCTTCTCAGTACAGTTGATAGCAGCACTGGAATGAGTTCCTCTTCTAACCCCGAGGCAGTAGCAACTTCTTTGACAACGGCCTCGGCCTTATCTAAGGGATTTAGATCCTCGTGGTGAACGAACGTCAGCAAGGCTTTCCGATGCAGATCTTTTGGCATCGGCGCGATCACAGCCCGAATAGTTTCCCATTCCAGGGACTTGGCTGCTTCCCAACGTCGCTGACCATCCCAAAGCAGATAGCGATCGCCTTGAGGGATAAGAATGATAGGCGTAATTTGCTCATCCTTTTCCAGCGTTCTCGCCAACGTTTGAACGCTTAAAGCTGGAATTGTTTGTCTAGGCTGAGAGGGATTGGGATCTATCAAGCCCACTAAGATATCCTGCTCCCCTGACTGTGCCTTAAGCTGCGCTCTGAGAACCTCTAACTGCTCTTCCAATTCTGGCGACTGAGCTTTTCGGAGTTCCTCAATTTCTGCCTGAAGAGTGGCAACTTCGCGGGCATGGTCGGTTGCCGTAAGCGCCTTGTCAAAACGCCCGACTAGACTCGGTAACTTCTTGGCCATTTAACGACTCCTCGAAAGTGCTGCTACATCATCAGCTAGAACTCGAAAGTCCTCGCAGGCTCCGTGATTAGGTCGGTGTTTTTGCAAAGGCAATCCCAAGGCACTGGCGTTCTTAAACTCAGAGGAATCCCGAATTTCTGGATAGAGGTTAACCCGGAGCTGCTCAGCAACCTCAGGCAATTGCTGTAAATATTGCCGGTGAATACTTTTTGACTTGCTGTAGAGACTAGGTACCAACCCTAAGATGGGCGGTGCAGGCTCAAGCTGTAATTCCTTGGTAATTCCTATCAGCCACTGCATTAGGTCAGCCACGCCAGAAATCGATTTCATCTCTAGCTGAATGGGGATTAGCACATGTGTGCTGGCAGCGACTGCGTTTTCACAAATTTTCCCCAGTGTGGCAGGGCAGTCCAGAATAACCACATCGTGGTTAGTTGGGGATGATCTCAACTTATCCGATAGGGCGTATTCTCCTCTACGGCGAACGACCAGTTCATCTGCTAACTGAGACATAGCGGGATGCCCCTGACAGACCTCAACTTTTTCGCTATCCCATACTTGAATGAAAGGCCAACTACCTTGGTATCCCTTGGATAAAACTTGGACGACTGACTGGTCATAGTCCACCGGAGGTAACCCACAGAATACGTCGAGAGCTCTCTGGGGATCGAGATCTACAAGCCCTACAAAAATTCCTTTATCAGCGAGTGCATAAGCCAAATGCACGGCAATCGTTGTTTTACCGACACCTCCGGCGTTAGCCAGAATCGCGAGAATGATCTGTCGCTTAGACATAAACAACCCGTGTGCTTGTCGAATTTTAATATACGACGTTTTACGAAACTGTCAATCATCGTATATCAACATACGACGGATTTGTCGACCTATTTTTCGTTCAACCAGTTTTTATGCAATAAACAAGGTGGCTTTCTGTATGCGCACTCGAATGCACTTTATACAATGAATCAAGATGAATCAAGAGCGTATTGACTACTTTATAGTTTTTCATTTCTATGGCAGGCTCTTCTGTATTGCAATCTTTGTTAGTTGGATTTTTGCTGTGCTTTAACTGGCTATAGATTTCTATATCCAGCAGCGAGTCGATGATGTGACCTAAAAGTCTGAATCGCTTCGGCTATGTCGAATGACATCATACGACGGTTTATTGCAAGCAGATTTTTTGTAGCTAAGAACCCTTTATTAGCTAATTATAGTGGACCCCAAAAACTAAACAGGTCGTTAAGTTCTGAATCACTCAAGAAATGATAGGAGTTATTCATGAGCAGAAAACGCAGACAGTACAGTCCAGAATTCAAGTCAAAAATAGCGATTGCCGCCATCC
>NZ_NRTA01000098.1 GCF_002286735.1 Leptolyngbya sp. BC1307
CTATTTGCCTATTTTCGCAGTAGTGAGCACAAGTCCCGGCAAAACTATCTCAAGCTCCTGCGTCATCCGTTTGAGGACTATGTGCTCAACGAATATGCCCAAGCCTACCTGAGCGCTCATGGGCTAGCGTCTCGCCATTTAGAGAAACTGAGCTTTTCTGAGCAGGTGATTTGTCAGGGTGAATCGGCATGGGCAGCTTATTTAGAGCGCCTTGATATCGTCACCCCGCTCGCGGTTAGGTTGGTCACCGAAGCGGCTTTGCTCGGCAGTGTGATTAGCCATGGGGTGTCACCTGAGTTGATTATCCTCAGTGATGGTGCGCCGCAGTTTGTCTTGTTCGTCCATGCCCTGTGCTGGATACATATGGAACGTACCCTGCGCAAATTGAGCGGCGAAACCCCTGCGCAGCTCAACGAAATTGAAGCCCTGCGCTATCAGCTGTGGGCCTACTACCAAGCCTTGAAGTTTTATCGCCAAGACCCCTCTGCTGACGATATACCTGCATTCAACCGAGGCTTTGATGCCATCTTTGCACAGACCTTCGAGGACAATGCGCCCTTAAACGCGGTGCTCAAGCAGTTTACCAACCACAAGGCAGAACTCCTGCGCGTCCTGGAGATGCCAGCGCTGCCTTTGCATACCAATGCCGCTGAATCTGATATTCGCGAGATGGTCACTCGTCGTAAGATTAGTGGCACCACTCGCCATGACTTGGGCAGGCAGGCGCGTGACACCTTTGTCGGCCTCAAAAAAACCTGTCGCAAGCTGGGCTTTTCGTTCTGGCAATATTTGACCTCCAGGCTCAAACACGATGACACTGTTCCCTTGTTGCCTGATGTCATTAGACAAAGAGCGGCTCAGGCAACGGTTCAGGCCCTGCCTGCTGAGTCGGCTTGTTTTGTTGCAAGCTAAAACAAGCTTGCCTTCTACCAGCGGTTATTGAGCTATTGCAGAAATTTCAGCAAATCACCGGGAGATTGACCATGGGGATATTGAAGCAGATCTGATCTTTCTCGGACTTCAGGGCATGATTGATCCGCCCAGAGCCGAGGCGATCGCCGCTGTGCGTGCTTGTCAGTCGGCAGGAATCCAAGTCAAGATGATTACGGGCGATCATGCCCTAACGGCGGCGGCGATCGCCCGTCAGATGGGACTGAGCCAAGATGAAGCCGCACCTGCATTCACGGGGAACCAACTGGCAGACATGAATGCTCAGGATCTGGCCAATGCCGTTGAAGCCAGTGCCGTGTTTGCGCGCGTTGCCCCCGAACAGAAATTGCGTTTGGTAGAAGCTTTGCAAGCAAAAGGCGAAGTCGTCGCCATGACCGGGGATGGCGTAAACGATGCGCCTGCCTTAAAGCAAGCCGTTGACCGATGATAACTTTGCCACGATTGAAGCCGCTGTCGAAGAAGGACGCACCGTTTATGGCAACCTGCTGAAAACTATTGGCTTTATCTTGCCCGTTAATGGTGGAGAAGCCATGACAATCTTGGGGGGAATCCTCGCCGGAGCGACCCTGCCGATTTTGCCTGTCCAGATTCTCTGGGTCAATATGGCGAGTTCAGTTGCCCTCAGTGCCACCTTAGCCTTTGAGCCAAAAGCAACAGGGACAATGGAGCGATCGCCCATGCGCCCCAATCAACCCCTCCTCACGGGTAAATTGTTATGGCGCATCCTGATTATTTCCCTCTTCAATCTCATCGCTGTGCTAGGCATGTTTGAGTGGATATTGCAGACGACAGGTACTATCAATCTGGCTCGTACAATGGCAGTCCATACCCTCGTTGCGGCTGAAACCTTTTACTTATTAAGCATTAGTCAATGCATTCCATCTCTGTTTGCTTATCTACGCGATCGCACTCGCACCGTTGCCTATATTCCTGCGATCGGCGTGGTTTGCGTTTTTATCTTGCAAATTTTCTTTAGTCAGTTGACTATCATCAACCCATTATTTAACACCCAGCCACTGAGTATGGTACAAGCCTTGATTTGCATCAGTGCAGGAATTCCGGTCATTGTACCGGCTTTATTGCTAAACCGATTCTCTCCTCTCGCTTAAAGCTATCAAGTATCCGGTAGAAGCAGCCATTCAAGTTTGTTAGTGAGGTAGAAGTACAACGTTGCTAATCCTAAAGGGGGATGTCAGTTTGGATAACCCCGCAATAGAATGACAGACTGCAGTAAACAACAGAAATCAAAAATCATGCTTTATAAAGATACTATTCGAGAAAAGCAATTTCTAAAACTGGCAACGCAGCGTGGAGTTTGTGTCTCGGTCTTTCTACCGACAACTCCCTTGACCCAGGATGCCCAGGCTGACCGCATCGTTTTGAAAAACTTGACTAAAGAGGCGATGGAGCAAGCAGAGGCGATCGCCGACAAGCGACAAATACAGGCGATGACAGGTTATCTGGAAGAACTACAAGAAGATGACGAATTTTGGGAATTCCAAGCTAATGGGTTGGGGATATTAGTTACACCTGAATCAATGAAAACCTATCGTCTTGCCTACGCTGTAGAAGAAGCGGCAGAAGTAGGCAATCGCTTCTATCTCAAGCCCTTGATGTCAGCCTTGCAGCCGATGTCAGCTTATGTCCTAGCCATTTCTCAAAAGTCGGTCAAGCTGTACGAATTTACAGCCGCTCAAGAATTAGAACCATTAGACGTATCGGATTTGCCAGCCGATTTTAGCGAAGTCACCAAGCGCACCTTACAGCGTGATCGCGCTCCCGCAGGCAGCCTCCAAGGCGATGAAGGGGCAGAAATATTGCAAAGACAGTTCTTACGCGCCGTAGAGAAAGCAGTGCGCTCAGTTGTTAGCGGTAGCAATATGCCTTTGATTCTGGCAACGACCCAGGAATTTCAAGCCATGTATCGATCTCTGAATGGCTACGATATGCTAGCTGATAAAGGCACTGATGGCAGCCCACAAGGCTTACCAGAAGAAGAAATTAGGCAAGCAATTCCTCCCATTGTCAGAGAATTGCGTCAAGAACGCATTCAGCAGGGGTGTGACCTGTACTACCAGCGTCAGAGCGAATCCCGGGCGATTGCGGATCTTGCTATGATTGCCAAATTTGCTACTCGTGGTCAAGTCAGTCATCTGCTGGTCGAAGTTGATTTTGTACAGTATGGCACTCTTTCAGATACAGGTGAGATGACTCTTAGTGATACCCGCAGCGCCGAAACCTATGATGTCATCAATGAGATTGTGATTCGAGTCATAGAAAACGGGGGTGAAGTCTTGGGAGTTCTCACAGAAGCAGATGCTCCTAAGGAGCTAATGCCGATGGCAGCCGTACTACGCTGGGCAAACTAGCCTGAATTTGCATCAGTGCAGGCATTCCAGCCGTTGCGTCTGCCTTGTTGACAAAGCGATCTTCTCCCCTTGCTGCAAACGAATCGCCAATTGCAGCAAATTCGTCCCTACTACCGCTTTTCCGACGCGGACATTGATCGCTATACCCTGCAAACCGATGTGCCTGCTCGTCCGCCTGCAACTCCACCGGCTCGTCCCTCCCCTACCCCAACTGCTCCCACAGAACAACGGCAGGTGCTGATCGCTGCACGGGAACTAGATTACAGTGCGGTTCCCCAGGAAGCTAAGACTTGGGTGAACCGTCATTTAATCTACACGCATGGGTACGGTTTCACGCTTAGCCCAGTCAATACAGTCGGTGGGTGTGGTCTGGCAGAGTATTTTGTTAAAGATATTACGGAGGATGAAGCTGGAGCGCTGACAACCTCCAGTCCTGCGATCCGTGCCAGCATTCCGATTGGGCAACCCCGCATCTATTACGGCGAGATTCCCAACACCGATGTCATGACTAAAACCCTGACGCAGGAGTTGGATTATCCCAGTGGGAGTGACAACACCTACAACGTCTATGATGGGCGGGGTGGCATCAACATTCATTTGCATCAGTACAGGGATTCCAGTTGTTGTACCTGCTTTATTGCTAAAGCGATTTGTTCCTCCTGCTTAAAGCTATTAGGTATAGTGCTGTCTAGCTACACGCTCAGAGCAGGCTAACAAATCGTTGCAGCGGCGGAATAAAGATCCCAGTCAAGCATTAAAAGATACTTGCCGCCGCTGAACTCAATCGTTAGGCAGAATTAAACTCAAGGAAAATGAGAAGTATAACTTGAGTGTTGTGCTCTCATGAGAGAAAAATCATCATATCGCGTCTGAGGTAGACTAGGCGTTAGGTTCAAAGGTTTTGAGCAGGAGGTGAAGGATGCAGTTGCCGATTGTTGCGCCAGCGCCAGTGGTGAGCAAACATGCCGCAGCGTTGCGTCATTTGTTCAATGACGAGCGGGCCTATCAGCACTTCCAGCACTATTTAACCGGGCTCATCGTCTTAGAAAACAAAAGCCTATCGAATATCAGCCGCTGTACGTTGGCGAGCGCCGATAAAAGCAACCTATCGCGGTTTCTATCCTCAGCCCCGTGGCATCCGCCAGAGATGAACGATGCGCGTATCGAGTATGTGCTGAAGCAAACGATACTGCATCGACTCACCGCAGCAGGTTCTAGCTTTATCCTAGATGACACGATGTGTGAGCATGTCGGCAGTTTGTTTGAGTATATCGACCGCCACTACAATCACAGCAATAGCACCTACCCGCT
>NZ_NRTA01000099.1 GCF_002286735.1 Leptolyngbya sp. BC1307
TTAGGAGTTATCTTTAGGTCTAGTACGATAGCTTCTGACTCAATGGCTCAGCCTGTTCAACTCCTCACTTCTGGCGGTCAAGCAGTCATAGGACAGCTCGTATCCATGGAACGGCACCACTATGATGATGTCAACACCGTCTGGAAGCCTATGCTCACCGTCACTGAGCAACCTGACGCGGCTTGGTACTGGGATTATAAACTGCGTCAGGCACAACAGTTCGATAGATACGAAGCTTACGTTCTCGCTGTTGACGAGTTTCCTCAAGGACTCATTTTTATTGAGACTCAGTGGCACCGCTCTCACTGGCTGGCCCTAAAGTGTTAGACAGTAAGGGGGCAATCGTATCGAGATCGACTTAAACGTTAAGCGCTACAGGAGTAATTAAATCGAGATCTGCTCAAGCGTTAGACGATACAAGAGCAGCCGTATCAGATCTTTTGACGGCTATTCTGCTCGACGAACGGTCTCAATCCAACCTAAAGCTGTTCGGCAGTATCCTTCCTCTAGCTGGTAAGCCATTTGGGTGGCTCGCTCAAAGTCTCGATCATTTAGTGAATGCTCCAGCGAGAACCACAAAATCTCGCGTTTACGGTAGCCATTGGGTATCTCTTTTAGCGTGGCATATAGCGCTTCATAGGTGCTGGCTGTTTCTGCGGGTGGTAGATCGAGGCGAATCAGGATTGTCCATAACCCTACCTGCTGGTACGGATCGCTAATGTGCTGAGATAGGCGCATTAGTAGGGCGACTGCCGCCGATGTGCGCGGCAGCGGGGGAGAGTAGAGCCCGTCCGTATAGCTATGATTCTCGTATGTGTAGGCTAAGTTGAGGAGAAGATTATCGAGATCGCTCTGACTTTGAGATCGCCTACTCAACTGGATCAACTGGTCAAAATACTGCATCGTCCGAGCAGTATCATCCTCGCTAGCTGCCTGTTGAACCACTCCCGTCAATACGTCTAAACGCTGCGCGATAGATAGGCGCGGCAATATTTCCAACTGATCTTCTAAATCGGCATTCTGTATCGTGGTGCTAGCCAGCCGACTGTAGTAGTGACTGCGCTGATTCTCGTCAGGAAGCAATGCAGTCAGCGGCAGCATTTCCTCAATAGCGGCACGAGCCTCATCGGGGCGATTAATGGCACTGTATAGGGAAGCCATGCTATCCAACACGGACAGTCGGTAATTGGCGGGTGCTTGTTCAAAAGTAGTTTCTAAACGAGCGAGATTGCGATTGAACAGTTCAGAAGGAGCCTGATTGGGGTTGTAAGCTAGCTCGACCAAACTAACGAGTTGATAAGATGAGTTTATGCCCAGCAAAGGAAGCTCGTCTGAAGCCGCCGCTTCAATGCGAGCTTCCATCTCGCGCACGGCAGCGGCCTGTAATTCGGGGGCTTGCCAGTTGCGACCTAGTTTGGCGATCGCACCCAAATAGGTATTGTCATACAAAGGAACTTTGGAATCGAGCTGAAAGCTTGGGATAGCAGCGATCGCCGCTTCAGCCATCTTAATCGCCTGCTCGCGCTGCCCCACCGCCCAGTACTCTTCAGCGATCGCAGTCAACGAAACAGTCGTCAACGCTTCATCCTTCGCAAGGCGATCTAGTATCTCAATCGCGTCTTGAGGCTGCTGTTTCTCTCGATAGAAAGACGCAATTTTCAGCCAAGCCGAAACGCTATCCGCCGTGTTTTCTATCAGTTGCACAGCTCGTTTAGCAATGCTAACTTTCTCCTGCTTTAGCGTCTCTTCCACAATCCGCTCAAACAACTTCTGCTTCCTTTTGCGATAGGGAAGCAGTGCTCTATCGGGTATCTGGTTTAAAGTCGTAATTGCTTGGTCGTAATCGCCCCGGTCAGTGTAGACCGTTGCCAAGCTCAGCCGATTTTTGTGGCGCTGAGCCGCCGAGGTACTATCGACCAACTGCATGGCCCGGTCAAACGCGCCAATTCTTGCAAAGGCACCCACCCAATCGCTAGTAGGATAACCATCTGTGGGGACTGCGCCCGCTTGTTCGGCAGCCATCAGGACTTTCCTGGCAGCTTCTGCCTCGCCTAACTCAGCATAAGCTTCAGCCAAGCTAGTTGCCATCTCAAAGCTGCGTCGCCAATCTTTATTAGTATCAGACAGCAATTGTTGCGCTTCATCTAGCAGCGACTTTGCCTGCTCCGGCTGACTTTGATACTGGTAAAGCTGTGCTAGTTCTATTAGCGCTCCGGCTCGATAGTTTTCTGGAATTTGATTGGCGATCACACGGGCCGTTTCTAGTCGCCCCGCCCGTCCGGCCCACAGAGCAGTCGCTCGCAGTCCGGATACTTCATCTCCAGCCTGCTTAAGCGCTTGCTGCTGCAAAAACGTCTGAGCCGTCTCAAATTGTTCAGCGCCAATATAAACCTGATTGATCCGGCTGATAGCCTGCCGTCGATAATAAACATCAAAGCCAGAATTGTCAGCAATGCGATCAAGTAGCGCAGCGGCCTCCACCGGCAAATTTTGATCCACCAGTGCGTCAATCGCCTCAACCCAATACCGATCGCGGACGTTTGGCGGTGCATTCTCTGCTATCGACAGCGCCTGAGGCGTTTGGCCCAACTGAATATACGCCTTAATAATGGCCTGCTCCAAATTGGGCCGAACGCCTCCCCTCTCGCCATAGGTTTCATAGTTCATTGCTTGCGTGATCGCCCGAGCCTCCACCAACGCATCTAGCTCAACAAACATTAATCCAATGCCTTGAAGTAGGCGATCGCGAGTCGTCACATCGGATATCGTTTGGGCTAGCTCAGCCGCCTGATTTAATTGAGATAAGACAGCCTCTGTCAATCCATTTTCCACACGAGCAGACTGCAACAGATCTTGCACCTGATTCTGAATGCTGTTCGATAGTTGAGGGTCTGTTGTTTCAGATTCGGTTATTTCGCTATCTACTGACACCGCACCGTCGGATGGAAAAAGACTCACAATATTAGTCTTGTTGAGCCGCCTAGCAATATCTAGGGCAGTTTCTCCCTGATAGTCTTTGAGGCTAGCATCTGCGCCTTTACTTAAAAACAGCTCTACTAGCTCTGGGCCAAAGAAACTTTGTTCTTCTAAAACTGCCTGATGCAATGGCGTACGACCCAGACTGTCTTGAATATTAAAATCTGCACCCGCCACGATCAACTGCTCCGCCACCTTGTTATTAACCTCAAACAGCGGCGTCCTTCCCTGGTTGTCCTGAATATTGACATCTGCGCCCGCCGCCAACAGCAACGCTGTCAGCTCAAAGTTGAAACGGTGCTTATGTAAAGCCGTTTTCCCCTCCTGATTGCGAAGATTCAGATCTGCACCAGCATCCAGCAAAAGCTGAAGCACACCGGGAGACAGATCCGGGGCATGAATCACCGCGCCCTCCCGGTTTTGAATCGTCAGATCTGCGCCCGCCTGAATGAGCTGCGCCGCCACGTCAAAATTCGAGACAGCGTAGTGCAGCGGCGTCCAATTCTGATTGCTGCGAGCATTCACATCCGCACCCTGCGAGATCAACAGCGCCGCAATATCGCCTGTAAGGGCAAAATGCAGCGGCGTTATTCCTTCTGGCGTTGTCGCATTTACATCCGCACCTTGCTCGATTAGTAGGGTCATCACCGCCGCCGTTTTTTGTCTAAAGACGTTGTGCAAAGGCGTGGAACCCTGGTAGTTTTCGGTGTTGACGTTGGCCCCGCGTTTTAGGAGCGATCGCGCCATCTCAACCGACTCACCTACATAGTGCAAAGGCGTATCCCCTTTCCCGTCTCGGGCGTTTACATCCGCGCCCTGTGCGATCAGTTGTTGGGCCATTGCCTCGTCTGTAGAAACCAAAAAGTTCAGCGGAAGGATCTGCTCGCCGTAATAATCACAGAGCTGATTTAAGTCGCCGCCTTGCTCAATAGCCACCTTCAAAGCCTCTAATAAATCCGGGCCATATCCCCAAGGGCTGGCCCGATCTAACAGCGCTTGGCAAAAAGGTGAAACGGCATCAGAGGGGTCATCAGCAGGGACGGTTTGGGCAGCAAGCGGAGTGACGGCCAATGTTGCCGTGCCCATTGCGCTCAGCAACCCTAGCGCGATCGCCTTGGGGCGCAATAAACGCCAGGGAAAGAGAGCCGGACTTTGTGAGGAATGGTCGTGCATAAGACACCTGAGCGATAACGTTTG
The DNA here is from genome assembly GCF_002286735.1 of Leptolyngbya sp. BC1307. Taxonomy (GTDB): domain Bacteria; phylum Cyanobacteriota; class Cyanobacteriia; order Phormidesmidales; family Phormidesmidaceae; genus Phormidesmis. The sequence continues at coordinate 4,174 of NZ_NRTA01000099.1, forward strand.
GATCAACCATAGAGGCCATAAGGTGTTAGCTAGGCGAATCATCTCACAACGACTCGCCTAGCTAACACTTTGGGACCTCTATCTGGGTACGCCACTGAGAGATAGGTTCGCCATCTTCTGAAAATGTGCTGTATGGCAGCGCGTTGAGATGCAAATGCTTTATGTTGAAATCTCTTCCTAACTCTTCTAAAAAGAGTATCTGCTCCTGAAAGATGACTCCTCCCTCTGCTGGATAAGCTGCCCAGATGGTGTAGAAGTTGGCTGACTTAGGATCGTGCATAGACTGAATGAAAGACACGCTTTGACCAGCTTCCAAAGATCTTGAGGCTTGTTGCCAATGCGTCTCATATTCGTCTTTAG
>NZ_NRTA01000100.1 GCF_002286735.1 Leptolyngbya sp. BC1307
GATCTTGGCTTTGACTGCACTCTACGCTGCCTGATGAGATCCTGATTACCCGACTACCCCGCTGTCGTCACTCGCCTATACCCACTGTCACCTAATACTAAAGCCGAGGAGAAGGCAGGGGCACTATCAAACTTGAGGTGATTGGTGAACATCACTCGCTTCTGCTTGAGAATGTCGAGTCGTTTGAGCAGGATAGGTTCGTCAGTATATTGTTCTTCCAGGCGGCGGATACGCTGAGAAAAAGCGGCTAATGATGGGGCGGCAAAGACCTGGTCGAAGTCGTTTTTAAGTTGCTGCCGGTCTTGCTAAGATGTCTCAGGATGCGCTTGGGCGAAGTCTTTGAGGGTGGCCGTGACCCGTTTACGACCGTGCAGATTGCATTCGATTAAATCAATCCCTGGAACGAGGGTTTGCCAAGCTATTTGTACGGGTCGCCAGCCATCCGTGGTCACCGACTCGGGGGTGTAAAAAACATCTGGTGCCCACAATACCTCGCTTTGAGCGGCGGCTTCAATCGTCCCTAAGGCATGGACAATCACCGCGTTGAAAGCGGCTTCATCGGTGTGTGCCATCCACTCGGTATACCAAATCAATTCTTCCTGGGACAGCAGAAATAGGTAAATTTGTTCCCCATTTAACGTGGCAAACTTCTCATCGGTGAGAATATGGGCGGGGGGGTAAGCCCCAGTCGCATGAGCAACAGTGACACCGGGATTAAATTGCCTAGCCATTGAACCAGATGCCACACCCAGCCTGGATGCCAACCCTCATCGGGATGAGACCATTCATAAATCTTCGCCGTCTCTCGCTGGCTTAAGCCCAGCCCCAAGCTCATCTCTAGCAGCTTTCCCAGGCAGTCGGTATCTTGTCGCCGATAGCGGGCAATGAAGCTCGGCAAGACCGTGAACACGGCTTTACAGCACCGGCACTTCGCCCGACAAATCGGCAACACCTCAATCTCGCCACCCCAGCCGCGCAACCGCCGATTGCGTTGGCTATGAACCGTATAGCAAGTAATGTCTGCGCAGTCTGGCTGATGCTGCTCGCGGCTGATTTGCGCCCTCAGCGGCGCTTGGATGTAGGCGATGTACGCTTGATGATGATCGCCTGCATTAATCAGATCTAGATACGCCTGTTGGGTCGCCCCAAAGTAGACAATCGCAGTCCGGTTTTGATTTTGACGCTTTGGAGGCATAGCTTTCTCTTTGTCAGGAATCTCTGAAGTCTATGCCCTCGCTGCGCTTTTGTCACTAGGCACCAATTCTAGATCTAGCTGGTTATCCAAGGCAGGTGTGCAAAACTGAGATGCACTCCTTTATGACGATCTCCTGAGCATGTAGTTGGCGGCCTATCAACGTTGCCAGATCGGGGTTGCCAGCGTCAATTAAGGCTTTATCACGAATGCGGCAAGAGTCGCAGCGCCCACAGGGCTCTTTACCGCCCTGATAGCATGACCAGGTTTCTGCGATCGGCACTCCCAGATGGAGGGCTCGATGAACAATATCCACCTTAGAATCCATTACCAAAGGAGCTATTAGAACTGGGGCATGGCCTTCTAAACCAGCCTTGGAGGAAATGTGAGCCAGGTGTTGAAAAGCCTGCAAATATTCGGGTCGGCAGTCGGGATAGCCTGAGTAGTCCACGGCATTAATCCCTAGATAAATCGCCTCAGCCCCCTTAGCCTCGGCCAAAGATAACGCAATAGAAATAAATACTGTGTTTCGCCCAGGAACATAGGTAGAGGGAATCATGTTTGACTGGATTCCGTCCTGAGGTAAGACTTCGTTCATATTGGTGAGCGAGGAGCCTCCCCATTGGGCCAGATTGACCTCCATCACGTAATGTTCCTGAATGCCAAGGTGGCCCGAAATCTTTCGAGCTGCCTCTAGCTCTCGATCATGGCGCTGGCCATAGCGAAAGGAAAGTGCTAAGGGTGTGTAGCCGTCGGCGATCGCCTGAGCCGCTGCTGTGGCAGAATCGAGGCCACCCGAAAGTAGGACAATGGCGTTGGGTTGGGGCATAGCTATTGGACTCCCAAGAATTTATGAGTTTGAAGGCTAACGCGCCACTGTGAATGTTTCAAGACGTAGGTAAACACTTTGTCTCGACTGCCAGGCGTTTCCCACTGGGGTTGCAGCAGTTTGGCAACGGTGGATGAGACCTGAGTGGCTTGCTGTTCGGCCCATTCCAAATCAACCTCATCTCCAATGACAACCTTGAGTTCGCTGACATAGGCATAAATGCTTGAATGGGGAGGCTTAAATCGCTTGGGCGAAAACGTCACCCAGTCAAAGGTGCCGCTAAAGGAATGAGCACCGGATGTCTCAAGGTGTGTCTGGAGACGCGCCTCTTTGAGTTGCCCAGTTAGAGCAGAAAGATCGTGCATCAAGGGTTCTCCCCCCGTGATCACGACAATTTCAGGATTAGCTGATCGGGCCTCAGCAACTAATTCCTCAAGGGTTCTCAGCGGATGACGCTTTGGGTTCCACGATTGCTTAGTGTCGCACCATGGGCAACCCACGTCGCACCCAGCTAACCGGATAAAGAAGGCACTGGTACCTGCCCACATCCCTTCCCCTTGAATTGAGTGGAACGTTTCAACAACAGGCAGAGCCAGTGGTGAAGATTCAACTGTCTGGGAGATCGTGATCGAGGAGGTCATTTTCATCTACAGCGTGAACAGCACCAGACTCGGATTTCTGCTTGAGCGCTTAATCATCTTCATACTCAACCCAAGAATTCGGCGTTTCCGAGACCGCCACTTTTAGCTGAATGCCTTCAGGGAGAGACTTTTTCGTCTTTTCGTAGATGTACTGGGCAATCATCTCGGCAGTGGTTTCGTAGCCTTTAGGCAGCACATCATTCAGCACACAGTGGTCTAACCCACCCTTGAGCATGTCTTTTTTCGCCCAGCGCAGGGTACGAAAGTCAGCCACCATAACCGGATGAGGGCAAAACTCCGACGCCCTCAACTGAGATGTGGTGGCCTCAACGCGCACCTGATAGGTATGCCCATGCATCCGCCCGCAAGGACCGTCATAGTTTTTGATGTAGTGGGCGGCATCAAAGGAAAATTCTGTTTTAACGCTCCACTTGGGCATAACGTATGGCCTCAGTCAGTATATAGTACAAACATTCTATTTTGAGGCCAAGCTTTAGCAGCACGCTCATCAAGACTTGCTCATTCTAAGGCAAATCTAGATATGGCGTTGTGAAATATGAATTTGGATTTCTTAACCCTATATTAAGCGCTTGCGAGTCTAGAAGTCGCTGAAAGCAACACGGTCTACCGATAGAGGCACTAGGATGGATAGTAGACGGTCTGAATCTGTCAGATCTGGGTATCCAAATTGGCTGGAAGCAGGATCAAAGCAACCTCCCCCATTCTGCTTTTTCTTAAGCCTCCTGGAATAAGACTTCCAACTCCTCAACCCCTTTCATGAATCGCGCTCTGTGATGAATGGCGCTGACTTAAGGTAATTATCAAGCGGCGATAAGCTTTTGTGGCGTGGTTTAAAAACCGCCGATTTTGGGTCACACTTGCAGCCTAAAATAGACCACCGTCGTCGATGGCCCAGCCTACTAATTGATTCAATTTCTAAGCTCTCTGGAACCGCTTAAAACCAAGGAGTTCGAGCAAATGTGGGTGAGGCTGGCCAGTGAGCAACTCCGTGGGACTTTTCCCGACTCGCTCCGGTACCCGAGAGCGGATGAAGCAGCGGTGTGCGATTCGTTCCTGTACGAAAGGCTGAAAAGCTAATAAGGCAGGGCTTCTAAGAGATAACCCACTCAGGGTGGAGTTCGCACTTTAATCTCTCTTAGATGACAACTTGATGCTCTTATAGGTGATGCCTCTGACCAAGCCCAGAAAGCTAGTCCTATCCGCCCGGTATAAGGCGTGACAGCATAGCCCTCATTTCAACGGTTTAGCGCCAATGGGATGAAGCAGGGTTAAACGTCGGTATCTGGAAGCCTAATCTGGAAACCCGGCTAGCACGTGTGTATGAGTAAAGCCCAAAGGGCCTGAATGTATGACCGAACCATCGTCATTCATAACCAGTGAAAAGGCTGATGAGAATCTAAGGCAATGCCTGAACACTCAGGACACTGGAAACAAAAGTTACCGATTTCTAGGCCCACTCATATCGCTAGGGTGGGATTTATATCCAAAACGAAATCCGGTGGACAGTACAACTCTAACCACACAACCCAAGAACATCAGGAACGAAGTAACCTGACCAATTTTCACTCTAGAGGGTCGAATATCTAGAGCAGGTACTAAACCAAAAGGATTGGCAGGCAGGATGGTCTAAGAAGCCAACGCCTGGGGTAATGCTCAGGATATGCAGACGTAGACCCGATAG
>NZ_NRTA01000101.1 GCF_002286735.1 Leptolyngbya sp. BC1307
CAGATGAGAAACACTTCTTGATTGCTGTCCTCGCTGATGGCTCATCAGCTACGAAGCGCTGATGAGCTTGTCCGTATCTTGGAATTTGGAATTGCTGCTGTGCTGCTGACCAATCGCGCTGACTGGTCAGCCAAACAGGTGCTCGCCAAATATTTACAAAGATGGCCGATAGAAACCTTTTATCGAGATGGAAAGCAATATCTCGGGCTTGATGAGTATCGGATGCGAACCTTTGAATCCATTCAAACCCATTGGACGTTGGTGTTCGTGGCTTACTCAATCTTGCACTTGGCTTGCTTGCCACCCCCGACAAAGGCTCCGGGCAAGCGCCCTACCCAGCTCACACAATCCATCGGGCAGGTCTGTCGCCAGCAATCGCAAGCGCTGATAGAAAAGCTAATCCTCTTTGCTCATGACTGTCTTGAACAGGGTGAATCGGCGTCGCAGGTGTTTGCCAAATTGTTTGACAAGCAGAATAAGGGGGTGCCTGCATGACTCGCTAGATAACGCCTCAATTATTTTTCTACCGTCAGAGCACAACACTCAAGTACTAATCTTCAATTTTTAGCTCTCGTAAGAAGTAGAAACGTTCGGTGCCATCGACAGATTTCTCGCGTCCTACATAAGCTGTCAAAGGTGATGATAGTTCGACGAGCAGATCGCGAGTATCGGATTCGGTGCTCAACTTTGGAATTGAGTCTTTGGCAAAGACAGCGTTGTAGTAGACTCGCACGTATCCAGTCGTGACTGACCTATCTTTTTCTTGAAGAGAAAGCTGTCTGACTGCTTCGACTAGGAGCGATCGCTCTGTCAAACATCGCCAAACACTAGCAATAAACTCATTGATTCGCCGATCAGACTGTTCGCCAAAAGGTGCTGTATTCAGGATATCTTTTAGCTCAAACAGATCTATCGAGCCTGGATGAGCTATCTTCAGCTCTACTAACTTCTGAAGCGTTTCGGGTCGGATGACGCTAATAGTATTGTTCTCTGCCGTTCGGATAGCACCGGGTGTTAAGTCGCCTGCTACAACGATCATTTTAATACATTCGTCGTAGTGCCTTTGTAAAATACTGTGACCTAATCTGATTAGCTGTGCCGGTGTGCCAGAGGGAACCCTTTGCGTTTTGGTCGCTTTGCACTCACCTACAATCGGATAGGGTTTATCAGCATAAAAGTCTAGCCCGCCTGCGCCACCTGTCGCGATAGGATCAAGACTGGCTTTAGGATTCCCAATAGAGTTTTGAAAGCCTAGCTCTATGAAGCTCTTTCTTACCAATTTTTCAAAAGCAAACCCGTCGCTGGAGTTTCCAACCTCAGCAATCTTTGAGAACCACTCAGGATCGTTGAGAATATCTTGTGAAAGGGTTTCTTCAATAATCTCTATTTCCAGTTCAGTTTTGGTCTCGCCGTTAGTCTTTTCGACCAAGACGGCTTCTGGCTCAACCTTTAAGTCAATTAGCTTTTGCTTTAGTGCTAGAAACTTGTCTTCTTCTAAGACTGGCTGAGTTTCATCGACATCTAAATATTGCGCTAAGGGTATGAGATTGTTGATTTTGTCAGGAGATTGATAGGCCGAAAGGGTGTCCAGCCGAACGGGAGCCGATAGATGATACAGACGGATAAAGGCCAAAAACAGGTTGTCTTGGGTGCGTAAGTGCTCTGCTAGCGCATCAATTTTCCAGGCTGTCAGTTGGGAAAGTACCTGAACTTTCTCTTGGCTGGTCAGATGCTGGCAAAAGTCGCACTTACCCCAAAACTGGAAAGATGGAGACTCTTTATCAGAGAGTGCTGTTGCTCTAAACGCTTTGACAGCGCTCTCGTGATAGATTTTCTCTTCTGTCAAATCGCCTGGTAAGGCTTGAACGGGCAAAAGCGCGAACCGTTTACCCGGCACAATAAACCGCTTTGGCGCAGCAATCACCGATAGCCCTTTAGCCAGCCCGTCTACTTCTAACGCTGGTAGACACAGCGCCGTGTTAAGTAAAACCATTTGCTATGCAGCCTCTAGATCGGCCAGGTCTGGCTGCTCGTCTGACTCTTCAGAGCAAGGGATCTCTAGGGATTCGCTGATATTAGCAGCGATTTCCTGACGCTCTTCTTCACTATGGAGCGGCTGTAGTTCTTCACCTTCCAGCGCTTCTTCGACAAGGTTACCTTCCGGTTTACTAAGAATTTCTCCAATCAGGGCGTTTTGAGTCAATAGCTTTTGTACAAACGCAAAAGAATCCAACCGTCTAACGGATAGACCAAATTTTTCGTGATGCTCATAAACATACTGAAGCGCCAGCAGCGGTTTGATGTTGTCTTCTGTGAGATCGACCCACTCGCCGCCTTGATCTAGGAGCTGTTGGTAATACTCGTAAGAGTCCCAGTTACGCTTGAGTTTGCGTTCTCTAGAGCGAACTAAACAGCCGCGCGACAGACCAAATGTTTCACGGTCTAGCAGCCGTCTGAAGCCTGCACCGACTGACAAGCCGTTTGTTTGCTGTAAAACCTCGATACCAATCGTGACGGCTTCACCATCTTCTATGCCTACCAGCTTGAAGTTGATATAGCCACTGTTTCTGGACCTTGGCGTGACTTCTTCGATGCTTTTGAGCACTACATTCTCGATGGGTGCGTCGCTGATATATTTGCTGTCTATAATTTTTTGGAAACAGAATGAGAGAGTGGCAGCGATCGCATCATTATCGTCGAGATAGTCATCAGAAAATTGCTCTAAAGCATTATCATAAGCAAAATTTAACTTCTCGGTAGGGGTTTTTTCTTTATCTGTAGGCGTAAAACTTTCAACCTTCTTGTTTACGTAATTAGCACACCACTTTATGGCCTCCCGCACATAGAGCCCGTTCTTCGAATATTGCGTTAGTTCTTCCTGATCGAAAGGGTATATGGGAGTAAGAGGCACTAAGTTCCTTGCAGCATAAAACGGAGAAAGCCATAAGGAAACTAGCTCTGTCATTGAATCTGCATTTACGTTTCTTAAATCAATTGCCCCAGCCGATGCAATTTTATCCTTTGCTGAAACTTCAGCGTCTTGGTCAAGAAAAAAGCTCCAAATGTCTGGTAGTAATACAGTTAAGATAACAATTCCTTTACCCGCTTCAGACTGCTTCAAGGACGTGAATAGTTTTCTCACCAAGTCAGCTATGACTAATGCTGTTGGATAGCCAAGGTCATGACTTGAGATGGTGTCCAACTCATCGAAACAGATACAAACGGTTCGGTATTCCCCAATGATAGAAAGAATTTTGCTGACAACTAACAAAGCATGAGCTTCCCTCTCCTGCTCGCCCTGTTGATTGCTAGGAAGTCGCAAATCAATTGCATCTTGAGCGTCTAACTGCTCACCTGCTAGCCATTTCACTGCTAGTGGCCCTCTCTCTTCAGAAAGCGTCCAGATAATGGCGCGAATGATATAAGGATCTACACTGGGTCTAACTTTTCTAATCGCTTTTGTCAGGTCAGCAACTAAATCTCTGCCTTTCATACGGCTTTTTTGATAAGCTTTGTCAAATCTAGCCGCTAAATCTGTTGTAGAAGGAATTTTGGCTTCCGAATTGCTTGATTTTAGGGCATCAACTACTATGAGCGCAGCAATCTCCTGCCACTGTGAAACCTCCTCGCTGCCTTGCTGCTCTAAGCTTGCGGCCACTGACTGCTGGAAAGAGCAGTTGACAAAATTTAAGTCACCATATTTATCAGCGCTGGCATAGATAAATAGTGTTTGCCCCTCAGATTGCAGCCGCTTCCTAATGCGTTTGATCACATGACTTTTCCCAACACCTCTATCTGCTGCAAAGACAATTGAGGTCGCTTTATCCAGCAGCAATTCCAAATTCCAAGATACGGACAAGCTCATCAGCGCTTCGTAGCTGATGAGCCATCAGCGAGGACAGCAATCAAGAAGTGTTTCTCATCTG
>NZ_NRTA01000102.1 GCF_002286735.1 Leptolyngbya sp. BC1307
TCTGGCTTAGCGCTAGACTCATTCGTCTCTTCGACTGTACCTCCACCCGCCTACGCTCTGTCATTTTATCGCCTACCCTCTTGACATTTAATAGCCATATTTACTGAAGCATAGTAGAGCACAGACTATGCCTCAGAAGGCTGAGACGATTGAGCAGTGCGATCACCGCATCAGGTAAAGCCATAGGGCTTAGCTTCAAATGCCCCTGATGGGTCATGTTTGGATGAGCCTCTTAAGCGCCTTTCTTTGTGATGGTTTAGCCAGCTTCAAGGCCGTGCTCAAGTGCATGTCTCGGTCATGGCCAATATGAGCTGTCACTAAGTGAATAACGTCCTGAGCAAAAGGCTCGGGCTTTGCGACTTCAGCTAAGGCGGTGAAATAGCAAGGCAGCACTTCTGCCCACTCGACCCCAACCTGCCAAGAACCGGCTTCGTCCGCAAAGAAGATGATAGTGTCGCCGCCCTTATCAATTTCATCGAGCAGATTGAAGAGTATCTTGAAGGCTTGCTGGGTCTGAACATACTCACCGTCTCGACATCGTCTGATGCAGCGGTTGATAAGCCGCTCAAACTGCTCAATCCAGTTAGTCGTCTCCCTCGACATATCCATGAAGTTACGAGAATTAACTCTGAAAGCCTCGTAATACAGACCGGCTAAACTATCATCTCGAAAGTCCTCAACATCTTCTAAGAGTGATTGCGTTGTGGTTTCATCAGCTTGAAATGAGTCAATCGCCAAGATGCCTTTCAGTAACTGAGGTAATTGGTCGGGCTCGATGAGTTCAATGGCTCGGTCGAGAAGGATTAGTAACTCATCTGTGTCCAGATCTTGGCGAATGGATTGACGTAGCCGGTCAATATCAATTGGCATCCTGTTTCTCGCCTGAAGTGGTTTTGAGCGATAACTTATTCTGAGGCACGAAAGCAGGGGTAGCCAACTTACTAACACATCTCCTGAAAGCTTTTAGTGCTAATGGAAACAGCCTCTTCGAGGTGATCAGTCGCACGGATGATCTACGTGGTAAGCAAATCGAATTATCTTCTTTCAAAATAGCAAGCTACCAAGGAATCTGTTTCCTACCATCTCCTTAGAGATTTGAAAGAGGATTCAATTTAAACTTTCGTACTGTTAGGGCGATCGCCTCCCTATGAGCTTCTTCTAGTGAATCGACATACATCCGCACTACCATGTCCTCGCAGTACTTTACAGCCTCTATTCCGCGCTCTTCGGAAATATAATTGCGAGCAATTTTAGGATCGCCTGCCATGAGCAGCCATCGCGACTTCATTTCTTCAGCCTGCAAACCGAAAAGACCTTCGTAGATACGGTTTGTGAGTTTACCGTAGGTCGTATTGTGTACGCCCAGGTCGCTCAGTAGATCGGTATATGTCTTACGCGCTGCCTTCCCGGATTCACGCTGACTTAGCCACCGCGTAGTCGCGCGGCTATCCTTCTGACTGTAAGTACCGCGCAAAGCCACAAAGGCTTCGCTGTAGAATCCCTTCACAGCGAACCAGCGAACGAACTCACTGATATTTTCACGGGTAGGCTTGCGAGTCTTTCCAGGGTTGAGCAGCATGTCCAGGCTGAGGTCGAACCAGTCTGAAGCCTCAATTACGGTATAGGTATTATTATCCTCAGCAAAGATTTGGGTCACCCTAAAAGCCTTTCCCCCTGGCGTTTTAAGCCACTTCTCCCCTTCTATTTGGGTCACCCTATTTGTAAGGGTCTGCTGAGGTATTCCGATATAGCGAGCGGCCATATTAAAGCCGAATCCTACGCTAGGAAGTCCGGGCCCTAGCCCATCAGGGTCTATAACAACAGCCTCGAATTCCTTGTTCTCATATACGACCGTTATTAGGTCGCCTTGTTTTACTGCCATAACGTCCCTTCTTAGATTACGCCGTGGGATGATTTAATTTTGGGGATAGGAAGTCTAAGAAATAAGCGCATCTAAGACCTTGGATAATTGGCTCAGCCTCTCGGTCTGCTCCTTCGTTAACTCCTTATCCTTCAAAGCTTGAAATATTTTCTCTATTTGGTCTAGTTCACGCTCTGTATTCTGAACCTTCTTCTGCGTTAATATCGGTTTATTTTTCTTCTCATGAGAGCTGATCGCCTTGCGTAGGACAGAGAACGGCACATCGCGAAACTCTACTACGTTCTCTTCGAGGGCAAGCCTTCCTGCTAACAAACCGGACAATGCCATGGACTTAGGCAGTCGATAAACCTGCTCTAGCTTGCTAACGCCTAACTCAAGAACACCTGCGATGCTCTCCGTGTATGACTTCAGAAATACGTCCACTACATCCTGATTGACCCTAGCACCAAGAAGCTGTAGCTGTTCGCGAAGTTCCGGCGAGACTGGTTTTCCATCCCGAATTTCTTCTGCCAGTTGGAGAAACTCGTTCAATCCCCTGGTTACACGTCGGTATGCCCAGACCTGACGAGTCGTAATCGACTGCCCATTTGGACGTTTTACCTCGCCATTTTTTATAAACGCCGTAAGGTTCACATAGCCTTTCTCTTCAAACAGTCTGTTCTCCTCGATGACATCTAGCCGGGTACCAATGGCGTAGGCATAGATAGTACTCTGAGCTTGAGCCGTTTGCAGTGCTTGATCGATCTGCCCTTGATAGGTCTCAATTTCTTTGAGCAGTGCATCGAGGGGCTGCTCTGTCTTCGCTTTGCAAATATCCAACGCACGGAGCCAGTTTTCGCGATCAGAAAGATCTACTCGCTCAAGATTGACAACTTTGTTTTGAGGGGCTCGAACGACCTCAGTCGCTTCTTGTGGAACGACAGCCTGCTTGGGAACAGCAGCTACCCTGGAAAACTTCTTAACCAACTGCTTCTACCTCACGTTGAATGCTCTGTCCAGCAAGCGTATCTAGATATTCAGCGATCGCTATGAATGGAGCACGGTGCATCTTCTTAACGCCTGGATACGTGTACAGTGATTCTCCCTGAGCAGATAGCTCAGCGTAGAGCGTTAGATCTCGAATGGGAGGCGCTACCCATGACGCTTGCTTTTGATGGGGCAACTGCTCGCGTACATCCCAATCCAGTAGTTGCTGGTGGATACTTTTGTGAAGGCTCGTCTGTTTCATTCGACTTGGGACTAGTGCAGAAACAGACACGCGTGGATTCGCACGATCAGCAATCTGACCAATAAGGCCGAGCAGCTCAGGAATATTTTTCAGAGCAAAGTACTCAGTCTGGACAGGGACGATGACATTGTCACAAGCAACCAGTGCATTCTTAGTGAACAGCCCTTCACCTTTTGGAGTGTCTAGCAGTACGTAGTCGTAATTTTCATACGCTTTATTAAAGCCCCCGAGCGCGTCGGCCAAACGACTTTCGCTCGCAAGCCCATTTTCAATTTCTGATTGGTAAGCCCCTAGATCTGAGCCGGGTGTAACCAAATGACAGCATCCTGGAATATCGATAATCCCTCGCGCTAGCATCTCTGCCTGCTCTCTTTTGGGTGCATATAGTATTTGACCCAATGTAGGATCTGAATCGTCTTTACTAGCGCCCAAAGCTGCGGAGAGATCTCCCTGATGGTCTAAATCGAGACATAAAACTTTCTTACCCATCTCTGATAGGGTTGCTGCGAGGCAGAAGGTTAAAGTCGTTTTGCCGACTCCACCTTTAATTGCTGCAATTGCGATGATCATAATCGTCACTTCTACTGCGCGATTTCACAGCAGAATATTAACCTATAAACGACACCTTTAGAAAATAAATTGTGAAGCTGTGCATTTAGGTGCAGACGTCTGCACTTGAACTGTAGTCTCAGCGCAATAGCTCAATAACCGCTGGTAAGTAGCATTATTGAGGAAAGTAACGATGAGTGGTCAAAGGGCGAGAAATCTGTTGTAACAGAAGAATGAAAAG
>NZ_NRTA01000103.1 GCF_002286735.1 Leptolyngbya sp. BC1307
TATTTTAGAGAGATGGTGCTAGAGGTTCAATCCTGGGGCCTGAAGCCGTCGTGGGTGACCGGAGACAGTTGGTATTCGAGCCTAGAGAATCTGAAGTTTCTCAGAAACGAGAAAGTGGGTTTTCTATTTGGGGTAGCGAATAATCGGCTGGTCTCGGTAGAGCGTGGAACGTCAGTGCAGATAGGGACTCTAGAGATTACAGCTGATGGCTTGATGGTCTATCTCAAGGCATTTGGCTGGGTCAAAGTGTTTTGTGCGCCGTTCAAAAACGAGCAGCGATATTACATCTTGTATCGACCAGACTTAGAGGCTTTGAAACAGCTCTCACGAGAGACCTTTAAGCAAGTTCATAGTGAGCATTGGCAGATTGAATGTTTTCATAGAGTGATTAAACAGGTGTGTAATATCGAGCGCTTTTATGTGCGAGATGAACAGGCTATTCGTAATCACGTTTTTTGTGCACTACGTGCTTTTTGCAAGCTACAGACGATGTGCATCAAAGGGATCATCAACAACTGCTATGAGATATCGCGTCAGCTATTTGTGCCGGTCATTCGCCAGTTTATTCTAGAAAACGTGGAGGAAACTGCTTTCGCCTAGCATTGTCACACTGTATTTGTCAATGCGTAACTCCTAACTATATTACTAAATAGTGTTATTTGCGCTTTCTCAGGACTTCTAGTAGGTCGCTTCGAGCGTTAAGCCAGGTGCTGATTGGGTAACTGACATTCGTGTGAGTCGAAAGGCTCGACCGATTTTTAGCAAGTGCTATCTCAGACAAGTATTGGTAACTCTGTCGGAAGTAAGAGATAGATTATATCTATCGATTGTATGACCACATAGCAATATAGTTACAAGTAGTGTTAATTGCTTAAGACTCAAATAAATCTGAAAGCGCTTGCATGTTCTGTTTAGATTGTCCTATGGAAAACGTTAAGAAGATCAACGAAGACATTTCGATTGCGACCAATCAGCCTTCATCTGAACAGTTTGACCAGGCCGAGAAAGCTGGATTCAAGTCAGTGCTCAACCTCCGGGATGCTCAAGAAGAAGGTGTATTAGAGGCTGAATCACAGCAGGTAGAGGCCGCAGGGCTTACCTATGCCAATATTGCGGTCAAGCTGAGTGAGATGGACGAAGCGCTTGTTGACGAGGTTTTAGCAAAAATAGAACAGCTGCCCAAACCCGTGTTAGCTCACTGTAAAAGCGGGCTGCGCTCTGGTGCGATCGCGCTCATATACGACGCCGTAAAGCATAATAAGAGCGCCCAAACCGCACTGGATAAGGGCAAAACATCAGGCTTTGACTGCGATGCCCATCCTCAAATGAAGCAGTTCTTCGTCAGCTATATCAATCAGCACAGCAAAACCTAATGCTTCCCAGCTTTCCGAAGTTTTTTCTCCCTAAAAGCGATTATGTTTTTCAGAAAGCTTTATCCGGAAAGCTTGGGCTATTTCTCTTACTTTATCAGCTCTGAAGAAACAGGCAAGGCACTCATTCTAAACGTTCGACGAGATGGTTGCCTGCGAAAGATCTTTAGCGTACCAGGCAGAATGGCTGCTTGGTACCAGGCTAGCTTTGAGACTGTCAACCCCTCGTCATAACTTCCTTTGGTTTATCAGATTTTAGGTATTGCGCTTATCCTACTAGTGCAGCGTCAAGACTAAGAATGAGGGTTGGCAAGAGTGTTGAAATAGGCGAGATTGGATAAAGCGAGCCGGAGTCCTTATGCAGAAGCGATACATCGTTTGATTGAGCGAATTAGAGAAAAGCGAACTACACGAAGTCATCAAACGGTTGAAAGGTAGCAGCCAGAAGGTTCGTCGTGCCCAGATTTTGCTGAAGGCAGATGTTGACGGGCCAAAGTGGACAGACCAGGCGATCGCCGATGCCTTTAACTGTCGGCCCCAAACGGTAGAAAACATCCGCCGCCGGTTGGTAGAGAATGGCTTTGCAGCGACGTTGAATGGGCTAAAACGCAGCCAGCCGCCAACGGCCAAACGCTTAGATGGTGCCCAAGCAGCTCAGGTGATTGCGATGGGTTTAGGCTCACCGCCTAAAGGCTATGCCAACTGGTCATTGCGGCTGTTAGCGCGAAAAGTCGTCGAGCTTGAGATCGTGACGGAGATGAGTCACGAAACAGTGCGGCAGACGCTGAAAAAAACGGCATGACCAATCGCAAGATTGAGTACTGGGTGATTCCACCCGAAGCCGATGGCGAGTTTGTGGCTCACATGGAGGAAGTGCTCGATACCTACGAGCGGCCTTACGACCCGACTTGTCCCGTCATTTGTATGGATGAGCAGCCAGTGCAACTGCTCAAAGAAACCAGCCGACCGATTGCGGCGACAGCAGCGCATGGCCAGCGGGTTGATTATGAATATGAGCGAGCGGGCACAGCCAGCATCTTTATGTTCACTGAACCGGCGGCGGGATGGCGACAGGCCACGGTGCGACCGCAACGGACAAAGACCGATTGGGCCACCGAAGTCGCTAGTAGGCTAGGGCGTAAGTCTAGATACCCTTTTTAAGCAGTGAGAGCCTTCCCTTTATAAGTCCATTGAAAAGGCTTTGCCATGGTGCGATTGAAATAATCGATGAAGTCAAGGATGCGAGTTTTCAAGTCAGCTTGACTGAGAAAATTGCCACGTTTGAGTAACTTTCGCATCAGGATGCCAAACCAGATTTCAATTTGATTGAGCCAAGAACAATGCTTGGGCGTGAAGTGAAAGACAATGTGATGGGTGGGGTCAGTCAAAAAGGCAGTTCGGGTTGCCATTGAGTGCAGGATGCCACGCTTGCCCTTGAGTCCGAGGTCAATGTCCAATCCCTCGACTTGGGCGACATAGCGCACCAGCGATGCCGATTGATGGGTATTTAAGCAGTCCATGACCCAAGTGCCATTTAGTCGCCTTTGGGTCGGTGCCAACCGTGTGCTGGACCTGCGCCAAGTAGTCTGCTTCGGTGCGGGTCTCGCCCACACTCGCAGCAATCACCTGCCCCTGAGCTACATCAAAACTAGCAATCAAGGTTTGGGTACCGTGGCGGATATACTCAAATTCTCGGCGGTGGATTTTCCCAGGACGCATCGGCAAGTCTGGGGCTTTGCGCTCTAGCGCTTGAATCCCAGTCATCTCATCGAGACTGACCGTGCGCTCTCCCACAGCCGCCCGCTCCTGAGCACTCAGGTAGACTTCGCAGATGTCTTTGACTTTGTCGTCGAAGGCTGGGTCGGGGGGGGATTGAGCCAGTATTGCAAAATGACGTTCACTTCGGGCTCTTGCGCACTTTAGGTGATCTTGATGGGTCACATGAGAAACAGACTGAGATCCTTATCCTTGGCTACTCTCATGGAACTTCTACAGCATCTACTGCCTAATCAAACCGGTTTAGCCTTGAATCGCTGGAATCTGGACACAGCAAATGGTCGAATCGTCGTTGAACTGTCTTCAACCAGCCCTCTAAAGGTCATTCCAAGGCTGCTTAATAATTTCTGTAACCCTTTCTATAGGGAGCTTTGGCTTATCAGTCCCGAAAACGCCAATCGTTAAGTTGGTTAAAGCAAGCGTGCCACCGCCCTGCTAGCGGTTGAATGATGGAGAGGTAGCCGCACAAAAGCAGGTCAATTCAACGATGATTTTGGCAGAAGTATTTGAACGTTTCGTCAGCGAAAGTCCGCTAACGGTGATGTT
>NZ_NRTA01000104.1 GCF_002286735.1 Leptolyngbya sp. BC1307
TACAGGAGAAGCTAAATGCCCAAAAGTCAGCCTTTAGATAAACAACCTCAGCAGCATCAGATAGATGCCTATGGGGGTATTGAGGCTGGCACATCTCTATCACGTCACCTGGGCTGTAGATATATTCGTCGAGGGTAGTTTCGACTTGGCGGACTTTGAAGGGGGTGAGGTAGCCGTCGTTGATGCCGGTTTTGAGGGCGTAGGTGTAGACGGGGTGGCCGAAGTAGTCGTAGGTGTCGGCGTTTTGCTGGCGTTTGGGGGTGGCGGTGAGGCCAAGCTGCACGGCGGGTGCAAAGTAGTCTAGGATGCCGCGCCAGTTGCTTTCGTCTTTTGCGCCACCGCGATGGCATTCGTCGATGATGATGAAGTCGAAGAAGTCGGGCGGGTAGTCGCCGAAGTTGGGCAATGGGTTGCCTGCGGCGTCGCGGCCAGACATGAAGGTTTGAAAGATGGTGAAGAAGACGCTGCCGTTTTTGGGGACGCGGCCTTTTTTGCTGATCGCTTCGGGGTCGATGCGGATGAGGGCGTCTTCGGGGAAGGCGGAGAAGGCGATAAAGGCTTGGTTGGCAAGGATGTTGCGGTCGGCTAGGAAGAGGATGCGGGGGCGGGGGCTGGGCTGTCGGCTGAGGTTCCAGCGGCTTTGGAAGAGTTTCCAGGTGAGCTGGAAGGCGATGAAGGTTTTGCCGGTGCCGGTGGCCATCGTCAGCAGAATGCGGTTTTGCCCTGCTGAAATCGCCTCTAATACGTGCTTGATAGCAAGGTGCTGGTAGTAGCGGGCTTCCCAGGTGCCGCTGCGACTCTCAAAGGGGATGGTAGAGAATCTGTCGCGCCATTCGTTCTCGGTGGCAAAGGTGGCGGCCCACAGTGCGTCGGGAGTGGGGTAGGCAGTGATGTAGCCTTCCTCGCCGGTCGTCATGTCGATTTGATAGATGCGGTTGCCGTTGGTGGAGTAGGCAAAGCGTATCTCTAGCTTTTGGGCGTATTTTTTGGCTTGGCCGATGCCTTCGGTATCGGGGAGTTCGCGCTTTTTAGCTTCGATCACGCCAAGCTTTTCGCCTTTGTATTCCAGTACGTAGTCGGCGTATTCTGCCGGGGCGCGTTTGCCGCTGCCGAGCAGCCGACCGGGCGCGATCACTTCGCGGCGGACGCGGCTGCCTTCTATGACGCCCCAGCCTGCGGATTTGAGGGCGGGGTCGATCAGTTCGGCGCGGGTTTCGGCTTCGTTCATGTTGAATTGAGGCAAGGGCTGTAACGCTGCTAGCTTCAGCAAATTGTGCATACAGTGTGTTCACAATTCACGGCCTGATGGTGATATCAGGTTGACTGTGTTTCTCGCTGCGAACATTTATCAACTCAACGAGAGTGCTAGCGGGTGGCCTACCGATGATAAAGCGTTCCCCTTGAACGGGCTGTGATTTGCTTGGGCGCTCTTTTGGGCAGGTTGTCGGACTTGTAGTCTGGGGGTTCACTTGGCGGCAGGAATCACCTGAATTAGGCCGGTATGGAAGGCGCTGTCGTGGGTGAGGATGGGTAGGTCTTCTAGTTCGGCTTGAGCCATCAGCATCCGGTCAAAGGGATCTCGATGGTCTATGGGCAGGTTTCCAGCTCTGAGCGCATGAGCTGTGGTGATGGGAAGCTCAGAAAAACCGGCTTTGTTTAGAACTTGAGCGTAGTTCTCGACTAGGTTTTTAGCTTGAGAGAGCTTGCCGATACGGTACTTGGTGGCGATTTCCCAGGCGCTGGCGCTGCTAACGAAGATGAGGTGATTTGGGTTGGTGATGATAGCGCGGCTGCTTTCATCCAGCTTGGGGTTGTCGAACACCCACCAGAGCAAGATATGGGTATCGATCAGGTAGCTCATTCCCATCGCTGTAGCTCTGCTTCAGGCAGCGGCTCGAAGAAGGCATCATCGACGTCGCCAGCAATTAGACCGGGCTGACGGGGTGGCTGAGGTTCTTTGCCGAGGCCCAGTCGAAAGTAGTGAATCAGGTCATAGATTTCGGCGAGCTTGTCTTCGGGGATGTCCTGTAGCTCTTTAACGATTTTTTGAATTAGCATGACGCTCCGAGGATCGGGGGATCGCTTGAGTGGCTGAGAGGTGAACTGGCTTAGCTCTTTTCTATGTTAGGAGAGGTCAACGGTTCTTAGGCGGCGATTTCTTCCTTAACTTTCTCGGCGTGGCTGGCGGTGTCGGCGGTGAGTTCGCCGGTAAAGGCTTTTTGTAGGATGGATTGTTTGAGTTCGTTGAGGGCAGTGAGTTACTGACAGTACGACCATTTTATTTTATAATTCACCAGCAAGTTTACTGTGGAATAAGAAATTGTTCGGTATGCCTTGCTATGCCTAGAAAAATTACACTGAATATAGAAAACGATGTCAATAAACCTTCGTTTTAGTGGGACTCTTGCTCCTGACAACAATGTCTCAATGAGGACTCTTAGCAAATCACTTTTCAACTTGCAAAAAGCTGTTGATAGATCATACCTTGACATTGAACGCAACGGCCTCTTGAAAAATGAAAAAATGCATAAGAGCGACTATGAGAGAGTTGTTTTGAACTTTCTATCAGTCGAGCAACGAAGCTTCGGAATCAGCTTTAAAGAAGCTTTTCCTACTCTTAAAGAGGTCTTTGACAGATTAGGAAGAGCCGTCAATGTTCCTTACGAAGAAGCCAAAAGCCAGTCTGATCTAGAGCTTTCAAAGCAATAGCTCAATAACCGCTGGTAGAAGGCAAGCTTGTTTTAGCTTGCAACAAAACAAGCCGACTCAGCAGGCAGGGCCTGAGCCGTTGCCTGAGCCGCTCTTTGTCTAATGACATCAGGCAACAAGGGAACAGTGTCATCGTGTTTGAGCCTGGAGGTCAAATATTGCCAGAACGAAAAGCCCAGCTTGCGACAGGTTTTTTTGAGGCCGACAAAGGTGTCACGCGCCTGCCTGCCCAAGTCATGGCGAGTGGTGCCACTAATCTTACGACGAGTGACCATCTCGCGAATATCAGATTCAGCGGCATTGGTATGCAAAGGCAGCGCTGGCATCTCCAGGACGCGCAGGAGTTCTGCCTTGTGGTTGGTAAACTGCTTGAGCACCGCGTTTAAGGGCGCATTGTCCTCGAAGGTCTGTGCAAAGATGGCATCAAAGCCTCGGTTGAATGCAGGTATATCGTCAGCAGAGGGGTCTTGGCGATAAAACTTCAAGGCTTGGTAGTAGGCCCACAGCTGATAGCGCAGGGCTTCAATTTCGTTGAGCTGCGCAGGGGTTTCGCCGCTCAATTTGCGCAGGGTACGTTCCATATGTATCCAGCACAGGGCATGGACGAACAAGACAAACTGCGGCGCACCATCACTGAGGATAATCAACTCAGGTGACACCCCATGGCTAATCACACTGCCGAGCAAAGCCGCTTCGGTGACCAACCTAACCGCGAGCGGGGTGACGATATCAAGGCGCTCTAAATAAGCTGCCCATGCCGATTCACCCTGACAAATCACCTGCTCAGAAAAGCTCAGTTTCTCTAAATGGCGAGACGCTAGCCCATGAGCGCTCAGGTAGGCTTGGGCATATTCGTTGAGCACATAGTCCTCAAACGGATGACGCAGGAGCTTGAGATAGTTTTGCCGGGACTTGTGCTCACTACTGCGAAAATAGGCAAATAG
>NZ_NRTA01000105.1 GCF_002286735.1 Leptolyngbya sp. BC1307
CAAATCTTGTGACACTCTCGAACCGAAAGGCGAGAGCAACAGGGAATACAAAGCAGACCTAAGTATTGAAGGAGACCTCTCTACCCGACAACCCCCCAAAAAGCCCCAGTTAAGAGATAGCATGATATTTTCCTCGCATTACTGCTGCTTGATCGCTTTCACAGCAGCTAGATATCGCTCTTTAACATCCTTTTGATCTAGCTCTTCTGAAATTCCTTCGTGACTGCCGCGCTCGATCATATTGGCATGACGCAGCAGGGCGGCTCGATCTACCTTGGTGTGGGTAAAAGGGGCAATAACGGCGATCGCTTCCAGCAGGCGCATTGTGACTGCTACGCTCGTTTGTCCATACTGGCGAATTTGATTAAAAGCGGCATTGATCGCATCGACGAAAGACACGGGTTCAGCAATCACGCGCAGCTTATCTTCGTCATCATAGCGGTAGGCAGACGAAATCTCTCGTTGTGCCAGATGGCAAAGAGCGGCGCTGAGTTGATCGATACAACGAATAGCCGTAAACGGATCATTAATGCCCGGTGAGAGAGCACGAACGGCAATCTCAACCAGTTGATTAATGGAGAACTCTATATCTTGTCGGTCAGTCCGCTGCGAACCCACTACAAAAGCATTGTTGATTTGCTCAACCAGCTTTTTACAAACAGCTTCTGCGGGATAAACGATCGCGAGCGGACTGCCCTTCACTACAAAGTTTCCAGGGCGATGCTGAAGCTGGAGTAGGAGATTTTCTTTGATCGCAGTCTGCATTAACTGGTCTGCATCAATGGCTTGAATATAGCTGCTACTGCTAGCTTGAATCGGGCAGGCATCGCGATCAAAATTGGTTGGGATTTCAGATGAAGGTTCCTGTCGCTGCTTTAATGCGTCACGTCCTATCTGTTCGGGAAAGAGGCGATCAATCACGTCATCTAGTTCACGTCCTACTTTAGAAATGACGTGATCTACTTGAATGGATGATGCTGAATGGTGAATGAAGTAGATCAAAACACCAATGCTGGCGATCGCCAATCCAATACCGCAAGTAACGGCAATATGCGGCACAAACTCATTTTTGGTAACGCCGTTAATCGTTCGCAGCACCAGCAGGCTATAAACAAACGTAGAGATAAAAGTTCCTAAAACAATTTGGTTGCCCGTATCTTGCATGAAGTTTCGCAGCAGACGAGGACCAAACTGTGAGGACGCAAGCTGAAGGGCGACGATCGTAATGGAAAATGCCGTTGTCGCAACGCTCACCATTGAACCTGCAATGGCTGAAAGAATAGCGCGTGAACCGTTTGGACCTAGCGCATAAGCCCAACCCAAATTGTCAATAATTTCTGTGTCTAAGCTTTGATCAATGTGAATGGTTAAAAACGACAGCCCGATCGCTAGCACTACCATCAGGGTTGGGACAAACCAGAAGCTAGAGTGCAGTGAATCCAATAGCTCACTGAGCTTAGTTTTCATTCGTTCGCTTCTCCTCTAAAGAATGCTTTGCGCTATCTCCTTCAGAGCCATTTCGCTGAGCTTTAATTTCAGCAAGCTGTCTGAGCGAACTGCTGATGTTGTGGGACTGCGGCACTTTGCCAGCAGGCCAGCCTTCACGCTGTCGAGTCCGATCTCCATCTGTTGCTTTAGTCTGGTCATGAAACAGAATTTGCTGCGTCGGGAAGGGCAGATCGATGCCATGTGCCGTTTGTTTGTTTTTAATGTTCGTCAACACTCGATCTTGGAGATCTAACATATCGGCACGACGGGGTGGTTGCACCCACCAACGAGCGCGAATGTTGACGGTGCTTCCTGCTAGATCAACCACAATTGCATCAGGAGCAGGAGTTTCTAACACCCCATCAGTTCCATGCCCTACCTCTAGAATCAGCCGCTGCGCTTCGTCAATATCATCACCGTAGCCAATGCCGATCTCGTACTCTAAACGACGATTTTCAAAGGCAGTATTGACTGTGACTGAATTGGTAAAGAGCTCAGAGTCTGGAACGACAACCCGCCGTCCATCATAGGTTTTAATCGTTGTCGCTCTTGTTTGAATGTTTTCGGCAGTTCCTTCAAACTCTTTGAAAACGATTTGATCGTCGATTTGAAAAGGTTCAGTTAATAGAATTAAAATTCCCGCTAGAAAGTTTTGTAAGATGTCTCGAAACGCAAAGGCGATCGCGATACCACTGATTCCAAGTAGCTGTACAAGATCACTGGCTTTGAGAGAAGGAATCACGATCAACAGCGCAATAAATAAACCGATCAAAATGGTTGTACCTTGCGCTAATTGCCCTAGCACCATCCCTAAATTGCAAGCTTGGCGGCGATCGCGCTTCAGGTTCCTAACGGCTTTCTTGATAGTTCTAGCAACGAAGAAAAAGATAGCAAAGACAATCAACGCCAGTATGATATTGGGCAGTAAGGCAATAAAGCCGTTTAGAATTGCCTGCATCTTGCCTACAAAAGTCGCTATTTCAGTATTCATGACAAGATTGCCTCAGTATCACGCCAGCAGTATACAGAAAAGAAACAGGATTAACTTCTATCTAGGGTTATTGATGGTTCTGCCTTAAGCTTTGAATCTCGGTTCGCAAAGCGGTAATTTCGTCTCGGAGAACATCAATCGATTCTGCTCCGACAATTTCTGCTTCGTTATCATAGCATCTTGTCCAATAAAGAAGGTAGCTAAAGTTGCCGTTACGTAGCCAAACACTGCGAACGCAGCAAAAAACAGAGAATGCGGCCTTCTGGGGTATAAGTAGCACGGATACTGTTGGCTAACTCAAAAAGGGCGAAAAATCAGTATTCTGAGGCTAGTCGCTAGTCATTCAGGAGTGCGATCACCAATGTCTATCAAGCCACAGCCTATCGATCCGGTTCCAGCCGATACCCAACGCGTCGCCAACGCTGCCTTTCGGAAAGGCAATCCATACGTGACCTTGCGAAATGAACTCGGCACAGTCTTTGAGGACAGCGACTTCACAGACTTATTCTCATCGACAGGTCAGCCAGGGCTCCCGCCGTGGCGACTAGCGCTGGTGACGGTGCTGCAATTCCGCGAGAATCAGTCCGACCGTCAAGCTGCTGAATCAGTCCGTTCGCGTATCGACTGGAAGTATCTGCTAGGACTAGAGCTGACAGATGAATGCTTCGATTTCAGTGTCCTGAGCGAATTTCGCGGACGGCTGATAGCCAGCGAGCAGGAGCATCTTCTGCTAGACAAACTACTACAGAGCTGTCAGGAGAAAGGATTGATTAAGTCGCGTGGCAAGCAGCGCACAGACGCTAGTAGCGTCGTGGCCGCTATCCGCAAGCTCAACCGCCTAGAGCTAGTCGGCGAAACGATGCGAGCGACGTTGAATGAACTGGCCACAGTCGCACCCGAGTGGCTAACGACAATTGCGCCGGATGAGTGGTACCTGCGCTACGGGCGACGCGTCGAGGACTACCATCT
>NZ_NRTA01000106.1 GCF_002286735.1 Leptolyngbya sp. BC1307
CTATTTGCCTATTTTCGCAGTAGTGAGCACAAGTCCCGGCAAAACTATCTCAAGCTCCTGCGTCATCCGTTTGAGGACTATGTGCTCAACGAATATGCCCAAGCCTACCTGAGCGCTCATGGGCTAGCGTCTCGCCATTTAGAGAAACTGAGCTTTTCTGAGCAGGTGATTTGTCAGGGTGAATCGGCATGGGCAGCTTATTTAGAGCGCCTTGATATCGTCACCCCGCTCGCGGTTAGGTTGGTCACCGAAGCGGCTTTGCTCGGCAGTGTGATTAGCCATGGGGTGTCACCTGAGTTGATTATCCTCAGTGATGGTGCGCCGCAGTTTGTCTTGTTCGTCCATGCCCTGTGCTGGATACATATGGAACGTACCCTGCGCAAATTGAGCGGCGAAACCCCTGCGCAGCTCAACGAAATTGAAGCCCTGCGCTATCAGCTGTGGGCCTACTACCAAGCCTTGAAGTTTTATCGCCAAGACCCCTCTGCTGACGATATACCTGCATTCAACCGAGGCTTTGATGCCATCTTTGCACAGACCTTCGAGGACAATGCGCCCTTAAACGCGGTGCTCAAGCAGTTTACCAACCACAAGGCAGAACTCCTGCGCGTCCTGGAGATGCCAGCGCTGCCTTTGCATACCAATGCCGCTGAATCTGATATTCGCGAGATGGTCACTCGTCGTAAGATTAGTGGCACCACTCGCCATGACTTGGGCAGGCAGGCGCGTGACACCTTTGTCGGCCTCAAAAAAACCTGTCGCAAGCTGGGCTTTTCGTTCTGGCAATATTTGACCTCCAGGCTCAAACACGATGACACTGTTCCCTTGTTGCCTGATGTCATTAGACAAAGAGCGGCTCAGGCAACGGCTCAGGCCCTGCCTGCTGAGTCGGCTTGTTTTGTTGCAAGCTAAAACAAGCTTGCCTTCTACCAGCGGTTATTGAGCTATTGCGTTTAGCCCGCAAATTATTGTCCAGGCTCCTATTCCTGAAAGCGTTAGGTTAACAACATTAGGG
This sequence comes from Leptolyngbya sp. BC1307, assembly GCF_002286735.1. Taxonomy (GTDB): domain Bacteria; phylum Cyanobacteriota; class Cyanobacteriia; order Phormidesmidales; family Phormidesmidaceae; genus Phormidesmis. Next base: position 1,016 of record NZ_NRTA01000106.1, read on the forward strand.
GAAAAGGAGTAATTGGGGATTTGTCTCATTTTCGCCTCTGCTAACCGGTTAGCTTCTATTCTCCTTTCTTCCAATGTCTCAAAGTCTGGTAAGTTGAGACTTCTAAAATCTACTGCCTCATCATCTATCACACTATCGACATAGCGTTTTACTTCCTTAAACTCTCTCTGCTGATGAGCTTCAAATAGTACAGTGTTTTCATCGTTAGCAGCGTTTCCTACACCACCCCTTGATTCGATTCCACCAAGAATAGAAAACTGTAAGAAACCAGTGGTTAAAGCGCCAACTTCCTTAAATTGAACCGCAGTAATACGATTAATTGGAATTTCTTTGTCGCCTGCCATTCCCTGACTTAAGAACCCCCAAAAGCCCTTTCTGGATATGATCACGCGCTTCCTAGTCAGTTTTATCTGACCATTCTTTCCTAATACTCCGTAGGGGAAATCTTTGTTTGCTTCTAAAGAGAGTTTCTTGTCAATAGGAGCCTTATCAACGTTGTCAGAAATCAGTTTAGAGGGAGAAAGTAAGTTTTTATCCTCTAAACTATAAGGAATACTAAATGAATTCTCCCAGCTAAAAAAATCTTTGCCTGTTTCCTTCCCAAAGAGCCTGACAGTGCTAATTCCATTTGGACTTAACTTCGTAAGGCCATTGCCTATTAATTTAACTGCTGAGTGCTGGTCTGGCGCTTGAGCTGCTTCTAGTAGGATTTCTAAACACCTGCCCTTCAAATTAGCTTTTGCTTCGATACCTTTGGTCTTAAGCTGACGATTGATTAAAGCAGCTATTGCTTTTGGGTTACCACCTTTTGATAAAGCTACAATATCTGGTGCCTGCTGAGAAGTCATAACTACGAAGCCACTAAGGAGTAGAACATTAGAACATTCTTAGAATTCCCTCTATCGTCCTCATGCTTACCAGGAGTTACGTAAAGGAGCGATATGGATTTTCCTTTAGTCGTTTGACCTAGCACTACAAGTCGAGATAAGGAATCGTTCTCAGCGTTCATCAACGCTGGCATTGATATCAAAGCCCCCACTGCTTTAAGCTTGATACCTTCACGCTGGTGAACCGACAAGCTACCCGGTATCCGATTATCGGGGTTTTCAGGTAACCACCACTGCCCCTCATGCTGGTTTGTTTCTGTACTCATATCTAATCTGAATTAAACCAAAGGCAACTACCCAGCTACCGCATCATTGCAGGTAACTGTACGTGAACCTGATTAATAATTTCTCAGAGCGGTGTGTGTTTTCACTGCGTAGGGTAGAGCTTGTAGAACTTAAGTCTTCGCTAACACGCATGTATGTACGTTTCTTCATACTTGTGTAAACATCCTGTTTGTTTTATTAGAAGAGCCAGTACGATACTTTACTCACTATGCATACTGTGATTTAGCAGATACACTTTCTTAAAGGGTCACTACCAAGATGGAGCTATCACTACTGGCTTTAGAAGCCGTAAAGATCGTAAGCTATGTAGCTAACAAAGCAACAGACGGTGCTTTAGAAAAAGCTGGTGCAAACCTTCTGGACTTCCTATCAAAAAGATTCCGAGGACGGTTAGCAGTACAGAGCACTGAGTCAAGGCGACTAGAAGCTGCGATCATAAGTGAGGCCGAATCTAACCCTGCATTCAAAAGTGAACTTGAAAAGTTAGTAGTTAACTATCAGCAGATTCAGAGTACTAACTACATCACTCAAAACACTGAGAAGGGTGTCAACATCAATGCTGCTAATAACGCTGGAACCGTAGTGGGGCAGCAGATACAGTCCCAATTTCGTCAATAATAATATATTTCTCGACCTCCAAAACTCAGATTTAAGGGCAAATAGGAACGTACTAGTGGAGCGTCAGAGCTTAATTTGAGGATAAATGGAAATCAGTTTACACCGAGCATCCTCAACTTTCATTTGCCAGTCAACCCCTCGTTGAGTGTTGTTGATATCCGTTGACCAAGCCGCAATTTCGCTGCGGATGGTTTCGATATCCTCGAATCGTCTACCGTCAACACATTGACGGGTCATCGCGCTCAGCTCGTTCTCTGCGACATTCAGCCAACTGCCATGCTTCGGGGTGTAGCAAAACTCAATGCGCCG
>NZ_NRTA01000107.1 GCF_002286735.1 Leptolyngbya sp. BC1307
ATCTTGGCTTTGACTGCACTCTACGCTGCCTGATGAGATCCTGATTACCCGACTACCCCGCTGTCGTCACTCGCCTATACCCACTGTCACCTAATAGCGAATAATTACCTCGGCCAAAATATTGACTGCCAGGGCCAAAATCATTAGCACCAGACCGGCATACATCAGCGCTGCCACCTGCACACGCCCGGCCTCACCAAACTGGGAGGCGATCAGGCCCGTAATCGTCGAACCCGGCTGTAGCCACGAAGTACTGATGCGGTTGGCGTTACCCACCAGCATGGCGGCCACCATGGTCTCGCCTAGGGCGCGACCCATGGCCAGCATCACTGAGCTGATGATGCCAGACAGACCTGCCGGAATCATCACCCGTAAAATGGTTTCCCACCGGGTGGCCCCCAGGGCCAAAGAGCCGTTGCGCAGCTCGCGGGGTAGCACCTCAAAGGTGCCTCGGGTAATGGAAGTAATGATAGGCACGATCATGATGGCCAGTACCAGACCCACCAACAACAGGCTATTACCTCGGGGCGCGCCGCCGCCAAAGATAGGAATCCAGCCCAAGTAGTCGTTGAGAAACCGGAAGAAGGGCCGAATCGCTGGAATCAGCACAAAGATACCCCAAATGCCCAGCACGACGCTTGGAATCGCCACAATCAGCTCAATAGCAAAGGCGATGGGGGTAGTGACCCAGGTGGGCGCAAACCCTTCGGTCAGAAAAATGGCGACTCCAACACCCAAGGGCACGGCAATCAGCACGGCAATAAACGACGTTACAAGGGTGCCGTAGATCATCGGCAGCACTCCGTAGACGTTGGTGACGGGGTTCCAGGTAGTGCCCACGACAAAACCCAAACCAAAGGTTTGAATAGCGGGCCAGGCGGAAATCGCCGTCTGCACAACAATCCAGAGTAAGACGGCCCCAGCCCCGATCGCCAGCAGCAGGGTAAAGCCCCAAAAGCCTACGTCTATAACTCGGGCCGTGCTGTTGCGTTTTTTAAGGCGGCGTTCGGTAAAACCTTTTGATTGATTGGCCAGCGTCATGACAATTCCTTAGACTCCAACAAGTTTCTTCCGTAAACTTCAGCACTAGTGGGGGCTAGCCCAATCGGCCAAAGGGCGAAGGTATAGCCGTTTTGCGGGGATGCCTTGCCAAGGCATCCCCGATACAGCCTGGCTAATTTAGCCAGCATTGACGGTGTCAAACACCTCTTGGATGCGCTCTACCAGAGGATCGGGCAGGGGCACAAACAGCAGCTCTTCGGCCAGGGCATCCCCATCGGGGCCGAGAGACCACTCGAATACCTCGCGCAGAGCCTGCCACTTGGCATCGTCTTCATATTCTTGGTAGATCATCACCCAAACCAGACCCACGATGGGGTAAGAATCTTCGCCAGTAGGGTCAGGGATGAGCAGGGCGAAGTCTTCGGGCACTTCTGCGTCGAGTAGAGCATTGGCCGCATTCTCAGAGGTTGGCTCGACGAAGTTGCCAGCCTGATTTTCGACGATGGCCGAAGAAATGTCGTTGAGAGCCGCGTAGGCGTAAGACAGGTAGCCGATCGCCCCTTCGTTTTGCTGAATGGTAGCGGCTACCCCTTCGTTGCCCTGGCCGCCGATGCCCACGGGCCACTCAACCGAGGTACCAACACCCGCTGCCCAACTATCACAGACGGTGTCGAGGTGGTTGACAAACACAAAGGTGGTACCCGAACCGTCGGAGCGGTGGGCAAAGGTGATGGGCAGGTCGGGAATATCTAGATCGGGGTTAGCGGCGGCGATCGCAGGATCGCTCCACTGGGTGATTTCGCCAGTCACGATGCCGCAATAAGTCTCACGGGTGAGGCTAAGCTCTTGATCGCCAATGCCGGGCAGATTGTAGGAGAAAGAAACGTGCCCACCCACGATTGGCAGCTGGATGGGTGCAAACGGATAGGCACCTGAAAAAGACTTCATCCGATCTTCGGAGTCGGTGATCGGGGCCTCGGATGCGCCAAAGTCTACGGTGCCAGCAATGTACTGCTCTAGACCCGCACCGCTACCTACAGACTGGTAGCTGACTTGCACGTCGGAATCAACGGTGCGGTTGTAGGCATCAAACCAGCGCTGAAAAATCGGCGCGGGGAAGGTCGCCCCAGCACCGCTGATGGCAATGGTGCCGCCGCCACCGCCGCCAGCAGATACGGGGGGTGCATCGGGGCGCCATCGGCCACAGGGGCAGAGCCGCCGCCACAGGCCGCCACAGCTAAAACCATGGGAAAAGTTGCCGCTAGTAAGGCTTTGCGATGAAAAATCATGGGAAACAAGTCCATCTTTAAAACAACTACAGAGTCAGATAGAACGGCCCTTTGAACCAGGCTGCGAAGCTTATCTGAAACCCAACTGAAACAGAAACATCAAATTTGAAGTGGAGGCCCCAAAAAGGGAACTATCACACTATCTAGCGCAAAAGCTTACAGACCTGAAAGCAAATCACTTACCCAACTCCGCTAAGAGAATCGCACAAAAGCAAGGACAAAATCTACCTCTGATTATCGGTACCTTCCGTCTGTTAACTGGATGTTAACCAAGTTTTAAACAGATTGCATATTTCTATGACTTCGGGCTCTTGCGCACTTTAGGTGATCTTGATGGGTCACATGAGAAACAGACTGAGATCCTTATCCTTGGCTACTCTCATGGAACTTCTACAGCATCTACTGCCTAATCAAACCGGTTTAGCCTTGAATCGCTGGAATCTGGACACAGCAAATGGTCGAATCGTCGTTGAACTGTCTTCAACCCAGGCGTGGGCGGAGTGCCCGTTGTGTCACTGTCCTAGTCATCGGGTTCATAGTCATTACGAGCGCACGCTGAAAGATTTGCCAT
>NZ_NRTA01000108.1 GCF_002286735.1 Leptolyngbya sp. BC1307
ACAGGCTGATACTACTCACAAAAAGGCTTTGAAAACATTGTTATCCTTAAACTTTCAATCCTTCAAGAATGTCCATATATCAAGCGTCTAGAGTATATCGGCAGGTGTAACTGTATGACAGAAGAACCGCTCACCGGTCAAACCGTGCAGGTCAGGCGAGACGTTCAGCTAGCAGTCTCGCACACCCAAGGGCAATCTCCCGCGCTGGTTTTCTTACACGGTGGCTTGGGCAATCGCTACAACTGGCGGGCTCAGTACGAATTTGCCCAGCAGCAGGGTTGGGAAGCGCTCACCTACGATCTCGCTGGGCACGGTGGATCTTCTGCTTACAGCCGCTACTCCATTGATCGCCACCGGCGGGATCTAGATCGACTGCTCAGGCACTTTCAGATCACAGCGCCCATCCTCTGCTGTCACAGCTATGGCGTTCCGATTGGCTTAGAGTGGGCACAGCGACATCCGGTTAAAGGGCTGGTGCTGATCGCAGGCGGCACGCATGACCTCGCCCCCTGGTGGGAAATCCCGCTGATGAAAGCCCTGGAGTGGGGTGGCCGTCATCTCTATCGCTGGCCCTGGCTACAGAGCGCGACCAAAACAGTTTCTACCCAGCACGACCATCCGACGATTGCCCGATTTCTCGACGAGAGTCCGGTTCCTATAGGAGCTGCCCCCTACGAAGCGCTGAAGATTTTTTGGGGCTACAACTTCTTTAACCGTCGTCGCCGTCAGCGGTTAAACATTCCAGTACTGGTGATCAGCGGCGGTCAAGACTCTATGTTTAGCTGGGAGATGGGAGAGAATTTAGCAGCGGTGTTTGCTAAAGGAGAACATCTGCATCTGCCCGAGGCCGGACATTTGCTAATCGCTGAATATCCTGAGATTGTGAATGAGGCGATCGCGACCTTCCTGAGAAAGCGCTAATCTCTCGGGCTCTAATTGCTCGGGCGCTAATCCCCCGGCTTAAAGTAGTCCAGCAGGCGATCGCCCGAATCCGCCCGAATCAGCGCCGCCACCACCGCCGGCAGCGCCACCAGGTTTGGATAAACCAGATACCGGGGCTCCCAGCGCGGATGGAATTTATCTTTATACTCATGCAGACCCTGAAAGCTGTAGAACCGCTCCAGATGTTCAGAGAGATAGTGCAGTCCTTTTTCTAAGCGAGGGGCATCTGGGCGGGTGCCTACGCCAGAGAGCGCCGACAGGCCCAGATTAAATCCGTCGTAGCCTGCGGCTTTGAAGTGTTGAAACATAGAGACAAACAGCACATCCATCGTTCCTCTATCGACATCAGCTTTGTGGCGCATTAGGTCAATGGTAATATCGTTAACCTGATATTCAGAGACAATATTGGCAAAGGCAACCACCTCACCGGCTGCTGTTTCTACCGTCGCGACTTCGCAATCGCCAATATACTCATTGTCAAACCAGCCGAGCGAAAACTGTTTTTCTGAGCCGTTTACGTGGCTTAGCCATTCATCACTAATAGTGCGCAGCGTTTTGAGCAAGTCAGCGGCTATTGGCGGCTGATAAAACTGAACGTTGCCGCCCTGCTTAGCCAGCTTATTCACCGGGGCGCGGAGCTTACGACCCGCTTTACCTTCTAGCGTAAATTGATGTAGGTCTACGACTGCCTCTTCTCCAATTTTAGCGATTTGGAAACCCTGAGCCTTGTACAGATCAAGATCGTCCGGCAGCGTCTGATAAAAGCTGGGGTACCAGTCATTATGGGCGCAGAACTGTTGAAAGCCAGCGATCGCTTCTTTTCGATCTGTAGCAGGGCCAATCGGGTCACCCAGTGCGATCGCCCCTCTGCCTTTAGGCACATAAGCCACCACGCTTTGCCCCGACGGGCTGAAGTAGTAAGACTTATCACTGAGCAGCGCAAATCGGGCCAGAGAAGAGCGGCCATACTGCTCAACCATTGTCTTGGCCTGTTGGCGTTCGGCAGTCGCCGCAGAACTGCGAAATAGAACTGGACGCAGCAACAACCATAGCGCGTAAAACAGTGTCACCGCGCCAATGATATAGACAGAATTAACAAAAAATCGGCCCAGGCGAGTCGTAGGCTGTAGATCCGCATTTCCAGTGAAAAAGAGCGCTAGCGTCTGCCCCAGCGCTTCCCCTAGGCTAAACGTTTGGGCGTATTCGCGGTCTAAAAAGAAAAAGCCCGCCGTACCGTAGGCCAGCGTAAAGAGCAGTGAGCCGATCAGCACGCGAGTGCCCTGACCAATAGAGGGGCGATCGCTCTGAGCCGTAAAGACACTTCTCATCAGCAGTAGCTGACCTAGCAAAACGCCCGATAGCACCGCTTCTTCAATGTCTAGCCCCTTCAGCAAGTGACTGATAATAGAAACCACCAGCAGCCCCACCACCAGCAGCCAGGCCAACCGTTTGCGCCGCAACAAATTGCTCGCCAGCGTCAAAAACATAAACCCAGTAGCCGCTGAAAATAGGCGTCCGCCCGCTCTTAGCTCAAAGGGTAAGAACTGATCTAACCAGACTAGTGCAGCGTCAAGTTTAAGAATGAGGGTTGTCAAGAGTGTTGTAATGGGGGAGATTGGGATAAAGCGAACGAGGGCTTTATGCAAAAACGATACATCGTCCGATTGAGTGAATCAGAGAAGAGTGAACTGCACGAAGTCATCAAACGGTTGAACGGTAGCAGCCAAAAGGTTCGTCGTGCGCAGATTTTGCTAAAGGCAGATGCCGAAGGGCCGAACTGGACAGACCAGTTGATCGCCGAAGCCTTCAACTGTCGGCCCCAAACAGTGGAAAATATCCGCCGCCGGTTGGGAGAACATGGCTTTGAGGCGACGCTGAATGGGCTAAAACGC
>NZ_NRTA01000109.1 GCF_002286735.1 Leptolyngbya sp. BC1307
TATTAAATGTCAAGAGGGTAGGCGATAAAATGACAGAGCGTAGGCGGGTGGAGGTACAGTCGAAGAGACGAATGAGTCTAGCGCTAAGCCAGAGTCTCAAGCCGTCAAACTATTTTCTGTCTATTAGTTTCTGTCTATTAGACTTTAGAGATCCCAACGACAGCTAGAGATCCAAATGACACTTCAGAGATCCAAATGACAATTAGAGATCCCAACGACAGCTCAAGATCTAAATGACAGTCCGATAAAATTGGTGATCGCCACCGTTGATCGCTTTCAAGGGAAAGAGCTAGGTCGCGGTTCGCTTTGCCGCCTGCTGCTGCCGATAGCTCTGAGCCTTGATCTCAAAAATGACAGCATGATGCACCAGTCGGTCAACAGCAGCAACGGTCATCATCGAATCAGGAAAAATGGTGTCCCACTGACTAAAGGGCTGATTGGCAGTGATCAATAAACTCTTGCGCTCATAGCGATGGGCAATGAGTTCAAAGAGAACCGAGGTCTCTGCTTCAGACTTTTTGACATAGCCGAGGTCGTCAAGTACGAGCAAGTCAAAGCGATCTAGTTTTCTGAGCCGTGCTTGCAGTTGCAAGCATTGCTTATCCTGCTGAAGCAACTGGACTAAGGCAGTGGCGCTGAAAAACTTAACCCGTTTACCCGCCTCTAAAACACGCCTAGAGAGAGCCGAGGCGATATGGGTTTTACCGACGCCAGAGGCACCAAAAATAAGACAGTTTTCAGCCCGGTCAAGCCAGCTAACCTGGTCGGCTAATTGCATCAGGGGTGCAGGATTGAAGTCCTGACAGTGAGAGAACTCAAAGGTGGTAAAACTCTTTACGCCGGGGAGTTGGGCTTCGGTTATCGCCCGTTTGAGGCGCATTTCGCTGCGGCGCTGGGCTTCGGTCTCGCAGAGCGCTAGGAGAAATTGTGCATAAGACCACTGCTGCTGCAATGCCTGGGTCTCGATAGATTCCCATTGGGAAAGCATGTGCGAAAGCTTGAGCTGTTTGAGCAACCCGCTGAGGGTCTGATAGGGACTCATTGAGCGCGGTGCCGGTGGTTGTGCTGGCAGGCTGCTCAGCGGAGCCTTTGTCATGGGTACTGTCATGGGCACTGAGGAGTTGGTCATAGCTGTCGAGGTCATGCTGGATGCCATTGAGGGTCGGTAGCGCAGCCGTTGGCACGGGTGAAAACTGCTGCTGTAGGCGTTTGAGGGTGAGGGTCTGCATCTCTAGCGACTGCTGTAGATAGTCAGCGACAGCACTCTGTTGGTCTTGAGTTGCAGCAATATAGAGCGCTTCTACCATCAATCGGGCGGCATCGTCGCGCTCAAACTGAGTTTTAAGCAGTTCCCAAAGCTGCTGGTATTGAGGGGTCGGCAGTAGGTCTTGCTGCCACTGGCAATAGAGAAAGGCTCTCGGCTTACGCCGCAGGCCATCAATCACATGCCGATAGTCAATGCAGCGCCCACGGCGCTTTGTCTTGCCCGTGACACGGATACGCGTCAGTTCAAACACCTGCTGGTTCGAGAAATAGCCCACTAGCCGGTCATGGTAGAGATGCAGTTCTAAGCGGCGGCCAATCAGCCGTGACGGGACGCTGTAGAGGATACAGCGCACGTCTATGGTGCTGCGATTACTCACCGTTGCACTCAACACTTCATAGTCAGCAATTCGCCTTTGCGGCAAGGGCGCGAGCGCTGCTCTTTCCTGTTCGAACTTTGCTACGCACTGTCGGTTAAGGCCATCAATAGCAGCCTCTATGACTGTTTGGTAAGCAAGGGCGTTCTCAAAGTCGGCACTGCCTCGCAGATAAATCGCTTGTTTGATCCGGTTCTTCAGATGGCCATGGGGCGATTCGATAGCGCCATTTTCATGGGCTACACCTTTGTTGTTGCGTGTCGGCTCTAGCCGATAGTGGTCGCATAGTTCGTCGTAGAGGGTCGTCACCTGTTTAGATTGCCGTCCACCCTGGTTGCGGTAGGCCGCACTTAAGCTATCGGTGCGGTGCTCTTTCGGCACCCCACCACTAGCGAACAGCGCATTTTGAAGCCCTTCTGAAAGCCCTATAAAGCTTTCGCCCCCTTGAATAATCTGAGCGTACTGCCAACCGCTGTACGCCAAGCGGTAGTGATAGATCAGATGCTCGAAGGGCTCGCCGCCTATCGTGACCTGCATGCCTTTGAGTGTTGTGAAGTCGGATAGGCCCATCACACCGGGTTCATGGCGCATTGTGAACATCACTTCTGGGGATGGCCCATGCAGCGCTTTCCAGTCGCTGACTCGTCGTTGCAGGGTTCGCAGCACCCTCGGATATTCGCCTGGATACTTCTCCTGCAAATACTCAAACAACGTCATCGGCTTCAGTCTCGGTTCTGCTTGCAGCATCGGTTCGAGTTCGCTGGCCCATACCGCTGACAACGGATCTTGCGGATACGGCATCGTCTTAACGGCCGCTCGGTTAGGACGGTGGGTGTCACTATCGATGCGTTGGCCCGTTCTCTGGGATATCTCGGCTATCGTTGAGGAGTCCGCTTGGCTCAATCCTTCCTTTCTTGCATTCATGTAAGCTCGTTTTTGGTATAAGTGAATGGCTTCGGGCACTGTTTTAGTCTCTTTTTGTAGGGAGATCTGATAGTGCCTTTTTTTGTGACTGCTGGTAGCCGTATTGAGGATCTTGGCTTTGACTGCACTCTACGCTGCCTGATGAGATCCTGATTACCCGACTACCCCGCTGTCGTCACTCGCCTATACCCACTGTCACCTAATA
>NZ_NRTA01000110.1 GCF_002286735.1 Leptolyngbya sp. BC1307
TGTTTTACCTTCTGCTGCCGAATTCCCCGCTTTGGCAAGCTGCGTTTAGTGATTAGCTTTGAAACTGCACAGCTCACCGGGACTTACGCTGTGCTGCTGACCAATCGCGCTGACTGGTCAGCCAAACAGGTGCTCGCCAAATATTTACAAAGATGGCCGATAGAAACCTTTTATCGAGATGGAAAGCAATATCTCGGGCTTGATGAGTATCGGATGCGAACCTTTGAATCCATTCAAACCCATTGGACGTTGGTGTTCGTGGCTTACTCAATCTTGCACTTGGCTTGCTTGCCACCCCCGACAAAGGCTCCGGGCAAGCGCCCTACCCAGCTCACACAATCCATCGGGCAGGTCTGTCGCCAGCAATCGCAAGCGCTGATAGAAAAGCTAATCCTCTTTGCTCATGACTGTCTTGAACAGGGTGAATCGGCGTCGCAGGTGTTTGCCAAATTGTTTGACAAGCAGAATAAGGGGGTGCCTGCATGACTCGCTAGATAACGCCTCAATTATTTTTCTACCGTCAGAGCACAACACTCAAGTAATGAGATGTCAGACTCAGTTTGAGATTAAAGAACGCTGCCATGGAAAGTACGAATCTTCTCACCCTACCCGACAATCGACGGTTAGCTTATGCAGAGTACGGCGACCCCAACGGGCATCCCGTTTTCTATTTTCATGGTGGCGGAACCTCTCGTTTAGAGCCATTGTTGTTAGGCGATGAAGTATTTACCCGATTAGGCTTACGACTGATTGCGCCAGATCGTCCGGGAATAGGACAGTCAGACTTCCAACCAAATCGCGGATTTTCTAATTGGACGAAGGATGTCACATTTCTTGCCGATGCCTTGGGGTTAGACAAATTTTCAGTGTTGGGTGTTTCGTCGGGAGGCGGCTATACCGCTGCCTGTGCTGCAAAGATTCCTAATCGATTACATTCAGCCGTGATCGTTTCAGGAGCATGGGAATTTACAACTGCGGATTTACTCAGATACAACCGTTGGAGTTTGATTTTAATTAAGTATTTTCCCTGGCTGTATCAAGCCTCAATGAAATTGACACAGCGATCGCTTAATGATCCTCCAGACAAACTATTAGAAACTTTAAAGAAAAGACTTCCGGCAGCAGATTACGCGGTATTAAAATCGCCAGGTCGAATAAAGAAAAGCTGTGAGGCTTTGAACGAGGGACTTCGTTCAGGAACACAAGGAACCGTCTGGGATCTTCAGCTTTACTTCAAAAAATGGGACTTTAGTTTAGATGAAATTCGGATACCGCTGACATTGTTCTATGGTGAAGAGGATAGGAATGTTCCGCTTGATCTGGTAAAGCAAATTGCTGCAACTCTCCCGACGACTAAGCTGGTGATGTATCCAAATGAAGGACATATCTCAGTGGTGGTGAATCAGATTGAAGCGATCGCCAAAGTGCTCGTGGGTGAATGAAAGACCCCGTCCAGGTTTGTGTTGACTCAGCAAGCAGGCTCAGTAGATCAAAAACGTAGCCAGAGAGTTTACAGGACAAAGATTTCATCTGATGCTTCTAAATTCTGAAAGCCTTATTAGATCAGCTTTTAAAGCTATGGCTTCAAAGTGGCGCGATCGCGATCCCATAATCACCATAGAAATTTAATTGGCTGAAACCCTCAGAATCTCGTGGCTTTTTGATCTACTGAGGCTAACAACGCCCGTGAACCCGTCCGTTTAAAGGTTATTAGTTGAGTTCGAGAGTCCATTTGCGGCGGGTTACGGGCAACGTTAGACTGCTAAAGTCTGGGTCGGAAGTGGCTCAAATCTTAATATCTGTACAATTTCAAAGCCTGTAGATCAGCCAACTCTTAAGAAATAAAAAGCTTAACCCTGTATCTAGACAGTCCTAAGTTTCTGTTGAAGAATTATGCGGCCAAAGGTATCTGTTGTTGGGGTTCAGGGGGCTGAATTTTGGCAGCGAGTAATTTAGCCAGAAGTAGATTGGGCCTACGTTTTGATAAAACCACCGGTTGTAGATGCTGAAGCGCCATTCGAACAATTTGCTCGCTGGGCAACCCATGTTTTGGCAGCGTCCGAAACCATTGCGGAAAATGTACCCAAACCACGTTAGGCAGTTCTAAAGCGAGTACTTGCAATAGCCCCAAGGCAATAGCATTGAGATTGACGAAGCGCTCAAATGCTTCAACTTTAATGGCAACCTTTGCCTGGAAATCGGCATCGAAGTCAGCCAAGATAAGATTCTTGGGCCAGCCAGAGGCTCTGGTCATAGAGCGCAACCAGAAGCGATAGTCAAAGCCCCCAAGCAACTGAACTAATGAGCGAAAGCTGACCTCAATTTTGAACCGCCAGCCATAGGCTTCAATCACTTGCGCTCCGGTGAGTGTGGTGTCACTAGAGAGCAAAATAATCTGTTTGCCATTGGGCAGTTGCGTGAGCACGAACAACACTAATTCATCAGGACTGTCCCAATAGAATTTAAAGCACTGATAGTACACGGTTTGACGTTGACCATAGAGCCAAACGGCTGCTTGAGAGCAGGCATCCATCGGGGCAAATAGCTCTCTGAGTTTTATGTCAGAACCCCAGACTCTGGGCCGACCGGGTCCACGAATATCCGAATTGGCTGAAAAGTCGGCATGCGCCACGGTGGAAATCGCCGCTCGGCTGATCAAATGTAAACCCTGCGCTCGAAACGGTCTCAACACCTTCGCCGAAGCATAGT
>NZ_NRTA01000111.1 GCF_002286735.1 Leptolyngbya sp. BC1307
TTCAGTGTGCCAGCCACAACACCCCCATAAGAACGAAACCAACTTCGTACCCAACGATTGGATTAAGGGGATTATTGCGATTGGTAAAAGCGATCGCGAAAATAAAAGCACATCCCCCATCGTCAGTAGAGGACGTGCTTTCATGCAAAAGCGCCACGACCCCCCCCGTCTACCCGCCTGCAAACCAAGAGCCTGTGGCAGCATCTGCCGGAGCCGAAACGCCAACGGCTGATCAGCATTCTCAGTCAGATGCTAGAACGCCATCTGAGCGCCTCAACAGCAAAGGAGGCGAGCAATGAGTCTGAAACCTGAAAACAGCTGGATCTCAGAAAAGCTACAAGCTCATCATCTAGAGCGGTTAGCAGTGGTGTACGTTCGCCAGTCCACGTTGCAGCAAGTGCTAGACCATCAAGAATCGACTCGAATTCAGTATGGCTTAGTAGATCGCGCCCAAGCACTGGGCTGGAAACCAGAGCGGGTACTCACAATAGACGAAGACCTGGGTAAGTCAGGTAGCAGTGCCGAAGGCCGTTTAGGCTTCCAACGACTGGTCACCGAAGTGGGCCTCAACCATGTTGGCCTGATATTGGGGGTTGAAATGTCCCGCCTTGCCCGCTGCTCAAAAGATTGGCATCAGTTGCTGGAAATCTGTGCACTATTCGGTACGCTGATAGCAGATCTCGATGGTATCTATGACCCTAGCCAGTACAACGACCGCTTGCTACTGGGCTTGAAAGGCACGATGAGCGAAGCTGAGCTACACATCCTCAAACAGCGAATGGTTCAAGGTAAGCACAACAAAGCCAAACGGGGAGAACTGGGCTTCAGCGCACCGATTGGCTACGTTCGCCGCCCATCAGGAGAGATTCGCTTTGACCCAGACGAGCAAGCGCAACAGGTCGTCAAGCTGGTCTTTCGTAAGTTTGAGGAGCTAGGCACGCTGAACGCGGTACTCCGCTATCTCGTTGGAAATCACATCCAGGTAGGTGTCAGGGTTTTATCTGGCCTCAACAAAGGCGATTTAGAATGGCGCAGGCCGAATCGACCCACCTTGCAGAACCTGCTAAAAAGCCCGGTCTATGCAGGCGCTTACGCCTACGGTCGCAAACAAACGGATGCTCGGAAAAAGAAAGTCGGCCATCCTCACAGTGGGTTAGTGGTCAAACCGTTGGAAGAATGGCTCGTGTTAATCAAAGACCACCATCCTGCCTATATTTCCTGGGCGCAATATCAGCAACATCTTGACCAGCTCAAATCTAATCGAGCCCATGCTGATGAACGGGGTCATGCCCGCTCAGGTGTAGCCCTGCTCTCAGGATTACTGGTCTGCAGTCGATGTGGTGCTCGCATGACGGTTCGCTATCACCGAGGGAAAGCCTCTCATCACTACGTCTGCTGCCGTGAGATGGCTGATTATGGCGGGGCGCTCTGTCAGCAGTTGGCAGGTGCTTGTTTAGATGAATCTGTCACTGAGCAAGTCCTGCGGGCATTGGAACCAGCAGCGTTAGAACTATCACTGGCTACTGCCACACATATCGAACAAGACCGCTCAGCGCTAGACGAACTGTGGCGTCAGCGGCTAGAACGTGCCAGCTTTGAGTCGGCGCGCTCAGGCAGGCATTACCATCTCGTAGAACCTGAAAATCGTCTCGTTGCTAGACAGCTAGCTCAGGAATGGGAAAATGCTTTGCAGGCCGAACAGCAGCTTAAAGAAGAGTATGAAAGATTCTCTCACGAACAACCTAAACAACTTACAGATGAGGAGAAACAAGAAATTCGTCAACTAGCCGAAAGCCTCCCTGCGCTCTGGTTAGCCGAAACGACAACCCATGCTGAACGCAAAGAATTGGTACGTCAAGTGATTCAGACAATTACTGTAGATGTTGAAGGAGAAAGTGAACAGATTCGGGTTAGTATTGAATGGAACGGTGGCTTTGTTGAACAGGTGAGTGTCATTCGGCCAGTGGCCAAATGGGCTCAGCTGAGCAACTACCCACAACTCTGTCAGCGCCTTGAACAGATGGCTGAAGCCAAGCTGACCACAGATGAAATGATTGAGCTGCTGCACCAAGAAGGCTTTTATCCACCAAAGCGACGCAAAACGTTCAATCGAGAAATCCTACGGTCATTAATGCGTCGCCTTGGGTTAGGGACTCGCTATAGTCCAAAATCTAGGAAAGCCTTGGATAGGCATGAATGGTGGCTACCTGATTTGGCAATTACCCTAGAGATGCCGGAGGTGACCTTATATAATTGGGTGCAACGAGGCTGGGTAAACGCACGACAACTGCCTGAACCTCCTAAACACTGGGTCGTTTGGGCCGATGAGTCCGAATTAGAGCGGCTGCGCGCGCACCGAAAACGCCCTGCAGGTGAAGTCTTACGCCTGCACTGGAACGAGGGCACTTCTGATATCACCATTCCACCTGAAGTACCCTAAAGCAGATGATAACAACCAGTTTTGCACTTTACAGGAGA
Source organism: Leptolyngbya sp. BC1307 (assembly GCF_002286735.1). Classification (GTDB taxonomy): domain Bacteria; phylum Cyanobacteriota; class Cyanobacteriia; order Phormidesmidales; family Phormidesmidaceae; genus Phormidesmis. Next base: position 2,479 of record NZ_NRTA01000111.1, read on the forward strand.
AGCTAAATGCCCAAAAGTCAGCCTTTAGATAAACAACCTCAGCAGCATCAGATAGATGCCTATGGGGGTATTGAGGCTGGCACATCTC
>NZ_NRTA01000112.1 GCF_002286735.1 Leptolyngbya sp. BC1307
CTTTTCATTCTTCTGTTACAACAGATTTCTCGCCCTTTGACCACTCATCGTTACTTTCCTCAATAATGCTACTTACCAGCGGTTATTGAGCTATTGCAAAACGTAGGCCCAATCTACTTCTGGCTAAATTACTCGCTGCCAAAATTCAGCCCCCTGAACCCCAACAACAGATACCTTTGGCCGCATAATTCTTCAACAGAAACTTAGGACTGTCTAGTTAGGTAAGACTTCATCGAAAACAATTTGGATGCTGGCTTTGAGTTCATCGGTGGCCTTCTTGCCAGTCTCGTAGACTTTATCAATGACGGTGGTGAAAACCTCTAATCCAGTGGCGGTAGTGGCCGTTGCCATCAATTCCTTGACCACATTAACAGAGTCGAAAATAACCCCCTGCGTAGCTCGGCTCAGATGAGGAAACAATCGATGCTCGATAGGATTGTCCTTAGAGGTGTAAGGAGGATAATGGGCAACTCGAATATCAATGCCAAGCTCTACGGCTAAGTCTTGTAGCGCCGCTTTGAAAAGATAGGAACGAGCGCTATTGCTGCCGCCGCCATCGCACAGTAGTAATAGCGAGGCGGCGGTTCCCTATCGGTCTCGCCCATGAGTTTGCCACCAATAGCGCAGCGAATCGATGGCAAATTCATGGGTATCGCGAGAGGTGCCAATCTGGACCATAGCCCGTGTTCTCGCTCAGGTCATAGAGCCCATGGGGAATCACCTTGCCGGTTGCGAGCGTGGCCCAGTCATGGTCATAAACCTCAATGGGCACTTGGGTATAGGTATGACCCGCTCGATATAGTGAGCCGATTAACTCTTTTTTTTGGTGTCAATGCTGATCACGGGTTCACCCGCTGCTTGGTAGCTGTATACCAGCTCATGAATCTTCTCGAATTGCTGATTGCGATGGGGATTGCTGCCAGTCGCCTTTCGTTTTAGGGCTTGCCGCCGCCGAAACTGATGATTCTCTAGCAGTTGGTCAACCACCGTGACGCTGATGCGTATCCCTTCTTCTGCTGCTAAGCGCTCGGCAATTTGCTGACGGGTTAAATGAGTCCACTTGATCGACTCATCCATCGGTGAACCAGCGGTGTGACGCTCAATTACCCGCAGAAAGGCAGCATCAAGGCCTTCGATTGTTTCAAATGCGCTTTTTCGACCGCCCCCAGGAGCTCGCTGCCCTGCTTCACTCATCGCCGCTGGGTCTGATAACTCCGCTATTCCCAGCCGAATACTCCCTCGTACACAGCCCAAGACTCGATGGATATAGCTAATGCCCCCGTAGCCTAACTTGACCGCTTCGATAGCGGCATAGCGACGCCGTTCTTTCTCGTTCAAGGACTGATAGTATCGCTGCATCTGCTCTTCTATTGCTGGTGAATAAGGGCGGACTGTCTTCATCTTTAGGGCGGCAATTGCTGAATTCCCTTATTATCAGCCATGTTGACTCTTTTATTTGATCTTCGATCCTTAGACGAGCATACGACTTTTGAAGATGGCAGGGGCGGCGGACACACACCAGGAGAGGGACATGGTGGTGGAATGCCAGATCCGGGCGGGACCCCCGCTAAATCCGTACCAGAGCCTTCCGGGCTAATTGGGCTAGCCGCCATCAGCGCATTGGGTTGGTTGATCAAGAAGAAGTCTCGGTCTGCGGTGAGCTGAAACCTCAGAGAAATTAGCGCTTTCGTAACTGTAAGCATCTTGTTGGCTCAGTCATCGTATCGCTTTAAGACAGCCGAGGCGATCTGGCTTTTTTCAGCCGCCTTTGCTTTTGCTTTAAGAATTCAGTGGCATCGTCTACGAAGGAATAAACAACGGGTACGACGACTAAAGTGAGCAGGGTGGAGACTACCATAGGACTTACGCATTGACAGAATAGCAAGCCTGTATGCTGATAAGAGCCCTTCTTTTTGAGTGATCGCTAGGCCATGCGTGAGCTATCAAAACCATCTACAGCCCAGTGCGATAGCACGCTCTACACCTTATTTTTGCTCTCAGAGCCGAAGTATGTGAGCTGCGTGCGGCTCTCAGAAATTTTGGCAGATTTGAGCCACGATAGCGTGAATCGCTTTTTATTACGCGAACGTTACACGCCCAAAGACCTCTTTGACGAGGTTAAAGGCGAGCTGAACCTAGAATCCGGGACGCTCAGCGTAGACGATAGTGTGGAAGACAAACCGTATCGCGACCCCAGCAAAAGTGCCTTGGTGGATTACTTTTACTCGGGCAAGCACAAGCGACCGGTGAAGGGACTCAACCTAATTACTCTGTACTACAGTGACCCCTCCGGTCATTCTTATCCGGTCAACTTCAGACTGTATGACAAAGCAGCGGGCAAGACGAAGAACGACTATTTTAGAGAGATGGTGCTAGAGGTTCAATCCTGGGGCCTGAAGCCGTCGTGGGTGACCGGAGACAGTTGGTATTCGAGCCTAGAGAATCTGAAGTATTAAATGTCAAGAGGGTAGGCGATAAAATGACAGAGCGTAGGCGGGTGGAGGTACAGTCGAAGAGACGAATGAGTCTAGCGCTAAGCCAGAGTCT
>NZ_NRTA01000113.1 GCF_002286735.1 Leptolyngbya sp. BC1307
GCGTTTTAGCCCATTCAGCGTCGCCTCAAAGCCATGTTCTCCCAACCGGCGGCGGATATTTTCCACTGTTTGGGGCCGACAGTTGAAGGCTTCGGCGATCAACTGGTCTGTCCAGTTCGGCCCTTCGGCATCTGCCTTTAGCAAAATCTGCGCACGACGAACCTTTTGGCTGCTACCGTTCAACCGTTTGATGACTTCGTGCAGTTCACTCTTCTCTGATTCACTCAATCGGACGATGTATCGTTTTTGCATAAAGCCCTCGTTCGCTTTATCCCAATCTCCCCCATTACAACACTCTTGACAACCCTCATTCTTAAACTTGACGCTGCACTAGTACAATAAGTGTAAAACAATGAAACGTCTTTAGAGCAGAGGCACTGTCTATCCAGGCATTCTGGCTCCCGCTGTGTTGCATAGTTTATGATTTCCTGCACTAGAGCTGTGCTTTTCGCACTCACCAGCGCAAGTGTCGCATACTTCAGCGCAGGCTTTCGCATGAGGTGCAATAAAATAAGAACCGCGCACCATCAGCGTCGCCAAACTACGACAGCCTTCAGCCGTGTCCAAACACATGCGAGCGCACTTTATCATGTCAGGATTGCCCATGCAGGCTTCGGCGCAGTGTTCGCATTCCACTATGCAAGCGTTGGCGTAGCCTCTCCGTGGAGAATCGCCTTGTCAAAGCTAGACTGGTATTCCTCGCGTTGAAGAAGCATAGCGTTATCCTCGAATTGGGTACGTACTGAAAGTAACGAAGTTTACTTGTGCGTACACCACTCTGGAGAGAGAACAACTAATTCTCTCCTTTGGGATAAGCCCATTTCATCCTGATTTCATAATTGAGTGCTATCAACAAACTATCAGTACTCATTACCTGCGAAACTGCTGGCTTTTCATTGCTGTTTCACATTCTGCTGCCAAAATATGTCTAGTTAGACATGTTCAGAGGTGTTTTTGATGAGTGGTAAGACTGCATATTTAGGAATAGCTGGATTTTTGACGGGTTTTATTTCTGCTTTCTTAGCGGGTGTCGTAACCATGAATGTTATGGTGAGTCACGGTAGTAAGACGAAGAGTCAAAAAGAGCGTCTCGTTAGTTAGTTCTCAGAGTATTTGTGTAACATTTCCGCAACCGACTTGACTCTACAGTTAGCTAGAGAGATTAGTATTAGTTTTGAGGAAAAGTTATTTCGTGACAGGACTTTGCTCGATATTTTTTTCTGAGGATCTTTTTCAATGAATAGTAAATTTATAGCTGGCCTCCTAACAGGTATTGCCGCCACCCTCTTGCTCGGCGCTTTACTTATGGGCGGCATGATGAGTAGAGGCGGCATGATGAGGCAAGATGGCATGATGCAAAACCAGGGAAGCAAAGAGCTACCCTTCAGTCGCAGTTAAAAGCCAGAATCATTAAAATCGAGAATGATGCTGGCGCGGTACTCAGCACCCATCGTGCAAACAGCAGCCCTAGCTGCAAGGCGCTGCGCACTAGGGCAGGAAAGCGCTCAGCTTGCTCGAACTGCTCCCAGACTGACTGCCACTCACGACTCTCTGGGCAAAACTCTCGGATAGACGATACAATCATGACAACTTTTTGATGGGACGAGGTCTATGATCTCATCCTTTTTTTTAAGCGCAACTACTCCCCCAACATTTGGATGCGCCCCATGAGTTCTTTGGCATGGCCGCTATTTTGGAGCAAGCGCAAGAAGCTCAACAGCTAGCTGCTGAGCGATTAAAAGAAGCGTTCGGTACGAGATAAGAACCCCTTTCGCCTTTGTCCCTTCGCCTCTGCTCCAGGTTTTTACAGTCAGGCGAGCAGGGGCGTTTGTGAATTTATTCAAACAAGTTTAGAGGGAAAGGCCCATAGGTACCATTGACATCATCAAGGAGAGCGAAAAAACCCGGGGGAACCCCAAGAAATTGGTACGATCCCTGCTCAAGGGTACGCCTTCCAAATCCTGTGATCGGCGATCGCAACCCACAATCAACGCCGATATTCAGCATGAACCCTTATAAAATCGTTTGTACTATTCAACGAGTTTTCAACGTTTTCCCCACTTTTTTCGCTCTCCAGGATGGGGCGGCAGCTTAATAAGGGGGAGGCTTTGTATAGTCTACGCGCTCACCTTTCCTTTGCCAATCGAGCCGAGCTTCGCTCCCCGCAGGATGTGCATCTGCTCAATCAGGTTGGCTGTTTGAACCTGCTCATCAATGCGATCATCATTTGGAATACGGTCTACATAGACAAGGTGGTGCAGCAGCTGAGGAAGGATGGCTGCGAGATCACCGATGAAGACCTCCAATCTATCTAGCCGACTCGCCAGAAGCACCTCAATGTTTACAGTGCCTATCTCTACGAAGCGGAGCGGATTGGCCAGACGTTAGACCTCAGACCCCTTAACCGGCCTGGGTCTCAGCCTTAACGACCAAAATTTCTCCGATTCTATACGACACTGTTGGCTAACTCCGAAAGTAGCAATTAAGCAGGCTCTAGCGCCTTGAATCGAGACACTCTTGTTTTGGCCAGTGGCACTTCCT
>NZ_NRTA01000114.1 GCF_002286735.1 Leptolyngbya sp. BC1307
AACGCTGCGGCATGTTTGCTCACCACTGGCGCTGGCGCAACAATCGGTAACTGCATCCTTCACCTCCTGCTCAAAACCTTTGAACCTAACGCCTAGTCTACCTCAGACGCGATATGATGATTTTTCTCTCATGAGAGCACAACACTCAAGTGATTTATTTTACCACCCATAATCTGCCTGCTCTGTCAATGCGTAAGTCCTATAATACAGCTGTCATTCAGACAGAAAAACTTACCCACTGCCAGCAGGAGCACTAGGCTGAACTGCGCCAATGGCAAATCTTTCAGCGTGCGCTCGTAATGACTATGAACCCGATGACTAGGACAGTGACACAACGGGCACTCCGCCCACGCCTGGGTTGAAGACAGTTCAACGACGATTCGACCATTTGCTGTGTCCAGATTCCAGCTATTCAAGGCTAAACCGGTTTGATTAGGCAGTAGATGCTGTAGAAGTTCCATGAGAGTAGCCAAGGATAAGGATCTCAGTCTGTTTCTCATGTGACCCATCAAGATCACCTAAAGTGCGCAAGAGCCTGAAGGTGCGTTCAATTGCGACTACTTTTTCTTTTGTTTGGCGGGAACTCTAAACTCAGCCAGAAGGGAGAGGATGACTGCGCATAAACCCTATAAGTTGAACCTGCGCATGTTTATTGTATGTCTCATTTGAGACCAGGAGATTTCAATGAAAATCAATTCTAAATTGCTTTACTCTTTTGCAGTGGGCGCTCTTTCTCTAGTACTTGCCCAAGGAGCCTATGCTCAACGACAATCTGGACTTGTAAATGTTAATTTAACTGATGTGGATGTTGCCATTGCGGAGGATATTAATGTCAATGTGAGCCAGATCCCAGTTACTGTACAGGTTCCCATCGGCATTGCTGCCAATGTCTGCAACGTCGCAGCCAATGTCCTAGCCGCCGATATACAAAATGTTGGTGGGGCTGAATGCGATGCAGAAACCACGTCGCAAGCGCTAAACCAAGTTGTCCAGCGGCAAATGGGGACTCAACGGTAAGGTGATAGCACCCCCTAAAACAACCCTCCTAGACCTAAAACATTCTGGATAAGGGTTGACCCAGAAGGGCTTCGGAAAGAAGATCTTCCAGAGCCTTTTGCACTACCTGCCATTACTTTGAGCAATCTTTTTGGCAGGAAGGCATATCTATTGTTATGGAGTATAGTCAATAGTCCGGACAAAAAAAGGAGAGGCTTAGACAGAAAAGCTATCCAGGTAGTAGGGTATCAATAATCACAAAGAACCCAACTGGATAGCTATGGAAACTATCATACAAGGTCTACTGCGAGAAGCTGTAGGCCGTTTAGCAAACCCCGCCGAGCCTTTATTGTCACGCTGCTAACGACCATTCATCTGATGGTCGGCAAGGTGAACTTCACTAATCTCAGCCGGTATAGCGCTCTGACAGAGCGGAGCTATCGCCGTCAGTACGATGAGGCGTTTGAGTTCATGGCGGTCAATAGTTGTCTGATTAGCCGAGCCATCGCCCCTGAGCGTTTCCAGGTGGGTGCTATCGACTGTTCGTTCGTGCCCAAAAGCGGCAAAGCGACCTATGGTGTAGACCGCTTCTACAATGGGAAAGCGGGTCGTGCTGAGCCCGGTCTAGAAATCTCAACGATAGCCGTCGTAAACGTTGGCGCATCAATGGCTTACGCACTCTCAGTTCAGCAGACGCCTGCTGAGTTGGAAGCAGAGACCCAGACGGATGCGATGACCCGCGTAGATCACTATCTAGCTCATGTGATGGTGACCCGAGCGGCGCTCCCGGCCAGCGTTCGGCACCTAGTCGGCGACGGCTTCTACAGCAAACTCAAGTGGGTCGACGGCATCCTGGCGTTGGACTTAGAGGTTATCGGCAAACTGCGCTGTGACGCTAACCTACAGTATGTCTACGAAGGTGCTCAAAAGGCCAAGGGCGCTCGCCGAAGGTATGATGGCAAGGTCTGCTGCGATGACCTCAGCCGTTGGCAATCGCTCGGTGAGGTCAAGCCCAACGTCAGGCTCTATACCGCTGTGGTGTGGTCAATCAATCTGAAGCGCAAAATTCGAGTGGTCTACCTGGTCAACCAATGTAGCGCTGAGCGGGCCTGTACAGCACTGCTATTCTCAACGGATATAGACCTCGACCCGATTCAGCTCTATGAAGCTTATCGAGCGCGCTTCCAGATCGAGATGTGCCAGCCTCAATACCCCCATAGGCATCTATCTGATGCTGCTGAGGTTGTTTATCTAAAGGCTGACTTTTGGGCATTTAGCTTCTCCTGTA
>NZ_NRTA01000115.1 GCF_002286735.1 Leptolyngbya sp. BC1307
AATAGTGCTGGAAGTGCTGATAGGCCCGCTCGTCATTGAACAAATGACGCAACGCTGCGGCATGTTTGCTCACCACTGGCGCTGGCGCAACAATCGGCAACTGCATCCTTCACCTCCTGCTCAAAACCTTTGAACCTAACGCCTAGTCTACCTCAGACGCGATATGATGATTTTTCTCTCATGAGAGCACAACACTCAAGTAAGTACATTCCTCAACAGCCGCTTGACGGTGAAGCGCATTTATCTAGCCGAGCTTGTATCGACTCTTTGCCCACAAAAGTTTGCCAAGATCTTCTCTTTGTCTATCCCGGTAAGCCGGAGAATGCGGCGCGAGTGAGCGCTCCTATCATTGAACCCTTAGAGACTGAGCCGGAAGGTTGGGTGATGCTCAATACCTTTCGTGACCTGCCCTATGACGCGCTTACTCTATTAGAGAATGTTTTGGATGTCAGCCACATTCCCTATACGCATCACAAAACGGTAAGCAAACGAGAAAACGCTGCGCCAATGCAGATGGATGTGGTTGCCTCAGATAAGCAAGGCTTCCAAGGAATTTGGCCAGAAGGCCCCCGCAAAGGCAAATTAGGAACTCAACACACAACCTTCGCAGCGCCCTCGTTGATGTACCACGATCTAACCTCCAAACAGTTTGGCAGAACGTTGACGGTGGTATACGTCACGCCTATTCGCAAAGGAGAATGCCGCGTGATTGCACGCTTTCCTTTTAAGTTTTCTTCCAAGCTGCCGAGCTTTTTTATCCGACTTACGCCTCGCTGGTATAGCCATATTAACAACAACCGAGTGTTAGAAGATGACCAAATCTTTTTGCATATTCAGGAGAGATTGATAGAGAAAGGGGGCGATGTCTCCTACGCACGAACCTGTTATCTACCAACACAAGCGGATCGCTATGTTATTGATTTTCGCAGGTGGGTGAGTAAGTTTACGGCTGACCCATTCCCCGGCCAGAGCTTGCCTCCTCAGTGGTCAACAGAAGCCTTGATGGAGCGCTATCACTCTCACACCAAACATTGCAGCAGTTGCGCTTCAGCACTTCAGCGTATTCAACAAATCCGAAAGGCAGCCCTAGTGTTGAGCATCATCCTGTGGTCTCTTCTGCCGCTGATAATCGTCGCTTCTGAACCAATTTCTTTAACCATGAGTGCTGTTTTAGTCGGGATTCCTATCGCCGCTGGCGTGTTATGGCTGTGGCTAGGCGACCTAGAGCAGAAGTTCTATCAGGGTGCAGACACGCCTCCTCGAAATTTGCCTGACTGAAGTTGTCTTGGCTATTGGACTTAGCTACTGCCGAGAATGGAATAGCCGAGCGGCAAATGCTCAAGACTATTCACATGCCTCGTTTTCGATGCATTTTAGACCTATTAGACCCTTAGCCGAGATACGGCCAATTTCGCTCACATCGGCCTGAAACCCCTATTGCTTCATAGCCTTTTTCTCAGATGCCGCTTAAAATACGTAACCAAGGACGTTCTTGCATCGTTTATAGTACAAAGGCTTGAGCGAGATGTGAGTTTTTTACGTGTATCTCGTCCAGGGGGCCGTGTAGCCTCTGCTATGTCGCTCCAGCTACTTATGTAAAGGGTCTCAAACATACAGGTAGAATCCAGTGGCCAATCTCAAGCTAGTTATCAGTCAGTTACGTAATCAAAAGGGTGAGGTTTGCATTGCCTTGTTTGAAAGCAAGGCCGGATTTCCCGAAGACGACACGCAGGCCATCTGCAACAACTGCTTTACGATTACTGAGCTGCCGATGACTGTCAGCTTCGACGTACCTCACGGTAGCTACGCGGCAAGTGTACTGCATGATGAAAACAAAGATGGTGAGCTGGAGACAGGGATGTTGGGTATTCCCAAAGAGGGCGTCGGGTTCTCTAACGATCCACGCATCATCAAAGGAACGCCTAGTTTTGAAAAGACTCGCTTCGAGTTCAATGAGGGCAATCGAGAAGTAGAGATAGCGGTTAAATATTTCTAAGCTCTACAGATAGGTTAAATCATCTTTGGGGCCTACAAAGCCGCTGGACAGCTCAACATTACTCGACGCTTTACCTACGTCACGAGTGAGCGACCGCTTTTCTTAAAATCAGTGAAGGCATCAGCGAGAAAAACTTGGGGCCTTTTGCATGTGCGCCGAGCAAAGCTCGGCTTTGTTAGCTAGGTGAAAGTCCTAGTCCTGGAAGCTATGGTCAGGCACCAGGTACTGAGTGTTGCGTTG
>NZ_NRTA01000116.1 GCF_002286735.1 Leptolyngbya sp. BC1307
CGGCGCATTGAGTTTTGCTACACCCCGAAGCATGGCAGTTGGCTGAATGTCGCAGAGAACGAGCTGAGCGCGATGACCCGTCAATGTGTTGACGGTAGACGATTCGAGGATATCGAAACCATCCGCAGCGAAATTGCGGCTTGGTCAACGGATATCAACAACACTCAACGAGGGGTTGACTGGCAAATGAAAGTTGAGGATGCTCGGTGTAAACTGATTTCCATTTATCCTCAAATTAAGCTCTGACGCTCCACTAGCTTCAAGTCTCTCCCCCATTTTTTCCACGCTTCTACATCGGTTTCTCTAAACAAACTGCGATTGCAGAGACCCCTGCGTCATGTCCCAGCCCCGCTCAGCGCTCAGCGGATTAAAAAACATGCCTGCTTCCCTGGCTTGAGCTTGCGGATTGGTAAAGGCATGACCAGTATGGCCAAACATATGAATCTGCCAGTCTGCTCCGTGCTGCGTCAGCTCATCGGCTAAGGCCACCGTTTGCTCAGGCGGGGCTAACGGATCTTCCCAGCCATGCAGCACCAGTACCGCTGCTCGAATCGTCTCAGCACCGGCCAACGGCGGCGGATCGTAAATGCCATGAAAGCTGACTACGGCACAGATATCTACCCCAGAGCGGGCTAAATCTAGCACGCACTTTCCTCCAAAGCAAAAGCCGATAGCTGCCACTTTGGTTTCATCCACTTGGGGCAGCTGGCAAATTGTCTTCATCGCTAGCTGCATATGCTTTAGCAGTAAAGCACGGTCATCATCGAGCACAGCCATCAGAGCGCTAGCCTCCTCTGGCGCAGTCGCCCGTTCTCCCTGCCCATAGATATCGATGGCAAACCCGACATAGCCTAGCGCGGCCAATAGTTCCGCCTTTTGCGTCTCAAAGCCAGACTGCCCTTTGAACGTCGGCGCGACCATCACCCCTGGCCTCGGCCCCGCCTGCGCAGTATCCCAGCTGGCAGTGCCTTCAAAAGTGCTATTGGCCTCTTCGTACACAAGCGGTTCGGTGACTATCACAGGGGTTGTTCTCAAAAGCGGCTCCATCTAGGCTATCAGAACCGATACTGTTCAAATGCCCACAGATGTAAGCTGCTGTGGTCTGAGCTAGTCCAGTTGCGGGGAATATCCCAAGCGATCGCCCAATCCGGCCTTCCTACAGTGGCTTCCATGAAGGCCGTAAAAAGCTGACTTCAAGCTTCGTTGATAGCGCACGGAAATGTCCGTTTTTCAGAGCACCTGTGCCGTAAATGGAGAACAGCGTCTATTAGAGTTTATTAATGTCGAAGCGTCAAAACAGCGGAAAGTGGTATCAGCAGAAGCGTTGGGTTATCGGCAGTTTGCTGCTCTTCCCACCGCTGGGTATTCCGCTACTGTGGCTGACCCGCTGGCCCCGTGCTGGTCAAATCGGCGGCTCTGTACTCTCAGGCATTCTCTTGCTATCTGTGCTGACCGGCGAAGCGAGCGAACCGGCCACTACCACCGCCCTCCCCGCAACTGTCGAAGCTCCCGAAGCCCCCACGCCAGCAGAACCTCCTGCTCCATCGCCTGCATATCAGGATGCGATCGCCGAAGCGACAGCGGCCACAGCAGAACTCGCTACCGCAGAGACTTCAGTAGACTGGGACAGTATTGCTGACAGATGGCAGAGCGCGATTGTCTCACTGGGAGACATCCCGATCAGCAGCGACGACGACAGCCAAGCGCAAGTGAAGCTAGCTGAGTACGAACGCAATTACGATTATGCGATCGCTCAGAAAACTGCTATTGAATCGGCGGCGGCGGCGGCAGTCGCACAGCAACAGGCAGAAGAACAGGCGGCAGTGCAGCAGCAGGTGGCCGCAGCAGCGGAAGCCCAAGCAGCGCTGTCGATTGTCGAGGCCCAAGGTGGTTATGTGAGCGGCACCTGCAAAGAACTCAAGGCCAGTGGCGTCGGCAGCGACTTTACGCCGGGGGATGCCAACTATACCTCAGCGCGAGATAGAGACGACGATGGTGTTGCCTGCGAGTCGTAAGGCCATCTGTTGTGTATGGTTAGAGTTGTCATCTGTCGTCATTCGCTCCGCTTTGCGCTCCTTTGTGTATAGACAAACCCGAGGTAGAAAACGCTTCCGT
>NZ_NRTA01000117.1 GCF_002286735.1 Leptolyngbya sp. BC1307
CTAGTTGATTTGCTTTGGCGTTGAGCTGTTGGTAGGTAAGGGTGTGGCCGTCGCAGATGAGTGCGATCACCTCGGGCGACCGGGCAGCTTGAGCTTCAAATTGCTGTACAACCGTTTCAGCTGTTAGTGCCCTTGGGCATTGCTCCGGCTCATCCCGGCAATCTCTTTTTGACTCATTGAGGAGGTCTGTTGTGGGTTCCATCTGTCCTAGGCACATTCAGTACTGTTGTGGAGCCCCTCTAAAACGCGCTACCGTCTGTAGAAGATTTTGGGAAGTCTAAACACCCCCTAGCTCCAGCATACGTAATTAGTGCGGACACAGTGGGTTATTGGATTAAACCTTACGTGAAGAATATGTGAAAGCTATTCAAAGAAAGTTATCGGAGTATAGCCATCCTAAATGATTTATGAGAATGTTTCATACCTATCCATCTTCGGGAAATCGAACGTCTCTATTGCCAAAAACTGCTCGAACAAGGCTTTTAGTCCTGAAAAGGAAGGCTGTAGTCCGGCGTGGTTCAGCGGCGAGTTACACTTTCTATGCGATCGCGTAGGCTAGACCCCTGGTTAATCTAAGCCAAACGGTCGCCCGCTCGACTCGACTTCAAAACCGGACGTGCGACTTTCATCGCATCCGGCTCCTCTCTAACTGGGCTCGGTGTCACAAGTACCAGTCGTTAACAGGGTTTTAGCTGAGTGTGCCTGGTCGTGGCAGTGACGATGCAGCAAGGCCAGATTCTGACGACGATGATTGTCGTGGTTGCCATCGAGATGGTGTAACTCAATGAGCGCATCTGGTAGAAAATTGAGTCCACGCAGCATCTGATTTACAAGCAGCTACAAGCCTTTGATATCGAGATTTCCACCGGCCAGGTAAACCGCATCCTGATGGCAGAAGACAGCCGCTTCCATGACGAGCAAACCGCTGTTCTGCGGGCAGGCTTGGAGAGTGCCGCCTATGTTCACACCGATGTACCGGGGCGCGTCATCAAGGCCGCAATGGCTATTGTACGGTGGTCGGCAACGCGCTATTTGCCTATTTTCGCAGTAGTGAGCACAAGTCCCGGCAAAACTATCTCAAGCTCCTGCGTCATCCGTTTGAGGACTATGTGCTCAACGAATATGCCCAAGCCTACCTGAGCTCTCATGGGCTAGCGTCTCGCCATTTAGAGAAACTGAGCTTTTCTGAGCAGGTGATTTGTCAGGGTGAGTCGGCTTGGACGACTTATCTAGAACGCCTCGATATTATCACCCCGCTCGCTGTCAGATTGGTCACCGAAGCGGCCTTACTGGGCAGTGTGATTGCCCATGGGGTATTACCTGAGTTGATTATTCTCAGTGATGGTGCACCACAGTTTGTCTTATTTGTTCATGCCCTGTGCTGGATTCATATGGAACGGTGCCTGCGTAAATTAAGCGGGGACACGCCTGAACAACTCAAACAAACTGAATCCCTTCGCTATCAACTGTGGGCCTACTATCAAGCCCTGAAGTTTTATCGCCAATCCCCTTCAGTGGCAGATATTCCGGCATTCAATCGATGCTTTGATGCCATTTTTGGCCAAGCCTTTGAGGACAATGAGCCCTTGAATGCGGTGCTCAAACAATTCACGGACCACAAAGCAGAACTGTTGCGCGTCCTGGAGATGCCGACCCTGCCACTACATACCAATGCCGCTGAATCGGATATCCGCTCTGTCGTTACCCGACGCAAGATTAGTGGCACCACTCGGCATGACTTGGGCAGGCAGGCTCGCGATACCTTTATCGGTCTTCAGAAAACCTGTCGCAAGCTGGGCTTTTCATTCTGGCAATATCTCACCTCCAGACTCAAACACGATGACACCATTCCTTTTCTGCCTGATGTGATTAGACAAAGAGCGGCGCTGACAACGACTCAGCCGCTGACAGCTTAGCCTGCAATCTACTGTTTTAATCTAAAACAATCTTGCTTTCTACCAGCGGTTATTGAGCTATTGCAAATTGTGCTGCAAGTGTTACCCAAAAGTAGCCATTTGTGAACCACGCCCAGATGCTCAAACAAATCAGGCGAAACGCTGATATCACGGCTCATTATGG
>NZ_NRTA01000118.1 GCF_002286735.1 Leptolyngbya sp. BC1307
AAGATACAATCATGACTAGTTTTTGTTGGGACGGGATCTATGATCTCATCCCTTTTTTCTTATTGGCAAGTCCTCCCACAACATCTGGATGCGCCCCACTCAAGTAATTATTAATGCCTTTTCTTAAACCTGAGCTCTCATGGTTCGCGCATAAAAAAGAGAGTTTGCAACAATTAGCCAGTCAGGGCGAGATAGATATGATCAGAGCTGCCCAATAACTGTAATATGCGCAGTTGCAGCTCAGACAAAGGCGAGAGGAAGCGTTGACTCACCTGATCAATCTCCATAATTGTCAGCGTAATGCCACGAAAGGCCTTCAGCAATAGCTCAGCGGTGGGCAGTTGGGTGGCTCGTTTGGGGTTTCCCGCATACAGTCCTGGCAGCGACTGTTGGTCAGCTTCCAACTGAGTGCGAACCGAAAATTCCAGCAGGCAGAGGAGGCGCAAGCCCAAACTCAATAGTCGAATCAAGCATTTGACGCGCTTCTCAGAGGCCAAATAGATAGGTCTGAGTCCGAGTGCTTTGCCCTTGTATCGTCCAAAGCCCTGTTCAATGAGATACTCATTGCGATAACCGTAAACGGCCTCTGAGAGCGACAATTCCAGGTCGTTGCTCGCATAGACTCGCCAGCCCAATAGCTGCGAGCGGTGCTGATAAGCTTCGGCGTCCAGCGTGGGTTTCACCGTCACGTTGGTTTCTGTCAGGGTACGCGCCGGTTGATCTCCGTAGGCGCGTTTGTGAGTCGTCTGAGTGGTGGACTCGTAGACTACCTGGATGAGGTCTTTGACGCGGTAGCGCTGGAGAATCCGATGGGCCGCATCCCTGGTTTCCGGGGGCGATAGCCGTTTGTGCCCTCGTCCGGTCAGATTCAGTTGGTTCAGCGCTTCGGTGGCTTTTTCAATGCGGTTATCCAACCCTTTTTGTTGCCGCGCGGCGTACTTGAACGAATGCACCACGAGCCACTGTTCGCGCCAAGAGAACGTCTCTGCCCCGACCCCGACCGATGGCGTCATCGTCAGGGTAAATCCCTTGGCAATAAATTCCGGTTCCTGTTCAGGTGCCGCTGCTGCTGCTGGCGCGTGACTGTTTTGACCCGGCGCAACGACTTGACTCAGCAGCTCCTCCCCCCGAAACACAGGCGCTAGTAGCTCAGCTAAGTCAGCCTTGGAAACTTGTTTCTCGGGCAACGGGCACAAGTAGTGGTTCTGACTTTGGGCGATGTAGCGCCGCGTCTCCAACGCCGCCATTTTACTGTCCCCAACATAGGTCAACCCGCTCTCCTGAAGACTTTGCTGTACTTTCTTTATCTCTGGGATGTACAACGGGTCATCCGCTTGATTGCCACTCACCACGGTGGTGCTCACAGGCATTCCTAACGGGTCTAAGGCCGCCTGCGAAATCTTCACTTGCGGTAAGTCGGGCCGATAGTCTTTGCTGTGACCAAATTGAAATAGCCCCTCCTCTGCTTCGACCGGTCTATATCCACTGCTGGTAGTCGTATCTAGACGGACACAAGCCGTTCTTAAGTCATACACCCGCACCGTATGACGGTTCAGCTCACCTTCAAACTCATCCCACTGCTGATCATCGCTCAATCGGTCGAGCACGCGCTCTAAGCGGTCATCGCTGAAATCCAGGCTCCTCACTGTGGGCGCTAAACATCTCGTTAACGTGCTGCTCAGTCCCGATGCCCACT
Organism: Leptolyngbya sp. BC1307; assembly: GCF_002286735.1. Taxonomy (GTDB): domain Bacteria; phylum Cyanobacteriota; class Cyanobacteriia; order Phormidesmidales; family Phormidesmidaceae; genus Phormidesmis. Next base: position 1,697 of record NZ_NRTA01000118.1, read on the forward strand.
CTTCTACCTGATTGAGTCGGGGGTCGCCTTGCGAGAGTAGATACGATAACCAGCCCACCAGCACCTTGCCTAGACTTAACCCTTGCCAATTCCCATGCTGATTAAAATGTTCGTCAGCCAGTCCGCTCAGATTTAGTTTCTCCATCTGACTCAATAGCAACGGAATATCATCGACCCGTTCGTTCCCGATTAGCTGTGCCATAGCCTCTATGCCTTGATGTATCCTGACTTCATTATGGCTATGGCTATTTGATTTTCTCCCGTTTTTTTTAGCGAACCATGAGACCAATGAAACCAAGTCGTCACCTCTCGTGATAGATGTCGTCCGTCTTCAAACGCTTTGAGATAGATCAACTCATACTTTAAGGATCTCCATAATCG
>NZ_NRTA01000119.1 GCF_002286735.1 Leptolyngbya sp. BC1307
AGACTCTGGCTTAGCGCTAGACTCATTCGTCTCTTCGACTGTACCTCCACCCGCCTACGCTCTGTCATTTTATCGCCTACCCTCTTGACATTTAATATCCGGTTCTTCAAATGACCGTGCGGCGACTCTACGCTGCCATTCTCATGGGCAATGCCTTTGTTGTTGCGAGTCGGTGTCATCCGGTAGTGGTCGCACAGGTCGTCGTACAACCGCGTCAGGTCGCTGGTGCGATGTCCGCCGAGGTTGCGATAGGCTGCACTCAAGCTATCGGTGCGGTGTTCTTTCGGTACCCCGCCGCTGGCTGCTAGCGCATTTTGCAACCCTTCTGAAAGACCGATGAAGCTCTCACCGCCTTGAATAATTTGCGCATACTGCCAGCCGCTGTAGGCCAGTCGGTAGTGATAAATCAGGTGTTCAAAAGGCCGACCATTGAGGGTGATCTCCATTCCCTTTAATTTGGTGAAGTCTGACAATCCCTTCACCCCTGGCTCATGACGTAGCATGAACATCACCTCGGGCGCTGGCCCATGCAGCGCTTTCCAGGTACTCACTCGGCGCTGGAGTGTCCGCAGCACCTGCGAATATTGGCCGGGGTACTGCTCCTGCAAATACTCGAACAATGTCATCGGCTTGAGTCTCGGTTCGCGCCGTAGCATCGGCTCTAGCTCGCTCTCCCAGACTGCCGACAGCGGATCTCGCTTCACCATGTGCGCTTGCACTTGTCCGCGATTGGGATGGTGATGGCCTGAATCTATGCGCTGGCCTGTCCGTTCTGATATTTCTGCTATCGATGACGATTCTACCTGGGTCAATCCCAGTTCTCTCGCATTCATATAGGCTCTCTTCTGGTATAAGTGGATGGCTTCGGGCATCGGATATAGCTCTCTTTCGTAGGAGATCTACCTGTGCCCTTTTCTTTGCCTGATTGCAACCGTGTTCAAATGACGATGACGCTGCCGACCTGTCTCACGCTGGTTCGACTAAACCCGTCAACCGGCTTTTGCTACCCGACTACTCCACTGTCACCTGATAATTTCAGGATTCCACACTTAAAAAAGTGCTTTCTACAAGCTGAGAGCTTCCTAATAGGAATAGCGAAGCCTTCAGAATGAAATGACTGAAATACTGATAAGTTCGTCAGTCTTATTCGTGATTTAGTACATCTGATCTTTCCTTGAGCAAGGGGAAATACAGCTAAAAGCCTTGCTGAGTATTGTTTTTGGCCAATTATTAAGCTTACGAGCGATCACCTTTAGAGGGCTGGGCTCTGGACTCGTTGAAAGTGCTTGCAAATGGTTAATTCAGCAGCGGTTTAAGGGCGTTGGTATGCGCTGGAGTGAGGAGGGCCTCGACCATCTGTTGATTCTCAGAGTTGCTTGGGTCAATCAGCGATTTGATGACTTGTTTCCCCTCGTCCCTTCGAGCGTTCTAAAGCACCCCTCCCACAACACCTAGATGCGCCCCACGATGGGAGAAAGCTATTGAGGTAAGAGACAAAATCGTAAAAAAATCTGACGTACAGATATTTGGTCGGAAATGTATCGAGATGGATGTCCAGGAAGCAGCTCTAGTAATGGTCTCAGAAAATCAGCTCAATCTTGACGGAAGGGAGCTTGACCAGTGGGCACATCAACTAGGATTAGGATTGACACTTTTCTATGGATGGAAGGTGTTTGTTGACCAGGTTATGTACTAGAGTCCGTCAGCTAAACCTATTTCGGCGGTTAATGCTATCTCTTTCATAAAAGCACGTCTAATAGAGGTAGAAGTCGCCTCGCAGTCGGTTTCTGAGTGGGATACGGCAGTTAAAGATGAAATTGACAGATTTGGATAGCCAAGCTGCATCGTATTCCCCATGTGTTTCTATCTATTTACTTGAGTGTTGTGCTCTCATGAGAGAAAAATCATCATATCGCGTCTGAGGTAGACTAGGCGTTAGGTTCAAAGGTTTTGAGCAGGAGGTGAAGGATGCAGTTGCCGATTGTTGCGCCAGCGCCAGTGGTGAGCAAACATGCCGCAGCGTTTCGTCATTTGTTCAATGACGAGCGGGCCTATCAGCACTTCCAGCACTATT
>NZ_NRTA01000120.1 GCF_002286735.1 Leptolyngbya sp. BC1307
GAAGATACAATCATGACTAGTTTTTGTTGGGACGGGATCTATGATCTCATCCCTTTTTTCTTATTGGCAAGTCCTCCCACAACATCTGGATGCGCCCTATGGCCAGTCATGCTAACAGACTGAAATCAGAGATTGCAATCTTAAGAAATACGAATTCTCAGTTGTCTGCTCAGAACTCGGAACTACAAAAGGACTATCAAACGCTATATCAGCAGTACCAGAACAATATAGCGCTTTTGAAGAAAAAAGTAGAGCCTAGAGACGCTCCACAGCAAACTATCGTGTCAGCAAGAATGCAGGAACCTCACAAGAAGGTATCGAAAGAAGGACAGCTAACAGAACAAGAGTGAAGCATCATTTCAAATCAGGACGATTATGTGATAGTAAGTGGTCATACGAAGAACAATGGAACTGTAGTTGCTCCTTACTACAGAAGACGACCGGACAGAAGGAGTCGGAAATGACTTTTTATATACTTGTTCAGTGTAGTTCCGTAGCTACTAGGGAGTAAAATAGCGTTGTTGTGTTTACATAATAGAAATAGATAAAAATCGTCACGCTTCTCTACATATAATGCTTTCAGCGCCTTGCATTATGGCTGTATCTAAACAGCTTTCCAGATGAGCCTTTTTAACAGCATCTAAACGTTGCCTACCGATAGCCTTTTCCTCTTCATTTATAGCGGCTTCAGGAAGAGGATAACTACTCAAGACTTTCACATATGCAGGTTCTATATTGACTCTGGCCCTGCCAACAGCTTGTCTCAACTCAGATTCAATGAAATAGAATTGTAAGAGTCGTAGGTGTTCATTATCATAGGCGTTAAACCAAAAACGAAAACCGTTGTGAGTCACACATTTCTGTCCTATTCTATTAAAGTCGCTGGCTTTCACTGGCATTTTCAAGATACTGGCGTAAAGAGCTAGGACTATAGGATTCACGTGTGGAGTTCCTACCACAGCAATGTCCTGCCCTCTTAAATCATCAAAACCAGTGGTTTTGTAAAAGTGCATGTCCTTAACAGGGTTAGGGAATTGAGACTTGAATTTTGCGAAGGTGATTGTCGGCAGCTCTCCCACCTTTTCAATAGCCTGAGCTATGTTTCGAGACAGGGAAGATCTACTAAAAGAATATTTAGTATCCTGCTCAATAAGGCCTGCTAAATTCACATTTCCAACATCGTAGAATTTCAGCCCAGCTCCCAATAAATATTGGTAAAGCATTTCGTTTGATGTTGCGGAGAGAATGATTACTTTCTTGTCAGAAGGCAAGTCATACTTTCTAACATAGAAAATAGTCGCTTTGTCACAAGCATCAACTATAAAATAACTAGCATCAAAGAAGTGGAGGATATCACCATCGAATTTAATTTGGCTACTCAAAACACTCTCTTCAATTGCCCTAAAATCTGAGAAAACAGTAGCGTCCATAGGGCGAGGGCTTGATATTTTACCTGACGTAATATCATAAATCAGAGCTTGTAGAGTTACTTTATCGCTTTCGTTTTTCAATACGGATTTTAGTCTAACTAAGTCGCTGATTGTAACTTTATTAATGGGTAGTAAAGCGCTGAGAATATCTTCATCGAAAATAAGGGTGTCATGCTTCCAGTCTGTAAGCAATGCTCTCTGATGGGTAGTGAGAATTGTTTTGGAGGTATCGTAGCATTCGGTGCAATTTTCTAAATATTTTCTAACGCTTTCATGTTTCTCTGCTGCATTCTGAAGGTAACGACTTACCTCTTGATTGGCTCCTATTGAATAGTAGTAATTGAGATGTGATTGAACATCTAAGGGTAAAACGTCAAGCTCAGGGGTAATCAGATGCTCCACTTGCATTCTATTAGATACTTCTAGTTTTAGAGCGTGGTTTGGAAACCCGATAACCGCTCTTTCTAAAGGGGTTAAAATCTCCGTTTTTCCTACGGCTGTAGGGACTTTTAGGATATTTATGGGGTATCAACTCAAGGCGGGAAAAGCAGAGCTTCTAGTCAAGTAACAAATAGCACATTGGCCAGGCGGATAGAAAAAGCTCTGCGGCGAAGCCCAGA
>NZ_NRTA01000121.1 GCF_002286735.1 Leptolyngbya sp. BC1307
GGGGGGTTGTCGGGTAGAGAGGTCTCCTTCAATACTTAGGTCTGCTTTGTATTCCCTGTTGCTCTCGCCTTTCGGTTCGAGAGTGTCACAAGATTTGACCCTATATCGTTGAGAGCCTCCCCCCCACAGAAGCCTGCCTGCGGTTTTCCCGCACAAGCCTCTTCATACAGCCTTTCATCCGTTCGGGTAGAGCGACACTAAGCGTCTAGGACGCGGTAGAGGATACGCCATTCGATAACGAAGAAAATCTGCCCATGTGAAGCTACGCCGTTGACTGCGACGGTTCAACCACTTGAACAAGAGAGCATGGGCCTTCTGTTCAAAGGTCTGTATGGCTCGACTATTATCAGTCACTCCAAAGTAGTTGAAGTGACCCCGTAGTTTCTGCCCCACCATCTTCCATATCAGGGGTAGCCGATATGTACTGCGTACCTGACGGAGCCAATCATTCAGCTCCACCAAGGCACGACGTAACCGTTTCTTTGAGGTCTTGCGTTTCAAGCGAACATAACCCTTGCGACTGCGGCCCCAGTAGTGGGTCAACCCTAGAAAGTCAAAGGTTGGTGGACGCTGCCCCGTCTGCAAACAGATGCAGGCATGGCGCTTTCCACAAGCCATCAAGTGAGTCTTGTTCTCATTGAGACGTAGACCATATTTCTCCAGCCGTCGTGGCAGTACCCGCATGAAGCGGTGGGCATCGTCTTCTCGTTCAAACACCATAATTGCGTCGTCTGCATATCGGATAATGGCGCAGTAGCCCAAGCAGTGATCGATCACCACTTCGGTAAACCATTTGTCCAATACGTGATCTAGGAAGATATTCGCAATCACAGGCGATGAGATAGAGCCTTGTGGGCTCCCTAGTTCGCCGTACTCTATACCCTTTGGAGTTTGTGTACCGGCCTTAAGCATCCGCGATATCAAACGGATGAATCTCTCATCCTTGATTCGCAGCCTCAGGACATTCACTATCTCCTGGTGGGGCATCGTGTCGAAAAACTTGGCCAAATCAATGTCCGCGACCCAGTTCACTGGCTGACACATCACTTCTGTATTAAGCTGCCTGAGCGCATCATGGCAGCTCCGCTTTGGGCGGAATCCATAAGAGGTGTCGATAAACACAGGTTCGTAAATCGCTTCTAATATCCGGCGCGTCATCTCCTGAACGATTTTGTCTTCCGTGCAACTGATTCCCAAGGGACGGCTACTGCCATCCTCCTTAGGTATCTCTACCTGTCGCACCGGCTGAGGCCGGTACGACATCTGGTGCAATCTACGGTGCAGTACCTGAAGGTTGCCCTCCAAGTTCTCGCCGTATTGCTCTTTCGTTACCTTGTCCACTCCGAGGGCTTTATTCCCTTCGAGTGACTTGAAGCAGGCGCGTAGATTTTCCACACTAAAGTGGTGCATCAGCGCCGTAAACGGCTCCTCTGATTGTCTTCGCGCCCGACTGGCTATCCGTTCGACTCCGGTTGTCGCCGTTGCTCCACCGCTGGGTGTGGACGGCGTTTCCATCGAACGGGCGACTGTATGTGTTCCCCTTCGCTCCTTAGGCATTACCCTATCTCTCCACTACTATGAGAACATCCGACTTCCCATGAACCGTTGGGCTTCCTTCCGGGTTTACCGGTTGTGACACCCTACCCCCATATTTGGAGGAATTCATGGGACCTCCCGAGTTCCCGACTTTGCTTTGATGACGTGCCACGGTCTCAGACCCCGGTGGACCCTACGGAGCCTTGGTCCTTGCCTCCTGCGGTTTTGCCTTCCGTGTTGCATACCACGTCGGCATCCACAATGACGGTTATTTCGGGGCTCTATCCCTTCACGCTGACGCATTGCAGCCCATCATCTCCCTGTGTACGCTTCGCTCTCATCGTTACCGATGACAACGCAACACTCAGTACCTGGTGCCTGACCATAGCTTCCAGGACTAGGACTTTCACCTAGCTAACAAAGCCGAGCTTTGCTCGGCGCACATGCAAA
>NZ_NRTA01000122.1 GCF_002286735.1 Leptolyngbya sp. BC1307
ATGGAACGCTTACGCCTGGAAGCCAACCGTACGAGTCAGTCACAGAATAAGTTAAAATCGTCTGATTAGGAGGGTATCCTTATGGTCGCGCTAAAACGCATTTGTCTGTGGGCTTGGCCAGAGCCATGCTAGAAGCGGGCAGGCGGGTTAAGTTCTTTAATGCCCTTGCCTTAGTTCAACAGCTTCAACACGATAAACAACAACTGCTCTTGCAGTCCAGGCTCAAGAAGCTTGACCGCTTTGAGTTGCTCGTCCTAGACGATTTCGGCTACGTCCAGAAGTCGGAGGCCGAAACCTCTGTGCTCTTTGAACTGATTGCGCATCGCTATGAGCGCAAGAGTTTATTAATTACGGCCAATCAGCCGTTCAGTCAGTGGGATAGCATTTTCCCTGACTCGATGATGACGGTTGCCGCTGTTGACCGTCTCGTTCATCATGCTGTCATCTTTGAGATTAAAGCTAAAAGCTACCGTCAGCAAGCAGCGACCACTCGGAGCAAGAGCTAGCGGGCAGCGCAGAATAGTCCCACACGTCTGATTTCTTTAACTGATCACGCACTGTCACTTTGATCACTGGCTGTCGTCTGACGCTGACCTCGCCCACCACCTGTATTCGATGAGTCTCATGATGAGCCTTTATAGTCTCTCCCAAATGTCACTCATCACGACAACTGACTGTCATGTCACCGCTATGCCCTTGACATTTGATACCGAACTGCTCGCGCCGGTCTTTCGAGATGAGGAAACGCTCGTGTCGGTAGCCGCCCCTGAGGTGACCGCTAACGCACCCGTTTCAGCGGCATCCGCCGAGTCTGAGCCGGACTTCATTGCGGAGGGATTTGCCATCCCGATGTCTCAGTCTGTCGGGACAGGGACAGAGAAGTTCACCTGGACAGAGCAGTGGTTGGTGGTGCATTCCTTCAAGCATGGGCAACGGCAACGCCAAAGCTTGGACAACCGCATTGAGAAAGCCACAGCGGCGATCGCGCAGCTCAACGTGACCAGTCGGGGACACAAACGGCGCTCAGTCGATGAAACCGTGGCCGCTGTCAACCGAATTCTTCAGCGCTACCGGGTGAAAGCCCTTTTGCAGGTAGCCGATGAAACGACCACCGAGACCCTTCACAAACGCGCCTATCGGGGGCAACCAGCGCGTACCCTCACAGAAACTAAGCTGAGCGTGAAGGCGGCGCTCGACCCAGATGCCTATGAGCACACCCAGCGGCTATTGGGATGGCGGGTCTATGTCTCCAACGACCTCAATTTGTCCTTGCAGGAGGCGGTCTACGGCTACCGCAACGAGTGTCTCATTGAGCGATGCTTTAGACGCTACAAAGGTAAGTCGATTGGCTTGACTCCCTTGTTTTTGGCCTCTGACGAGCGCGTCAAGGGCTGGATTCGCTGATTGAGTCTGGGGCTGCGTATCCTCTGCTTGCTCGAATTCTCGGTGCGCTGTGCTCTCGAATCAACCCAACAGGAGCTGTCTGGGCTCTATGCGGGCAATCCTAAACGGGCCACGGCTCGACCGACCGCTGAATTACTACTCCAAGCTTTTCGGGGGGTAACGCTGACCGTTATCGAGATTGAGGGGTTGCTCCAAAGGTTCCTCTCTCCCCTTTAGCTGAACTGCATCAGCGCATCTTGCTGTTGGTCGGGGGTGCTGATGATATCTATCTCGCTCTCACTGGATAATTCTATTCAACCCCCTCTATTTTGAGCGAACCGTGAGATTCTAGAAAGCGGATCGCATTTTCAGAAATGTTAAGTAAAGAATATTGAATTTGACAGCTTTATTGATGGGGCTAGATCAGTATTATAGGAGTTACGCATTGACAGCAAAACGAAACTATGGTCAAGCGAAAGTAGCTTCTGTTACGTTTTCTAGAATAAACTGTCGAATGACGGGGACAAA
>NZ_NRTA01000123.1 GCF_002286735.1 Leptolyngbya sp. BC1307
AGACTCTGGCTTAGCGCTAGACTCATTCGTCTCTTCGACTGTACCTCCACCCGCCTACGCTCTGTCATTTTATCGCCTACCCTCTTGACATTTAATAATTCGCCGCTTTCAGAACATTGAATAGGTCAGCAGCTCACCTCTTAAGGGCATCCCTATTGCCCCGCAGCAGCTACGACAGATCAAGACAGTTAGCCTAGAGAATCAAGAACTATGGATACCTCAAACACTGGACCTGACGCGGCCTACGCAACCGACGACTTTGACATGACCAGGCAAGCATTGGCCTCCCACCGTAGAATCACAGGCAAGGCGCTGACGGTGCTCACCATGGTGTTTGCGGCGGCGGTGGTGCTGCCTCTCATCTGGGTGCTGATTAGCGTCTTTCAAAAGGGCGTTAATGCTCTGGTCTTCCCAGATATCTTCACCGAACTGCCCCCGCCTCCAAGTCTGTCTGGTGGTGGTTTTGGCCACGCTATCGTTGGTACCCTTATGACCCTTGGCATTGGCACGGCCATCTCGGTGCCCTTTGGGGTGTTGGCAGCGGTTTACCTGGCTGAGTTTGGTCGCGGTACCCGCCTGGCCTACCTAGTCAAATTTTCTTGCAACGTGCTGACTGGAGTGCCGGCCATTCTTATGGGTCTGTTTGCTTACTCTATTGTGGTCATCCCAAACGGTTCATTCTCAGCTTTTTCGGGTGGGGTAGCCCTGGGGGTGCTGATGTTGCCAATTATCATTCGCGCCACCGAAGAAGCCCTGCTGCTTGTGCCCAACGAAATGCGGCTGGCCTCTACGGGCATTGGCGCGACCCGCTTTCAAACCGTGATTCAGATTGTGCTGCCTGCCGCCATCACCGGCATTGTTACCGGCATTGTGCTGGCGGTGGCTAGAGCGGCGGGTGAGGCAGCACCACTGCTGTTTACGGCTTTCAACAACAACCTTTGGGCCACCGATATTTGGCAGCCGGTGGCGACCCTGCCGGTGCTGATCTACTTTTTCTCGATCATTCCCTACAAGGCGTCTCAGGAGCTGTCCTGGGCGGCGGCGCTAGTGCTGCTGGCGATCGTGCTGATCTTTAGCGTGACCGCTCGATTCTTTAGCCGCAAGCAAAAATTCTAGTTAGCCTCTGGCTGTTGCCATCGCCCTCCGTGGTGAGGCTACCTTGCTGGACTAGGCAGCGGCCCAGCCTTCCCTTTACCGTTCTATCCGATTTCATTCGGAGATACCATGCAACAAAATATAAGCAGCACCGCCGTGGATACTCGCCACACCTTTGAGGTTAGGAACTTGTCGGTCTACTACAGCGGCGTTATCGCCGTGCGGGATGTCAATATGGACATTCTTGACCGCAAGATCACCGCCTTTATTGGCCCCTCGGGCTGCGGCAAGAGCACCCTACTGCGCTGCTTTAACCGCACCAACAGCCTCATTCCGGGTGCCAAGGTCAAAGGACATCTGAGCTATAAGGGCAAGGGGCTATTCGACGATACCGTTGACCCGATTGTGGTGCGCCGCAGGATCGGCATGGTGTTTCAGCAGCCCAACCCCTTCCCCAAGTCGATCTATGACAACGTAGCCTACGGCCTGCGGGTCAACGGCATCAAGGGCAACATAGACGAAATTGTCGAAACCTCCCTGCGCCGTGCCGCTATTTGGGATGAGGTCAAAGACAAGCTCAAGAAGCTAGCTGGGCACCTCGCTCTCGGGCGGTCAGCAGCAGCGCCTGTGCATTGCCCGCGCCATTGCCGTCAACCCCGACGTGCTGCTTATGGATGAGTATTAAATGTCAAGAGGGTAGGCGATAAAATGACAGAGCGTAGGCGGGTGGAGGTACAGTCGAAGAGACGAATGAGTCTAGCGCTAAGCCAGAGTCT
>NZ_NRTA01000124.1 GCF_002286735.1 Leptolyngbya sp. BC1307
GGTTTCCTTCATCTGCTCATCTAGCATCCCCTAGCCTCTCTCAACTGACTTAACTCCGCCTTATAATGACCGGTAATGTATTTTATTGCCAGCCCCTTAGCTGAAGATTCAGGTACTTATGCAGCAGTTATGACTGATAAGCACCTCATACCCATACTTAACCTTGCAAGAGTGATCAATAACACCCTGCTTCTACGGACTTACACAGCAGAAGTATCATATAGCTTCTGTAAACGGGGGCGTTATCCCGCAAAAGTGTCAGGTAAGCTAAAGATTGAGGGTGTTATGCAGCAGATCTGACGTTGAATATATAGTTGTGCTGCTCAGCTTGTTGATGGGGCAGTAGCTTGAAGCAAATTGTTGGGTGTTCGGTATCAAGCTAGATAAGTTTGTTTCTGAAGCAATGACAATCTTCCAACAACCTATTTAGTTCCTCAGCAACTTTCCAAGGGTTTCGACCTTTGAATGGGGCTGCAATCACGGCTTCGTAAGGATTCATCCCAGTTTGCTTAACGGCAGCGATCGCTAATTTGTTGGAAAATCCACGTCCAGCCACAAGCCAAGCCGCTAAAACGTGCCCTGTGCGCCCAATGCCGCCGGAGCAATGAACAACTACTTTCTCATTTTGTTGGTTGGCAATGGCTAAAAAAGGCAAAATCTGGTGAGCAAGAATTTCGCGGGCAGCAAAGTTAAAATCCTCAATCGGTGCCCAGCAAACTTGATCGATTCCGAAAACTTGTCGATAAACGCCAAGCAAATCCGAATAGCGAACTAGCTGAGTTTTTGGCAATAAACAGCAGACACGCTGAATGCTTTGGTTCTGCATGAACTCGATCCACTCACTGACTTGCTCATTAGTGTAGCCAGGTCGAGCAGAGCCAAATACGATGAGTTCATCTTCTGAAGCCGCAGCAAATCTGAACATACTATGTTATCAAGCTGTTTACCAACCCATATTATAAGTTTTCATATAAACTCAGAGTGTCAAAATGAGGATCGAGTATTCTATAAGAAGGTTGCGTTGTTCGCACATCACAACAACGCTGTTGCAACGGACTGTCGAGAGCTGTTGGTGTAGATGCGAAGGATATTTGCAACCGCTGAACAGCACCGTTAGCCTGCTAAATGAACGGTAGGGAAACAACCGAAACTTTGTTTGTTAGCGTTCAGAATCAAATAGTGATCGCAGAGCAAGGTAGATAAAATGAGTTGATATTAACCATTCAGGTATTTAGGTATGGCATCTTCTACACTTGAGCATCTACCTGAACAGCAATGGCACCAAATATCGACTGCTGATGTTGCGGCATCTCTTAAGACAGATTTAGCAACGGGGCTGTCGAGTTCAGAAGTACCTCAACGTCAAGAGCGCTATGGCTTCAATGAACTGAAGGGGAAAGCCGGAAAGAGTCTTGTTGTTCGCTTTCTGATGGAATTCAATCAACCTTTGATTTATATTCTGCTCGTGGCTGGCATCGTGACGCTGCTGCTACGGGATTGGGTAGATGCAGGGGTGATTCTGGGCGTAACGTTGATTAATGCAGTGATTGGGTTTATCCAAGAATCGAAAGCTGAAAATGCGATCGCGGCTCTAGTGGAGCGTCAGAGCTTAATTTGAGGATAAATGGAAATCAGTTTACACCGAGCATCCTCAACTTTCATTTGCCAGTCAACCCCTCGTTGAGTGTTGTTGATATCCGTTGACCAAGCCGCAATTTCGCTGCGGATGGTTTCGATATCCTCGAATCGTCTACCGTCAACACATTGACGGGTCATCGCGCTCAGCTCGTTCTCTGCGACATTCAGCCAACTGCCATGCTTCGGGGTGTAGCAAAACTCAATGCGCCG
>NZ_NRTA01000125.1 GCF_002286735.1 Leptolyngbya sp. BC1307
GATCTTGGCTTTGACTGCACTCTACGCTGCCTGATGAGATCCTGATTACCCGACTACCCCGCTGTCGTCACTCGCCTATACCCACTGTCACCTAATATATGGCAGAACTCAAAGGACGCGATACGGTGAAGCTTTCCGCTAGGTTCATAATGAGAACGATCTTGCTAGAAACAACTGTCATAGGCCATTCGTCGCTTGTTTCATCCAACAAGCGACAGACAACCTGACTAATCGCTGTTTCCGCCTAGAAACAGCTATAGGGCGCAATCAAAAGTTACAGCCATGCTACATTATTGTTCCTTTCTTTAGCAAAGCCGATACCCTTTGCTTTTAGCTGGGTAGCCTATCCATTTTTGCGTCGTAGACGCTTGCTGACCCCAACAATACCCGCGATACCTAGCAACATACTGGGTTCCGGCACTTTTTGGGAAACCGGAGGTTCAGGAATTGTTTGTTTATAGACAGATAGATGGGAAAGACCGGGTATATTTCCTTTTTTTCCAACCTTTGCTACGCCTGCTGTTCCCCAGTCAAAAGTTGCCAAATCTTTGACAGTGTATAGGGAGTAAGAATTTCCTGCTTTGATAGCGATCGCGCCGAAACCACTCAGCTTTGTTGAAGCGCTTCCTAACTGAGTCCCCTCACCGCCATTTGTCAACGAAACTAATTCATCTTCATTGTCCCCCGCAAAATACCAGCCCTCCCCAAAGAGTGAATTAAGGTTTGACAATCCGCTTCCTTGAGCACCCTTATCGTTTCCTAAAAATGAACCAGCGCAGTCAAGATAGCTAAAGCTCACTTCGGAGCAAGTACTGCTCCCACCCAAAACAGCAGCTTTTGCAGACGACGTTACGCCATGCACTGATAACAAGGCTACGGTTGTTGCAGTGGCAAGCGCTAGCTTCTGTATTTTCATAGATCATTTTCTCAATTGATTGATGATTACAAGTTATTGGAAAGCAGCACACACTGTGCTCAGTGAAACTACTTACTCCGGTAAAGCTTCACCAAAAGAATAAATACGTATAGCTGCTCCTTTAATCTTTCAATGTGAGAAGCAGGCTAGAAAATTCTGATAAAAGGTGTTTGTACTCTTATTTCGTCAAATGTGTCTTAAAAACGCTCGGATACTGTTGGCGAACTAATTTCGGTACTAACAAGAGGGTGCCAAAGGTCTCTATGAGGCAGGCTTTAGCGCCTTGAATCGGGAAACTCGCGTCTTGGCCAGCGGTACATCGTTGAGGTAGCTGACCAGGCGGTCGAGGTTGATAGCTGCGCCTATCGCCATGTTCTGTAAGTGCGTCTTGGCTAGACCTCAATAGCGAGAACGCCGTAGGCCAAAACCACGGACGCCTTGCGAGAGGGTGCCTTCAATACCTGCCCTGCGCTTGTAGCGTTCTTTTCCTTCTGTACTATCGTGAGTTTGCCTAGCTTGCTCCAGCGCTTCGTACTTCGCTTGGGGTAGAAAGGCCACGCTTCGCATCGGGCTGCGCGTACACAGCTCTTTGGCGGCGCATACTGAACAGTCGCGTCTGCTGAATCTGGCTTTGATATAGGTTCTATCAACCAGCCCTCTAAAGGTCATTCCAAGGCTGCTTAATAATTTCTGTAACCCTTTCTATAGGGAGCTTTGGCTTATCAGTCCCGAAAACGCCAATCGTTAAGTTGGTTAAAGCAAGCGTGCCACCGCCCTGCTAGCGGTTGAATGATGGAGTATTAGGTGACAGTGGGTATAGGCGAGTGACGACAGCGGGGTAGTCGGGTAATCAGGATCTCATCAGGCAGCGTAGAGTGCAGTCAAAGCCAAGATC
>NZ_NRTA01000126.1 GCF_002286735.1 Leptolyngbya sp. BC1307
CTATTTGCCTATTTTCGCAGTAGTGAGCACAAGTCCCGGCAAAACTATCTCAAGCTCCTGCGTCATCCGTTTGAGGACTATGTGCTCAACGAATATGCCCAAGCCTACCTGAGCGCTCATGGGCTAGCGTCTCGCCATTTAGAGAAACTGAGCTTTTCTGAGCAGGTGATTTGTCAGGGTGAATCGGCATGGGCAGCTTATTTAGAGCGCCTTGATATCGTCACCCCGCTCGCGGTTAGGTTGGTCACCGAAGCGGCTTTGCTCGGCAGTGTGATTAGCCATGGGGTGTCACCTGAGTTGATTATCCTCAGTGATGGTGCGCCGCAGTTTGTCTTGTTCGTCCATGCCCTGTGCTGGATACATATGGAACGTACCCTGCGCAAATTGAGCGGCGAAACCCCTGCGCAGCTCAACGAAATTGAAGCCCTGCGCTATCAGCTGTGGGCCTACTACCAAGCCTTGAAGTTTTATCGCCAAGACCCCTCTGCTGACGATATACCTGCATTCAACCGAGGCTTTGATGCCATCTTTGCACAGACCTTCGAGGACAATGCGCCCTTAAACGCGGTGCTCAAGCAGTTTACCAACCACAAGGCAGAACTCCTGCGCGTCCTGGAGATGCCAGCGCTGCCTTTGCATACCAATGCCGCTGAATCTGATATTCGCGAGATGGTCACTCGTCGTAAGATTAGTGGCACCACTCGCCATGACTTGGGCAGGCAGGCGCGTGACACCTTTGTCGGCCTCAAAAAAACCTGTCGCAAGCTGGGCTTTTCGTTCTGGCAATATTTGACCTCCAGGCTCAAACACGATGACACTGTTCCCTTGTTGCCTGATGTCATTAGACAAAGAGCGGCTCAGGCAACGGCTCAGGCCCTGCCTGCTGAGTCGGCTTGTTTTGTTGCAAGCTAAAACAAGCTTGCCTTCTACCAGCGGTTATTGAGCTATTGCTGGCAAACTTCTCATTGGTGAGAATATGGGCGGGGGGGTAAGCCCCAATCGCATTAATAGCAACGAGACCGGGATTAAATTGCCTAGCCATTGAACCAGGTGCCACACCCAGCCTGGGGCTTTTTGCATAAACCCCCCGAAAAGGTAAATTCCAGATTGAGACAGTCAAGACTCAGGGTAGAAGCCGGGTTTAGTAGTACATTTATTCTTTGTCATAGTTTGCTGGTGCAGAGTACTGTCTAGACTCTGCGCCAGTAAACATATTCAACGGCAAGTATATAATTTCTCTAGCTTTATCAGCTAGTTTTAAGAATATACTTTGAGCCACCGTCTTTGATTGTTTTTAATAATTTGTCGATAGTCAATTGTCTCATTAGAGGCGCATCCTCTCATCTGATTTTAGCTATTGCACCTGTAGTCAAACGCCAGAATACTTACCGTTCAGGAACATAGCCTGAAATATTAGGAGAGTTCTTTGGTGCCGATAGTGAATTCTGAAAACCAGGAAAAGACACTATTTAGAAAACCTTCTACGGTGTCGTGATCACAAAATTTAGCTCCACTTAGCTACCGCATTAACTAAACGAAAGTATTGATAGATAGTGCTTAGGTTTTATCAATACTTTGAAAGCACTCAATAGGCCATCGCCTTGATGAATGGCACATGGCCATATCTATCAGCAGGCCACGCTCAATAGACCTAGCTTAATACCAAGTGCGTTGACGGATAAGATGCAAAGCATCATGGTGCTCAGTTGGGTATTAGGTGACAGTGGGTATAGGCGAGTGACGACAGCGGGGTAGTCGGGTAATCAGGATCTCATCAGGCAGCGTAGAGTGCAGTCAAAGCCAAGATC
>NZ_NRTA01000127.1 GCF_002286735.1 Leptolyngbya sp. BC1307
AATCGTTGGGGTCGAGTGACAGGTCACCCTGTCACCCTCCCGTGCAAAACCGTGCTTGCGATGTTAACCGCACACGGCTCCTCAACAGTACGGCTGTTGTCATCAGCACCTTGCTCTACGCTGTCGCAGGCAGTTTTAACGTCGTGACAATGACGGTGAAGCGGTTGCAGATTGTCGAATTTATCTGTCCCACCCTTCTGTTTAGGAAGGATATGGTCAACCTCAATCAGCGCGTCTCCTGCAAACATCAGTCCACATTCTGGGCATCGACCTTTATACCTTTTAAGAAGTCTGGCGACTCGATTCGGTAGTTCCGGATGTTTGCCCTTTCGCGTGCTCCAGTAGATCACATCACCATCAAAGAAACTTCGGTTCCCTTTCACTTTTACGTGGCGAACAATGGGGGTTGCAGCGTGGGACGCAAGTTGCATTCCATCCTTCGTAGAGAAGGTCAATCTGTCCCCGATGCGGTGCCAGTATTTGTTGAAGGTCTTGGAGTTGTATTGCCCGGTTCTGTATCTGGCCCAGGCTCTGAGTTGAGAAAACAGAACGAAATCGCAACGGGTGAACGTTTGCTTACTACATACCCTAGAGTAATAGTTACACCATCCCCTGATAACGGGGTTGAGCTTACTAATCAGTGCCGATTGAGGCGCGGGTTTGTGAGCATCAATAATGTTCCTAAGTTTCTGGGTATGTAGGGCAACCTTCGCCTTACTGGGCTTGATGAGTGTTTTGAATCCTAGTTTCTGTCCGCATTTACATCCAGACTGGTGCTTGCCCACTGGATATTGCCGAATGTTGAATCCGAGAAAGTCAAATCCAACATTTCCTTCATGCGGTGTTAGCGTATGAGAAATGCGGGTTTTACTAGGTTTCAGCTCAAGAGACATCTCTTGCAACCACGCTTCCACCGCTGCTTTACACTGTAAGACGACCGCCAGTGACTTGTGGAGAATGACAAAATCATCAGCGTATACACAGACACACAACTCTTGCTGTAGGTACTGACGCTGACGGATACATCCTCTTGCCACCGTCTCCAATCCATGAAGAGCAACCAGCGCCAGTAAAGGCGACAGGGTTCCGCCTTGCGGAACGCCTTCAGTTGTTGGAGATAACTGTCCGTCTAGAACGACTCCCGACTTTAGCCAAGCTTTAATTTGCCTGCGTAGAGTCGGAAAAGTCTTCAGTTTATTCAGTAGGGCTTTTTGGTTGATTTTATCGAAGCATTTCGAGATATCAGCATCTAGCACATACTTAGGCTGGAAGTGGATACCGTTAAAAATTGCTTTGATGGCATCTTGAGTGCTTCTTCCCGTTCGGAATCCGTAGGTATTGGTTTCTAGAACCGTTTCCCATTCGGGTTCCAATGCTAGCTTCACTAGCATTTGCCGTGCCCTTTCTATCATGCAGGGTATGCCTAACGGTCTTTCTTCCGTCGTTCCCGGCTTCGGTATCATCACCCGCCGCGTCGGTTTAGATTTTCCCGTTAGAGACAGGTCGTTTACGAGGTCAAGCCGTTGTGGTGGCCGCAGGGATTTCACCCCGTCCACACCTGCTGTTTTCCTGCCTGTATTGTCCTGCGTTACCCGTCTGACTGCTAAAAGCTTGGCTGAACGAGATTTCATCAATAGTTTCTGGAGCCTATGAACCTGCTGGGTATCACCACGACGTTTGGCTTTGAAGATTCTGGTTTGGAGTCGGTAGACCATTTTCTCGACTGTTTTCCAGTCGATGGCTGCCCATTCATCACTACCCATCACTGAGTGTGTCATCGTCTTTACTCTGACTAAAGGTTCTT
>NZ_NRTA01000128.1 GCF_002286735.1 Leptolyngbya sp. BC1307
GACACTGTTGGCGAACTCCAGAAGCATTGAAAAATCGGTAAGCTGAGGCAGATCTATCGCTATCAGGAAGTGCGATCGCCAAAGCGCTTCCTCAAGGAAGAACGCTATGTCTCTAAAGCCCCAACCAGACTCGCTAGTGCCTGCCGATACGGTGCGAGTCGCCAAAGCAGTCTTCAAGAGGGGCAATCCATACGTGACACTGCATGATGAACTCGGCCCTATCTTTGAAGACACTGACTTCACCGAGCTGTTCTCAAAGGTCGGCCAGTCAGCCATTCCACCGTGGCGACTGGCTTTAGTCACCATCATGCAATTTCGCGAAAACCTATCCGACCGCCAAGCTGCCGAGTCGGTGCGCTCGCGTATCGACTGGAAATATCTGCTGCGGCTAGAGCTAACCGATACGGGCTTCGACTACAGCGTCCTGAGCGAGTTTCGGGGCCGCTTGCTAGCAGGCAACGTTGAACACCTGCTACTTGATAAACTGCTGGAGCGCTGCCAAGAACTGGGTCTCGTCAAAGCCGGTGGGCAGCAACGTACTGACTCTACCCGTGTCTTAGGCGCAATCCGTAACCTTAACCGTTTGGAAGTCGTCGGTGAAACACTACGAGCTGCTCTCAATGACCTAGCCGTGCTGGCTCCCGAGTGGCTGCAACGGATAGCCCCCGAAGATTGGTATCAACGCTACGGGCGGCGCATCGAAGACTACCGACTGCCCTCGAAACCAGCAGAGCGCATTGCCTACGCGCAACAGGTTGGAGAAGATGGCGACTACCTACTCAAATGCCTAGCTGACTCAGAGTTAGCCACTGAAGGCAAAACTCTCAAAACGGTACAAGCACTAGAAGAACTTTGGCCCTATCACTATGAATACAGCGATAAGGAGGATGGCCCGAGTCTGCGTTGGAAAAGCGACAAAAAGCTAACGAAGAAGACACCTACAATCGAGTCGCCCTATGACACAGACGTACGCTATCGCCGTCGCTGTGGCACTACTTGGACAGGCTATATTACCCACTTGAGTGAAACGTGTGATGACGATAGCTGTCATTTGATTACTCATGTGATGACCACCGATGCCAGTGTCCATGAGGCGCAGTGCGTTGACGACATTCACCAAGCGCTAATCGACAAGCATCTCCGGCCCAAGGAGCACTTTGCCGATACTGCCTATGTCAATGCATTCCTACTGGTAAATGCACAGAGTCAAGGCATTGAGATGGTGGGGCCAGCTCGCTTTGATACCAGTTGGCAAACGCGAACTGAAGGGGCCTTCAACTTGAACCACTTCGAGATTGATTGGGAAAACGAGCAGGTGACCTGCCCGCAGGGTAAAACCTCTCAGGCTTGGAAAGCCTACAACCGCGATTCCGGAAAGCCCTATATTCTGGCTAGATTTCACGCTCAAGACTGTGCTGATTGCCCAGTTCGCTCGCTTTGCACCAAAGCTAAGCCAACCGTTGGCCGCACGCTGCATCTGCTGCCACAAGCCGAACACGAGGCATTGGAAAAAGCGCGATCCATACAAACGACAGCTGAAGGCCAGGAACGTTATCGTCGCCGTGCTGGTATTGAAAGCACGATTTCTCAAGGCGTTACCAGCTGCGGTCTACGACGTTCCCGCTATATGGGCATGGCTAAGACTCACTTGCAGAATATGGCGATTGGCGCTGCCGTTAATATTGATCGGCTATTCAACTGGTTCCAGGAAGTGCCACTGGCCAAAACAAGAGTGTCTCGATTCAAGGCGCTAGAGCCTGCTTAATTGCTACTTTCGGAGTTAGCCAACAGTGTC
>NZ_NRTA01000129.1 GCF_002286735.1 Leptolyngbya sp. BC1307
ACGGAAGCGTTTTCTACCTCGGGTTTGTCTATACACAAAGGAGCGCAAAGCGGAGCGAATGACGACAGATGACAACTCTAACCATACACAACAGATGCCCTTACGATGCGCAGGTAACACCATCGTCGTCGCGATCTCACGCTGAGGTGTAGTTGGCATCGCCGGGTGTGAAATCGCTACCAGCGCCACTCGCCTTGAGTTCTTTGCAGGTGCCGCTCACATAGCTGCCTTTGGCCTCCACAACCGACTTACGGCAAGGTACTTGTGAAAAGGGGAAACGGGCGACTGCGCCGGAGGAGGCTAGCGCTCTGATGTCCATGCTCGATGATGATGACCGCGCTTGACTGCTAGAGCGTTTCATCTTCAGCTAGCGTTGCTAATGCGCATCCACATGGGTAGCTGTGAAGCCTTGCCCGCCTGAATACGATCAATCGCCGCTGTCATTTCTACGCGCACGTCAAATTCGCTTTCAGCTTCAGCTGCCTGCATTAGCGGTTCTATGGCGCTGGCGTCACCCAGTTCGTTGAGGAATCGCGCCGCCCGCCACCTCACCAAACTAGACACGTCCCTTAGTGCCGCCACCATTGCTGCGATCGCCTGAGGATTGCCCAGATCGCTGAGCGCATCTCCTGCCGTCCGGCGCACGATGGGGGAAGGGTCAGTGAGCAGCATCTGACGTAGAGGGGATAGCGCCTCTGCCTGCTCACTCGCACCTAACAAGGCTGCTGCCCAGCGGCGAACGGTGGCTCGGTCATCTTGGAGAGCCGCTACCACGGCTGGAAATGTCTCTCCGTCAAGCTCAATTTTCTGAATCGCTTTAAGCCTTTGTTTCCAGTCTGGCTGTTTTAGGTCTGTCAGCAATTCTGTTTGAGAGCGCTGAGAAGAGACAGCTTTAGACTTTGAGGTGATGGCCTGCTGTTCTAGGTGGGCAAGTTCTGGTGCGTCAATGAGGCTGTCGAGTTCTTCGGCGACCTGGCGGGCGATCGCTTCGACTTCGCCAAATTGCGGCTGATACGGTGCCCAGATCCGCTCGGCGACATAGTCAGCGCCAGTCGCTACAATCGCGTTTTGCAGGGCTTGGTTGAATCGTTCGGGTAGAGCAACGCGGGCCTGTTGCGTATCGTCTGTCACCCGGACCTGTACAGGAATGCCTCGAAACTTTTGAATGGCTACCTCTACTTGACCAAAGTTCTGAGAGCCAGCGTTCTGAGCCGCTTTTTCAGCTTGGGGGATATCTGCTTGAAGGCGATCGCCTAAAGCAGCGTCGGCATCTTCTGAAAGGCCGAGGAGCCTGCCTGCTGCTGCCAAAATCGGTTGCCAGTCGGCGCTGCCTTTGCGGGTAAGCGTGACAAAGTCATTGATAACAAAGACTGACTGAATGCCTTCTATGGTGAGCAGGGCCTGGAAGATGGCGGGCGCACCTAAGGCGGTCTCGCCAAGCATCAGCGTCAGCGGTCTCGCACTTGCCGCCTCATCCAAATTCAGCTTCATGCAGTTCGGACTCGGTGTGGTCTCTATCGAACGAAGTTTCATCCAGGTTCTCGCTGCTGTATTCTCTAATCCACATTATCGCGTGCATTGCTATCTTGCAGATCATAGATATCGTCGTTCCACCTTCACCCTGATATTGGGGTAGAAGCAGTGACGGTACAGCAAGGAGCGCTAAGCCGTCCAGTCTACTGGACAAAGCCGAAATAGGGTACCAACTTAAGCCGGGAAAAGCTATGCGTGCAGGGGCTTGGGCTGATGTGCTTTAGCTGCCTTTCTGGGCAAAGGCAGCTCAGTATGA
>NZ_NRTA01000130.1 GCF_002286735.1 Leptolyngbya sp. BC1307
ATCTTGGCTTTGACTGCACTCTACGCTGCCTGATGAGATCCTGATTACCCGACTACCCCGCTGTCGTCACTCGCCTATACCCACTGTCACCTAATAGCTGGCTGCTTGGACAATACCGCCCAGGGCTCGCCAGCAGTCGGTAAATTAGCCGTTGCCAAGTGACAATCGATGCCATTCAAAACGGTCACATGGTCGAATAAATAAACTTCCCCTGTCGGCGGCAACAGGGCTCGAACCGCCCGCTGACGACCACTAGCTAGGTGGATGATGAGGTCTGACTTAGCGCGGATGGCCCAGTCCCACTGCTGTTGGTTCAGCCATCGCATCAACTCGCCATGTTCAAAGCCTCGGTCTGCCAGTAGCGTCACCTGTGCCCCGGTGGGAAGAACCGTTTTAGCCGTGTCTAAGACGCTACGATAGGTCTCAAAGCCAACGGTGGCGCTGCCATGCTCAATGACGGTTTGGGCCAGTGTGATAGACCGTCCGCCCCAAGCTAGGCACACTTCTATCAGGCAGAAGCTGTCCCACAAAACGCTGGTATCTAGCGTCAGCGTCAACGCTTCGCCCCCAAAGGCTTGAATGAATTGCTTGAGCAGCGGTTGATAGTAGCGCTCTGCGCTGATGTGTTCGTTATGCACCAGATAGCTCAGACGCTCCATATGGGCGCGAGCCCCGCAGTCTCGGTGGCCGAGAAAGGGGAGCCAATGGCTTAAACAGGCGCTGCCTGATTGCAGAATCCCGGCGATGGCTTCTGCATAACCTTGTAAATGACGACGGTCTTTGGGTAAGACCCATTGACGTAACTGGTCTTCCAGTTGACGATAAAGGTGGGGTGTTTCCATTTGAGATAGATTTTTGTTGAGGAACTTAAGCTTCTCATGGAATGCCCCGCTCTCGCTATCTTTGTCTCACTATAGGATTCCACTCGTAGCAGTACTTTCACGACTTCTCTGCACCACTAAGCTTCAAACGTAGATTCCTTGCGTACCCATATACAGCTTGCTAGACGGGATTCCAGCTTAGGCTGCCAGTTACCGCCGTTTATTCCCGCTTCAGGCGTTGATGGCTAGTCGCGAACCTGGGGAATATGCTTTCCCTCCACCACTTGGAGGGAGGGACTTTCACCCTCATCGAGATACCAGTTATCAAGGTTCTATCCTTGTCTCCTATCCCCCAGACAAAGCTGGTTTCAGAAGAACACATCGCACGCCGAGATACATGTAAAAACGACCACATCTAGATCAAACCCTTATGTGTCAAAAGTTTTTTGTTTTTATGAAATTAGTGACTTGAGTGTTGTGCTCTGACGGTAGAAAAATAATTGAGGCGTTATCTAGCGAGTCATGCAGGCACCCCCTTATTCTGCTTGTCAAACAATTTGGCAAACACCTGCGACGCCGATTCACCCTGTTCAAGACAGTCATGAGCAAAGAGGATTAGCTTTTCTATCAGCGCTTGCGATTGCTGGCGACAGACCTGCCCGATGGATTGTGTGAGCTGGGTAGGGCGCTTGCCCGGAGCCTTTGTCGGGGGTGGCAAGCAAGCCAAGTGCAAGATTGAGTAAGCCACGAACACCAACGTCCAATGGGTTTGAATGGATTCAAAGGTTCGCATCCGATACTCATCAAGCCCGAGATATTGCTTTCCATCTCGATAAAAGGTTTCAGTGTGCCAGCCACAACACCCCCATAAGAACGAAACCAACTTCGTACCCAACGATTGGATTAAGGGGATTATTGCGATTGGTAAAAGCGATCGC
>NZ_NRTA01000131.1 GCF_002286735.1 Leptolyngbya sp. BC1307
GCGTTTTAGCCCATTCAGCGTCGCCTCAAAGCCATGTTCTCCCAACCGGCGGCGGATATTTTCCACTGTTTGGGGCCGACAGTTGAAGGCTTCGGCGATCAACTGGTCTGTCCAGTTCGGCCCTTCGGCATCTGCCTTTAGCAAAATCTGCGCACGACGAACCTTTTGGCTGCTACCGTTCAACCGTTTGATGACTTCGTGCAGTTCACTCTTCTCTGATTCACTCAATCGGACGATGTATCGTTTTTGCATAAAGCCCTCGTTCGCTTTATCCCAATCTCCCCCATTACAACACTCTTGACAACCCTCATTCTTAAACTTGACGCTGCACTAGCCCAATCCGTCATCACCGAAGCGACGGTCATTCGGAATGGACAAAAAGTGCGGCTCAACTCCTGCGAACTGGTTCCTGGCGATCTCGTGCTGCTAACCTCTGGGGACAAAGTGCCTGCTGATCTGCGGTTGGTAGAATTGCGTGACTTACAGGTGAGTGAAGCCGCATTGACAGGAGAATCGGTTCCTGTCCAGGAAGCAACCGAACCCCTCACGGTCGAAACCGTCTTAGCCGATCGCCTCAACATGTGGCGTATGCCGGAAGTTTGGTCACGTTTGGGCAAGCCAGAGGCTTTGTGGTGGCGATCGCCAACCAGACTGAGACTGGGCGCATTTCCCAACTGATCGAGCAAAGTAGCGGACTGGAAACACCGCTCACCCGCAAGATTGAACAATTTAGCAAGACCCTGCTCTACATTATTCTGGGTTTAGCCGCTTTAACCTTTGCCGTGGTGATGGGGCAAGGAGGAAGCTGGTCAGAGGGGTTTAAGGCTGCCGTTGCCCTCGCCGTGAGTGCCATTCCCGAAGGACTCCCTGCTGTAGTGACAGTCACGCTGGCGATCGGGGTCAGTCGGATGGCACAGCGACATGCGATTATCCGCAAACTTCCGGCAGTCGAAACCCTCGGCAGCACCACTGTGATTTGCTCTGACAAAACAGGCACCCTCACCGAAAATCAGATGACCGTCCAGGCGATCTATGCGGGTGGAACTTCCTATGCCCTGAGTGGTGTGGGATACAATGTAAAAGGCTCGATTTTACAAAACGAACAACCGGTTGAGATCAATCAAAACCCTGCGCTGCGCGAGTGTTTACAGTGCGGCTTATTGTGCAATGATTCGCACTTCCAAGACCAGGACGGGCAACTATCTGTAGCTGGAGATCCGACCGAAGGGGCATTAATTGTCTCGGCACAAAAAGCAGGGATGACCCGACAAGACCTGGAACAAGAACAACCGCGTTTAGATACGATTCCCTTTGAGTCGCAGTATCAATACATGGCAACCCTGCACCAGCAAGGAGAACCCGCCGATCGCTACGCAATTTATGTGAAAGGTTCGGCGGAAGCCATCTTGAAGCGGTGCTATTACCAGCTCGATGCCAACGGTCAAACAATCGACTTAAACCGTCAGCAAATTGAGCAGATAACTGACGAGATAGCCGCTCAGGGCTTACGGGTGCTGGCATTTGCTAAGAAAGAAATTTGCAATAGCTCAATAACCGCTGGTAAGTAGCATTATTGAGGAAAGTAACGATGAGTGGTCAAAGGGCGAGAAATCTGTTGTAACAGAAGAATGAAAAG
>NZ_NRTA01000132.1 GCF_002286735.1 Leptolyngbya sp. BC1307
ACTATGCTTCGGCGAAGGTGTTGAGACCGTTTCGAGCGCAGGGTTTACATTTGATCAGCCGAGCGGCGATTTCCACCGTGGCGCATGCCGACTTTTCAGCCAATTCGGATATTCGTGGACCCGGTCGGCCCAGAGTCTGGGGTTCTGACATAAAACTCAGAGAGCTATTTGCCCCGATGGATGCCTGCTCTCAAGCAGCCGTTTGGCTCTATGGTCAACGTCAAACCGTGTACTATCAGTGCTTTAAATTCTATTGGGACAGTCCTGATGAATTAGTGTTGTTCGTGCTCACGCAACTGCCCAATGGCAAACAGATTATTTTGCTCTCTAGTGACACCACACTCACCGGAGCGCAAGTGATTGAAGCCTATGGCTGGCGGTTCAAAATTGAGGTCAGCTTTCGCTCATTAGTTCAGTTGCTTGGGGGCTTTGACTATCGCTTCTGGTTGCGCTCTATGACCAGAGCCTCTGGCTGGCCCAAGAATCTTATCTTGGCTGACTTCGATGCCGATTTCCAGGCAAAGGTTGCCATTAAAGTTGAAGCATTTGAGCGCTTCGTCAATCTCAATGCTATTGCCTTGGGGCTATTGCAAGTACTCGCTTTAGAACTGCCTAACGTGGTTTGGGTACATTTTCCGCAATGGTTTCGGACGCTGCCAAAACATGGGTTGCCCAGCGAGCAAATTGTTCGAATGGCGCTTCAGCATCTACAACCGGTGGTTTTATCAAAACGTAGGCCCAATCTACTTCTGGCTAAATTACTCGCTGCCAAAATTCAGCCCCCTGAACCCCAACAACAGATACCTTTGGCCGCATAATTCTTCAACAGAAACTTAGGACTGTCTAGTTAAAGAAGGCGTTGGCGAGCTTGACCTCTCGAAACTTCCTCAGCTCTTAGAGCTAAAGTATCGGGCGATTCAAGACGCCGTGAAAGCGCTAGGTAGCGTCAGCGCTATCAATCAAACGTTTGTTAGTTTTCAGAAATATCTCTACTCTCCAGATGAAGCTGCGTAGCACACCAGCAAAAACTACTCAGCGACGATGATTTCTTATCAGAAATTCATCATTACGATGTCCGCGATTGTCTATGGTATCTCTAGATTAGGTGCTTGAGTGTTGTGCTCTGACGGTAGAAAAATAATTGAGGCGTTATCTAGCGAGTCATGCAGGCACCCCCTTATTCTGCTTGTCAAACAATTTGGCAAACACCTGCGACGCCGATTCACCCTGTTCAAGACAGTCATGAGCAAAGAGGATTAGCTTTTCTATCAGCGCTTGCGATTGCTGGCGACAGACCTGCCCGATGGATTGTGTGAGCTGGGTAGGGCGCTTGCCCGGAGCCTTTGTCGGGGGTGGCAAGCAAGCCAAGTGCAAGATTGAGTAAGCCACGAACACCAACGTCCAATGGGTTTGAATGGATTCAAAGGTTCGCATCCGATACTCATCAAGCCCGAGATATTGCTTTCCATCTCGATAAAAGGTTTCAGTGTGCCAGCCACAACACCCCCATAAGAACGAAACCAACTTCGTACCCAACGATTGGATTAAGGGGATTATTGCGATTGGTAAAAGCGATCGC
>NZ_NRTA01000133.1 GCF_002286735.1 Leptolyngbya sp. BC1307
TCAGAGTTGCTTGGGTCAATCAGCGATTTGATGACTTGTTTCCCCTCGTCCCTTCGAGCGTTCTAAAGCACCCCTCCCACAACACCTAGATGCGCCCCTGGCCATAGCATTTGCGTTTTCTTGAAAGCTATCTCTTTCTTGGCCCAGTTGAGATAACTGTCTCTGCATGTGGTTCATTCGAGACTGTACCTGCTGATTAACTCCTGCTGCCTCTTGAATATGTCTTTGCAGTTCAGATGTAGAGCTTTTTAGTCTATTTATTTGTGTATCTTTTCGATGTGCTAGTTCCGTTAGCTGCTGACGGCTCTGCTGCAAGTTTTCTATGTCGGTATTACGTCTGACAATTTCTCCGTGAAGAGATGAGACAGCTTC
This sequence comes from Leptolyngbya sp. BC1307, assembly GCF_002286735.1. Taxonomy (GTDB): domain Bacteria; phylum Cyanobacteriota; class Cyanobacteriia; order Phormidesmidales; family Phormidesmidaceae; genus Phormidesmis. The sequence goes on from NZ_NRTA01000133.1 coordinate 373, forward strand.
CGTCAGCTCAGACATACTTTTCGCGCTTCTACTTGCTTGGGTTTGATCCTCTTGCCTAGCTCTCAGAAGGCTATTAAATTCCTCTGATAGAATTTTGATCTGAGATTTCAGTTCATTGACGGTAGATTGATAATCATTATTAGTCTGTAGGTCTGAAGAGTACAGCAACAGACGCGATGATATGATATCCAGTAGCCCATCAAGCTTATAGGCAAGACGAAGGCGATATGGACTGATACGTTTGGAGTTCCGCGTTATCTCATTCGATAGCTCATCAATCACTTCTGAAAGAATGGCTTGAGATGGTTGTCTGCTATTAGTAAAAAGAATTAAGTTCCTGACTAGCTTCTCAAGCTGCTCATAATCCTTTTCAGCTTGGCTAGCTAGAAACCTGCGAGTAGACTCCTGTATTCCTGAGAAGGTACGATACTTCCAAGGCTTTATCGGTTGAAGTTCCTCTGATACCTTATTTCGTTTATACTCAAGTGCCTCTATCGTCTTAGCAATCTTCTCATGATTTACAGAAGGTTGTGCTCCTATACGCTCTAAGATGCCTTCGTATAGCCATGCTTGTGATTCTAGATTGTTGAGTCTTTTGAACTTCTGATTGCGGCCACTAGGCTGCAAGTCTGTATCTTCTTGTTGTAGTTGCTGTTGTAACCAGTTGACTTTGGAGGCAACAGAGCCAGTAAAACACGAAGAAATAAGATCTAATGCCTGACCATACGGGAAGGAATAGTCAGCCGCTAAGCCAAATAAGAACCAGAAGATGACCGCATACACCAAGAAGGCAAAAATCTTGATATATGAGATGATTCTGTCTAGTGCAGCGTCAAGTTTAAGAATGAGGGTTGTCAAGAGTGTTGTAATGGGGGAGATTGGGATAAAGCGAACGAGGGCTTTATGCAAAAACGATACATCGTCCGATTGAGTGAATCAGAGAAGAGTGAACTGCACGAAGTCATCAAACGGTTGAACGGTAGCAGCCAAAAGGTTCGTCGTGCGCAGATTTTGCTAAAGGCAGATGCCGAAGGGCCGAACTGGACAGACCAGTTGATCGCCGAAGCCTTCAACTGTCGGCCCCAAACAGTGGAAAATATCCGCCGCCGGTTGGGAGAACATGGCTTTGAGGCGACGCTGAATGGGCTAAAACGC
>NZ_NRTA01000134.1 GCF_002286735.1 Leptolyngbya sp. BC1307
GTCATTGACCTAGACAATGGGCCTGCCGTCAAAAGCCAGCGCACCCAGTTCATCAAGCGCATGGCGCAGTTTGCGCAGCGCGAGCAGATGAAGATCCGCCTGGTTTACTATCCGCCTTATCACAGCAAGTACAATCCCATAGAGCGCTGTTGGGCGGCGCTAGAAAACTACTGGAATGGCGCTATCCTCGATACCGTTGAAACAGCCTTACGATGGGCGGCAAACATGACTTGGAATGGCTTCGAGCCCATGGTTGAGCTAGTCGAGGCGACTTATCCGAAGGGTGTCAAGGTGACCAAAGATGAGTTAGAGCCGTTTGAGCAACAGTGGCAGCGCTCTGAGACGTTGCCTAAGTGGGATGTGACGATTGTTCCGATATGAACGGTAGATTATTTGTTTGCGAGTCCCTTAATAGAAAGGGCACAGCACTTGGGCTGGCATGAGTCGAGAGTAATGGTCTTAGACGGTGACTTGGGCCAGTCGGCGAGTCAAGCACAAGGCCGTCATGATTTCAAATCTCTCACAACTGAAGTGGCTCTGGGTCATGTCGGTATCGTCTTTGGCTGGGATGTCTCTCGATTAGCCAGAAACAATGCTGACTGGTATCAACTACTCGATTTAGCCGCCATCTTTGATACACTTATCGGTGACAACGACGGCATTTACGACCCCAAGTTTTACAACGACAGACTCCTGCTGGGGTTGAAGGGCACCATGTCAGAAGCAGAGCTTTACAGCTTACGCCAACGACTCAATGCAGGGCGTCTTAGTAAAGTAAATCGGGGCGAGTACGTTCAGCATTTGCCGACGGGCTTGGAGCGCTTATCGAATCAGAAAGTCGTTAAATCACCGGATGCGCAGGTGCGCCAAGTGATTGAGTTGGTATTTGCTAAATTTACAGAATTGGGCTCTGCTCGCAAAGTCTTACGGTATTGCCGAGACCAAAAAATCTTACTTCCCCGGTATCAGACGAGTGGGTTTCATAAGGGTGAACTGCTATGGAAGAAGCCCTCTGAGTCGGCGATTGGGTCTATCCTAACGAACCCGGCTTATGCGGGTGCGTTTGTTTATGGTCGCCGCGTTAAAGCGCCGAGCAAACGTAAACCCGGACGGCATTCTACGGGGGTTGTCAGTAAGTCGATGGAGGAGTGGCAATGTGTCATTCATGACGCCTATCCTGCTTACATCAGCTGGGAACAATATTTGGAAAATCAAGCCCGACTAAAAGACAATTTACAACGCTACAGTGAGCAGCATAAGCCTAGTCGGGGTGCGCCAGGAAAAGGGGCGGCTTTGCTACAAGGCTTAGCCACCTGTGGTCAGTGCGGACGGCGGATGAATGTAGGCTACAAGCCTGGTGTTCGTTATCTCTGTAGCGCCATGTCCAATAGTCACGGTGAGCCCATGTGTGCCCACTTACATGGGCCTTCGATTGAGCAGTATGTTGTCCAAGCTTTCTTTGAAGCCATTGCACCCATTCAATTGGATGCTTTAGATGAGATATTACAACAAAAACAGAAAG
>NZ_NRTA01000135.1 GCF_002286735.1 Leptolyngbya sp. BC1307
CAGCAATTCCAAATTCCAAGATACGGACAAGCTCATCAGCGCTTCGTAGCTGATGAGCCATCAGCGAGGACAGCAATCAAGAAGTGTTTCTCATCTGCTTGGCAGACTTCTTCTTCTCATCGAGCATGAAGTCGAGCAATGCCGCCCAGCTCTCGAACCACAAGTACTTGGTGAGCGCCAGGATGTCTCGAAAGAAGCCTTTTCGAGTGCCCCGCTGCTGTCGAATCCGTTGATAGGGCTCGTCGGCTAGATGTAGCACCGTATGAAACAAAAATGCTAGCAGATTCAGGGTCAATAAAAAGGCGGATAGGTGCTGTTGGCCATGCCCAAAGTTGTGTTTGAGATGGTAGCCTTTGGTTTTAAGCTCGTTGTGGTTCTCGTTTTCGGTCTTCCACCGGCAGCGACCAGCGGCGGCAATCGCAAAGGCTTGGGAGTCAGTGATGGGATGGTTGGTAACCCAACTATTGACATGGAGCACCTTCGCGTCCGATGGCCGTGACACCGTCAGCTCACACCAGTTGACCGACAGCGCGGGGGCTTTTGAGCGCAACCGGACATCATTGAGGTAGCGGACTTGCCAGACCTCATGGGTTCGACCCTGGCGCTGCGTCTGTTCAATGGTCTGGACGTTACCGTTAGCCGCATTGAAGGCAATCCAGTCATAGAGGGTCGGATGCGACTCAGGCAGACACACGAAGATAAAGTTGAAGCCCTCTGCTAAAGCCGCCTCGCACATTGGCTGACGACTGAAAAGGTCATCGCCGAGCAAGGTCACCGCCTGCTGCTCAAATATCGCTGGCGCTGAGCCGATCCACCGTTTCGCCGCAGCTTGTTCGCAATCCTGCTTGCTGTGACCGTCTTGAGGGGTGATAAACGCAGGCGGCAGCGAGACCACAGCCGCTTGACTTGGCGCGACAATCACCGGCAGCAGCGCTTTGTGAGAATAGCTCACCTGCCCATTGCGATGGGTGCGCGTCGAACAACAGGGGCAACTGACCTTCTGTGAGCTGTAGTATTCGGTGCCGTCCAGCGCCACCAGCAGGTTATCGTCGAGTTGCTTGAACCGCTCTAAGTATCCCTGCCCCTGAAGGGTTCGATAGACGCTCACGAACACGCTAAACAACCCTCGGGCCGCTAGCTGGTCAAGGATGTTACGAATCTGCTCTACGCTCGGTATCTGCGCTAGCCCAAACAAGCTCTGGGCATTGTCCCGACCGCTGCGGCTGTTTAACTGGCGCTGATACTCTAGAAACGATTCGCTCTGCATAAAAAAGGCCGAAAATGCCCCCAGCACTGCATCCCTGACGCTGTAGCTAGTCGCATTGCTGGGTTGGCGCGGGTCGCCCATCTCGTCAATCGCGCTGCTCAAGCTGTCTAACAGGCTATCGAAACTGAGACTAGCGGGGGGCATCGGCTGTGTCCTGGCGGATTAGGGCTGCTGTGAACTTTACTCCATTTCTCGCTGAACGGCTGATACGTTTCTTCGCAAGCACTGTCCGTTAGTTGGA
>NZ_NRTA01000136.1 GCF_002286735.1 Leptolyngbya sp. BC1307
GCTACCAAAAAGTCGGCTAGTGCTCCGCCTATAGCGCAGCTTAGGGGGTGGTGAAAGCCAGGTGCGTGACAGCGAACAATCTTTACAATGACTTCGTTCTACCGGCCTATCGCTTGACAGTAGAACGCCGTACAATGGGGACATGCTGATATTCAACTATCAATACCGCATATATCCGAGTGCTGACCAAGCGACGATTTTAGACGATTGGTTTGAGACTTCACGGCGCGTATATAACTATGCGCTGCGTGAGGTCAAAGATTGGTCGCAGTCGCGCAAGTGCCCGGTGAATGCGTGTGATTTGCATAGTTGCTATATCATTCCGGCTGATGCGCCGTACCCGTCTGAGCAGCGGCAACAGGCTAGCTTGGCGAAAGCGAAGCAGGTCATACCCAACCTCAAGACGGTGCCCGCTCAAAACTTGCAGCAGGCCATCAAGCGGCTGCATAAGTCGTTTGATGGCAAGCAAAAACGGGGTTTTGGATATCCACGGTTTAAGAAGTTTGGGCAGTGGCGTTCAACCCTCTTTCCTCAGTTCAAGGTCAGCCCGTTAGACTCGGAAGCGGGCTCGCTGAAATTGCCAAAGCTAGGCAGCGTAACCATCAACCTGCATCGACCTATCCCGGAGGGCTTCACGATTGCGAACGTGAGAGTCGTCAAAAAGGCCGATCACTGGTTCGCTAACCTCTGCATCAAATGCGATGTGGAGGTGCCCGCTATCGGGTTTCACGGACATGCTATCGGCGTAGACCTGGGGCTAGATTATTTTCTAGCCACCTCAGATGGTTTGCAGGTGAGGGCTCCTAAGTTTTTCAAGCAGTCGCAAAGCAAGCTTAAATTGCTGCAACGCAGGCTAGCGCGTAAGACAAAAGGATCAGCCAACTACCAGAAGGCCAGAATAGCCGTAGCCCGACAGCACCGGCACATTGCCAACCAGCGCCGTGACCTGCACTTTAAGCTTGCCAATCAGCTCTGTGATGGGGCTGACAGTATCTTTTTTGAGGATATTGATTTCAGGATTATGGCAAAGGGTTTTCTGGGCAAGCATACGCTTGACGCTGGGCTGGGTCAGTTCAGAGGCATCACCCAGCAGGTTGCCTTCAAGCGTGGCAAGTTCACTGCCACAGTTGACCACCGGGGGACTTCTCAGGAGTGTCCTGATTGCGGGGCCGAGGTGCGGAAAGAACTCGGCGACAGGGGTCATGCCTGCAACGCCTGCGGCTCTGTAAAACCTCGTGACGTTGCTAGTGGTCAGGTGATCCGTAACCGGGGCATCGCCCTATATTCGACAACTGTACCCGGGGAACATCGGGGAATGGAAACTGCCTGAGCAATCGATCTGCCGGGGCGGGGCAACTCGCTAGGTTAGTGGTGCAACCCGAGTAATCGGAATAACCAGGAATTCTTAAGACAAACACCCATTGAAGCGCTAAGTCTTAGGAAGCTCCGTCTGTACCCGCAGGGTCAGAGGGAGAGACTTCAC
>NZ_NRTA01000137.1 GCF_002286735.1 Leptolyngbya sp. BC1307
GGGCGCATCCAGATGTTGTGGGAGGACTTGCCAATAAGAAAAAAGGGATGAGATCATAGATCCCGTCCCAACAAAAACTAGTCATGATTGTATCTTCTATCCAATCGTTTTGCCCAGAGAGTCGTGAGTGGCAACAGCAGTGGGCGGTTTTTTCTAAAGCAGAGCGCTTCCCGGCGCTGGTATGCAGCGCCTTACAACTGGGCCTGTTGTTTGCCCGCTGGGTGTTGAGCACGGCACTAGAGGAACGCGCCGCCGGGCCCCAAAGCTGGCCAGCCTGTGAACAGTGCGGCCATCAACTCCGCTCAAAGGGCTATCGGCCTCGTCAGCTCACAACGCTGATCGGTGTGGTGCGCTGAAAGCGACGGGTGGGCCGCTGTCCGAGCGGCTGCAAGGGGCCTTTATCGGTACCGCTTGACGTTGCCCTGGGGATTGTCCCTCATCAAAACAGCAGTGATGAATTAGTGCGCTTGGGCTGTCTATTGAGCTTGTTTGTGCCTTACGAGTTGGCCGCTTGGCTACTCGGTCAGTTCAGTGGCTTGCAGGTGAGCGCTAGCAGCCTATGGAATTGGGTTGAACAACAGGGCAACACCGCCCTAGCCGAGTTGTCTGAACAGTTGGCACAGCAGCAAGCTGGGCAGCCTGTCATCTCTGAAATCTTGACCGATGCACTGGCGGCGCTACCGTTGGTCGTGGCTGCCGATGGGGTGATGGTGCCGATGCGCTCGCAGCCTAAAACACCCAAAGGTAAAGTCATCTGGCGAGAAGTCAAGGTCGCGATTCTGGCCCGCTTGGGCGAACGGCTCACTGGCGCAGGCAAACCCGTTGTCAAGCTCAAGCACAGGCGACTGGTCGCAGTGCTCGGTGACCTCGAAGCCTTTATCCCACAGGTGACGCTCGAAGCGCGCAAGCAGTCCTTTGAATCAGCCCCTAAGGTCATCTGGCTCAGTGATGGCGGGCGAGGCTTCTGGCGGGTTTATCGTCAATGTTTTGGCAGGTGCGCGGTGGCTGTCCTCGACTTTTATCATGCCGCTGGCCATCTCTGGCGTGCCGCCACCGTCCTTTTGACAACCAAAGCAGACCAACTTGAGTGGTTCGAGCGTTGGCGTCATGCTTTGCGCCACGGGCAGCACAGTTCCGTTCTAGCGATGCTCACGGTGCTGGTGAACACCGAACTGCTCTCGGGCAAATCTCTGCAAACACTCGTTCAGGTGCAGGCTTACTTTCAACGGCATCATGCTCATATTCGCTATCAGCACTTTGAGCGGCAGCAGATTCCTTTGGGCTCTGGACTCGTTGAAAGTGCTTGCAAATGGTTAATTCAGCAGCGGTTTAAGGGCGTTGGTATGCGCTGGAGTGAGGAGGGCCTCGACCATCTGTTGATTCTCAGAGTTGCTTGGGTCAATCAGCGATTTGATGACTTGTTTCCCCTCGTCCCTTCGAGCGTTCTAAAGCACCCCTCCCACAACACCTAGATGCGCCC
>NZ_NRTA01000138.1 GCF_002286735.1 Leptolyngbya sp. BC1307
CAGCAATTCTCATTATGAGGAATGCCTATTCAATCGCCTGGCAGCAGGCTATTGTGGAGTTGTGGCATGAGGCTTACCTCGATGACGCAAGGCAGTTTTGCCACGGTAGTAAATTCATTTCGAGCGACGCTGTCATCGTTACCGGACAAACGCACAGGTAAGAATACTCGCTACGAGATGTTAGATGCTGGGCTAAGTGCCTTCAGCGTGTTCTTCACTCAAACACCATCGTTTCTGGCCCATCAGCGCAAGATGGCTGATACGAAAGGTCTGAGCAATGCTCAAACGCTGTTCGGCGTCCATCAAATTCCAAGCGATAATCACATCCGAGATTTGCTCGATGGGGTGTCGCCTACCGCTCTGTATCCTGTCTTTGACGAGATTCTTCAGATACTCGAAGCGACGCATCATCTGTCATCGTTTCGGTCATTTGCCGATAATTTGCTGATGCCGCTAGATGGCACTGAGTACTTTAGCTCAACGAAAATTCACTGTGCGCACTGCTCGACTAGGGTACTCAAATCAGGAGAAACCCGCTATTTTCACACGGTCGTCACGCCTGTGATTGCTTGCCCTGGTCGCCGTGAAGTGATTCCGTTAGTGCCGGAATTCGTGGTGCCGCAGGATGGTCACGATAAGCAAGACTGCGAAAATGCTGCCGCCAAACGCTGGTTTGCACAACACGGTAAGCGGTATCGAGACCTGCTGGTGACGGGACTCGGCGATGACCTGTATTGTCGTCAGCCGCTGTGCGAGTTGCTGCTCGCTGAGCAATTCAACTTCATTTTGAGCTGTCTGCCGAAGTCACATAAAACGCTCTACGAACACTTGGCAGGGATAGTGCTGCCGAGTGTCGTGAAGAAACAGTGGACGGGCAAAACCGAGAAAACCTATACCTACCGCTATCTCAACCAAGTCCCGCTCAGAGATACTGGCGATGCGCTGCTCGTAAACTGGTGCGAACTCGTCATCACCAATACCGTGGGCAAAATCCTCTACCAGAACGCTTTTGCCACCAATCACCTGATTACAGATGACAATATTGAAGCGATTGTCACGGCTGGGCGCACTCGATGGAAGGTCGAAAACGAGCATAACAACACCCTCAAGACCAAGGGGTACAACCTTAAGCATAACTTTGGTCATGGGCAAAACCAGCTAGCTGCCTTCCTTGCCACCTTGAACATCCTGGCACTGCTCTTTCATACCCTGTTAGCTTTGAGTGATACAAAGTATCGATTGCTCAGAGCACACCTATCGACCCGAAAGACCTTTTTCAATGACCTACGTGCCTTGACTCGCTACGTTTGCTTTGATAGTTGGGATCATCTACTGACCTTCATGCTCGGAGGGCTTGAGCTTAAAGTGCCTGCTGACACTAGCTAACCTCATAATGAGAATTGCTG
>NZ_NRTA01000139.1 GCF_002286735.1 Leptolyngbya sp. BC1307
CCTGATTGACTGACAAAAGATTAGTCAGGCAGAAATTTAACGGTGATCACCATGAAGTCAAGGCGACCGGCCTTTTTATTGTGTTGCTGCCTAGAAGCCATAGCTGGGTGAGGATCACGATGAGAGGTAAAGGCAACCTGTTGAATCAACTGCCAGCCGTTGAACAGAGCAGCCTTAGTCCACTCTAGTCCGATGCGAAAATAGCTATTGCCGCGAAACCAGTGTGTGTCAATCCAGCGCCTACGTCCTGTTTGAACCACTTCTAGCCCTTGGGCGGTGACATAGAGGGTGGCAACCGCCAGGATAAACCAGAGGCGTGAGAGGTCAGTGACCGAGCGAATCTCAGAGCGTTGTAGATTCCAACCGCCCGATTGGTCATCTAAAAATCCTTCCTCGATATCGAACCTCAGGGCATATTCCATAAAAGTGTCAGGGCTGCTCGGCTGGTCACTGACCACGGCCCAGAACTCACCGTTGATGTTATTGCGCCCCAAAATGACATGCACCGGGCCATACTTTTCTTGACGGTGTAATCTAACGTGGTGGAAACACAAGGCTTTGCCGCGCTCTAGGTGGAACGATTTAGGCTGACACCAGCCAGAGCCCGGTCGCCAGAGCCAAGTGTCACTTTTGATCCTAATCCGATAGTGCCAGCCGAGTTGTCGCATTGCACTCATCGCACGGGTGTGTACGAAGCCCCGGTCAGCCAACAGGATAACCTTTACCCCTGCTGGCAGGTATTGAGCGGACTGCATCATCAGCTCTTGGTACGTCTCAAACGAGACTGAGGCACTCGCATGTTTCAACACCCGCCAAGCTAGGGGTAGCGCCCGTCCTCGATGCACCACCGCCAGCCGAATCAGGCAGTACTCCTCCCAAAACAACGAGGTGTCTAAACTCAGATAGAGACTTTCTTCTTCCCACTTCGCCAAAGCTGCCTGAATCAGAGGTTTGTATAGGCGGTGAATGTTGATGCGGCTATTCGATAGCCAGCGCCGTACCCGTCTCTGTTTGCTTTGCGCATAGAGGCCACGGCAGGGCAAGTATGTCGTCCATTTCGTTAGGCTGACGCTACCGGTTTCAATCAGCGCCACTACCATCCATGAACAGGCTGTCAGATGAGCTAAATGCACCCACGGACAATCTTGACCTAGCCAAGCTTTCAAGGCATCGTAAAGACGGGAGTTTTTGTTCACAGCGTTCCTATGATTTTGAGTGGTATCTAAATCTTAGAACGCTGGCTCCCTTTGACTACTTTTCAATGCCTACAATTGCCTGCTGATAAGCGATTCGCTCATGTAATCGCATCTTTTGTCAGTCAATCAG
>NZ_NRTA01000140.1 GCF_002286735.1 Leptolyngbya sp. BC1307
TATTTTAGAGAGATGGTGCTAGAGGTTCAATCCTGGGGCCTGAAGCCGTCGTGGGTGACCGGAGACAGTTGGTATTCGAGCCTAGAGAATCTGAAGTTTCTCAGAAACGAGAAAGTGGGTTTTCTATTTGGGGTAGCGAATAATCGGCTGGTCTCGGTAGAGCGTGGAACGTCAGTGCAGATAGGGACTCTAGAGATTACAGCTGATGGCTTGATGGTCTATCTCAAGGCATTTGGCTGGGTCAAAGTGTTTTGTGCGCCGTTCAAAAACGAGCAGCGATATTACATCTTGTATCGACCAGACTTAGAGGCTTTGAAACAGCTCTCACGAGAGACCTTTAAGCAAGTTCATAGTGAGCATTGGCAGATTGAATGTTTTCATAGAGTGATTAAACAGGTGTGTAATATCGAGCGCTTTTATGTGCGAGATGAACAGGCTATTCGTAATCACGTTTTTTGTGCACTACGTGCTTTTTGCAAGCTACAGACGATGTGCATCAAAGGGATCATCAACAACTGCTATGAGATATCGCGTCAGCTATTTGTGCCGGTCATTCGCCAGTTTATTCTAGAAAACGTGGAGGAAACTGCTTTCGCCTAGCATTGTCACACTGTATTTGTCAATGCGTAACTCCTAAACTTGTTCAACGGACTGGTTGATTAATTCCTTCAAATCACTGATCAAATTCTTCCTAAACTCATTTGCTGCCGCAATAAATGGCTCTAGCAATTCCTGCCTGACCTTGACAATTAAGTCAGCGACCACGTCACCAACTTGTTCAAGAAGCCGAGCGACACTCTGCTCTACTTGAGTCACTAATTTACTTGAGTGTTGTGCTCTCATGAGAGAAAAATCATCATATCGCGTCTGAGGTAGACTAGGCGTTAGGTTCAAAGGTTTTGAGCAGGAGGTGAAGGATGCAGTTGCCGATTGTTGCGCCAGCGCCAGTGGTGAGCAAACATGCCGCAGCGTTTCGTCATTTGTTCAATGACGAGCGGGCCTATCAGCACTTCCAGCACTATTTAACCGGGCTCATCGTCTTAGAAAACAAAAGCCTATCGAATATCAGCCGCTGTACGTTGGCGAGCGCCGATAAAAGCAACCTATCGCGGTTTCTATCCTCAGCCCCGTGGCATCCGCCAGAGATGAACGATGCGCGTATCGAGTATGTGCTGAAGCAAACGATACTGCATCGACTCACCGCAGCAGGTTCTAGCTTTATCCTAGATGACACGATGTGTGAGCATGTCGGCAGTTTGTTTGAGTATATCGACCGCCACTACAATCACAGCAATAGCACCTACCCGCT
>NZ_NRTA01000141.1 GCF_002286735.1 Leptolyngbya sp. BC1307
TTGACTACTCCCCGCTCTGAAGAGACGGGGATTCCCCGGTTACCCAGAGAGTTTCCTGTTTCATAGCAGTTGCCTTCAAAGCTAATGCTTATCGGGTCTTACACTCGCTCCGCAGGCTAACACCGATAGACCACCGGCTAATACATTTATCGCAGCATTCACATCTCGATCATGTTCTGCCCCACACTCAGGGCAAACCCAATCCCGAATATTCAATGGCAACTTGTCAACAACATGCCCGCAACAGTGGCACCGCTTGGAACTAGGAAACCAGCGGTCAACTTTGACCAATGTTCTCCCGTACCAATCGGACTTGTACTCAAGCTGCCTGACCAGCTCACCCCAGCTAGCATCACTGATAGCCTGAGCAAGCTTATGGTTTTTCACCATGTTCGACACACACAGATCTTCGATTGCGATGGTTTGGTTTTCTCTCACCAATCGAGTCGTCAGCTTGTGAAGATTATCTTTTCTGGCATCGGCAATCTCAGCATGGACGCGGGCAACCCGCAGCCTTGCTTTATATCGATTATTAGAGCCTTTCAGCTTGCGGCTGAGCGCCTTCTGAGCCTTTCTAAGCTTGCGGAACTTAGCCTTAAACCCCTTGGGGTTTGCAACCTTCTCGCCCGTGCTGAGTGTCAGCAGACTGCTGATGCCCAGATCAATACCGACCTGATTAGAGGATTCCGGCAATGGCTCAATATCCACGTCCACCAACAGAGAGACTGTCCATCTACCCGCAGGCGAGAGCTTCACCGTAATGGTAGAAGGTTCAGCGCCTTGCGGCAGCAACCGGCTCCACCGAATTGGCAAAGCTTCAGCACATTTTGCCAAGTACACCTGACCATCGACGTACTTAAACGCCGACTTGGTGAACTCAGCGCTGCCACCATTCCGCTTCTTTTTGAAGTTCGGATACTTGGCACGGCCTGCCCAAAAATTGCTAAACGCCTTTTGAAGATGGCGCAGACCCTGTTGCAATGGAACGCAGCTAACTTCATTCAAGAACGAAAGGCTTTCGTCTTTCTTCCAGTCAGTCAGCATCGAAGACGTTTCTTTATACCCGACTCGCTCTTGCCTTTCATACCAAGCTTCAGTCCTTGCGGCCAAGGCTCGGTTATAGACCAGACGAGTAGAGCCCATCGTTCTACGAAGCAAGTTTTCTTGCTCAGCAGTGGGATAAAAACGAAACTGAAACGCTCTTTGACTCATGCCTCACATTATAACTCTCATCTTGTGACGGAGGCAAGATGCGGACTAAAAGTCCGGGGTTTCAGACCCACCCCAGGTTGATGAG
>NZ_NRTA01000142.1 GCF_002286735.1 Leptolyngbya sp. BC1307
AACGCTGCGGCATGTTTGCTCACCACTGGCGCTGGCGCAACAATCGGCAACTGCATCCTTCACCTCCTGCTCAAAACCTTTGAACCTAACGCCTAGTCTACCTCAGACGCGATATGATGATTTTTCTCTCATGAGAGCACAACACTCAAGTTAGTGACTTAGCGGAAATCCGAACCAGCCAGCTACGGTAGAATGCTGCTTTCAGGTCACTGTGAGCGAAATTACACGTATCTCGGCTAGGGGGTCAATTATTATCAAGCATTGCTAAGCGAAGCTTTCTCTCTAAAGCCCTGTACGTCTCTTAGAGCGTTGGCTTCGTTTACGTCTAAATCTTTGATCACGCTAAAAGTCCCGTCCGTCTCTAATACAACAGCCCCAATATCGTTGAGATTGCTGCCGCCCCTAACCCTGATGGCGGCTAGCACTTCACCTTTTGCAACTCGCTCTTGTTTGATCAAGTGTTCTATAAACTCTCCTTTAAAGAACAGTAGTGTAGGCTTTGCTTTGATCAGGGTTTGAACAATGCTAGAACGTACGGATAGCCAGGTAAGAATAAACTGAAAGCCTACCAGCAAAACAATGGCTACCATCGTTTGAACTAGGGAAACACTTTTGGTTAGCAATGCGCTGGCTAGGATGGAGCCCAACGCAATCGTGACCACAAAGTCAAAAGAATTCCATTTAGATAGTGTGCGTTTTCCCGAAACTCGTAGCCAGATAATCAAGCCAATGTAAGAGAGTGTTCCTGTAATTAGCGTATGAAAAAGGCTCGCCCAGCTAGCTAAAAGATCTTGTGTTAGTGAATAGTCGTCCATGTAGGCGCGGGAAGAAAAGACCCCCTTAACATATATCGACATGAACCATCTGCCGTCCTGATAAAGGCAGAAGTTGAGTCCGTATAGCAATAGTGCTAAACGGACAAGTTTTAGAAAAAATAGGAAAAACCCTGAAGGGGTGACCGTTTGACTTAGGTTAACCAAGGGTGTGCGATTCGTTCAGCTTAAACAGACCATTACGTCTGGAGCCCATAATACCTCGCTTTAACCGGCGGCTTCGAGAGTGCCTAAGGCATTGACAATCACCTCGTTAAAAGCCCCTTCGTCAGTGCGCTCCATCCATTCGGCATACCAAATTAATTCTTCCTGGGACAGCAGGAATAGGTAAATTTGTTCTCCATTCAATGTGGCAAACGCAATAGCTCAATAACCGCTGGTAAGTAGCATTATTGAGGAAAGTAACGATGAGTGGTCAAAGGGCGAGAAATCTGTTGTAACAGAAGAATGAAAAG
>NZ_NRTA01000143.1 GCF_002286735.1 Leptolyngbya sp. BC1307
GATCTTGGCTTTGACTGCACTCTACGCTGCCTGATGAGATCCTGATTACCCGACTACCCCGCTGTCGTCACTCGCCTATACCCACTGTCACCTAATACCCGCGAATTGGAGATTAGCCGGAAGATGGCGCAATTGTGGCGCCAGCGTTGGTTTGAGGGTGTGGCAAGCGGCGCGGCGGTAGCAGAACGCTTGCAGGACGAGGAACGCAGTGGGGCACCTGCGACCTTCGAGTTAGAGCAAGTCTTACATCTGTTTAAGATTGCCTGCGATTCCCCTAGCGAATACAACCGACCGATCAGCCAGTGGACGAATCGTGAGTTGGCAGACGAACTGGTGCAGCAACAAATTGTCGAAAGCATTTCACCTCGTCATGTCGGACGATTATTGGCAGAAGCCGACCTGAAACCGCATCAGTCAGGATACTTGCATATTTCTATGACTTCGGGCTCTTGCGCACTTTAGGTGATCGGGAAAAATCGGCTGGATGCCCCTCTGCGATGGTGATCACCCCTTCAGAATGAATCGCTTCGACAACAGGTCAAGCCCTGCACGACCAAACATCTGCCGTTTGAGCATCTTCAATCGGTTGTTTTGCCCTTCCACCTGTCCGTTACTGACTTCTAGCGTGACGCCCGCCTTGACCGCATCGTAATCCTCTTTTAATCCTTTGGCAAAGCTTGAAAACGCCTTGATAGAGCTATTCCTGGCATCTGTCAGCCAGCCATCGAGTTGCTCAGGCAATCGCTGTCGTACCAGCTTCAGGAATGCTTGAGCTAGGGAAATCGGTTCCGACAACTCTGGCTGCTCGCAGAGCTTTGCCAGTAGCGCTTCCTGCTCATCATCAAGGGTTTCCGTTCTCTGTAGAACCAGCCAGGCAACACGGCGAGCACTCAACGGCTTTTGCTCAGATAGCTTAACGGTTGGCGCAGGCCCTCGACCTGGCAAGTCATTGAGCGCTTCAGGCGATGGGTTGAGCCGTGGATATGATTGACGCAGCGGTTGAATATAGCGAGCGACCCTCTCATAATTGCCTCTGTAGCCCTGCTTTTGAATCTCTTCAAATAGTCTTCTGGCCTGCGGCTGAGTGTCTATCCATTGCTCCAAAAGATAGGGCTTGTAGGGATCTAACTCACTGCTGCGTTGTCGGATAGAGGGCTGCCATTCTGGGAAGGTGGGATGCGAGAGATAGGTGTAGACAGTCCGTTTACCGATGCCCAGGTGATGGGCGATGTCTTTAATTTGGTGTCCCTGTTGTCGCAGGGCATGGGTCTG
>NZ_NRTA01000144.1 GCF_002286735.1 Leptolyngbya sp. BC1307
CTATCGGGTCTACGTCTGCATATCCTGAGCATTACCCCAGGCGTTGGCTTCTTAGACCATCCTGCCTGCCAATCCTTTTGGTTTAGTACCTGCTCTAGATATTCGACCCTCTAGAGTGAAAATTGGTCAGGTTACTTCGTTCCTGATGTTCTTGGGTTGTGTGGTTAGAGTTGTACTGTCCACCGGATTTCGTTTTGGATATAAATCCCACCCTAGCGATATGAGTGGGCCTAGAAATCGGTAACTTTTGTTTCCAGTGTCCTGAGTGTTCAGGCATTGCCTTAGATTCTCATCAGCCTTTTCACTGGTTATGAATGACGATGGTTCGGTCATACATTCAGGCCCTTTGGGCTTTACTCATACACACGTGCTAGCCGGGTTTCCAGATTAGGCTTCCAGATACCGACGTTTAACCCTGCTTCATCCCATTGGCGCTAAACCGTTGAAATGAGGGCTATGCTGTCACGCCTTATACCGGGCGGATAGGACTAGCTTTCTGGGCTTGGTCAGAGGCATCACCTATAAGAGCATCAAGTTGTCATCTAAGAGAGATTAAAGTGCGAACTCCACCCTGAGTGGGTTATCTCTTAGAAGCCCTGCCTTATTAGCTTTTCAGCCTTTCGTACAGGAACGAATCGCACACCGCTGCTTCATCCGCTCTCGGGTACCGGAGCGAGTCGGGAAAAGTCCCACGGAGTTGCTCACTGGCCAGCCTCACCCACATTGGCTCGAACTCCTTGGTTTTAAGCGGTTCCAGAGAGCTTAGAAATTGAATCAATTAATAGGCTGGGCCATCGACGACGGTGGTCTATTTTGGGCTGCGAGTGTGACCCAAAATCGGCGGTTTTTAAACCACGCCCGGAAACTCCTATTGTGCGCTAAACTCTCTCCCCTCTCGCCCTAGCCAAACTTGCCGCTGACATAATCACGGGTGTGCTCGTCGACAGGGTTAGTGAAGATTTTATGGGTCTGGTCAATTTCCACTAGGTAGCCTAGCCGATTGCCCTTGTCGCCCACCGCCTCAGCGTTAAAGAATGCCGTGTAGTCGGCCACCCGCGCGGCCTGATGCATGTTGTGGGTAACGATGATGATGGTGAACTCCTTCTTGAGCTCATTCATCAGCTCTTCGATTCGTAGGGTTGAGATCGGGTCGAGGGCCGAGCAAGGCTCATCTATTAGGTGACAGTGGGTATAGGCGAGTGACGACAGCGGGGTAGTCGGGTAATCAGGATCTCATCAGGCAGCGTAGAGTGCAGTCAAAGCCAAGAT
>NZ_NRTA01000145.1 GCF_002286735.1 Leptolyngbya sp. BC1307
GTCCAGTAGACCCAAGGCAGCATGGCGGTGAGCACCCAGTTTTGGGTCTCGCTCTGTGCGGTCTCTGCGGCGAGCGCCTGAGTGGCCCATTGCCACCAAGCATGAATGCCTTGGGCAAACCCCGGAATCTGGGCTTTGAAGGTAGCGATAGCTTTGTCTACAGGCTGGCGGTTATCAACCGGTGCGAGTCCCGCCAGGATAGCCAAGGGCGCTGCGAGCGCGGTGGTTAAAGCTTCACCCAATTGCCATTGAGCCGTCTCGAGGCTGAATGGATGGACACAGGTGGAAAGGGTCTCTAAAGCTTTGTGGTAGGTCTGTTGGTTTCGTTCATCTTGCTGCTGTTTCTCACGCGCCTCATGCAGCTGTGTCGTCAAGGTTTGACGCTGAGTCCCAGCCGTTGTCTTCGTCAGCTGTTCAGATAGCTGATCTGCTTGTTTCTGCGATTGGCTGAGCTGTTGGGCCAAGCGTTTGCCGAGGGGGCGACCTAAGGCCCGCATCGCATGAAACAGGTCCGGCACACTCACACAACCAATCCCGGATACGGCTAGCTTGACTAGGGCTCTGGCCCCATCACTGACCAAAAAGTGGCACTGCCACTGACTGGCTTGCCACCAGGATTGAAGCTGCGCTGCCCAGCTCTGGTATGTGCGGGTCGCGCTTTTGACTTCCGTGAAAATGAATCCACTGGCTAGCTCTATCAGCACCAGTATCGGTAGGTCAAAAAAGGTCTCGTCGGCACCGACGCAGATACCTTGAGAGGCTTTCGGCTGGCAGTGCTCTGACTGGGCCGCTGCGTAAGCGGCTACCTGCTCATGCAGCCCCCCTTTGAGCGAGCGTAGCGCACTCGGCGAGACCCCCACATGGGTTTCTATATGAATCGCTTTGAAGAACCGCGATAGACTCTCGGCACCCACCCCTTGCTGAATCCCGAAGTGGTACACCACGGCCACCACCAGGCGCACCAACCAAGCCGCCCCCACTGCCGTTTCCCAAATACTCGATTCTGCATATTGATTGCGGCGTTCGATCCCTTTTTGGTGGCGGTGCACACTGCTTTTCTTCAGGCCGGTCGCTGCGGCAATATCAACAATGCGCGGCCTCACATTCTCGGCCATACAATTAGCCACTTTTTGGCGGCGTTCTCTTATAGTTAAGGGCATCGGACTCGATTGAATTTGCATGAGTACGATACAGGGCTCTGGGCTTCGCCGCAGAGCTTTTTCTATCCGCCTGGCCAATGTGCTATTTGTTA
>NZ_NRTA01000146.1 GCF_002286735.1 Leptolyngbya sp. BC1307
TCAACCAGTCTCGAACATTCCTTGCCCCTTGGGTATAGGGATGTTCGTTACTTTTAGCGTTGGCTCCGCCTCTCCTATGGAGAATCGCATTTCGCACTTCAAGAAAAACTTCGCACTGTCCAGTTCTTTAACATACTGCTCTAGTACAAAGTCTAGGAATTCTTGCTGATTGCCAGCGTAATGGGAAAAGATTAGAGGCTTTCGCGCGGCGACTCGGGCTTGGCGACTGATGGGGGTGTCGGCGTAGGCAATGAAGGCTAGTACGTCGTATATGTCGCTGTTGTCAGCATCGATGAGGCGGCTGATGTCGCTGAGCTGCTCTTCGGCGTAGCCTTTCTCCGCTAGCCCTTCTAACAGTTTCTTGCGAGTATCGGGTAGGCTCCACAGCGATCGCAGCTCGGCCTCATCGCGAAAGAGCGCTGGAATGTCACCAAACAAGCGCTCGATAAATTCTGGCGCAGACATTGGTTTGCCGTCTGGGCTCCAGAAGGTGGTCTGCATCTGGTGGGCGATCGCCCGCTCTTTGCCGTCTGCTAGCTTGATTTTTATTTTTTGACGGGGCTGCTTTTTCGGCTCGGGCTGCACTGGTTCAACCAAATACTCGCCTGGTTCTTCACGAACACGTCTAGAGTCGAGGGGCTCAGGGTCGAGGGGTTCGCCGTCCCATTCGGGGTCGTTGAAGTGTTCGTAGGCTTTTACAAAGTCGTAGATGGTGAAGTAGTCTTTGCCGTCGAATAGGCGAGTGCCGCGACCGATGATTTGCTTGAACTCGATCATGGAGTTGATGGGCCGCATCAGCACAATGTTGCGGATGTTGCGAGCATCGACGCCGGTAGAGAGTTTTTGAGAGGTGGTGAGGATGGTGGGAATGTGCTTTTCGTTGTCCTGAAAGGTTTTAAGGTGCTGTTCACCGAGCTTGCCGTCGTTGGCGGTGACGCGGACGCAGTAGTTGGGTTCGGCGCTGATCTTCATTTGGTTGATCAGGTTGCGCACGGCCAGGGCGTGGTCTTGGGTGGCGCAAAAGACGAGGGTTTTCTGATTTTGGTCGATCGCTTCCATGAAGATCTGGACACGGTATTTTTCTCTGGCTTCGATTTCGATGATGCGGTTGAAGTCGGCTTCGGTATAGGTTTTGGTTTCGTCTAGGTCGCCTTCAGTGTGCCAGCCACAACACCCCCATAAGAACGAAACCAACTTCGTACCCAACGATTGGATTAAGGGGATTATTGCGATTGGTAAAAGCGATCGC
>NZ_NRTA01000147.1 GCF_002286735.1 Leptolyngbya sp. BC1307
TGAATGAACTGGCCACAGTCGCACCCGAGTGGCTAACGACAATTGCGCCGGATGAGTGGTACCTGCGCTACGGGCGACGCGTCGAGGACTACCATCTGCCGAAGTCAGATGCAAAGCGGAGTGCGTATGCTCAGCAGGTAGGCGAAGATGCCTACTATCTACTGTCCTGCCTAGAAACATCAGAGATAGGCGACTGGCAGAGCTTCGCTCAGGTCAAAGCACTGAAGCTGATGCTGGCGCGTCATTACGAATACACCACAGATGCTCCAGTAGGGAAGCGCGTCCGCTGGAAGTCAAAAAAGGAACTACCCCGCGCTGAAGAAGGCATCGAGTCGCCCTATGACGTGGCGGCTCGGTTTCGTTCTCGGCGCGGGGTGAACTGGATAGGCTACGCTGTTCATTTCAGTGAGACGTGTGATGATGATAGTTGTCACCTGATTACTCATGTAGAAACAACAGATGCAACAGTCCATGAAGCGCAGCGCACAGAGGCGATTCATCAATCGCTAGCAGACAAACAACTGTCGCCATCAGAACACTTTGTTGATTCTGCATACGTCAGTGCAGAGATTCTTGTAAATGCTAAACAACAACAGATTGAGATAGTGGGGCCAACCCGTCAAAATGCTAGCTGGCAATCAAAGACGGAAGGCGCGTACGACGAGGCGCAGTTTGACATTGACTGGAAGAAGGAAACCGTGACTTGTCCAGAAGGAAAGCACTCTAACAGTTGGAAAACGCGCGTTCAGGAAAGTGGTAGAACTTACGTCCAAGTCAGGTTTAGTCAGCAGGACTGTAGGACGTGCGCCGCCAAAGAGCTATGCACAAGGGGAGTGCAGCGAAGTTTAGCATTCTTACCACAGGAGAAGTACGAAGCGCTAGAGCAGGCAAGGGCAACTCATAGCAGCTCAGAAGGAAAAGAACGCTACAAACGCAGAGCCGGTATTGAAGGCACCCTTTCACAGGGTGTCCGCAGCTTCGGATTACGGCGCTCTCGCTACCGTGGCTTAGCGAAGACGCACTTACAGAATATGGCAATCGGCGCGGCGATCAACTTCGACCGTCTGGTCAGCTGGTTTGACGGGGTACCGATAGCCAAGACGCGAGTGTCCCGATTCAAAGCGCTGAAGTCTGCTTGAATCCCCTGTACGACAAGGTTTCATATGACTAGCTATGAGTTAGCCAACAGTAT
>NZ_NRTA01000148.1 GCF_002286735.1 Leptolyngbya sp. BC1307
TACCGAAGCCCAAATATCAGAAAGACAAGCCGCATGTCTCTACCGCGCGCCTCTTGGCCAAAGCTAAAGAAGACAAGAAATCACCTTGAAAGGGCTGGTACAGAGACGGTCAGGTTTACCTGGCCAAATGCTCGGAAGCTTTGCCGATTCGTTGGAGCCGGTTGCTGCCTGCTGGCGCTGATCCCTCTACCGCAACGGTTAAACTGTCGCCTGCGGGTAGATGGACAGTTTCTCTGCTGGTGGACGTGGATATTGAGCGATTGCCGGAAGCCTCTAATCAGGTTGGTATTGATTTGGGCATCAGTAGCCTGTTGACACTCAGTACTGGTGAGAAAGTTGCCAACCCGAAAGGGTTTAAGACTAAATTCCGCAAGTTGCGAAAAGCTCAAAAAGCGCTCAGCCGCAAGGATAAAGGCTCTAACAATCGGTACAAAGCAAGGCTGCGGGTTGCCCGTGTCCATGCTGAGATTGCTGACGCTAGAAAAGATACTCTGCACAAGCTGACGACTCGATTGGTGAGAGAAAACCAAACCATCGCAATCGAAGACTTGGCTGTGTCGAACATGGTGAAAAACCATAAGCTCGCTCAGGCTATCAGTGATGCTAGTTGGGGTGAGCTGGTCAGGCAGCTTGAATATAAGAGCGATTGGTATGGGCGCACATTGGTCAAGGTGTCGCGCTGGTTCCCCAGCTCTAAACGCTGTAATGCTTGCGGGCATACCGTTAACAAACTGCCTTTGAATATTCGAGAATGGGTTTGCCCTGAGTGTGGGGTAGGACATGATCGAGACGTGAATGCTGCGATAAATGTATTAGCCGGTGGTCTATCGGTGTTAGCCTGCGGAGCGAGCGTAAGACCCGATAAGCATTAGCTTTGAAGGCGGCTGCTATGAAACAGGAAAGTCTCTGGGTGACCAGAGAATCCCCCGTACTTTAGTCGGGGGAGTAGTCAAGTTTTACTTTCTAGGCGGTGCGCTGGGATCTTTTTTGGGGGCTTACGGCTGGAGCCATTGGGGTTGGCGCGGGGTATGCGGTCTGAGCTTGGGACTGATGGCGATCGCTGCGACCATTTTCTTACAGGGTAAAGTCAAGCCGCAATAGCTCAATAACCGCTGGTAAGTAGCATTATTGAGGAAAGTAACGATGAGTGGTCAAAGGGCGAGAAATCTGTTGTAACAGAAGAATGAAAAG
>NZ_NRTA01000149.1 GCF_002286735.1 Leptolyngbya sp. BC1307
AAGCCAAACTGGCAACAGCGCTGAGCTTGAGCCATGTTGACAAACGCATTGTCACGGTAGACGTTGAGCGCAAAATTGCGTGCCACCGCAAAGATTTGCGGCAGTTGATGCATCCGAATGCGCGAAGCATCTTCGCCTTGCGTCACATCGCGAACATAGTGAACCTTGTTCTCCACTCCCCAATAGCCTCGAATTCGGTTGGCAGTCTCAGCCACTGGTTCTATGAAAGAAGCCACGTAGTAACGTGTTTCTTTGGAGTAGTGCTCAAGTCCTTTAACTGTGAAGCGCCGCTCGCTCTCTACGCGGATAAGTGTTTTGAGTCCCGGCCAAGGTTTAATATTCTCTAACTGATGACATAGGCTGACAACTCGCTTTTCCCAGCGCCCATGACCTTCACTGATATCGATATGAACTTGTGGCTGGGAAAAATGAGTCTCAACATCTTTGAGCAAGTTACCCTGGTTACCTTTGAGTGCACCGAGGTAGTGATTGCCACTATCGACAATCAACTGACATGTTTTTTTGGGTGCTGATGGCATCAAAGGCAATCACAACACCTTTAAGTGCGAGCTGCTCAATGAACTCAGGCAGCGCCTTAATCTCGTTGGTTTTGCTATCTACCTGATGCGGTTCGAGAATCAGCCCACGTTCAACAATGTATGCACTCACCAATAGAATGGCCGGATGAGGCGGGGACTCGGGGTTGTTCGTCTCTATTTGATATGACCCACGCAGTTGCTTACCATCCATCGCCAGCGTCTCCCCTGGTAGCGGCTCGACAGCAAAGAAGCGAGCTAACGCCGCTGAGTACTGTTTGTAGTCGAGCGTCAATAACACTCGCCGAATAGTGCTGTATGAAGGCAGTCTCCGCTTGGGTGGGTTAAATAACTCGATGAGTTCCGCTTGATAGCTCTTGAGCCAATCTCCTATCGCTAGAAAGCCTTGGTTCCCGGCGGCGATTGCCAGCGTAAACAAGGCGAGGCATAGCGCTATGTCATGCCGTTTACCTAAGCTATGGCGCGTATCAGGAATCTCTGAAAAGGCAGCTAGAATCTCAATCTGCTCAGCGTGCGAGCCGAATTGACCCGTTGCAGGCAGCGTTGCTGTAGATAAGCTCATGAGTCATCCGACGAAAGGGCTAGATGCTAAACGTTAACTCACTTCCATGAAAATGAAATGGCCCTG
>NZ_NRTA01000150.1 GCF_002286735.1 Leptolyngbya sp. BC1307
TACCGAAGCCCAAATATCAGAAAGACAAGCCGCATGTCTCTACCGCGCGCCTCTTGGCCAAAGCTAAAGAAGACAAGAAATCACCTTGAAAGGGCTGGATGTACTTACCAAACACCGAGGTGTGATTCCTGACCTTTATCGCCGTATTCAGAGGCGATTATAACTAGCTCAGCTGCCGTTCCCTTCAAACTCAAAACGCAGCGCTACCAGAACTGGCTCGCGAATTTTTCAGGCGATCATTCTGGGCAGCGATCCGGCAGTCAAGCGCAGCAAGCCCGCTCCTGATAGCTTTTCAGTGGCGGCGCAGCGCCAGAGAACTGTTTGGTCTTTAAAGATTCACCGGCGGGCGTAGAAGCGGGCAAACGCGCAGGCATGTCGGTAGTTGCTGTTCCTGCCGCGCACATGAACCGGCAGCTTTATGAGCAGGCTGATGAGATTCTTGAGCAGCTGGCTGACTTTGACCCGAAACGTTGGTGCCTGTAGCACTAGCTACTTACTACATAGGCAACCACTAGATCTAAGTGCAAATATTAGACCTCTTGCATAATAGATTTAATGGTATTATTAAAGGTTTTGCCGAATTCCTTTAATATCTGCCCTTTAACTAGGGCCATCCAAACAGTGCAGGCAAAGGCCCTTTTATTTAAAACCCGTTAGCATATCACAAAAGTAATTATGCAAGAGGTCTATTATTACTGTGACAGTAAATACTTGAGTGTTGTGCTCTGACGGTAGAAAAATAATTGAGGCGTTATCTAGCGAGTCATGCAGGCACCCCCTTATTCTGCTTGTCAAACAATTTGGCAAACACCTGCGACGCCGATTCACCCTGTTCAAGACAGTCATGAGCAAAGAGGATTAGCTTTTCTATCAGCGCTTGCGATTGCTGGCGACAGACCTGCCCGATGGATTGTGTGAGCTGGGTAGGGCGCTTGCCCGGAGCCTTTGTCGGGGGTGGCAAGCAAGCCAAGTGCAAGATTGAGTAAGCCACGAACACCAACGTCCAATGGGTTTGAATGGATTCAAAGGTTCGCATCCGATACTCATCAAGCCCGAGATATTGCTTTCCATCTCGATAAAAGGTTTCAGTGTGCCAGCCACAACACCCCCATAAGAACGAAACCAACTTCGTACCCAACGATTGGATTAAGGGGATTATTGCGATTGGTAAAAGCGATCGC
>NZ_NRTA01000151.1 GCF_002286735.1 Leptolyngbya sp. BC1307
GATCTTGGCTTTGACTGCACTCTACGCTGCCTGATGAGATCCTGATTACCCGACTACCCCGCTGTCGTCACTCGCCTATACCCACTGTCACCTAATAACCGGATCAAGCAGATCATCTATCTGCGCGGTAGCCGCGACTTTGCCACGGTTGCCGACTACCAATCGGTGATAGACCAAGCGCCGGCTGGTCTGAATCGCCAGTGTGAGGCCAAATTTGAGCAAGAAAAAGCAGCGCTGCGACCATTCCCAAAACGGCGGGTAGCCGACTATGAAGTGCTCAGCGCTAAGGTGAGTTGTTACAGCACTGTCGATATCCGTTGCATCCTTTACAGCGTGCCGTCTCGGTTGATTGGGCAGCCGGTAGAGATTCATCTCTATCACGACCGGCTAGTGGGCTACTTTGCCCGTCAGCAGGTGTTTGAGTTGGCCAGAATGCGGGTGCCCGGAAACGGGCGGCGGCGCAGGCGCTGCATCAACTATCGGCATGTGATAGGAGGACTCAGGAAAAAGCCTCGTGCCTTCCTCTACTGCAACTGGCAAAGCGATCTGTTACCTACCCTTGAGTTCCGTCAGGTATGGGAGCAGCTAAAAGCTCAGTTTGAGCGTGACCAAGCCGCTGTGCTTATCGTCGAAGCGCTTTACCTCGCTGCGACGTATGACCAAGAAAAAACGATCGCAGATTTTTTGTCTAAAGCCCTGGCGCAAGGCAACCTTACCCTGGCACTCCTACAGCAGCAATTCATTCCCGACTTATCAGCGGTTCTCCCGCCAGTAGAAACACAACAGCATTCGCTCGACAGTTATGACCAACTCCTCAGTCCCCAAGATGACACAGACAACCACGCTTCAGGCTCCATCAAAGGAAACGACGATTACCCAGGTGACCGCGACCGCCAGCCCATACCAGCAGCTCAGCGACCTCCTCAAGCAGCTCAAACTCACGTCTATGCTTATCCATTGGGAAGCTACCGAGAGCCAAGCTTTGCAGCAGCAATGGTCTTATGCGCAGTTCTTGTTGACGTTATGCGAGCAGGAAACAGACAGACGCTACCAAATGGGGCGCATCCAGATGTTGTGGGAGGACTTGCCAATAAGAAAAAAGGGATGAGATCATAGATCCCGTCCCAACAAAAACTAGTCATGATTGTA
Organism: Leptolyngbya sp. BC1307; assembly: GCF_002286735.1. Lineage (GTDB taxonomy): Bacteria > Cyanobacteriota > Cyanobacteriia > Phormidesmidales > Phormidesmidaceae > Phormidesmis. The sequence continues at coordinate 1,150 of NZ_NRTA01000151.1, forward strand.
TCTT
>NZ_NRTA01000152.1 GCF_002286735.1 Leptolyngbya sp. BC1307
GGCATTACCGGGCTGTTTCTTCCCACGGCGCTTAGGCTTGGGTGGCGGATTAGTGTCGGGGTCTACTTTGTCGGTAAAGGCATTCAGATGCCGTTCAATCTCAACATCACAGGCTGCCATTTGCTGCTGATAGATTTCATAGAGTTGTAATTCTTGCTGCAAGATAAACAACTGTTCGGCCCGATAGTCGCCCGTCAAGGCGGCAGCAATGTCGTCAGTTGACGCTTTAATGCGTCTATCCTTCATGGCTGCGAGCACCTGCGGATTGCGCTCACCGGCGACAATCGCCCGCAGAATCCGCATCCCGGTGGTGCCGGTTATATCGCTGATGACCCGGTGCAGTTGCACGTTCATTTCAGTCAGCGCTTTCTGCATCCGAAGCACATGAGTACTGGCACTTTTGACCAGGTTATCGCGTTGTCGTAGGTAGCTGCGCAGGACGCAAATTTGATCTTCTGGCCGAAATGAGCCAGAGAGCAACCCGTAACTATGTAATTGCTGCAACCATTGGCAGTCGAGCACATCACTTTTACGACCCGGCACTGTTTTGACGTGATGAGCATTGACTAGGTTGACCTTAAAGCCTTGGGCTTCGAGGATTTGAAACAACGGAATCCAATACACGCCAGTAGATTCCATCGCGACCGTTTCAACCCCGCACTGCTTCAGCCAGGCCGATAAGGCATACAAGTCAGCGGTGAAACAGCCAAAACTGCGAACATTCTCAGGGGCTCGGCCCGGTGGCACACTCACCCAGTGTCTATTAGCGCCGATATCGACACCGGCAGCATTAGGGTGAATTGCTGGCAAGTTCACTTCGGATGGTGGCGAGGTGGTCATACTGCTCTCCCAAATACAACAGATAAGGTGTGCTCTGCCTGGGAAAAGCGGATTTATTCATTCTCCTAAACGGGATAGGGGAAACCCTTCACCAATGGTTTATTCGCTTGACCCCAGAACCAGGCTGAGATACGGGCACAGAAGCACCACTGTTAAGTCGGTCTTAACTGTCAGAACACCCTCATAGTCTATAACCAGAGCCTAGAAGTAGTGGCTTGGCAATAGCGTTTCTTACTGGTTTATCGAACAGCGTCGCTGTTCGTAAAAGGCTGAGATCTTGCACCATT
>NZ_NRTA01000153.1 GCF_002286735.1 Leptolyngbya sp. BC1307
CGCTATCCAATCAAGGAGTAGTTATCAGGTGACGACTACGCGTTGATGGCAGGTGCAGTCATTGCAACCGGTGCAGCTTCACCTGCTGCCAGGTCAAGCGGGAAGTTGTGAGCGTTGCGCTCGTGCATGACTTCCATACCCAGGTTGGCGCGGTTCAAAACATCAGCCCAAGAACCAATCACGCGACCCTGTGAGTCGATGATTGACTGGTTGAAGTTGAATCCGTTCAGGTTGAACGCCATGGTAGAAATACCCAGCGCTGTGAACCAGATGCCCACAACTGGCCATGCACCCAACAAGAAGTGGAGTGAACGGCTGTTGTTGAATGAAGCATATTGGAAGATCAACCGACCGAAGTAGCCGTGCGCTGCAACGATGTTGTAAGTCTCTTCTTCCTGACCAAACTTGTAGCCGTAGTTCTGTGACTCTGTCTCAGTCGTTTCACGAACCAAGGAAGAAGTCACGAGTGAACCGTGCATTGCACTGAACAAAGCACCACCGAAGACACCGGCAACTCCCAACATGTGGAAGGGGTGCATCAGGATGTTGTGCTCTGCTTGGAACACCAGCATGAAGTTGAACGTACCCGAGATACCCAAAGGCATGCCGTCAGAGAATGAACCCTGACCGAGGGGGTAGATCAAGAAGACTGCAGATGCTGCTGCAACAGGCGCAGAGTAAGCAACACAGATCCAGGGGCGCATACCGAGGCGGTAAGAAAGCTCCCACTCACGACCCATGTAGCAAAAGACGCCAATGAGGAAGTGAAAGATGACCAGCTGGTAAGGGCCGCCGTTATAGAGCCACTCATCTAAGGAAGCAGCTTCCCAGATCGGGTAGAAGTGCAGGCCAATTGCGTTCGAAGAAGGCACAACCGCACCAGAGATGATGTTGTTGCCGTACATCAGAGAACCTGCAACAGGCTCACGGATGCCGTCAATGTCAACGGGAGGCGCTGCGATGAACGCAATCACGAAGCATGCAGTAGCAGCGAGTAGTGTCGGAATCATCAACACGCCGAACCAACCTACATAGAGGCGGTTTTCGGTGCTGGTGACCCACTGACAAAACTGCTCCCACAGCGACGCGCTTTGGCGTGTCTGTAGTGTAGTAGTCATT
>NZ_NRTA01000154.1 GCF_002286735.1 Leptolyngbya sp. BC1307
TACCGAAGCCCAAATATCAGAAAGACAAGCCGCATGTCTCTACCGCGCGCCTCTTGGCCAAAGCTAAAGAAGACAAGAAATCACCTTGAAAGGGCTGGTTCTATCAACGTCTTTAACGAACGTCTTCCAGCTCAAAGACTGCTTACCTTCTGGGCAGGTTGCGGTCTCTGCTGACCAGTCAATCTTAAACTGCGTCTCGTCAACTGCGTCTCGTCGTATGCTCCTTCTGTCTTCGATTGCCAGCTAGCGTTCTGTCTGGTCGGGCCGACCATCTCAATCTGTTGCTCTTTAGCGTTTACGAGAATCTCTGCACTGACATATGCAGAATCAACAAAGTGCTCTGATGGTGAAAGTTGTTTATCCGCTAACGATTGATGAATCGCTTCTGCTCGCTGCGCTTCATGGACTGTCGCATCTGTTGTTTCTACATGAGTGATCAAATGACACTGGTCATCGTCGCAGGTCTCGCTGAAATGAACAGCGTAGCCAATCCAGTTCACCCCGCTTCGAGAGCGAAACCGAGCATCGACATCGTAGGGCGACTCGATACCGGCCTCAGCACGGGGTAGTTCCTTTTTTGACTTCCAACGCACGCGCTTTTCTACGGGAGCCTCGGCGTCGCACTCGTAGTGGCGCGTCAGCATTCGCATCAGCGCTTTGATTTGAGCCAAGTTCTGCCAGTCGGCTATCTCTGAAGTTTCCAGGCAGGACAGTAGATAGTAGGCATCTTCGCCGACTTGCTGAGCGTACGCATTCCGTTTAGCGTCTGACCTTGGTAGCTGGTAGTCCTCAACGCGCCGCCCGTAGCGCATATACCAGTCATCCGGCGCAATCGTCGTCAGCCAGTCGGGCGCTACCGTAGCCAGTTCATTCAGCGCCGCCCGCATCGTCTCGCCGACTAGCTCTAGCCGATTAAGCTTGCGAATAGCCGCGATGATGCGGGTGGCATCTGTGCGCTGCTTCCCTCGTGACTTCAGCAAGCCTTGTTCCTGACAGCGATGCAGGAGTTTGTCTAGCATAGGACTTACGCATTGACAGAGCAGGCAGATTATGGGTGGTAAAATAAATCACATCCTCTTAGCCTTCTGGTCAGCATGCGCCAGCGATCAAAACC
>NZ_NRTA01000155.1 GCF_002286735.1 Leptolyngbya sp. BC1307
TATACTCTAGACGCTTGATATATGGACATTCTTGAAGGATTGAAAGTTTAAGGATAACAATGTTTTCAAAGCCTTTTTGTGAGTAGTATCAGCCTGTTCTAGGCAGGTTTGAATAGCATCCTTGAAACTGTCAAAATCAGCGTAGTACTTGGAATACAAGCATTCATTTCTGACAAACTTCCACAGCCGCTCAATCAAATTCAAATGCGGTGAATAAGACGGTAGGTATAACAGCTCAATGTTCAGTGCCTCAGCGAGGGCAAAGACCACCCGACATTTCTGATAGCGAGCATTGTCTAGCACAACTGTAATGGGCACCTCTAAGTTAAGCGCTGTTAGCTTTAATAGCAGATGGCAGATGCTTTGAGCATTGATGTAGCTTTCGTTAGTGACGATGACAACCTCTTTGCTAATAGCGTTGAGCGCACCTAAGACATTGAAGCGCCTGCGGCCTGAAGGCGAAGGAATGAAAAGCCGGACAAAGCACCAAACAAACCCTAGATAAGCCCGATGAACAAAATGAGCGGCATCTATAAAAAAACGGCGCGCTCACCCCGCTGGGCCTCAGCGAGTCTGGGTTCGAGTTCATGGATGCGGAACTGTTCTTGCTCTTCGATTTTGGCTTCACTCGTCGCTTTGCCTGGAATGTAGCCGACTTGGCGCGATTTCATGCCGAGGCGCTTCAAGAACGCTTTGATCTGCGTCGGACTGCGTTTGATCCCAGTGAGCCGCTCAATCGCGGCTTGAGCCTCGGCGCTAGTGCGTGGTGGATGGGCCTCGAAGTAAGCTTTGAGGCTGGAGATATGCTCATTAAGCGCGCTTGGTTGACCTTTATAGTGCAGTTGTTTAAGCGCTGCAATACCGCCTTGCTGATACTGTCGCAAGTAGCCTGATAGCGTCGTTCTACTGCCGATGCGACAGAGCTGACTGATCTGCTTATCGGGCAACCCTTGGCTCTTGAGATAGAGCGCTTCCATCTTTCGCTGTACTTGCGGATGCGGATGGTGATAGCGCTCATAATCAAGCGCTGCAATATCGGCTTCGGTGAATTCTAGAGTAATCATCTCTCAGGAGGATTAGACGCGACAACTGTATTTCACCTTAA
>NZ_NRTA01000156.1 GCF_002286735.1 Leptolyngbya sp. BC1307
GGATCTTCATCTGCTCGCGCTGCGCAAACTGCGCCATGCGCTTGATGAACTGGGTGCGCTGGCTTTTGACGGCAGGCCCATTGTCTAGGTCAATGACCCATTCTTCCGTCTCTGCATAGGCTGAGCGATGGGTCTGCCACCAAGCTTCGAGACAATCGACAATAAAGTCGCTGGTCTCTGCTGACTGGCCAAAGTAAATCGAAAGCTGTTCGCCCTGCACGTCGAGGATGCCAAAGGGCACCAGCGTGGCGTCGCGGTAGTGGTCATGGTCATCGGCCTGTCGCGGTTCGAGGGTTCGCGCACCGCCGCCCCTCGATAGATTCCCGATGGCGACTTTAGCTTTGCTGTCGATGGAGAGTCTTAAAACTTTGGGGTCAGCATCTGCTGCAGCATTCGCTGCCGCTACATTCTCAAAGATGGCGTCTGTTTCGGGCACCTTCTTGTGCGGCTTCACTTTTTGTGTTTTTTTAACCGATAGCCCATCCGGTTCAGCATCGCGCCGATGGTCTGGCGGGTGGGTAAGTCCTCATCTCGGTAGCCTTTCTCCGCTATCAGCGCGTCGCGCACCGACTGGGCGCTGACTCTGGCGTAGTAGAAGGTTGTCCGAAACGTGGGGTCGGCTTGAGATTGGCCATCTACCAGCGCTCGCATCGCTTGCTCCAATTCAGGCTGCTTGGCTTCGCTCCGCCGATTCCCCCGGCCTTGATAGTAATCTAGGCAGACCACCCCGCTCGCCCGCTCGTGCAGCCCTAGCTGAACCGTTTGCCGTCCCCAGCCGAGATGCGTTTCTGCTTTCCGCGCTGAAGCGTCGAAGTAGTCCTCGGCGACCTTCGCCATGAAGGCGCGTTTCTTCGAACCTGTCAGCTTGCAGGCAGCGTCTTTCAAGGTTTCCTTCATCTGCTCATCTAGCATCCCCTAGCCTCTCTCAACTGACTTAACTCCGCCTTATAATGACCGGTAATGTATTTTATTGCCAGCCCCTAATGTCAAAACCATAATGAGCCGTGATATCAGCGTTTCGCCTGATTTGTTTGAGCATCTGGGCGTGGTTCACAAATGGCTACTTTTGGGTAACACTTGCAGCACAAT
>NZ_NRTA01000157.1 GCF_002286735.1 Leptolyngbya sp. BC1307
ACCAATGAAACCAAGTCGTCACCTCTCGTGATAGATGTCGTCCGTCTTCAAACGCTTTGAGATAGATCAACTCATACTTTAAGGATCTCCATAATCGCTTAATGAAAATGTTGTCATAACACCGCCCACGACCATCCATCGAAACCTGTACATCGGCCTGCTTGAGGCAGTCTGTGAAAGCGTTTGCCGTAAACTGAGCACCCTGGTCAGAGTTGAATACCGTCGGCTTGTGATGGTGCGATAGGGCATCCGCCAACGCCTCAATACAGAAGGCACCATCGATCGTATTAGAAACCTGCCAACTCAGCACTTTCCGGCTGAACCAATCCATCACGGCCACGAGATAAAAGTGGCCTTTCAGTACCGGCAGATAGGTGATGTCAGTACTCCACACCTGATTGACTGAGGCGATATCGACACCGCGCAGCAAGTAGGGATAGATCTTATGTTCTGGATGTCGTTTGCTCAGCTTGGGCTTGGGATACACCGCATGTAAGCTCATCTGACGCATCAGCCTTTGCACTCGCTTGCGATTCACCTGATAGCCTTGCTGAGCCAAGTGTGCCACCATCCGACGACTGCCGTAGAACGGCGTTTTCAAATACTGCTCATCAATCAGTCGCAGCAGTATCAACTCCTCGTCTGACGGCCCCACCCGCTGGTAGTACAGGCTAGAGCGGCTGATCCCTAGCAGCTCGCATTGGCGCACCAAACTCAGTTCTGGATGCTCAGCATCTACCAGGGCTTTTCGGGTAGCAGGCCCAGTTGTGCTGAGCGCTCGGCTAAAAAATCCCGCTCTACCTTCAGCTTGCCGATCTGACGATACAGTTCATCGTTTTCGGCCTTAATGTCGGACTGCGCTTTGCTGGCTGATTTACTCTTGTCAAACAGCTCACTGGCATTTTCCAGCAGCTCACGTTTCCAGGTGTTTATCTGAGCTGGATGAAGTTCATGTTGCGCTGCTAACTCAGCGGCGGTCTTATCACCTCGGATGGCGGCAATCGCTATTTTTGACTTGAATTCTGGACTGTACTGTCTGCGTTTTCTGCTCATGAATAACTCCTATCATTTCTTGAGTGATTCAGA
>NZ_NRTA01000158.1 GCF_002286735.1 Leptolyngbya sp. BC1307
TCAACCAGTCTCGAACATTCCTTGCCCCTTGGGTATAGGGATGTTCGTTACTTTTAGCGTTGGCTCCGCCTCTCCTATGGAGAATCGCATTTCGCACTTCAAGAAAAACTTCGCACTGTCCAGTATACATCTTTCATTTGGTAAATTACCTCAATCAGATTAAGTCCCCCACTTGTTTCTTAAGCTTTGACGATCTCGGGTTTGAACTCCGTAGATAGATGGAACCTCAGGATGCATGGCAGCATCGCTTTGGGGGTCGAACTCTGATATGTGAGACAAGGATAGTAAGTGGCCAAACTCATGTATCCAGACTTGTAGCTTATTAGTACCGCTAAAGTTGTAATAATCCATCACGTTATTGTAACCAATCACTTCAGCCGCATTCCACTGAGAGCTAGTGCAAGCATTTCCACTTCCTTGATTACAATACGGAACCACTTGTCCAGCAATCGAAAAGTCGCTTCCGGTAACGGGTGTGACCTAAATATGATGTTATATTCTCAGGAGAATCGAGAGACTGTAAAGCTTTATTTTATTGGAGTGTAGCGAATATGGGTGCATTGATAGTAGAGAGTGATGCGAATTCAGTCACTATTCAAATCACGATTCCCTACGAGAGCACAATGCTATCGACCGAAGAGAGCATTCAATCGGAGCTGAATGAAGCAGGCGTGCTAGCGAGTGGCAAAGCCCTAGAGCAGTTCGATACCGATGGTTCGCCGCTAGAGATTGAAGGTGTACGTTGGACGAGCAAAGGACAGCAACCAAAGAGCTACCAGAGCCCGTATGGCAAGGTATCGATAGAGCGTCATGTCTACCAAAGTGCTAAAGGCGGGGCCACGTTTTGCCCGCTAGAGGTAAATAGTCGCATCGTATTGACCTCAACGCCCCGGTTTGCCAAACAGATTAGTCATAACTTGAGTGTTGTGCTCTCATGAGAGAAAAATCATCATATCGCGTCTGAGGTAGACTAGGCGTTAGGTTCAAAGGTTTTGAGCAGGAGGTGAAGGATGCAGTTGCCGATTGTTGCGCCAGCGCCAGTGGTGAGCAAACATGCCGCAGCGTT
>NZ_NRTA01000159.1 GCF_002286735.1 Leptolyngbya sp. BC1307
GGCGCAATGTTGATATTGCTGCTCAATTTGGCTTTGAAATCATCATCAAATCATTGCCTGATTGGGCTTATCGAGAATGGTGAAAGATCTGAGTTAACGATTACGATCATTTTTGCTTAGGTCACTTTCTCCTCTTGGCCCTCCCTTATTCTCCGCTACTATGTGGCAGTTTTCGCCAAGAAGGATCGCCTTCGATGGCACGGACTTTGCAGCATCTGCAACCAATCCCTTTCTACACTCCGGCAGGGAACACCTTGCAGCGGCTTTTTCCCATAAAATCTTTAAATCTTTTTGCTGAAATGCCACGAGATTTTCCTTGAGAGCCAATTATGTATTCAAAGTCAAGTCTGCTCGATAATACCTCCAAATTCCTATGTTGTCGTCATGTCTTCATATAACATTCTTGTTTTCAGAAGTTATTTATCGATTTTGCCGTATGAGTCCATAGAAGCAGGGTACTATCTAACATCCTTGAGTGTTGTGCTCTGACGGTAGAAAAATAATTGAGGCGTTATCTAGCGAGTCATGCAGGCACCCCCTTATTCTGCTTGTCAAACAATTTGGCAAACACCTGCGACGCCGATTCACCCTGTTCAAGACAGTCATGAGCAAAGAGGATTAGCTTTTCTATCAGCGCTTGCGATTGCTGGCGACAGACCTGCCCGATGGATTGTGTGAGCTGGGTAGGGCGCTTGCCCGGAGCCTTTGTCGGGGGTGGCAAGCAAGCCAAGTGCAAGATTGAGTAAGCCACGAACACCAACGTCCAATGGGTTTGAATGGATTCAAAGGTTCGCATCCGATACTCATCAAGCCCGAGATATTGCTTTCCATCTCGATAAAAGGTTTCTATCGGCCATCTTTGTAAATATTTGGCGAGCACCTGTTTGGCTGACCAGTCAGCGCGATTGGTCAGCAGCACAGCGTAAGTCCCGGTGAGCTGTGCAGTTTCAAAGCTAATCACTAAACGCAGCTTGCCAAAGCGGGGAATTCGGCAGCAGAAGGTAAAACA
>NZ_NRTA01000160.1 GCF_002286735.1 Leptolyngbya sp. BC1307
TAGGAGTTACGCATTGACAGCAAAACGAAACTATGGTCAAGCGAAAGTAGCTTCTGTTACGTTTTCTAGAATAAACTGTCGAATGACGGGGACAAAGAGCTGCCTCGATATCTCATAACAGTTGTTGATGAGTCCGTTGATACATAACGTTTGCAGCTTGCAAAAAGCACGCAACGCACAGAAGAAGTGATTGCGAATCGCCTGTTCGCCTCGAACATAAAAGCGTTCAATGTTGCACACTTGCTTGATGACTCTGTGAAAACATTCAATTTTCCAATGGTCATCATGAACCGATTTGAAGGTCTCTCGTGTCAGTTGTTGAAGCATCTCCAAGTCTGGTCGATACAATATGTAGTATCGCGGTTCGTTTTTGAACGGCTGACAAAACACCCTGACCCAACCAAATGCCTTCAAATAGACCATAAGCCCTTCAGAGGGAATCTCTATAGTCTTTACAAGTACTGACGTACCGCGTTCTATCGAGACTTTTCGATTATTGGCAATACCAAATAGAAAACCCACCTTCTGGTCTCTCAGAAACTTCAGATTCTCTAGGCTCGAATACCAACTATCGCCCGTTACCCAGCTCGGCTCAAGTCCCCACGAAACCACCTCAAGCACCATCTCACGGAAGTAATCGTTCTTGGTTTTGCCCTCCTGTTTGTCATAGATACGGAAATTGACGGGATAAGAACTACCCGATGTATCGGTGTAATACAAGGTAATCAAATTTATCCCTTTGACACTGCGCTTATGCTTGCCTGACCAGAAGAAATCAACAAATGCGCTCTTGTTATGGTCTCGGTAAGGTTTGTCTTCTACGCTGTCATCCACACTGAGCGTACCCGCAGTCAAAACGAGGCTACTTTTGACCTCCTCAAAGAGGTCCTTGGGCGTGTACTGCTCACGCAGTAAAAACCGATTGATGCTGTCGTGGCTTACCTCTGCCAAGATTTCTGAGAGCCGTACACAACTGACGTATTTAGGCTCAGCTAGTAG
>NZ_NRTA01000161.1 GCF_002286735.1 Leptolyngbya sp. BC1307
AAATCTTTGCGGTGGCACGCAATTTTGCGCTCAACGTCTACCGTGACAATGCGTTTGTCAACATGGCTCAAGCTCAGCGCTGTTGCCAGTTTGGCTTAGACACCCTCAAGCGCATCTTTAAAATGAAATAGCCCTGCACTCGACTTATCTACATCGCACCGCCAACAGTGTCCTATGTATTATAAAGAGATAGCATAGATGCGTTATGAGACGAAAATTTGAAAGTTGGCTACGCACGAGTCTCTACCTTTGAGCAGGATCTAGATTTACAGCTCGATGCACTCAACGCTGACGGGTGCGATCGCACCTTCTGTGATAAGGACGAGAGTGGAGCTAAGGGTAGCCGCCCAGAATGGGATAACTGTCTTGACCATCTACGGAAGGGTGACACACTGGTCATCTGGAAGTTAGATCGCGCTAGCCGCTCAACTAAGCATTTGATCGCGCTAGCTGAAGACCTTGAGAGGCAAGGCGTTGAGTTGCGTAGTTTGAAAGAGCAGATCGATACTTCATCTGCAATGGGGAAGTTTTTCTTCCGAATGACGGCCTCTATTGCTGAGCTAGAGCGCGACATCATTCGCGAACGTACCCTGGCAGGTCTAGCGGCGGCCAAGGCGAGAGGTCGAAAAGGTGGTCGGAAGAAGATCATCACAAGGGGACAGGAGCTAGAAGCAAAGCGCCTAGCTGATGAGGGTAAGCTAAGCAGCACAGACATTTGCAAGCGGGTCGGCATCAGCCGTGCCAGCTACTATCGGTTAGTTGTCTGAAGACACTTCTGGCACATCAAACAACAGGTTTTTGATGTACAACTTCTCAGTGACAGAAGAAGGCCGAGGCGAGATTCAAATAGATAACTTTCGAGAGCAGTTCTCTGTTGACTTCGGTTTCTGGACTAAGGGGCTGGCAATAAAATACATTACCGGTCATTATAAGGCGGAGTTAAGTCAGTTGAGAGAGGCTAGGGGATGCTAGATGAGCAGATGAAGGAAACC
>NZ_NRTA01000162.1 GCF_002286735.1 Leptolyngbya sp. BC1307
GTTTTAGCGCGACCATAAGGATACCCTCCTAATCAGACGATTTTAACTTATTCTGTGACTGACTCGTACGGTTGGCTTCCAGGCGTAAGCGTTCCATTAATGCCGCATTATCGCGAATTAAGTAATAGCCTCGGGGTTGCCGAACCAGATCAAACTCGGTGAGAAAGCCGTTGCGAATACGGTTGTAAATCCAATGTATTTTGACTCCGAGTTGTGCAGCGAGACCTTTAATCGTCCAGAGTCCATCTACCTTTTCAACATCTTGATAGGTATGACAGATACTAGACCACTGCTGCTGGTGCCGAATGCTCAGGACAATATGGTCGGTTACCTTCTGTTGCCGAGCAGAATGGAAGCCTTCTTGATTGAGAACATCAGCAATCTGGGCGTCTGTTTGCCCTTGCTGCCAGAGTTGCTTGATGCGCGCTACCATATCGGCATAATGGCTGGTCTCTGTCTGCCTCCAAATGGGCGGGCACACAATCCCCTCTGAAAAGTGACCGCTCACCCAAATGACTTTAACTTGCACCTGGTCAGGGGCAATGCGTTTTAGCAATACCTTAGCAATTAAACTGCGCAGCAGTTGCTTCTTCTGTTCAGGCGTCAGCTTACCATCAGCCCATAACTTAGGCAGTTCCTGATTCAGATGAGATAGCTGCTGTCGTAAGGATGGTGTAATGTTAGGCGATTCAGGGACTGTCTGCGTAAAGCGCTCTAGCACTTCTCGAACGACGTGGAGTTGTCGTAACTTATCTTCCCAGTCACGCTCTAGCTCATGAGCGACCAATCGATTGTCGGGATCTACTTTGTCGTAGCGCCGCCGCGCTAGTCCAACCTCGTACTCAGCCCGTTGTACTTGTTGCTGATGATATTGCTGCAGCTGTTGTTGTTCTTTCTGTTTTTGTTGTAATATCTCATCTAAAGCATCCAATTGAATGGGTGCAATGGCTTCAAAGAAAGCTTGGACAACATACTGCTCAATCGAAGG
>NZ_NRTA01000163.1 GCF_002286735.1 Leptolyngbya sp. BC1307
GGTTTCCTTCATCTGCTCATCTAGCATCCCCTAGCCTCTCTCAACTGACTTAACTCCGCCTTATAATGACCGGTAATGTATTTTATTGCCAGCCCCTAAGGTACGCTGGCATAGCTGACTATCCAGATGCTCTCGTACTTGCTTGGGTGTAGACTGACGTAAATAGACAATCGCTTTGCGCTCTAAATGAGAAGTTGTTATTTTGCTGCTAATCAAGGTGCTCATTGGGGGGGACCTCCAGTGTGTGGCCAGGGTTCAGTGGCATCAGTGCTTGTCTGAGAATGGTGACCAGTTGGTGGTGAGCTTGTTGTTGCTGCCGCTGCTCCAGATGGCTCCAGACTTGATGCGGTGCAATCTGCTGACGGTTGGCAGGCGGTGGATGCGGTGACATGGCATAGAGATCCTTGCTGCAAGCATTGAATGTTTTTAAACACTTGCAGTAAAGCTTCTACTGACGCAATCGATAGCGGAATTGGATAAACTTGGCTTGGGTCAGATTCTAAATCTGTTGCTTGTACAGGAATGATGCGTTCGACATCGGGCCGAATCCAAACGACGCAACAGCGACCTTGATTAGCCTTACTGGTGACTCCGACAAGGGGAAGTGTCCGCCCATAGAGTGGATGACATGGGTCTGTAACAGTGACCGTTTGCTCTGGTGATAATGACCTACGAATAGGGGCATTATCAGCGTTGGGTTTTGCCGATCCCTGATGGGCCAAAAATGAGACAGTTGGTTGCTTTATCTAGCCAACTAGCATCATCGGCAAGCTGCATCAGGGGTGCGGGATTGAAGTCTGCGCAGTGAGAGAACTCAAAGCTGGTCAAACTTTTTACGGCGGGCAGTTGTGCTTCTTTGATGGCCCGCTTTAGCCGCATTTGGTAGGGCGCATCTAGGTGTTGTGGGAGGGGTGCTTTAGAACGCTCGAAGGGACGAGGGGAAACAAGTCATCAAATCGCTGATTGACCCAAGCAACTCTGA
>NZ_NRTA01000164.1 GCF_002286735.1 Leptolyngbya sp. BC1307
AGGGGCTGGCAATAAAATACATTACCGGTCATTATAAGGCGGAGTTAAGTCAGTTGAGAGAGGCTAGGGGATGCTAGATGAGCAGATGAAGGAAACCTTGAAAGACGCTGCCTGCAAGCTGACAGGTTCGAAGAAACGCGCCTTCATGGCGAAGGTCGCCGAGGACTACTTCGACGCTTCAGCGCGGAAAGCAGAAACGCATCTCGGCTGGGGACGGCAAACGGTTCAGCTAGGGCTACACGAGCGGGCGAGCGGGGTGGTCTGCCTAGATTACTATCAAGGCCGAGGGAATCGGCGGAGCGAAGCCAAGCAGCCTGAATTAGAGCAAGCGATGCGAGCACTGGTAGATGGCCAATCACAAGCCGACCCGACGTTTCGGACAACCTTCTACTACGCCAGAGTCAGCGCCCAGTCGGTGCGCGACGCGCTGATAGCGGAGAAAGGCTACCGGGATGAGGACTTACCCACCCGCCAGACCATCGGTGCGATGCTGAACCGGATGGGCTATCGGTTAAAAAAACACAAAAAGTGAAGCCGCACAAGAAGGTGCCCGAAACAGACGCCATCTTTGAGAATGTAGCGGCAGCGAATGCTGCAGCAGATGCTGACCCCAAAGTTTTAAGACTCTCCATCGACAGCAAAGCTAAAGTCGCCATCGGGAATCTATCGAGGGGCGGCGGTGCGCGAACCCTCGAACCGCGACAGGCCGATGACCATGACCACTACCGCGACGCCACGCTGGTGCCCTTTGGCATCCTCGACGTGCAGGGCGAACAGCTTTCGATTTACTTTGGCCAGTCAGCAGAGACCAGCGACTTTATTGTCGATTGTCTCGAAGCTTGGTGGCAGACCCATCGCTCAGCCTATGCAGAGACGGAAGAATGGGTCATTGACCTAGACAATGGGCCTGCCGTCAAAAGCCAGCGCACCCAGTTCATCAAGCGCATGGCGCAGTTTGCGCAGCGCGAGCAGATGAAGATCC
>NZ_NRTA01000165.1 GCF_002286735.1 Leptolyngbya sp. BC1307
AGACTCTGGCTTAGCGCTAGACTCATTCGTCTCTTCGACTGTACCTCCACCCGCCTACGCTCTGTCATTTTATCGCCTACCCTCTTGACATTTAATAATTACGCCTGCGATTACAAAAATACATCCTATCCAATCGTAAGCATCAGGCTGTACTCCATCGATACGCCATCCCCATAGGAGAGACAGCACGATGAAAACTCCGCCATAGGCAGCGTAGACTCGACCAAAGTTAGCGGGTTGAAGCGTCGGAATGACACCGTAGATACTTAGCAGCAGCCACCCAATCGCAGCAACAGGCCATCCCTGCCCTTCTCTCAGCCACAACCAGATAAGATAACCGCCGCCAATCTCACAGAGTCCAGCGAGTACAAAATACAGCAACGATTGAAGGATAGGCATATTTAAGAGAGCTACTGAAGCCGTAACTATACATCAAGAATACTAGCTGTAATCAGTTCAACCAGCCTAAGCTAGACAACTGCTGTTCTCTTGAAATTTTCTCCTCTGAACTCTTCTCAACTAATCCTGGTTCCAGCAAGTTTGTTTGACGTAAAATAGAGGTATTGCCAGCGAGTGGAGGCCAAGGACATGGCCAAGCGGAAGCCACGAGGCATTGCCGGAGACAAGACCATCTGCCTACCGATAGCGGATGATATCGACTACGCCACGCTAGCAGATGATAGAGTAGCGTATCGGCAGTACCTAGATCAGCAAATAGCAGCGCATCCAGAACTGTTTCCGGTAGAGATTAGCCAAGGCTATCGGTTCCACGGCTGGACGAAATCGCTGCGGCAAGACCTGAAGATACGGCGGATCTATCTGCCAAGCAGTGAGAGTGCCTATCAACTACGGCCAGACTTTGTCACCCCGTACATGAGCGAAACGGCAGAGACGGCAGCCAAAGCATTGTATCTGAAGCACCATGGCATCTCATATGAGGGCATCGCCTATGTGATGGG
>NZ_NRTA01000166.1 GCF_002286735.1 Leptolyngbya sp. BC1307
AGACCTCTTGCAGAAATGATTATGTGATAGACTAACGCGCCTCGCTGAGACTACCAAGCGGCTATCGTGCGTTCATGATTGTAGAGGGCCGCAATCAGGTTGAACCGTAGGCCATAGCGTTTGCGCCGGTTGCGATAGCGGTGGGCCAAAATCTTGAAAATCTTCAGCCGTCGATTCACATGCTCAATGCAGATACGTTCGCTGCTCAGAGCCCGATTGTAATCGCGCTCTGACTCGGATAGTTCCCCATCTTTGGGCTTTTTGTAGGGAATGTGGCTATTGGCATGGTAGCGAGCAATCCCTTGATAGCCTTTATCTTCGAGACTCATCGTCTGCGGATGAAAGCGCACCCCTGACGCCTTAAATAACTGAAAATCATGCGTGCGGCCCTGACTGAAGTCGAGGCAAATAATCTCCAAAGTGGCTTGGTCAATGACGACTTGGCACTTGAGCGTATGTTGCTTCTGCTTGCCAGAATAGAACTGCTTCTGTTTGCGTTTAGGCCGTTCAATCGGGGTCTCAGTGACATCCATCACCACCACCTCAACCTCGCCAAAGCCTTGGAGCAGACGTTTCTTACCCGGAATCCGAAATCGGCCTGAAGCCATTAGCCGAGTTTCGACCCGATGGACAATGCGACAAATCGTCGATTCTGAGACGCCCCAGTCTGTGGCGATGTGAAAGTAGGTGCGATATTCTCGCCAATAGTCGAGAGCAACCAGGAGTTGGTTCTCAATCGATAACTTGGCAGGGCGGCCAGGATAGCGAGATAAGGGGGCTCGCAGTCCGGTGACCATGAGCTTGAAAGTCGGTCGATGGACGCCGAATCGCCGCTTAAACTGGCGATCGCTGAGGGTTTGGGTGTTTTCGTAGTTCATCGGCCTATGCGGGCAACAGTGAACCAAAGCCTATCAGGCTACCATGAAATCTATTATGCAGGAGGTCTA
>NZ_NRTA01000167.1 GCF_002286735.1 Leptolyngbya sp. BC1307
AGTCATAAGTATGCCGAAATGAGCGGGCCTCGGGTGGTGAGCGATCTGAAGGAGAATCATGGTCGTCAAGTGACCCGCTCGTTTGTGCAAAACGTGGCAGAGATGGTCGGCAGCATTGCCTTGAGTCAAGCAGAATCGTGGCACTATCAGACACCGAAACCAGCAGCAGAGATTACCACTGTCAGCATTGGGATGGACGGCACCTGTATGCTGATGTGCGAAGACCACTACCGAGAAGCGATGGTAGGCACGATTAGTTTGGTCGATGCCGCAGGCGAACGGCACCATACTACTTACATCGGTGCAAGCCCTGAGTATGGACGAGCCAGCTTTCTGGCACGCATGGAGCGAGAAATTACTCACATTCGAGGGCTGTTTCCCGATGCCCACTATCAAGGCTTAGCCGATGGGGCGGCGGAGAACTGGGATTTTCTAACGCCGCTGACCGAGACGCAAGTGTTGGACTTTTATCATGCTAGTCAGTATCTCAAGGGGGTGGCTAAAGTCCTCTATCCTCGCAGTCCCACCAAACGAGAGGTTTGGTTAACCAAACACTGTCATGACTTAAAACACGAAGTCGGTGCCGCCCGCCAAATCCTGTCGGAGATGGTGGCGATTGAGGACGCTAAATTAGGCAAAACGTCGCGTCAGACATTGCAAGCCACGATTACCTACTTTCGCAATCATCACCATCAAATGGGCTATGCCGAAGCGATTGCCCAGAATTTACCGATTGGCTCAGGCGTGACTGAAGCGGGCTGCAAGGTGATTGTTAAAAGTCGGTTGTGCGGGGCCGGGATGAAGTGGAAGGAGGCAGGTGCGGCGGTGGTGTTGAGTTTACGCTCTCTGAGTTATACCCAAGGCAGATGGGCTCAGTTTTGGGCCAAAATTAACCAATATGGATTTTCTCTCGCTTTTTAAGCCTACATCAAATTCAGGTCACACCC
>NZ_NRTA01000168.1 GCF_002286735.1 Leptolyngbya sp. BC1307
GCAATAGCTCAATAACCGCTGGTAAGTAGCATTATTGAGGAAAGTAACGATGAGTGGTCAAAGGGCGAGAAATCTGTTGTAACAGAAGAATGAAAAGCCCTAAACTACCGAAGGAAATTGCGCCAGAGGAACGGACACCTCTGGTGGCATGGCTGTTGGCTGTGATTGAGCATCAACAAGCAATCATAGAGGGGCAAGCGATTGAGATCGAGCAGTTGAAAGGGAAGACCGAGCGGCTCGAAGGGGAGCTGAAAAAGGCAAAGAAATTAAAAGGTAAGCCGCTGCTAAAAGCGAGCCAACTGGAGCACCCCGTGTTGGCTAAAAAGGGTGCCGGGAAACGACCTGGGAGCGCCAAGCGCAGCAAGAAATTGCAGTTCCAGATGGATGAAGAACGCCTCGTCGAACCCGAGAGCGTACCGCTGGGAGCGAGGTTCAATGGCTACCGGGAGTATGATGTGCAGGAGTTGTTAATCAAATCCCATAACATCCGGTTCAAACTGGCCGAATATGTGAGTGCCGAGGGTGTGACGGTGGTCGGGCAACTGCCGGTCGAATATGAGGGTCACTATGGGCCGACGTTGAAAGCGTTCATCCTTTATCAACATCACCAGTGTCGAGTGCCGCAGCATCTGATTTACGAGCAGCTACAAGCCTTTGATATCGAGATTTCCACCGGCCAGGTCAACCGCATCCTGATGGCAGAAGACAGCCGCTTCCATGACGAGCAAACCGCTGTTCTGCGGGCAGGCTTGGAGAGTGCCGCCTATGTTCACACCGATGATACCGGGGCGCGTCATCAAGGCCGCAATGGCTATTGTACGGTGGTCGGCAACGCGCTATTTGCCTATTTTCGCAGTAGTGAGCACAAGTCCCGGCAAAACTATCTCAAGCTCCTGCGTCATCCGTTTGAGGACTATGTGCTCAACGAATATG
>NZ_NRTA01000169.1 GCF_002286735.1 Leptolyngbya sp. BC1307
AACGCTGCGGCATGTTTGCTCACCACTGGCGCTGGCGCAACAATCGGCAACTGCATCCTTCACCTCCTGCTCAAAACCTTTGAACCTAACGCCTAGTCTACCTCAGACGCGATATGATGATTTTTCTCTCATGAGAGCACAACACTCAAGGTACTAGTAGTCTCGTAACTTATACAACACTGCTGTCGAATTCGCCTCCAACCGATATAGTTCTTGTGTACCATCACAGAAACTCTCCTTTTCGGGACTATTGAAAGCAGGTAATTGATCCAATAAATAAGGCGTGAGTTCATAAAAAAGATAAACCCTTGACTATACCGAGGGTTTAGCCTTTGTTTACTTTACTGCTTTGTGATTCCTCGAATGCCCGAGAAGAGTCAAGAGCCCATTCTTCCAACTCAGAGTATTAGTCAGAGGGTTAGCAGTCATAGCTTCGGCATTCGAGCGCGTGAGGATTGTCGGCGCAGTAGCGGTCAAACACCGATTGACACGAAGGGACGGCTTGAGCCGATTGAGCGGTTTGCAACTCTTCGACGGTTTCCCATGCGATCGCCACTTCAACGCGCTGACAACCATACATTTCAGTCAGGCGACGGGCATGTTCTAGTGCCGCTTTCAGCCGGTTTTCGGTGGTCGATTCGGGGGGCTGTGGCCGTAAGTCAACAGGAGAGTTAGTTGTTCTGGGTGCAATCGCGATATTAGTCATAACAGGTACCTAACCGAATGATGTGCTGTGAACTAACAACAGCTTAATCATAATCTGGGGAAATGATAACACCTGAATCATATAACTGGACAGTGCGAAGTTTTTCTTGAAGTGCGAAATGCGATTCTCCATAGGAGAGGCGGAGCCAACGCTAAAAGTAACGAACATCCCTATACCCAAGGGGCAAGGAATGTTCGAGACTGGTTGA
>NZ_NRTA01000170.1 GCF_002286735.1 Leptolyngbya sp. BC1307
GACTTAGGATCGTGCATAGACTGAATGAAAGACACGCTTTGACCAGCTTCCAAAGATCTTGAGGCTTGTTGCCAATGCGTCTCATATTCGTCTTTAGTCCAGAAACCGAAGTCAACAGAGAACTGCTCTCGAAAGTTATCTATTTGAATCTCGCCTCGGCCTTCTTCTGTCACTGAGAAGTTGTACATCAAAAACCTGTTGTTTGCTGTGCCAGAAGTGTCTTCAGACAACTAACCGATAGTAGCTGGCACGGCTGATGCCGACCCGCTTGCAAATGTCTGTGCTGCTTAGCTTACCCTCATCAGCCAGGCGCTTTGCTTCTAGCTCCTGTCCCCTTGTGATGATCTTCTTCCAACCACCTTTTCGACCTCTCGCCTTGGCCGCCGCTAGACCTGCCAGGGTACGTTCGCGAATGATGTCGCGCTCTAGCTCAGCAATAGAGGCCGTCATTCGGAAGAAAAACGCAATAGCTCAATAACCGCTGGTAGAAGGCAAGCTTGTTTTAGCTTGCAACAAAACAAGCCGACTCAGCAGGCAGGGCCTGAGCCGTTGCCTGAGCCGCTCTTTGTCTAATGACATCAGGCAACAAGGGAACAGTGTCATCGTGTTTGAGCCTGGAGGTCAAATATTGCCAGAACGAAAAGCCCAGCTTGCGACAGGTTTTTTTGAGGCCGACAAAGGTGTCACGCGCCTGCCTGCCCAAGTCATGGCGAGTGGTGCCACTAATCTTACGACGAGTGACCATCTCGCGAATATCAGATTCAGCGGCATTGGTATGCAAAGGCAGCGCTGGCATCTCCAGGACGCGCAGGAGTTCTGCCTTGTGGTTGGTAAACTGCTTGAGCACCGCGTTTAAGGGCGCATTGTCCTCGAAGGTCTGTGCAAAGATGGCATCAAAGCCTCG
>NZ_NRTA01000171.1 GCF_002286735.1 Leptolyngbya sp. BC1307
TCAACCAGTCTCGAACATTCCTTGCCCCTTGGGTATAGGGATGTTCGTTACTTTTAGCGTTGGCTCCGCCTCTCCTATGGAGAATCGCATTTCGCACTTCAAGAAAAACTTCGCACTGTCCAGCCTGTATGTCTATTCTTGAATTGAAATTTCCAGAGCCTCGAATTGATTTAAAGAATGCCTTTGGAGACTTGGCTAGTAGCTTTAAATCAAGGGTGCGGGATGTTACTTCAGCATTCACCAAGCTTCTCAATGGTGCTGGAGAAGGCTTGAGAAAATTGCTTGAACCCGTGATTCAGGAACTTTTTGAAAATCTTAGCTCTCTTCTAAAAAACATAACTGCTACTGCCAATGAGTTGCTCACAAAGTCGAAAGCACTAGCAGAAGATTTGCTTAAGCAAGCGTTTGAGAGGCTTTCTAAATTACTTGAGTGTTGTGCTCTGACGGTAGAAAAATAATTGAGGCGTTATCTAGCGAGTCATGCAGGCACCCCCTTATTCTGCTTGTCAAACAATTTGGCAAACACCTGCGACGCCGATTCACCCTGTTCAAGACAGTCATGAGCAAAGAGGATTAGCTTTTCTATCAGCGCTTGCGATTGCTGGCGACAGACCTGCCCGATGGATTGTGTGAGCTGGGTAGGGCGCTTGCCCGGAGCCTTTGTCGGGGGTGGCAAGCAAGCCAAGTGCAAGATTGAGTAAGCCACGAACACCAACGTCCAATGGGTTTGAATGGATTCAAAGGTTCGCATCCGATACTCATCAAGCCCGAGATATTGCTTTCCATCTCGATAAAAGGTTTCAGTGTGCCAGCCACAACACCCCCATAAGAACGAAACCAACTTCGTACCCAACGATTGGATTAAGGGGATTATTGCGATTGGTAAAAGCGATCGC
>NZ_NRTA01000172.1 GCF_002286735.1 Leptolyngbya sp. BC1307
CTGTCTTCAACCCAGGCGTGGGCGGAGTGCCCGTTGTGTCACTGTCCTAGTCATCGGGTTCATAGTCATTACGAGCGCACGCTGAAAGATTTGCCATGGGCGCAGTTCAGCCTAGTGCTCCTGCTGGCAGTGGGTAAGTTTTTCTGTCTGAATGACAGCTGTATTAGACGGATCTTCAGTGAGCGCCTGCCTGCCCTCGTCATTCCTTGGGCCAGACGTACCGTTCGCTATACCGAAAAGCTAAAAGCGATAGGGCTGGCTTTGGGGGGTGCTGCCGCTGCCCGTTTAAGTCATCAGCTAGGCTACCACTATAGCCGTGATTCTATTCTGCGTCTCCTCTCCAGCTTAGCGCTGCCGGAGATGCCGACGCCGAAGATTTTAGGAGTCGATGACTTTGCCCTACGTAAAGGCCATGTTTATGGCACCATCCTAGTTGACTTAGAAGCGCATCGACCGATTGCCCTCCTCCCCGACCGTACGGCTGAAACCCTCGCTGCGTGGCTCAAAGCTCATCCTGGGGTAGAAATCCTGTCAAGAGATCGCGCCAAGACCTACCGCAAAGGCATGAATGACGGTGCCCCAGACGCCATCCAAGTGGCGGATCGCTTTCACCTGTTGCAAAATCTTGAAGAGACGCTGGAGAAGGCATTTAAGGGGAAGTCTCAAGTACTGAAGGCGGTTGAGCAGGCGCAGCTTCAGGCCGAAGGCTTTATCGTCCCCCCATCCCCCGTCCCCGAAAGCACGCGCGCAACTCAAAAGACCGAAAAGCGAGCCCAGCGCTTAGAGAAATATGAGCAGACCCATGCCCTGCGACAACAGGGACACCAAATTAAAGACATCGCCCATCACCTGGGCATCGGTAAACGGACTGTCTACACCTATCTCTCGCATC
>NZ_NRTA01000173.1 GCF_002286735.1 Leptolyngbya sp. BC1307
CGAGGCTTTGATGCCATCTTTGCACAGACCTTCGAGGACAATGCGCCCTTAAACGCGGTGCTCAAGCAGTTTACCAACCACAAGGCAGAACTCCTGCGCGTCCTGGAGATGCCAGCGCTGCCTTTGCATACCAATGCCGCTGAATCTGATATTCGCGAGATGGTCACTCGTCGTAAGATTAGTGGCACCACTCGCCATGACTTGGGCAGGCAGGCGCGTGACACCTTTGTCGGCCTCAAAAAAACCTGTCGCAAGCTGGGCTTTTCGTTCTGGCAATATTTGACCTCCAGGCTCAAACACGATGACACTGTTCCCTTGTTGCCTGATGTCATTAGACAAAGAGCGGCTCAGGCAACGGCTCAGGCCCTGCCTGCTGAGTCGGCTTGTTTTGTTGCAAGCTAAAACAAGCTTGCCTTCTACCAGCGGTTATTGAGCTATTGCGACTTTTCAGCCAATTCGGATATTCGTGGACCCGGTCGGCCCAGAGTCTGGGGTTCTGACATAAAACTCAGAGAGCTATTTGCCCCGATGGATGCCTGCTCTCAAGCAGCCGTTTGGCTCTATGGTCAACGTCAAACCGTGTACTATCAGTGCTTTAAATTCTATTGGGACAGTCCTGATGAATTAGTGTTGTTCGTGCTCACGCAACTGCCCAATGGCAAACAGATTATTTTGCTCTCTAGTGACACCACACTCACCGGAGCGCAAGTGATTGAAGCCTATGGCTGGCGGTTCAAAATTGAGGTCAGCTTTCGCTCATTAGTTCAGTTGCTTGGGGGCTTTGACTATCGCTTCTGGTTGCGCTCTATGACCAGAGCCTCTGGCTGGCCCAAGAATCTTATCTTGGCTGACTTCGATGCCGATTTCCAGGCAAAGGTTGCC
>NZ_NRTA01000174.1 GCF_002286735.1 Leptolyngbya sp. BC1307
AGGCCGACAATGCCAATAGAGCTCATCCATAAGCCCGTCACCGGCACAAACAGCATGAAAAAGTGCAGCCAGCGCTTGTTCGAAAACGCAATCCCGAAAATCTGTGACCAGAATCGGTTTGCCGTCACCATCGAATACGTCTCTTCCGACTGAGTCGGCTCAAACGCGCGGAAGGTGTTGGCATTCTCGCCATCTTCAAACAAGGTGTTCTCCACGGTCGCACCGTGAATCGCACAGAGCAGCGCACCACCCAGGATGCCGGCCACGCCCATCATATGGAACGGGTTCAGCGTCCAGTTGTGGAAGCCCTGCAAGAACAGCAGGAAGCGGAAGATTGCCGCTACCCCAAAGCTCGGCGCAAAGAACCACGACGACTGGCCCAGCGGGTACAGCAAAAACACTGACACAAACACCGCAATCGGACCAGAAAAGGCGATCGCATTGTAAGGCCGAATGCCGACCAGGCGGGCAATCTCAAACTGGCGCAGCATGAAGCCAATCAGACCAAACGCGCCGTGCAGCGCTACAAACGCCCACAGTCCGCCAATCTGACACCAGCGCACGAAGTCGCCTTGGGCTTCAGGGCCCCACAGCAGCAAGAGCGAGTGCCCCATGCTGTCTGCAGGGGTGGAAACCGCAACCGTCAGAAAGTTGCAGCCTTCCAGGTAAGAACTTGCCAACCCGTGGGTGTACCACGAGGTGACAAAGGTGGTGCCAGTCATCCAGCCGCCGATTGCCATGAAGGCGCACGGAAACAGCAGTAGACCAGACCAGCCGATAAAGACAAATCGGTCGCGCTTTAGCCAGTCGTCGAGAACGTCAAACCGTCCCCGCCCGGCGGGCGCTTGTCCCATTGCTATAGTCATT
>NZ_NRTA01000175.1 GCF_002286735.1 Leptolyngbya sp. BC1307
GTTCAGTCAACTACCTACCGCTTGATGACCAGCGAGTCGATTTTGTAGCCGGTCTTGGCTACCGCTTCTAGATCTCCAGTCTAACGACCTCACCCCTCAAGGCAAGGGCTTCCTGGCAATCACCAGGAAGCCCTTGCCGCTGTCTATAACCTTGCAAGAGGTGTGCTTTAAAGGGCGGATACTGTTGGCTAACTCAAAAAGGGCGAAAAATCAGTATTCTGAGGCTAGTCGCTAGTCATTCAGGAGTGCGATCACCAATGTCTATCAAGCCACAGCCTATCGATCCGGTTCCAGCCGATACCCAACGCGTCGCCAACGCTGCCTTTCGGAAAGGCAATCCATACGTGACCTTGCGAAATGAACTCGGCACAGTCTTTGAGGACAGCGACTTCACAGACTTATTCTCATCGACAGGTCAGCCAGGGCTCCCGCCGTGGCGACTAGCGCTGGTGACGGTGCTGCAATTCCGCGAGAATCAGTCCGACCGTCAAGCTGCTGAATCAGTCCGTTCGCGTATCGACTGGAAGTATCTGCTAGGACTAGAGCTGACAGATGAATGCTTCGATTTCAGTGTCCTGAGCGAATTTCGCGGACGGCTGATAGCCAGCGAGCAGGAGCATCTTCTGCTAGACAAACTACTACAGAGCTGTCAGGAGAAAGGATTGATTAAGTCGCGTGGCAAGCAGCGCACAGACGCTAGTAGCGTCGTGGCCGCTATCCGCAAGCTCAACCGCCTAGAGCTAGTCGGCGAAACGATGCGAGCGACGTTGAATGAACTGGCCACAGTCGCACCCGAGTGGCTAACGACAATTGCGCCGGATGAGTGGTACCTGCGCTACGGGCGACGCGTCGAGGACTACCATCT
>NZ_NRTA01000176.1 GCF_002286735.1 Leptolyngbya sp. BC1307
AGGGGTGAGGTCGTTAGACTGGAGATCTAGAAGCGGTAGCCAAGACCGGCTACAAAATCGACTCGCTGGTCATCAAGCGGTAGGTAGTTGACTGAACCGTTGAGCGCATAGCGGTTGCCTAGCTGATAATCAGCGCCCGCCGTCGCCACGACCTGAAAGTCAGTCTCATCGCCAGTGGTGACACCTGCGCCTGCACCGACAAACGGCTTTAGTCTCTCTCCACCGATGCCATTGAAGTCATAGGTAACGGGTGCTAGAACCGTTACATTGCGGTCGCCATCCTCGTTGCTAATTTCAGTAATCACGCCGGGACGAACGGAGAAGCGGTTGGAGAGCGCGTACTTACCGTTAATGACGGCACCCTCATTACTGGCACCCGCACCGATGTAGTTACGGCCTTGGATAGGCGCACCGAAGCTTCGAGCCTGGGCGGTCTGCACGTTGCGCTCGCTACGTTGCGATAGAATAGCAGGGCCAACAGTGGGGCGATCACCGACAGGATTAGCGTGAGCAGGGGAGACAAGCGCACCAGTAGACAGAACAGAAAGCGCAACCAAACAAGCAACTTTAACTTTCATAGAACAAATTCCTCAAGGGATAACCTGAAACGAAGGAAAGGAGGAGACAGACAACTTCTTGTTTGAAGCTGATGGTTTGATTATGCGCTGTGTGACACCTGCTGCGATTTAGCAAGAGCCACTTTTTAAGGGTGGCCCTGAAAACCTGTAACCGCAGAGGATATGCGCCACGATCTGCCGTTTCTACAGTGTGCCAGATGGCGAAGCTGGCTCTAGTATCCGCAATCGACTCGATGCCGCCAGCAGTGTCCGCTCGTGGTCGAGGTGATTGAAGG
>NZ_NRTA01000177.1 GCF_002286735.1 Leptolyngbya sp. BC1307
CCCATCGTCAGCACTAAATTAGTATGAGCGGCAGTCGGGAATCGCGCTGCCAAAAGGCAGGTCAGGAACCATCTTGTAGTCCCTGAAGATAGGCTGTGCCACCCAGCTGTCTCATCTGGGTGAGAATCCAGTCTTGGCGATCTAACACTTCCCAGGAAGGGGCTTCTACGCTGTAGAGTTCTGGGCCAGGTAGCACGGCGGCGAGAAGGGCGGCTTCTTCAGGGGTGAGGTTCTGGGCGGAGATTTGAAAAAACTGCTGACTGGCGGCTTCTACCCCAAAGGTGCGCTCTCCGAATTGCGCAATGTTTAGATACACTTCCAAGATCCGCTGCTTGTTCCACATCAGCTCTATGAGGAGGGTTAGCCAAGCTTCTATGCCTTTGCGTACAAAGCTACGCCCTGGCCATAGGAACAGGTTTTTGGCAACTTGCTGGGTGATGGTGCTCCCTCCACGCAGGCTAGCGCCGCTTTCAGCATCTCTGATAGCAGCGTTGATGGCCTCTAAGTCAAACCCGCTATGCATCGGGAAGCGCTGGTCTTCAGCAGCGATCGCAGCTAGAGCCATATCCGGTGAAATCTGCGGGTAGGGCTGCCAGTGGTAAGCGTATAAACCATTGCGAACAGAGGCTTGCAGCATGAAGCTGGTAGTCGGCGGTGGCACGAACCGCAGCAGCAGCACTAGCGGCACCGATAGCGCCCATAGCCATACAAAGAAAATGACTATCCGCCAGAGCAGGCGGAGTGGACGGAAGCGTTTTCTACCTCGGGTTTGTCTATACACAAAGGAGCGCAAAGCGGAGCGAATGACGACAGATGACAACTCTAACCATACACAACAGATG
>NZ_NRTA01000178.1 GCF_002286735.1 Leptolyngbya sp. BC1307
TACCGTCAACACATTGACGGGTCATCGCGCTCAGCTCGTTCTCTGCGACATTCAGCCAACTGCCATGCTTCGGGGTGTAGCAAAACTCAATGCGCCGTACGAGTTGACGCGCCCGTTCGGGCTCAAACGTCTCGTAGAAAGCGCCCTTCGTATGAGTGTTAAGGTTGTCACACACCAGCCTAACGAGCGGGCGGTCAGCGTATCGGCCCTCCATCAGACTAGCGACTTCGCTGGCCCAATCGGTCTTTGTCCGCCGCTGCCGCACCGTGGCCTGTCGCCAGCCTGCCGCCGGTTCCGTGAACATAAAGATGCTGGCTGTGCCCGCTCGCTCGTATTCGTAGTCAATCCGCTTGCCATGCGTTTTGGTCGCCTCAATCGGTCGTCGGGTTTCTTTGAGCAACTGCACCGGCTGCTCATCCATACAAATGACAGGGCACTTCGGGTCGTAGGGCCGCTGGTAGGTATCGAGCACTTCCTCCATATGGGCCACAAACTCACCATCCGCTTTGGGCGGAATCACCCAATACTCAATCTTGCGATTGGTCATACCGTTTTTTTCAGCGTCTGCCGCACCGTCTCATGGCTCACAGACTCTACGATCTCAAGCTCAACGACTTTGCGTGCTAGCAGCCGCAATGACCAGTTCGCATAGCCTTTCGGCGGTGAGCCTAAGCGCATCGCTATCACCTGAGCTGCTTGGGCACCGTCCAGCAGTTTGGCTGTCGGTGGCGCGCTGCGTTTTAGCCCATTCAGCGTCGCCTCAAAGCCATGTTCTCCCAACCGGCGGCGGATATTTTCCACTGTTTGGGGCCGACAGTTGAAGGCTTCGGCG
>NZ_NRTA01000179.1 GCF_002286735.1 Leptolyngbya sp. BC1307
TGAGGGTTTGGGTGTTTTCGTAGTTCATCGGCCTATGCGGGCAACAGTGAACCAAAGCCTATCAGGCTACCATGAAATCTATTATGCAGGAGGTCTATACTAATAGCAGTTACCAGTCAGACTCGCGCCATAGCTTATTCGGATAATCTGGTTGTGCACAATTGGCAGCAAGCAGGCTTACTAAAACCTTCTGTGATCAAGCCAATCGTAATGACGGTGCAGTCCAGCTTGATTTTGAGAAAGTTGGGTACGATTATTCCGCTAGAACAGCAAGCTTTGCAACAGCTAATAGGCAAAATTACGGGACTCCCAGCCTCCTAGTGCATCGTCAGGACTAAGAATGAGGGTTGTCAAGAGTGTTGTAATGGGGGCAGCAATTCTCATTTTAAAACATTTGTACTAAAAACCGGCTTTAAAATGCGGTTTAGGCCAAATCCAAAAACGGTAGAATGAGGCTTTCAAGCATTCAAATTGTCGCTTGAGCAAGAATGACTTCCATAATGAGAATTGCTGTAATGGGGGAGATTGGGATAAAGCGAACGAGGGCTTTATGCAAAAACGATACATCGTCCGATTGAGTGAATCAGAGAAGAGTGAACTGCACGAAGTCATCAAACGGTTGAACGGTAGCAGCCAAAAGGTTCGTCGTGCGCAGATTTTGCTAAAGGCAGATGCCGAAGGGCCGAACTGGACAGACCAGTTGATCGCCGAAGCCTTCAACTGTCGGCCCCAAACAGTGGAAAATATCCGCCGCCGGTTGGGAGAACATGGCTTTGAGGCGACGCTGAATGGGCTAAAACGC
>NZ_NRTA01000180.1 GCF_002286735.1 Leptolyngbya sp. BC1307
GAAAAGTCGGCATGCGCCACGGTGGAAATCGCCGCTCGGCTGATCAAATGTAAACCCTGCGCTCGAAACGGTCTCAACACCTTCGCCGAAGCATAGTAGGCATCCAAGATGGCATAGCTTCCCTGCTCCATATACGTGACACAAACGGCTGCCATTTTGTCCACAAGCGTCAGCTTATGGGACGCTACTGGGTCAATGCCATCATGCAACTTTAAGATGATGGGGGTTGCAAAGAGCGCTGTGCCCTGACCCAGCAGCAGGCCGAGCGCACTGAAGTAGTGGCCTCGTATCCATTCCGGCTTGTTGACATCCGCTGACTCCTGATGCAAGCCTTTGACACCCGGCATCTTGCGACCTTCCTTGCCGACTTTTATCCCATCGCCGAGATAGACGAGGCGCCCTTTCAAGCGCTGGGCTGCGGTATGCGATGAGAGCCAATGCCCCCAACGCTGGCAGACTTCATCTATCCTGAATGCCTTGGAATGGAACCAGTGCAGCGCTGCGCTGTAGCACGATTCATCTAGCCCCAAGCCATTCACATAGCTCGTCACCGCTGCCGGTTGATGACTCAATAGCAACCCCCACATCAACAGCACAAACCATTCAAACGGGATTTCTCGACTGAAGGCGGGGCGTAGGTTTTTTAGGATTTGCTCAATGCGGGCATAGAGTTCCATAATTGAACTGGTTGTTTGTAGTAATTCAACCAGTCTCGAACATTCCTTGCCCCTTGGGTATAGGGATGTTCGTTACTTTTAGCGTTGGCTCCGCCTCTCCTATGGAGAATCGCATTTCGCAC
>NZ_NRTA01000181.1 GCF_002286735.1 Leptolyngbya sp. BC1307
ATGGAGAGGTAGCCGCACAAAAGCAGGTCAATTCAACGATGATTTTGGCAGAAGTATTTGAACGTTTCGTCAGCGAAAGTCCGCTAACGGTGATGTTGAGGGTGGTGTTGGAGCAGAGTATGTCCTCTGCAGAAGTCGATGAGTTGTTTGAGCAACAAGCGCACCGTCAGTATCACCGCGAACTGCTGTTTTCTACAGTAGTAAATCTGATGAGTCTGGTGGTGTGTGGCATCAGCCCGTCGATCAATGCAGCCTATCAGTCGAAAGCAAAAGGCGTCGGGGTTAGGGTTCAATCGGTATATAACAAACTCAATGGGCTCGAACCGGCGATTGTCGAAGCGCTAGTGCGGCAGGGAGTGAGCAAAGCCAAAGCGTTGATTGAGCGATTGGGTGGTTGCTTGCCCGCTTTAGTGGCAGGCTATCGAGTCAAAATTCTCGATGGTAATCACTTAGCGGCGACTGAGCGCCGCTTGGCGGTACTGCGCGAGGTTGGCAGTGCGCCGTTACCAGGCCATGCCCTGGTGATTTTAGACCCGGCCTTGATGCTGGCCATTGATGTGTTTGCCTGTGAGGACGGCCATACGCAAGAGCGAGCGCTGCTGACGCGGGTGCTGTCCACAGTGATGAGTGGTGACTTATGGATTGCCGACCGCAACTTCTGTACGCTGGGTTTCCTGTTTGGCCTCCACGCCCGTGGGGGGTGTTTCGTGATTCGGCAGCATGGCAACTTACCCTGGCAGGTGCTCAATGAGCTGAATGCAAGCGGCAGTAATGCGACCGGCACAGTGTTA
>NZ_NRTA01000182.1 GCF_002286735.1 Leptolyngbya sp. BC1307
TACTTCGGCTCTGAGAGCAAAAATAAGGTGTAGAGCGTGCTATCGCACTGGGCTGTAGATGGTTTTGATAGCTCACGCATGGCCTAGCGATCACTCAAAAAGAAGGGGGCTCCTGCCAGCATACAGGCTGGCTACTCTGTCAATGCGTAAGTCCTATTACCTTTCCGTTTCGTGAGGAACCGTTTCGTGAGGAAGGATGTCTGTGGGAACTTTGGCAAAGTTGAAAGGCGTGTCCGCCTATCAGCGACACGGATTTGAACTGTTGGGCACCATTCAGGTAGGGTCGTCGCCGCCCCTCTTTCCTATGCTCCGCAAATCACTTGATAGATAGAAGGCGATCGCCCCCACCAGACATTAAGGCCAGACATTAAGGCCAGACACTAAGGCCAAACGCTAAGGCAAGTTCACCATATCGCGAATATTTCCTTGAACCGTGCCGACCCCTGCCTGGAACTGGCGATCTTGCTTATGCACTTTCATCGACATGCCATGCTTTGGCTTCATGACAATCGTCCCAGCACGGTCAATTGGGTTTTCGGGTACAAACTCTAAGCGGTATCGCTGAAGCAGCATCGCCAAGATGATCTTGATCTCCATCATCGCGAAGCCTGCACCAATGCAGATACGAGGCCCTGCGCTAAAGGGAACATACTCATAACTGGACAGTGCGAAGTTTTCTTGAAGTGCGAAATGCGATTCTCCATAGGAGAGGCGGAGCCAACGCTAAAAGTAACGAACATCCCTATACCCAAGGGGCAAGGAATGTTCGAGACTGGTTGA
>NZ_NRTA01000183.1 GCF_002286735.1 Leptolyngbya sp. BC1307
TATTTTAGAGAGATGGTGCTAGAGGTTCAATCCTGGGGCCTGAAGCCGTCGTGGGTGACCGGAGACAGTTGGTATTCGAGCCTAGAGAATCTGAAGTTTCTCAGAAACGAGAAAGTGGGTTTTCTATTTGGGGTAGCGAATAATCGGCTGGTCTCGGTAGAGCGTGGAACGTCAGTGCAGATAGGGACTCTAGAGATTACAGCTGATGGCTTGATGGTCTATCTCAAGGCATTTGGCTGGGTCAAAGTGTTTTGTGCGCCGTTCAAAAACGAGCAGCGATATTACATCTTGTATCGACCAGACTTAGAGGCTTTGAAACAGCTCTCACGAGAGACCTTTAAGCAAGTTCATAGTGAGCATTGGCAGATTGAATGTTTTCATAGAGTGATTAAACAGGTGTGTAATATCGAGCGCTTTTATGTGCGAGATGAACAGGCTATTCGTAATCACGTTTTTTGTGCACTACGTGCTTTTTGCAAGCTACAGACGATGTGCATCAAAGGGATCATCAACAACTGCTATGAGATATCGCGTCAGCTATTTGTGCCGGTCATTCGCCAGTTTATTCTAGAAAACGTGGAGGAAACTGCTTTCGCCTAGCATTGTCACACTGTATTTGTCAATGCGTAACTCCTAATCTAATCGCAACCGGCTGACCACGTAGACAGGCTGAGGCATCTGGCGCAGGGATGACAACAACGCCAAAGCGGCAAAGCTACTGTCACCAACAACC
>NZ_NRTA01000184.1 GCF_002286735.1 Leptolyngbya sp. BC1307
GCAGCACAGCGTAAGTCCCGGTGAGCTGTGCAGTTTCAAAGCTAATCACTAAACGCAGCTTGCCAAAGCGGGGAATTCGGCAGCAGAAGGTAAAACACCAGTAGACGTGATTGCCCACTTGGATCGGTGAGAAAGCCGATTTTGGAATTAGCGGCAACAGGTCTTTGACCTTGATGTGTGGCGTATCAAACGAGAGCTGCTGACCGGAATCATCTTTGATCCGAATACTATCCGCTTCAAGATTACGGTTGGCTTTGAGCAAACTCACCCAGTCCTTATCGACTGAATCGAGATACTTCGCAAAGTCAGCAGAAAGATACCAACTATCTATGAGGACTGTGTCAAAGGGCAGACCTCGCTCTATCGCTCGTTCAATCAACAACTGAGCGATCTCTATCTTGGTGCAAAACAGCTTATGACGCGCAGCAAAGTCAGCATCTTTGAGCAACACAGGGTCAACTCGTTTATGAAACGCGCTGAGGGCTTTTCCCTTTTTCGGGATCTCTTCCTCGGGAAAGTGTTTCCTGACAAAGCTTTCCCACTCCGTCACCGCTTCATAGCGGCGATAGACCTCAAAATCTATGGGGAACCTGACCGCGCCACTTAGGTAGTGACTGGTGACTAGATTATGAGCCAGCGGGTAGGTGCTATTGCTGTGATTGTAGTGGCGGTCGATATACTCAAACAAACTGCCGACATGCTCACACATCGTGTCATCTAGGATAAAGCTAG
>NZ_NRTA01000185.1 GCF_002286735.1 Leptolyngbya sp. BC1307
AGACTCTGGCTTAGCGCTAGACTCATTCGTCTCTTCGACTGTACCTCCACCCGCCTACGCTCTGTCATTTTATCGCCTACCCTCTTGACATTTAATAAATGCCCCTGACTTCGATTTGCGGACGCATCTATACCGCGTTAGTGGCGTAGACTTGACTCAAATTGCTGGCCTGGGAGCGCTCTCCGTTCTCGTCATCCTTTCCGAGGTTGGCCTAGATGCTTCTCAGTTCCCAACCGTCAAGCATTTTGTCTCCTGGCTAGGGCTTTGTCCCGGTAGCCGCATTACTGGCGGCAAAGTCAAAAGTTCTAAAACTCGGCGTGTCGTTAATCGCGCCGCTAACGCTTTCCGCATGGCCGCTCAAACGCTTTCTCGAAGTCAATCGGCATTGGGTGCTTTTTATCGACGGATGAAAGCTCGGTTAGGCGGGCCGAAAGCCATCACCGCGACCGCTCATAAAATCGCTCGCATCTTCTACCATATATGGTCAAAAGGCGACGCTTATGTTGACCCTGGCGTTGATGCTTATGAGCAAAAGTATCGTGAACGAACCTTTATCCAGCTACAGCGAAAAGCCCAATCATTAGGCTTTGATCTCGTGCCTAAACCTGATATTGCTGAGTGTGTTTCGCAATAGCTCAATAACCGCTGGTAAGTAGCATTATTGAGGAAAGTAACGATGAGTGGTCAAAGGGCGAGAAATCTGTTGTAACAGAAGAATGAAAAG
>NZ_NRTA01000186.1 GCF_002286735.1 Leptolyngbya sp. BC1307
GCCAAATAGGAAAGCAGCAAGCACAATAGATTTGTCATAACCGGCTGGCTGCGAAATGGAAATACTAGAAGCGTTGGGACGATTTGCGCCACTATTCTCAAAACGAGTGTGGGAGAGTGCCCTATGGCTGATGATAGGTGCCATCCTAGCACCCGGCAAACGAACTGTTAGTGCAGTGTTGAGAGTTTTAGGATTGAGTGAAGACCCGCACTATCAAACCTACCACCGGGTGCTTAACCGTGCCGTTTGGTCTAGCCTAGCGGCGAGTCGTGTGCTGTTGCAGTGGTTGATAGCAGTGCTTGCCCCGAGCGGCCCGCTGGTGATGGGCATTGACGATACGATTGAGCGGCGTTGGGGTAAACAGATTGCCGCTCGGGGCATCTATCGCGACCCTGTGCGCTCTAGCGATAGCCACTTTGTGAAAACCAGCGGTTTGCGATGGCTAAGTTTGATGTTGCTAGTGCCGATACCCTGGGCACAGCGGGTTTGGGCGCTGCCGTTTCTAACGGTTCTGGCCCCCTCAGAACGCTATAGTCAAACGCATCGGAAACGGCATAAGCGTTTGACTGACTGGGCTAGGCAGATGCTGCGGCAAGTGCGGCGATGGCTGCCAACACGGCCAATTGTGGTTGTTGGTGACAGTAGCTTTGCCGCTTTGGCGTTGTTGTCATCCCTGCGCCAGATGCCTCAGCCTGTCTACGTGGTCAGCCGGTTGCGATTAGAT
>NZ_NRTA01000187.1 GCF_002286735.1 Leptolyngbya sp. BC1307
TGGCTTTGACTGCACTCTACGCTGCCTGATGAGATCCTGATTACCCGACTACCCCGCTGTCGTCACTCGCCTATACCCACTGTCACCTAATAGGCATCCTGTGATGAAAAGAAATCTTACAAATGGAGCATAGTGTGAGTGCTTAAAACCGCTAGATGGGTGGCAAAACTGGTTGCTATCCAAAGCTCTGATGATTTTGGCTGTTTCCTCTGGACTGAAGGGTTTAATCTTGTCAGGAGCTGTATCCTTTAAGGATTTCAATCCCTGATAAGGATTTTTCCCCACAAACAGACCTTCATCAATAGCCCACTTTATGCAGGCTTTCAGGTAGCTTTTTCTTCCCGCCCAAGTTGAAACTGACCAAACTTGTCTCAGCTCTACAAACCAAAGGGCATCAGAAGCTTGTGGATTGTGCTTTTTGATAGCCTGTCTGACACAGTAATAATGGCCATTTTTGGTAGACAGTGGAAGGTATAGACTCTCTACCCACTTATCCCAGAGAGCTAATAAGATTTGAGGCGTATTAGCTTCCTTTTCTTTCGAGAGGGCCTCAGGCTTAGGTTGGGCTCTATTTTTGAGCTTGTAGGATTTCAGGCTGAGGTCAAACTGGCTTGACTCCCACTCATCAACCTGGGGTGGGTCTGAAACCCCGGACTTTTAGTCCGCATCTTGCCTCCGTCACAAGATGAGAGTTATAATGTGAGGCATGAGTCAAAGA
>NZ_NRTA01000188.1 GCF_002286735.1 Leptolyngbya sp. BC1307
AGCTCGACTTTATCCGTTAAGCCGCATAGCAAAGCAAGTCAGACCAGGCGTTGAATAGAGTCCGAGGGACTTCAACCATCTCGGTGTCAAGCCGTGACGATTGAAAAGTCCGCAGATGCCAAAGTTGTTGTCTGACCAGGGCTAGCGCGTCCGCAAAGGTTGGCAGCGTTTTCTGATACCAAGCGGCTTTGGGCAGCCCAAAAGGCTGGTGTAATTGCTGCTGATGTGCGAGCAGGGTGACAATGGAGAACAACGCCAGCAATGCCGGTGTCGTACGAGCGATGGCTAAGGGTGACCACTGCCTTTGTGTTTCAACCCCAAGCTGAGCGCGAACTTCCTGAAAGGTGACCTCGACCTGCCAGCGCCAGCGAAACCAAGTCAGGATTTGTTCAGGAGTGGCTGCTAGGTCGGTGCAGAGCAGGGCTTGGGTCTCAAAGCGTCCCATTGGGTCTCGCAGCAGTACCCATCGAATCGGCACAGGCGGCATGCCCGTCTTGTACCAGAGCGCGGTGGCAGAGGCGACTTGGAGCGGGTAGTCGCTCAGTCCATACCAGTTGGCAAGGACGAGCGTTTGCCAGGGAGTATAGGGGTTATCGACCAGTGGCATGAGGCCGGGTAACCGCTGGCCCACCTGGCGCGGTCGGCCCATCTGGTGAGGTTGCCGAGGCGGTGCCGGGCGATAGAGCTGAGCATCTA
>NZ_NRTA01000189.1 GCF_002286735.1 Leptolyngbya sp. BC1307
TGCGTTAACCCTTTCGGACTTCCCCTTGCTCCTTCCCGGTTTAGGCGACTAGGTCAGGATACGTTCGTGGTCTGCATTCCACTGACATCATTACTAACGTCAGCGTGACCGGAGTCGGTGACTCTGTTACGTGGGGACAGCAGGACAGGTTCTGCTGAGAGAATATCTCCACTCTTAATTTGGCTATTGCCTCCTTGTCACACTCGACTTATCTACATCGCACCGCCAACAGTGTCCTATGTATTATAAAGAGATAGCATAGATGCGTTATGAGACGAAAATTTGAAAGTTGGCTACGCACGAGTCTCTACCTTTGAGCAGGATCTAGATTTACAGCTCGATGCACTCAACGCTGACGGGTGCGATCGCACCTTCTGTGATAAGGGCGAGAGTGGAGCTAAGGGTAGCCGCCCGGAATGGGATAACTGTCTTGACCATCTACGGAAGGGGGACACACTGGTCATCTGGAAGTTAGATCGCGCTAGCCGCTCAACTAAGCATTTGATCGCGCTAGCTGAAGACCTTGAGAGGCAAGGCGTTGAGTTGCGTAGTTTGAAAGAGCAGATCGATACTTCATCTGCAATGGGGAAGTTTTTCTGCAATAGCTCAATAACCGCTGGTAAGTAGCATTATTGAGGAAAGTAACGATGAGTGGTCAAAGGGCGAGAAATCTGTTGTAACAGAAGAATGAAAA
>NZ_NRTA01000190.1 GCF_002286735.1 Leptolyngbya sp. BC1307
ACGTCTTGTTCCATCTGCCGGTGACCAAGAACTGGCTGTACCAGCTGATGCTGGGGTTGGTGCTGATCTGCCACAGCTCCTATCGGGGCGTGGTTGAACTGTTCCGCGATCTATTCGATACGTCCGTTAGCGTTGGCACTGTCCACAACCGGCTTCAAGCCACTGCGGCTACTGCCGCAGAGATCAATCAATCTCAAGACCTTGCTGGCATTAAGGTTGGCCTCCAGGACGAGATTTACCAGGCCAATAAACCTGTCTTGGTGGGCGTTGATGCGGCCTCGACGTACTGCTATTTGCTGAAGGGTGTAGACCACCGTGATGAAAACACCTGGGGTTGGCATCTGCTGGATGTGATGGAGCAAGGCTTCGACCCAGACTACACGATTGCCGATGGCGGTAGTGGACTAAGAGCCGGACAGAAAGCAGTGATGCCTGAAATACCCTGCCATGGTGATGTGTTCCATATCCAGCAGCAGTTTGAGCAGGTGGCCAATGGGCTGGCCCGCCAAGCGCAAGGAGCAACGACCCAGCGAATCAATCTAGAAAAACGGATTGCCAAGGCCAAACTGACCGACAGCATGACTCAGAAGCTGACTATCCAACAGGTGAAAGCGAACCGTCGAGAGGTCGGGCTGGTCACCCGCGCTCAGGATGTCAAGATTATATGCCAGTGGTTCTCCC
>NZ_NRTA01000191.1 GCF_002286735.1 Leptolyngbya sp. BC1307
ACAGCCGTACTGTTGAGGAGCCGTGTGCGGTTAACATCGCAAGCACGGTTTTGCACGGGAGGGTGACAGGGTGACCTGTCACTCGACCCCAACGATTGAGGAAAAATTGCAATGTGCTCAGATATGAATCACCGAGGCTTCGGCGCAGAAAGAAGTAATTGCGCAAGCGAGAGTTGAGATTCTCCACCATAGAGCTTGCTCTTGGCGTCTGTTTGAGCGCGTTACCCACAGCCTCCATCAACCCATAAAACTTGCCCGATAGCCTGCTATGCAACTGGTTCCACCGTTCCCAATAAGGATTGGATGTCTTATGTTTCCGGTGTAGCAGGCAGACCTCCCGCACTGCCTGTAACGGTAGCTCAAACGATTCAGCGATGACTGCCAGTTTCTGGTCAAGGACACCGGCAAAGTCCAGCAGTTGATCACGCTGATTGTGCAGTGCCTTTCTCAGCTTACGAATGGTCGGATATTGCTTGCCCTTCCGCTGTTGGAGTTCGGCTGCAATGAAGTCGAATAACTCTTGACGCACCGCTAGAGACGGGCCAGCCAAGGCAAGGACATCAGGGGAGAACCACTGGCATATAATCTTGACATCCTGAGCGCGGGTGACCAGCCCGACCTCTCGACGGTTCGCTTTCACCTGTTGGATAGTCAGCTTCTG
>NZ_NRTA01000192.1 GCF_002286735.1 Leptolyngbya sp. BC1307
CAGCCCTTTCAAGGTGATTTCTTGTCTTCTTTAGCTTTGGCCAAGAGGCGCGCGGTAGAGACATGCGGCTTGTCTTTCTGATATTTGGGCTTCGGTACTTTCTTTTTCTTGGCTCTGGGATGGGAACGAAACTTAGAGAGTTCTATCTGCTGAGCCAACTGTTGTAGAAGCTGACAGGTGCTATCTAAATCGAGCTGTGCGAGCGGCACCCACTGAGCCGGTGGAATCGCAATCATCATGCCATCGTGAACCCGCCGGATTTCATCGGCCAGATAATAGAGCGAGATCCCAGCCTCAACCTTGTCAGCCCCATGGACGGAGCGCATTGCTGCTTTCAGCACCGCCAGCACGTTGTAGCAAACCAACGCCATGCAAAAGCCAAACAAGGCAGCTCTGGGATAGGCCAGGGTGTCGATTTCGCCGCGAAAACACTGGTCAAGGACTTGGAATAGCCGCTCCACGCGCCACCTTTTTTGATAGAGGGCCGCAACTTTCACCGCCGAGGCGTCAGCGACCGGTAGATTAGTCAATATGGCAATTTCACGGTCACCATCACGGGTGGAATGCTTCAAGCGCACGACTACCCGCCTGAGGCTGACTGATAAGCTTTGCTTAAAAGTCAGCTGAATCGACTGTTCTAACA
>NZ_NRTA01000193.1 GCF_002286735.1 Leptolyngbya sp. BC1307
AGTGGCATGAGGCCGGGTAACCGCTGGCCCACCTGGCGCGGTCGGCCCATCTGGTGAGGTTGCCGAGGCGGTGCCGGGCGATAGAGCTGAGCATCTATAGGACTTACGCATTGACAGAGTAGCCAGCCTGTATGCTGGCAGGAGCCCCCTTCTTTTTGAGTGATCGCTAGGCCATGCGTGAGCTATCAAAACCATCTACAGCCCAGTGCGATAGCACGCTCTACACCTTATTTTTGCTCTCAGAGCCGAAGTATGTGAGCTGCGTGCGGCTCTCAGAAATTTTGGCAGATTTGAGCCACGATAGCGTGAATCGCTTTTTATTACGCGAACGTTACACGCCCAAAGACCTCTTTGACGAGGTTAAAGGCGAGCTGAACCTAGAATCCGGGACGCTCAGCGTAGACGATAGTGTGGAAGACAAACCGTATCGCGACCCCAGCAAAAGTGCCTTGGTGGATTACTTTTACTCGGGCAAGCACAAGCGACCGGTGAAGGGACTCAACCTAATTACTCTGTACTACAGTGACCCCTCCGGTCATTCTTATCCGGTCAACTTCAGACTGTATGACAAAGCA
Organism: Leptolyngbya sp. BC1307; assembly: GCF_002286735.1. Lineage (GTDB taxonomy): Bacteria > Cyanobacteriota > Cyanobacteriia > Phormidesmidales > Phormidesmidaceae > Phormidesmis. Next base: position 576 of record NZ_NRTA01000193.1, read on the forward strand.
GCGGGCAAGACGAAGAACGACTATTTTAGA
>NZ_NRTA01000194.1 GCF_002286735.1 Leptolyngbya sp. BC1307
GCGTTTTAGCCCATTCAGCGTCGCCTCAAAGCCATGTTCTCCCAACCGGCGGCGGATATTTTCCACTGTTTGGGGCCGACAGTTGAAGGCTTCGGCGCAATAGCTCAATAACCGCTGGTAGAAGGCAAGCTTGTTTTAGCTTGCAACAAAACAAGCCGACTCAGCAGGCAGGGCCTGAGCCGTTGCCTGAGCCGCTCTTTGTCTAATGACATCAGGCAACAAGGGAACAGTGTCATCGTGTTTGAGCCTGGAGGTCAAATATTGCCAGAACGAAAAGCCCAGCTTGCGACAGGTTTTTTTGAGGCCGACAAAGGTGTCACGCGCCTGCCTGCCCAAGTCATGGCGAGTGGTGCCACTAATCTTACGACGAGTGACCATCTCGCGAATATCAGATTCAGCGGCATTGGTATGCAAAGGCAGCGCTGGCATCTCCAGGACGCGCAGGAGTTCTGCCTTGTGGTTGGTAAACTGCTTGAGCACCGCGTTTAAGGGCGCATTGTCCTCGAAGGTCTGTGCAAAGATGGCATCAAAGCCTCG
>NZ_NRTA01000195.1 GCF_002286735.1 Leptolyngbya sp. BC1307
GCGTTTTAGCCCATTCAGCGTCGCCTCAAAGCCATGTTCTCCCAACCGGCGGCGGATATTTTCCACTGTTTGGGGCCGACAGTTGAAGGCTTCGGCGATCGACTGGTCTGTCCAGTTCGGCCCTTCGGCATCTGCCTTTAGCAAAATCTGCGCACGACGAACCTTTTGGCTGCTACCGTTCAACCGTTTGATGACTTCGTGCAGTTCACTCTTCTCTGATTCACTCAATCGGACGATGTATCGTTTTTGCATAAAGCCCTCGTTCGCTTTATCCTAATCTCCCCCATTACAACACTCATTCTTAGTCCTGACGCTGCACTAGGGGCTTCAAGCCCAGAAAATTCATTGTCAGCGCCTTGACTGAACTAACGAAGACTCGTTGATTCGGCATCGAATATTTAGTTGTCGGGTAAGAGGGAGCACGTCGCCGTGTCCCCAGGGCCATTTCATTTTCATGGAAGTGAGTTAACGTTTAGCATCTAGCCCTTTCGTCGGATGACTCATGAGCTTATCTACAGCAACGCTGCCTGCAA
>NZ_NRTA01000196.1 GCF_002286735.1 Leptolyngbya sp. BC1307
TACCGAAGCCCAAATATCAGAAAGACAAGCCGCATGTCTCTACCGCGCGCCTCTTGGCCAAAGCTAAAGAAGACAAGAAATCACCTTGAAAGGGCTGCACTTAAGGATCTATAACTTACTCTTGCTGGTTTATAGGTAAGCCATAAGAAAAGCGTTACAGCACGTTGGAGTCGGCCAATATCCTTTTAGCGTTCATAAGAAACCTTAAAGCGTTTTCAAGTAACCGATAAACATTGCAACATAGGCCGTTAACGTAAACTTGTTTCGCTTCAGAGTTTACAGCTAACCTCTCATATCATTTGTAACCGCCAACCACCTCTCACCCTTCAGCAAGGTACTCATCTCGATACCAATCGAGGGCTTTCCTCATCCACTCGTAATAACCACAGACAAATTGATCGCACCAGTATCAAATTGATCATAAATCGCAATAGCTCAATAACCGCTGGTAAGTAGCATTATTGAGGAAAGTAACGATGAGTGGTCAAAGGGCGAGAAATCTGTTGTAACAGAAGAATGAAAAG
>NZ_NRTA01000197.1 GCF_002286735.1 Leptolyngbya sp. BC1307
CGTTTCTACAGTGTGCCAGATGGCGAAGCTGGCTCTAGTATCCGCAATCGACTCGATGCCGCCAGCAGTGTCCGCTCGTGGTCGAGGTGATTGAAGGCGGGTGATTGCGACAAGGAATAAAGTATGAGTTCCTAATCACAAAGGCTAAAGCCTCCATATAGTTGGGGTTTTAGCCTTTAGTTTGCTTTACTGCTTGGTGATGACTCGAACGCCCGAGCAGCGTGAGAAGCCAAGTCTTACAGCCCAGCACGTTAACAGTCATAGCTTCGGCATTCGAGTGCATGAGGGGTTTCGGCACAGTAGCGGTCAAACGCCGACTGACAGGAGGGAGCGGGTTGATACACTGACAGGAGGGAGCGGGTTGATACGAGGGGTATCAACTCAAGGCGGGAAAAGCTGAGCTTCTAGTCAAATAACAAATAGCACATTGGCCAGGCGGATAGAAAAAGCTCTGCGGCGAAGCCCAGAGCCCTGTATCGTACTCATGCAAATTCAATCGAGTCCGATGCC
>NZ_NRTA01000198.1 GCF_002286735.1 Leptolyngbya sp. BC1307
GCGTTTTAGCCCATTCAGCGTCGCCTCAAAGCCATGTTCTCCCAACCGGCGGCGGATATTTTCCACTGTTTGGGGCCGACAGTTGAAGGCTTCGGCGATCAACTGGTCTGTCCAGTTCGGCCCTTCGGCATCTGCCTTTAGCAAAATCTGCGCACGACGAACCTTTTGGCTGCTACCGTTCAACCGTTTGATGACTTCGTGCAGTTCACTCTTCTCTGATTCACTCAATCGGACGATGTATCGTTTTTGCATAAAGCCCTCGTTCGCTTTATCCCAATCTCCCCCATTACAACACTCTTGACAACCCTCATTCTTAAACTTGACGCTGCACTAGGTTAGTTGCTTCGGTGATTGATCGGCTCATCTGATGCCTGCGGGTAGCATTGGATTGGACGTTGAATATGGGGTTATTTGCATGTGCGCCGAGCAAAGCTCGGCTTTGTTAGCTAGGTGAAAGTCCTAGTCCTGGAAGCTATGGTCAGGCACCAGGTACTGAGTGTTGCGTTG
>NZ_NRTA01000199.1 GCF_002286735.1 Leptolyngbya sp. BC1307
GTCATTGACCTAGACAATGGGCCTGCCGTCAAAAGCCAGCGCACCCAGTTCATCAAGCGCATGGCGCAGTTTGCGCAGCGCGAGCAGATGAAGATCCGCCTGGTTTACTATCCGCCTTATCACAGCAAGTACAATCCGATAGAGCGCTGTTGGGCGGCGCTAGAAAACTACTGGCATGGCGCTATCCTCGATACCGTTGAAACAGCCTTACGATGGGCGGCAAACATGACTTGGAATGGCTTCGAGCCCATGGTTGAGCTAGTCGAGGCGACTTATCCGAAGGGTGTCAAGGTGACCAAAGATGAGTTAGAGCCGTTTGAGCAACAGTGGCAGCGCTCTGAGACGTTGCCTAAGTGGGATGTGACGATTGTTCCGATATGAACGGTAGATTATTTGTTTGCGAGTCCCTAAAGACGAATATGAGACGCATTGGCAACAAGCCTCAAGATCTTTGGAAGCTGGTCAAAGCGTGTCTTTCATTCAGTCTATGCACGATCCTAAGTC
>NZ_NRTA01000200.1 GCF_002286735.1 Leptolyngbya sp. BC1307
CGTTTCTACAGTGTGCCAGATGGCGAAGCTGGCTCTAGTATCCGCAATCGACTCGATGCCGCCAGCAGTGTCCGCTCGTGGTCGAGGTGATTGAAGGGGCGTGGTTTGATTCGGGGTCACACTTTGGGAGCAATCAGGTAGGCTGAGTGGTTGCCCACCTCCTTCCACCGCGATCGCTTCCAGCGGGCGTCGCCATCGCAATCCATGAGCCGAACCCTTTCCGTTGCCGCCAGTCTATCCCGGGAAGTTCGTCAAAATCTTGGCATACAGGCACTCTCCCGATCAGTCCCCATCAGTCATCTAGCAGCAGAGCACCAGGTCAGCCGGAAGTTCGTTTACCAGCAGGTCGACAAAGCTCAGCAAGCCCTAGATGAGTCGTTTGTGCCGTCCCCAGGTGATGACGTCTTGTTCCATCTGCCGGTGACCAAGAACTGGCTGTACCAGCTGATGCTGGGGTTGGTGCTGATCTGCCACAGCTCCTATCGGGGCGTGGTTGA
>NZ_NRTA01000201.1 GCF_002286735.1 Leptolyngbya sp. BC1307
ACAGCCTATCTTCAGGGACTACAAGATGGTTCCTGACCTGCCTTTTGGCAGCGCGATTCCCGACTGCCGCTCATACTAATTTAGTGCTGACGATGGGGGTTGTACGACCGCTTTTCCGCGCGATCGCTCCTTCGTCCTGCGCCTTTACTTCACTTCCTCCGACAGCCATTAAACACCTCTCGGTTGTAGTCATTCACCTCGTTATCAGGCCCATTGGCTAGGTGGCATATTTCAACAGCTCGGGGCCTGCCTCTAAAAAATTCAATTAAGATCCAAGTGCCCGGCAGACGATGGTCAATTTGAGAAAAGAACGATCGCTGTGGGTGCAGATGCAAACTGACGAGCCAGCGCGATGGTGAAGCCTCTTCTATCAGCAATTCCAAATTCCAACTAACGGACAGTGCTTGCGAAGAAACGTATCAGCCGTTCAGCGAGAAATGGAGTAAAGTTCACAGCAGCCCTAATCCGCCAGGACACAGCCG
>NZ_NRTA01000202.1 GCF_002286735.1 Leptolyngbya sp. BC1307
GAAGCTCAAGCTGCCCGGTCGCCCGAGGTGATCGCACTCATCTGCGACGGCCACACCCTTACCTACCAACAGCTCAACGCCAAAGCAAATCAACTAGTGCAGCGTCAAGTTTAAGAATGAGGGTTGTCAAGAGTGTTGTAATGGGGGAGATTGGGATAAAGCGAACGAGGGCTTTATGCAAAAACGATACATCGTCCGATTGAGTGAATCAGAGAAGAGTGAACTGCACGAAGTCATCAAACGGTTGAACGGTAGCAGCCAAAAGGTTCGTCGTGCGCAGATTTTGCTAAAGGCAGATGCCGAAGGGCCGAACTGGACAGACCAGTTGATCGCCGAAGCCTTCAACTGTCGGCCCCAAACAGTGGAAAATATCCGCCGCCGGTTGGGAGAACATGGCTTTGAGGCGACGCTGAATGGGCTAAAACGC
>NZ_NRTA01000203.1 GCF_002286735.1 Leptolyngbya sp. BC1307
TCAACCACGCCCCGATAGGAGCTGTGGCAGATCAGCACCAACCCCAGCATCAGCTGGTACAGCCAGTTCTTGGTCACCGGCAGATGGAACAAGACGTTATCACCTGGGGACGGCGCAAACGACTCATCTAGGGCAACGTGGTTCAAAACCCTAGATATTAGGGTAACACTTTAGGAATAAGGCAGATGCCTTCAGACTATATCTGACAGTGCTTCGAAGCTTTATAGACTTGTCAAAAGTATGACCTAGCGTTGAACCACGCCAAGCCTTCGCGTTCTCTGGCATCCTTTACCCGCTGGATAGTTGTGCATCCCTCACGGTTTGCCTACTCTGACTTACATCAGAGAATCCATCGGGCTTATGCAGTTCCGAGTGTGTGAGATACATCCGGGTCGGGTTCCGTCTATACTCCGGTGG
>NZ_NRTA01000204.1 GCF_002286735.1 Leptolyngbya sp. BC1307
CTGGTTCCAGGAAGTGCCACTGGCCAAAACAAGAGTGTCTCGATTCAAGGCGCTAGAGCCTGCTTAATTGCTACTTTCGGAGTTAGCCAACAGTGTCCTATACATAGGCGTAACTGGGACAAGCATTTGATTTATGTAGTTTGCAATAGCTCTTTCGCTAAATTGTCGAATAACTTGCTCACTAGGGTTACTTATAAGCTCCTGATAGCTTTTAATCTCTAGGGCACCGTTCTCTAGATCAGCTTTTCTAGAGTCAACTTGTTTTAGATACTTTGAAAGGCAATAGCTCAATAACCGCTGGTAAGTAGCATTATTGAGGAAAGTAACGATGAGTGGTCAAAGGGCGAGAAATCTGTTGTAACAGAAGAATGAAAAG
>NZ_NRTA01000205.1 GCF_002286735.1 Leptolyngbya sp. BC1307
AGGGACTCGCAAACAAATAATCTACCGTTCATATCGGAACAATCGTCACATCCCACTTAGGCAACGTCTCAGAGCGCTGCCACTGTTGCTCAAACGGCTCTAACTCATCTTTGGTCACCTTGATACCCTTCTGATAAGTCGCCTCGACTAGCTCAACCATGGGCTCGAAGCCATTCCAAGTCATGTTTGCCGCCCATCGTAGGGCCGTTTCAACAGTATCGAGGATAGCGCCATTCCAGTAGTTTTCTAGCGCCGCCCAACAGCGCTCTATGGGATTGTACTTACTGTGATAAGGCGGATAGTAAACCAGGTGGATCTTCATCTGCTCGCGCTGCGCAAACTGCGCCATGCGCTTGATGAACTGGGTGCGCTGG
>NZ_NRTA01000206.1 GCF_002286735.1 Leptolyngbya sp. BC1307
AGGAAGTGCCACTGGCCAAAACAAGAGTGTCTCGATTCAAGGCGCTAGAGCCTGCTTAATTGCTACTTTCGGAGTTAGCCAACAGTGTCCTATACATCGGCGCTACTACCGATCTAATAGGCTCTATATCACCTTCACAGGAAAGCTTTCAGCCTTTTAATGAAACATATGTACTGGCATCTGATTTGAGTAATAAGCAAACCTTAGAGCCTCAACCCTTCTCATACCAGTCGATTCAGCCTTATCTGTCAAAATTTCTCCAATTCTATACGACACTGTTGGCGAACTCCAGAAGCATTGAAAAATCGGTAAGCTGAGGCAGATCTATCGCTATCAGGAAGTGCGATCGCCAAAGCGCTTCCTCAAGG
>NZ_NRTA01000207.1 GCF_002286735.1 Leptolyngbya sp. BC1307
ATTGTGCTGCAAGTGTTACCCAAAAGTAGCCATTTGTGAACCACGCCCAGATGCTCAAACAAATCAGGCGAAACGCTGATATCACGGCTCATTATGGCTTTGACATTATCATCAAATCTCTGCCCGAACCGGCTTATTGAGATTGGTGCAAGATCTGAGCCTTTTACGAACAGCACTGCTGGCTGTTCGATAAACCTAAAAGAAACACAATTGTCGCGATGGGGACGACAATCGAGGCTTTTCAAGGTTGATTAGTTTGTGTTTCTTAGGAGTTATCTTTAGGTCTAGTACGATAGCTTCTGACTCAATGGCTCAGCCTGTTCAACTCCTCACTTCTGGCGGTCAAGCAGTCATAGGACAGC
>NZ_NRTA01000208.1 GCF_002286735.1 Leptolyngbya sp. BC1307
AACATCACCGTTAGCGGACTTTCGCTGACGAAACGTTCAAATACTTCTGCCAAAATCATCGTTGAATTGACCTGCTTTTGTGCGGCTACCTCTCCATCATTCAACCGCTAGCAGGGCGGTGGCACGCTTGCTTTAACCAACTTAACGATTGGCGTTTTCGGGACTGATAAGCCAAAGCTCCCTATAGAAAGGGTTACAGAAATTATTAAGCAGCCTTGGAATGACCTTTAGAGGGCTGGACATCCAATCCTTATTGGGAACGGTGGAACCAGTTGCATAGCAGGCTATCGGGCAAGTTTTATGGGTTGATGGAGGCTGTGGGTAACGCGCTCAAA
>NZ_NRTA01000209.1 GCF_002286735.1 Leptolyngbya sp. BC1307
GGTGGCAATGGGCCACTCAGGCGCTCGCCGCAGAGACCGCACAGAGCGAGACCCAAAACTGGGTGCTCACCGCCATGCTGCCTTGGGTCTACTGGACCAGCCCTCTAAAGGTCATTCCAAGGCTGCTTAATAATTTCTGTAACCCTTTCTATAGGGAGCTTTGGCTTATCAGTCCCGAAAACGCCAATCGTTAAGTTGGTTAAAGCAAGCGTGCCACCGCCCTGCTAGCGGTTGAATGATGGAGAGGTAGCCGCACAAAAGCAGGTCAATTCAACGATGATTTTGGCAGAAGTATTTGAACGTTTCGTCAGCGAAAGTCCGCTAACGGTGATGTT
>NZ_NRTA01000210.1 GCF_002286735.1 Leptolyngbya sp. BC1307
GCTCACGCAGTAAAAACCGATTGATGCTGTCGTGGCTTACCTCTGCCAAGATTTCTGAGAGCCGTACACAACTGACGTATTTAGGCTCAGCTAGTAGAAATAAGGTGTAGAGAGGGCTATTACACTGGGCTGTAGATGGTTTTGATCGCTGGCGCATGCTGACCAGAAGGCTAAGAGGATGTGATTTATTCTACCACCCATAATCTGCCTGCTCTGTCAATGCGTAAGTCCTATAACACTGTGCCGGTCGCATTACTGCCGCTTGCATTCAGCTCATTGAGCACCTGCCAGGGTAAGTTGCCATGCTGCCGAATCACGAAACACCCCCCA
>NZ_NRTA01000211.1 GCF_002286735.1 Leptolyngbya sp. BC1307
TTTGCCTACTCTGACTTACATCAGAGAATCCATCGGGCTTATGCAGTTCCGAGTGTGTGAGATACATCCGGGTCGGGTTCCGTCTATACTCCGGTGGGATTGTGGCCCATCACCTAGCGGATTGGCGAGCCGCTAGGCTACCCACATACCTTTTGGTCTCAGTGTTTCAGCCTGATTTCACTGATTGACACATGGGCGTTGCTTCGTCAACGGTTCACTTGCGTTAACCCTTTCGGACTTCCCCTTGCTCCTTCCCGGTTTAGGCGACTAGGTCAGGATACGTTCGTGGTCTGCATTCCACTGACATCATTACTAA
>NZ_NRTA01000212.1 GCF_002286735.1 Leptolyngbya sp. BC1307
CAGAAGCTGACTATCCAACAGGTGAAAGCGAACCGTCGAGAGGTCGGGCTGGTCACCCGCGCTCAGGATGTCAAGATTATATGCCAGTGGTTCTCCCATGATGTCCTTGCCTTGGCTGGCCCGTCTCTAGCGGTGCGTCAAGAGTTATTCGACTTCATTGCAGCCGAACTCCAACAGCGGGAGGGCAAGCAGTATCCGACCATTCGTAAGCTGAGAAAGGCACTGCACAATCAGCGTGATCAACTGCTGGACTTTGCCGGTGTCCTTGACCAGAAACTGGCAGTCATCGC
>NZ_NRTA01000213.1 GCF_002286735.1 Leptolyngbya sp. BC1307
CTGCTAGTTTCTGGTCAAGGACACCGGCAAAGGAGAGCAGCTGATCACGCTGATTGTGCAGTGCCTTTCTCAGCTTACGAATGGTCGGATATTGCTTGCCCTTCCGCTGTTGGAGTTCGGCTGCAATGAAGTCGAATAACTCTTGACGCACCGCTAGAGACGGGCCAGCCAAGGCAAGGACATCAGGGGAGAACCACTGGCATATAATCTTGACATCCTGAGCGCGGGTGACCAGCCCGACCTCTCGACGGTTCGCTTTCACCTGTTGGATAGTCAGCTTCTG
>NZ_NRTA01000214.1 GCF_002286735.1 Leptolyngbya sp. BC1307
GTTCAGTCAACTACCTACCGCTTGATGACCAGCGAGTCGATTTTGTAGCCGGTCTTGGCTACCGCTTCTAGATCTCCAGTCTAACGACCTCACCCCTTAAGGCAAGGGCTTCCTGGCAATCACCAGGAAGCCCTTGCCGCTGTCTATAACCTTGCAAGAGGTGTGCTTTAAAGGAGCAAATACTGTTGGCTAACTCATAGCTAGTCATATGAAACCTTGTCGTACAGGGGATTCAAGCAGACTTCAGCGCTTTGAATCGGGACACTCGCGTCTTGG
>NZ_NRTA01000215.1 GCF_002286735.1 Leptolyngbya sp. BC1307
TGGCCCTCGGCGTCTCTTCGAGCGCTTTGCCCACCGCCTCCATTACCCCATGAAATTTGCTAGATAGCTGGCTATGCAACTGGTTCCACCGTACCCAATAAGGATTGGATGTCTTATGTTTCCGGTGTAGCAGGCAGACCTCCCGCACTGCCTGTAACGGTAGCTCAAACGATTCGGCGATGACTGCCAGTTTCTGGTCAAGGACACCGGCAAAGTCCAGCAGTTGATCACGCTGATTGTGCAGTGCCTTTCTCAGCTTACGAATGGTCGGAT
>NZ_NRTA01000216.1 GCF_002286735.1 Leptolyngbya sp. BC1307
CAAATCTTGTGACACTCTCGAACCGAAAGGCGAGAGCAACAGGGAATACAAAGCAGACCTAAGTATTGAAGGAGACCTCTCTACCCGACAACCCCCCGAAAAGGTATAGTCCATCACAAGACATTTGAGACTCAGTATAAAATTCCTTAGACAGCAGTATGTTCAGGCTTTGCCCAACTATTAAATGTCAAGAGGGTAGGCGATAAAATGACAGAGCGTAGGCGGGTGGAGGTACAGTCGAAGAGACGAATGAGTCTAGCGCTAAGCCAG
>NZ_NRTA01000217.1 GCF_002286735.1 Leptolyngbya sp. BC1307
TTTGGCGATCGCACTTCCTGATAGCGATAGATCTGCCTCAGCTTACCGATTTTTCAATGCTTCTGGAGTTCGCCAACAGTGTCCTATACATAGGCGGTTATCTCTGTAGCGCCATGTCCAATAGTCACGGTGAGCCCATGTGTGCCCACTTACATGGCCCTTCGATTGAGCAGTATGTTGTCCAAGCTTTCTTTGAAGCCATTGCACCCATTCAATTGGATGCTTTAGATGAGATATTACAACAAAAACAGAAAG
>NZ_NRTA01000218.1 GCF_002286735.1 Leptolyngbya sp. BC1307
TAATGGAGGCGGTGGGCAAAGCGCTCGAAGAGACGCCGAGGGCCAGCTCTATGGTCGAGAACCTCAACTCACGGCTGCGCAATTATTTCTTTCTGCGTCGCAGTTTGGGCGCTCCCTACCTCAGCACACTACAGTTTTTCTTGAATCGTTGGGGTCGAGTGACAGGTCACCCTGTCACCCTCCCGTGCAAAACCGTGCTTGCGATGTTAACCGCACACGGCTCCTCAACAGTACGGCTGC
>NZ_NRTA01000219.1 GCF_002286735.1 Leptolyngbya sp. BC1307
AAATTGTTTGACAAGCAGAATAAGGGGGTGCCTGCATGACTCGCTAGATAACGCCTCAATTATTTTTCTACCGTCAGAGCACAACACTCAAGTAAATAACTGCTGCGTTGTCGGATAGAGGGCTGCCATTCTGGGAAGGTGAGATGCGAGAGATAGGTGTAGACAGTCCGTTTACCGATGCCCAGGTGATGGGCGATGTCTTTAATTTGGTGTCCCTGTTGTCGCAGGGCATGGGTCTG
>NZ_NRTA01000220.1 GCF_002286735.1 Leptolyngbya sp. BC1307
TAGACCATTTTCTCGACTGTTTTCCAGTCGATGGCTGCCCATTCATCACTACCCATCACTGAGTGTGTCATCGTCTTTACTCTGACTAAAGGTTCTTCATTCCGTACTATCGGGGCAATAGCTCAATAACCGCTGGTAAGTAGCATTATTGAGGAAAGTAACGATGAGTGGTCAAAGGGCGAGAAATCTGTTGTAACAGAAGAATGAAAAG
>NZ_NRTA01000221.1 GCF_002286735.1 Leptolyngbya sp. BC1307
TTTTACCTTCTGCTGCCGAATTCCCCGCTTTGGCAAGCTGCGTTTAGTGATTAGCTTTGAAACTGCACAGCTCACCGGGACTTACGCTGTGCTGCCAGCAATTCCAAATTCCAACTATTAAATGTCAAGAGGGTAGGCGATAAAATGACAGAGCGTAGGCGGGTGGAGGTACAGTCGAAGAGACGAATGAGTCTAGCGCTAAGCCAG
>NZ_NRTA01000222.1 GCF_002286735.1 Leptolyngbya sp. BC1307
TAGACCATTTTCTCGACTGTTTTCCAGTCGATGGCTGCCCATTCATCACTACCCATCACTGAGTGTGTCATCGTCTTTACTCTGACTAAAGGTTCTTTATTCCGTACTATCGGGTCTACGTCTGCATATCCTGAGCATTACCCCAGGCGTTGGCTTCTTAGACCATCCTGCCTGCCAATCCTTTTGGTTTAGTACCTGCTCTA